>NVWZ01000007.1 GCA_002746365.1 Thiotrichaceae bacterium
CCTCGAGTGTTTTTATCGGGGATCCAGCGTTTATAAAAGACAATGGATTCCCGATAAAAGCACTCGGGAATGACAGAAACTATATCGTGCAAAGGTCTCTACTTATTACTTAAAACCTTACTTGAAGTCATTACTTAAAACTATTTCCTAGCTTATTGATGTTATTTAAATTATCTAAAAAAAATGACGGCGCTCGACGTGGTCAATTAAGCTTTGATCGTGGCACCATCGAAACGCCCGCATTTATGCCTGTCGGCACCTATGGCACGGTTAAAGCTATGACACCTGAAGAGTTAACTGGCACCGGTGCAGAGATTGTTTTGGGCAATACCTTTCACTTAATGTTACGTCCCGGTACTGAGATTATTCGTAAACACGGTGATTTGCATAATTTTATGCACTGGCAAAAACCTATTCTTACGGATTCAGGTGGTTTTCAGGTCTACAGTCTCGCCAAAATGCGTAAGATTACTGAAAACGGCGTGATATTTAACTCACCTGTTGATGGCAGAAAAATTGAATTAACACCTGAATATTCCATGCAGATACAAAAAGATCTGGGTTCAGATATTGTTATGATCTTTGATGAATGCACACCGTATCCTGCAACTGAAATAGAAGCCATGGAATCAATGCAGCTTTCATTACGTTGGGCTGAACGTTGTAAAACCGCACATCAGGGTAACCCCTCAGCACTATTTGGAATTGTACAAGGCGGCATGTACGAGACTTTACGACATGAATCGGTAGCGGGACTCACCACATTAGACTTTGATGGTTATGCGATTGGCGGGCTCTCAGTTGGCGAGCCTATGGAGGAACGAAACCAGGTACTCGATTTTACCGTGCCAAAATTACCGGTGGATAAACCGCGTTACTTAATGGGCGTTGGCCGACCAGAAGACATAATCGAAGCGGTTAGGCGGGGGATTGATATGTTTGACTGCGTCATTCCTACACGCCATGCCCGTACAGGTTTTCTTTACACCAGCACCGGCATTTTAAAGATTAGAAACAGCCGTTATAAGGACGATATTCGCCCAGTAGATGAAAACTGTCAGTGTTATACCTGTCAAAACTATACACGTTCTTATCTACGCCACCTCGATAAATGCGGTGAAATTCTGTATTCCCGTTTGAGTACCATTCATAACCTCTATTATTACCAGCAATTAATGCGTGAGATTCGCGAGGCTATCGAAAATGAGCGTTTTGAGGAATTTGCTAATGAATTCTATGCTGGAATTCAATGACCGAAAACGTCCATCAACAGGCGGTCAAAAACATTTTTCACCACAGAGGCACAGAGAACACAGAGGTTTATATTGTTAACCGCGCCTGCGGCGCGGTTAACAATAACAGGTTTTTCTCTGTGCTCTCTGTGTCTCTGTGGTGAATTGTTTTAAATTATTTGACTTGCCCGACCTCGTTTCCACTCAGGAGCATTGGACAGAGATGACACCTGTATTGTGTGGTTTTTTATTTGCGTTCATTCGCGGAAAATTAATAATCTTTTAAGACCACCATGAGTCGAAAACCTGGCTTTACGTCAATCTACCCCACCAATCGTTAAATTATGTCTATCTCAATAAAAATCACAGAAACCGCCTTATTTATGGCATAATGTCGCGCCATTAAATAGCGCTTTTGCCCTTATTCAAGCTTGATTAATTAACGAGGTTTTACACATGAGTTTTTTCATTTCTGATGCCATAGCAGWMGCMGRCGCMGSCGCAGCCGCTACACAGCAACCTGACGCTYTMGCATCAYTGTTATTACCRATTGGYYTAGTCGTTCTRTTTTATTTCTTCCTGATTAGACCTCAGAGCAAACGCCARAAAGAACAYAAGAAGATGGTCAATGATCTGCAAAAAGGCGAAGAAGTTYTAACATCAGGTGGMATATTGGGGAAAATTACGCAGGTMAACGATGATTTTGTGACATTAGAAATCGCCAAAGAYATYRCCATAAAAATTCARAAAKCAGGKGTTCAAACCATTATGCCTAAAGGCACAATTAAGGACCAAAAAGATTAAGTCTTTGAAAATAGCTGCAATATAARCCAGTTCAAAAACAATAAATCATTATTAAAATAATAATCGGGAACACTCAGCCATGCTGAACCAATATCCACTGTGGAAGTACATCTTACTTATYRTCGTACTGGTTTTTTCCAGTATCTATGCTCTGCCTAACCTTTATGGTGAAGACCCGGCTGTTCAAGTTAGCCACCGCACWACAGCAGTCACTGATGAGGATAAGTTAACGGTAGAACGGCTAATTGCAGCCAAAGGCATCAATRTATTAGAARCAGARTTAGAMCAGGGTCGTCTGCTMGTCCGATTTGAAAATACTGAAGCTCAATTGATYGCRGCTAGTGCGTTAAAAGAAGGTCTTAATAAACAGTATCTAATTGCAYTGAATCTGGCGCCAGCCACACCGAACTGGTTACGTGCAATAAGTGCMGCTCCCATGTACCTKGGCTTAGACYTACGAGGCGGYGTTCATTTYCTTATGGAAGTKGACATGGTTGCTGCCATTAAACGACTTGAAGAGAGYATGTTATCGGACATCAAAAGTTATCTACGTGAAGAAAAAATTCGCTATCGTGGTGTKCGCCGKGATGATGCGGGTCTGCATATCAGTTTCCGMGAAWTAGMGCATCTACAACAAGCATCTGAAGTACTATCTCGTCAATTTSGTGAYCTAACTTTCGTCGAGAATAAAAARACCTTARGCATTAAGGCCAAACTGACAGATGATGCYGTTCGYGAAGAGAAAAARTCTGCACTGCAACAAAACATCATCACACTGCGTAATCGTGTCAATGAATTAGGCGTCGCTGAGCCTGTCATTCAGCAGCAGGGYGACTCRCGAATTGTGGTACAACTACCCGGTATTCAGGAYACMGCCGGTGCCAAGAAAATTCTTGGTGCRACCGCTACATTAGAATTTAGAATGGCTGAGGGTATACGCGCTGACTGGATTGAAGCAGAARAAACGGGCCGYRTACCGTTAAATGCCGTTCTYTAYCATGAACGTGATGGTAGTCCCGTACTATTAAGTCGGCGTGTCATTGTTACCGGYGATCAAATTRTAGGYGCGGCTTCGACTATCGAYAGCCAGAATGGCACACCGGCTGTTACCGTYCGCTTAAATRGTAAAGGCGCAGACAAAATGGGGGATACCACACGTGTCAATCTGGGTNATCCAATGGGCGTTGTTTTTATCGAAAACAAAGTTGAGACCAAAAAAGTTGGCGACACAGTAACCAAGCATCGCACAACCACAAAAGAAGTCATCAATGTCGCAACCATTCAAGGGCAATTTAGCTCGCGATTCCAGATTACCGGTTTGGAATCTCAAGAAGCGCGTGATTTAGCCTTATTATTACGTGCAGGTTCATTACGTGCCCCTGTTGAAATCATCGAAGAACGTACCGTAGGCCCCAGCCTGGGACGAGACAATATTGAAAAAGGCTTTATGTCTGTTGTCATCGGTTTCTGTCTGGTACTGGTCTTTATGGCAATTTATTACAAAGGATTTGGCCTTATTGCGAATATCGCGTTAACAGCCAATCTGGTCATTATTATTGCAGTGCTTTCTCTATTGCAAGCAACGTTAACCTTGCCCGGAATTGCAGGCATCGTGCTAACAGTCGGTATGGCAGTCGATGCAAACGTACTAATTTTTGAGCGTATAAAAGAAGAAATCAAAAACGGTAACTCGCCACAGGCTAGTATCCACTCAGGTTACGAGAAAGCATTCAGCACCATTACTGATGCTAACGTAACCACCTTACTTGCTGCTATCGTCCTATTCATGCTGGGAGCAGGGCCGATTAAAGGTTTCGCTATTACACTGAGTATCGGCATCATAACGTCGATGTTTACCGCTATTGTTGGTACACGTGCCATCGTTAATCTGTTGTACGGTAATCGTGAGATCAAAAAACTTTCGATCTAATATTTTTAAATACAATAATCAGAAAATACCAGGTAAATACAATGAATATTAATTTCATGAATAAAAGAAAGCCGGCAATGGTTTTATCGGCACTGTTAATGATTGCAGCAGTTGGAAGTCTGATAACGAATGGCCTAAACCTTGGTATTGATTTTACCGGTGGTTACCTGATTGAAGTAGGTTACCAGAAAGACGCAAATATTGAAGAAATCAGAGACGCACTAAATGCGGCTGACTTCAGTGATGCACTAGTGCAAAACTTTGGTTCTTCTAAAGATATTATTGTTCGTATTGCGCCACGTGCCGATATTAATAAAGCAACCATTAGCGATAACATACTAGAAGTATTAAAAACCACGTCAGAGCAGGAAGTCAACATGCGTCGTGTTGAATTTGTCGGCCCACAGATTGGCGATGAACTACGAGATGATGGTGGCATTGCTCTTTTAGTTGCACTGGGTGGCATTCTGATATACATCAGCATACGCTTTCAACTTAAGTCAGCTATTGGCGCTATTTTGGCACTGGTTCATGACGTTATCATTACGGTTGGTATCTTTTCAATTTTACAGTTAGAATTTGATTTGACCGTTCTAGCTTCAATACTGGCGGTGATTGGTTACTCATTGAATGATACTGTGGTAGTGCTGGATCGTATCCGCGAAACATTCAGAAGTGTGAGGAAAACTTCACCTGAAGATATCCTAAACATTTCAATCAATCAGACATTGGCACGTACATTGGTTACCTCATTAACCACCTTACTGGTGTTAGCGTCCTTATTCTTTTTTGGCGGTGAAATTATTCATGGTTTTGCAACCGCATTGATTATTGGTGTTATTGTTGGAACCTACTCGTCAATATACATAGCAAGTAGTGCTTTAATGGTGATGCATATAAATAAGCAAGATTTTCTAGTGGTTGCTAAAGAAGAACTGGTCGACGACGCGCCTTAGAAGAAAACAAAAAGTGAGAAGTCGTAAGTTTCAAGTTGTAAGTAAAAACTTACGACTCGTTACTTCTATTAACCACCGTTTGGAAATCTTTAAGAATTGTTTCTGGATCGTGGGGCGGGTTTAAGAAAGCGACAAGCTTTCCTTCAGGATTAAGCAGTAACAACGCTGAACTATGATCAACTAAATAATTATCACTGCCTGCTTCGGGCTCCATCTTCATATAGACCACACTCAACTGCAGTGTTAATGCTTTAATCAAAGCATCATCACCAGTTACCCCGATAAAGTCTTTATCAAAATATTGCACATAATCAGTAAGCATATCCACTTTATCGCGATCAGGATCGACTGATACAAATATCACCTGTGGAAAAATATGATTATTGGTTTCGGCTAGCTTCTTTGCCTGTGCTGCAACACCCATCGTCACCGGGCAGATATCAGGGCAGTGGGTATATCCGAAGAACAATAGATGCCATTTGCCTTTTAGGTCGTCCAAAACAAATGGGCTGCCATCGTCCTTAATTAATGCAGGAATGGCAATTCTACGTGCGGGTGAAAGTATCAAGCCTTGAATCGGTGAATAGCTTTTCCTGGCTTCKGYCARTGCTTTTTCTGTAGCGCTATCTGTTGATAACTTAATGCCACTTTCTTGCAGGGTAGACAGCCAATAACCAGCTGACATAGCAGTGATTGCAGCAGCAATATAAATAAATCTAGTCTTTAACGCCATGTCTAATACCTTTGATGCAATACATAATACAATGCAAGTTTGTTAATAACATTTATACTGAAAATTTTCACATAAATACTGACTGAAATCAGCAGCAAAATAGTGATCGATTACCATMGCAATAAATAACATCATCAGATAATTAATCGAATAGACAAAAGTAGATATAGCCGCATTTTTTCGTGAACTGAACATAAGCATAAAGACTTTATAGAAAAAATACAGGCCTAGAAGAACAGCGGCAATAAGATATATTTCACCTCGCATATAGGCAAGATAGGGCAGCAAGGTGGAAATAAACATTAGCACGGTATAACCGAGAATTGAATATTTTGTAAATTCGATACCGTGTGTTACTGGCAGCATCGGCAAATTAACTTTTGCATAATCATCACGACGATGGATAGCTAATGCCCAAAAGTGTGGTGGTGTCCAGGTATAAATGATTAACACCAGTAATACACCATGAGGGTCAATACTTCCTGTAACGGCTGTCCATCCAAGTAAAGGAGGTGTCGCACCAGCTAAACCACCGATTACAATATTTTGCGGTGTCGCTTTTTTTAGATACATCGTATAGACAACGGCATAGCCGATCATGCTGGCAAAGGTTAAGACTGCTGTTGTTATATTTATCCATGCCGTCAAAATAAAGACAGAAGCAGCGGCCATCATTACAGCAAAGATAAAAGCATTTTGCTGACTAACACGTCCTTGCGGCAATGGACGATTTTCTGTTCTCGCCATTCGCGAGTCACTGTCGCGTTCAACAACCTGGTTGATTACCGCGCCTGCTGCTGCACCTAAACCGATACCGATTGTTGAAACAATAAGAATAAACAAAGATATGTCGCCAGCAGGGCTGGCTAAAACCACGCCAACCACAGAAGTCAGCAGCAAGAGAGCGACTACTTTAGGTTTACACAGGTCGTAATAATCTCGCCAACTAGCATTAACAGTTTGATTTTTAGTCTTCATAATTTATAAACCAATACTTGTGGTTGCTCATTTTTATATCGATTAATGAACCTAATAAAAGCAAGAGCCGTAACTAACAGACCTAAAGTACCAGCAAAATATCTGGTTTTTTGGAACCGCAAATTAGCCAATTTGAGATGCCTTTAATAATTTTTTTAAATCGTATAAAAATTCATCATTTGGTTGTTCCTGTGTAAAACGCATCATTACATTGCCCATAGGATCCATAATATAAATCTCATTGTTTGATATGCCGATTTCATCGCTAATGTTAATACCCAAAGCTTTGACAATGTTGTCAAAATCCCCATTAACATGAATCACACTTTTATGGGCTTCTTCAATTAATTTTGTTAATTTTTCACCCGCAGGTTCGATATGCACAAACATACGATCCACTCTGTGCTGATTTTTACCTAAAGAAGTACGAATTTGGCGCGAATCATATAACCGGTTTTCACATTGTTCATCACAGTCTTTTCCAACGAACGAAATCAAACGCCACTTATAGGTTAGTACGTCTTGAGGTATCACTTCATTGTTATTGTCGGTTAGTCCAAAATCTTTGATATGAACGATAGGGTTTAATATTTCACCATGATTGATGAAGGACTTTACATCAACAAAAAAGAATATAATGTAAGCCAATGTAACAGGTGCTACAAAAGCCAGCACTACAAACCATACAGCGTACGGGTTTCTTTTTTTGTTGCCTATAGGATTATTTGAAGCTCTTGTTTCTATTTCACTCATATTTTTTCACTTAAATTTTCTGTAGTCTTAGTAGATAGTAATGAAGATACAACTATTGCCGTTTGGTGTTTACAACGATAAAAATAATAAACAAAGCCAGTGACATCATAAACCACTGAAACGCATAACCATTGTTCTTTGCAGCATTTAAATTCAATACAGGAAGATCATACTCAAAATTACTGGTTTCATCCTCGTTAAGCCAGAGAACCATATCATACAGCTCATAACCTAACATTTGAGCAACCTCGGTTAAATCCACATACTGCAATAAAACAGGCCATTGTTCAGTCTGATTAACATTTTCAGCCAGCACTATTGTTCGTGACGGTGGCAGATCTAAAATACCCTGAATTAACARATCACCAGAAGGCGTGTCTATTTTGGGTAAGGGTGTACGGCTTCTACCCATAGCAATAAAACCACGAGATACAAGTATTGCTTTTGTAGCCGTCAACTTTACCGGTGTAAAAACATGATAACCCACTCGTCCTTTAAACGTTTTGTTATCAAGAAAAAAGCTATGTTCAAGATCAAACTCACCAGTGAATTGTACCGGTAAATATCGACGATCATCTGTCGATTGCGGCAATTCATCAAGGGTGCTTGCCGACAAATTTTTACGCTCAGTTATCTTTTGTTGTAAAGTATGTTTAAATTCTGCGCGATCAAGTTGCCAGAATCCCAACGATATCATGATGTATAAAAAGGCCACCGTTATCAGGCTGCTAAATACGCCAGGATTAAAATGGTAAGAACTTATATGAATCGATATTATTCGATACTGTCTTACTGCCTTTATGATATTCACTGGCTGAATAATATAAATAGAGATTTATCGAGGTAACCCATGATATTTAAAATAGTCATTCTGAGCTTATTACTTATTGTTCTGATAAGCCTTGGCTCGGCACTGGTCGCAATGACAAAAGGCGACAAGTCAGACAAAATGTTAAACGCCTTAACCTGGCGCATTGGCTTATCAGTCACTATTTTCATCCTGCTCTTAATAGGACAGGCCACGGGGTTGATTACACCCCATGGCCTGTTGTCTTAGACGCAGTGAATAGTTATTATTTCTAAACTATTCACTGCTCACTATTATCTATTCACTACTATTAAAGCCAGTAAACGAATATAAACAGACCTAACCAGACCACATCCACAAAGTGCCAGTACCAGGCAACCGCTTCGAAGGCGAAGTGTTTATCTGCTGTAAAGTGACCTTTGATAGAACGAATCAGCATAATAAACAGCATGATTGTACCCATGGTTACGTGGAAGCCATGGAAACCAGTCAACAGAAAGAAGGTGCTACCGTAGATTCCCGACCCCATTGTTAGACCTAACTCACTATAAGCGTAAATATACTCTTCAGCTTGCAGAACAAGGAAAATACAACCTAACAATACCGTAATAGCCAACCAGATGATTAGCGGCTTTTGCTTATTAGCACGTAAAGCGTGGTGAGCGAAGGTTAATGTTACAGAAGAGGTTAGTAGAATCGCTGTATTCCATGCGGGCAAGCCCATTGCTGGAATGATATCAGTCTGGGCAACATATTTTACATTATCAGGGTTAGTCATAATGGGCCATACCGCTTCAAATGCAGGCCATAATAACTCATGCGTCATAGCATTATTACTACTACCGCCTAACCACTCCATCGCAATGATACGGACGTAGAAGAGGGCACCGAAGAAGGCAGCAAAGAACATAACTTCAGAAAAGATGAACCACAACATGCCAATACGGAATGATCTATCAACCTGAGGGTTGTAACAATCAGCCATCGATTCTTTGATAACCGCACCAAACCATCCGAAGAATAGATAAGCGATCATTAAGAAACCGACAGGTAATATCAGGTTGATTTCATTAGCATGGATTGAAGTAACCGCACCAATAACCGTAGTGGTTAATGCAATTGTACCTACGATAGGCCATTTGCTTGGTTCTGGTATAAAATATACATCATGGTTTGTGCTTGATGACATAGTTCTATTTCCTAGTTTTTTTAATGTTGTGTCAAAGGTGTGCTTAACGCAATTGAAACGCTGCCTGCTGGACTGGCCTCAACTGATGCTTTCGCGTCCTCTGATCCTGGTTTTATAAAAAATGTATATGACAGTGTTATCTCACGCACATCCTCATCGATTGCAGGATCAACAATAAACACCACTGGCATTACTTTCTCTTCGCCGGCTTTTAAAACCTGTTCAGTAAAACAGAAACATTCTGTTTTCATAAAATAGGATGCAGCTTGCCCCGGACTTACGCTGGGGACAGCATTACCGATTATATCTCTATCAGATGTGTTTTTGGCCACATACACAACCTTGGCTACTTCACCTGGATGCACTCTAAGTGCAGTCGTCAATGGTTTAAATTCCCATGGCATGTTTGCATTTAAATTTGCCAAAAACTCAACTTTTATTTCTCTGCTGGTGTCAACTTGCATCTGTTCTTCAGAAACATATTGAACACCTGTTTTACCGTTTAGTCCGGTGACTTCGCAGAGTACATCATATAATGGAACCAGAGCAAAGCCGAAGCCAAACATGCCGACAACTACGAACATCAAGTTTTTCACAACTTTTTTATCGTCTTTATTCATCTCTACTCAGTATTTTATAGAAGTAATTTATTGAAGCGGGTTGACTGCTTTTGGCAGTAACCCGCTTCAAAAGCCCTTTACTTAACAGTAGGCGGTGTTGTAAAGCTATGGAATGGAGCAGGCGAGGGTAATGTCCACTCTAAACCTTCAGCGCCTTCCCATACCTGATCCGTTGCTTTCTCTGTATTTTTACCACGAATCGTCTTGATTACGTTGTAAAGCAGAATCAGCTGTGAGAAACCGAAGATAAAGGCACCGATAGATGCTATCTGGTTAAATTCAGCAAACTGCATGTTGTAGTCAGGAATACGACGCGGCATACCTGCTAGACCGACAAAGTGCATAGGGAAGAACAATATGTTTACAGATATTGTTGAAACCCAGAAGTGCCATTTACCCAAACTTTCATCATACATGTTGCCCGTCCACTTTGGTAGCCAGTAGTAGACGCCAGCGAAGATACCATACAGCGCACCTGTGACTAATACATAGTGGAAATGAGCGACCACGAAGTAGGTATCATGGTACTGGAAGTCGGCAGGCACGATTGACAACATCAGACCTGAGAAACCACCGATAGTGAACAGGAAGATAAATGCGATAGCAAACAACATGGGGGTTTCAAAGGTTAGAGAACCTTGCCACATGGTGCTTACCCAGTTAAATACTTTCACACCTGTTGGCACCGCTATCAGCATGGTTGCATACATAAAGAACAACTCAGTCGCTACAGGCATACCCGTTGTGAACATGTGATGCGCCCATACGATGAACGAAAGAAAAGCGATTGAAGAAGTTGCATATACCATTGAAGAGTAACCAAAGATTTTCTTACGTGAGAATGTAGGAACAATCTGAGAGATAATGCCGAATGCAGGCAGAATCATAATGTACACTTCAGGATGACCGAAGAACCAGAAAATGTGCTGGAATAATACGGGATCGCCGCCACCAGCCGCATCAAAGAAGCTGGTACCGAAGTTACGGTCAGTCAGCATCATGGTTACCACACCAGCCAATATAGGCATTACAGCGATAAGTAAGTAAGCCGTAATAAACCATGTCCATACGAAGATAGGCATCTTCATGTATGTCATGCCAGGCGCACGCATATTGATGATAGTCGCAATAATGTTAATCGCACCCATAATAGATGAGATACCCATCATATGGACCGAGAAGATGAAGTAATCCGTACTGTCCGGACCATAAGTCGTAGAAAGCGGTGCGTAGAAAGTCCAGCCAAAGTTTGGCGCAGAACCCATACCCATTATGCTCATTATAAGACTTGCAATCAATATACCAAAAGCACCCGGTAGCAACCAGAAACTCCAGTTGTTCATCCGTGGCAGCGCCATATCCGGTGCACCAATCATTAACGGTACCATCCAGTTAGCCAGACCCACGAATGCCGGCATAATGACGCCAAACACCATAATCAGACCATGAAGAGTCGTTAATTGATTGAAAAACTCAGGTTCTACAAATTGCAGACCCGGCTCAAATAATTCAGCACGAATAACCAGCGCTAAGGCACCACCAATAAATAACATGGTAAAACTGAACCATAGGTACATGGTTCCAATGTCTTTATGGTTGGTACTAAATAACCAACGGCCTATACCGGTTGGTTTGTGGTCATGATCATCGTGATGTTCTTCGATAACAGCGCTCATAAATGCCTCGTTTATCTAAATATATCTATTATTATTTAATATGGTTATGTATTAAAGTGTAGCTTTACCTGGCCGCCTTTATGGCAGCAGGTTGTACGATGTCACCGGTATCATTACCCCAGGCATTACGCTCATAAGTAACAAGTGCAGCCAGATCAGCATCGTTTAACTGCGCACCAAATGCCTGCATCGCTGTACCTGAAACACCGTTTACAACAACATCAATGTGCTTAGCAACGTCGCCAGTAATAACTGGAGTACCTATAAGACCAGGGAATACATTAGGTATACCCGCACCATTAGCCTGATGACAGGCTGCACAGTTAGTGGCGTACACAGACTTACCGTGATCCATCAGCTCAGCTTTAGTCCAGGTTTTGTTTGAACTTGCTTTTGCAGCAGCGGCAGATTCCATCTTGCTAGCAATCCATTTTTCGTAATCAGCTTCTGATACAACTTCAACAACGATAGGCATGAAACCGTGATTAGTACCACATAACTCAGCACACTGGCCGCGATAAGTGCCAATCTGGTCAGTTTTAAACCAGCTCTCATTGATATAACCCGGTATAGCATCTTTCTTAACGCCAAAATCTGGAATCCACCAGGCGTGAATAACGTCAGCAGATGTAAACAACAAACGAATTTTCTGGTTCACAGGGACCACGACGTGATTATCAACTTCTAACAGGTAATTAATATTTTTAGTCGCTTTATTCTGAATTTCTTCCATAGGTGTAGTCATGTTACTGAAGAAATTAATGTCTTTAGCATTTTCACCAACATTGTAGTCGTAATGCCATTTCCACTGGTAACCTGTAACCTTGATCGACATATCTGAGTTAGATGTATCTTCCATAGCCAACAACGCGGTAGTGGCAGGTACGGCCATAAAGCCAAGGATGATGAATGGAATCACCGTCCAAACGATTTCTACCGTTAGGTTATCGTCAAATTTCGCCGCTTTATAGCCGCGAGATTTACGATGCACTATGATTGAATAAATCATCACACCAAAAACGATAACGCCGATAACGACACATATCCACATAACCAAGGTATGTATTTCATACGCACCTTGACTAACTGAGGTGACACCTGGACGAAGATCCAGTACGTACTCAGCCCAAGATTGCATGCTCACGAGCATTAAACCTATAAAGCTGGCAACACGGATTGCTGCACTCATGTTTTCTCCTGACTATTTTTATAGTAGTTTTTTGAATTCTTTTATCACTTTCAGGTCATAAGACGTTGGTTAAACGTTAAAATTTCCTGTAAGAGTCGGCGCGTATGTTACGTTTTATAACATCGATATACAATAGTCGCCCGTCGAAAAATGTGTGAATTAACACAGTTATTTTAAAAACAGGGTCAATAACCGAAATATAATCATACTCTTATATAGATTTGGCCAAATTTATGACAGTTATGTCATGTTAATTCTTGGTGTAGCATTCATAAGATAAAATCTTGCTGATTCTTTACTCAGTACATATATAGAATACTTTGAGGTAAGAGTCTGTAAATGGTTATAGAGGGTGAAAGGGCTGGAAAATATCTGTAAGATACGTCGCTTGTTGACAGAGTGCGATTTTAATGACACAAAAAATAGAAAAATATTTAGGGCAAATAATCAATGCCTTCTATGAGTTGCGCGGTATTGCTGAATTCCAGCTCATAGAAACCGATTATGAAAAACATGCTGAAACCATTCAGCTATTGCAAGGATATTATCCCGATGGGGTAATGGCGTGTGTATCACAGGACGAAAAAGAATATCTATTTACCATATCTGAGATTCCAGATTCACCGGAAACCTATTATTTAGCCGTTATGCACGAACCTGAACGATTCATTTCAAGATGGCAACGTACAGATGGACCCGATGAAGAGACCAGCCAGTGGGAAATGCTCGAATACGAATCCAATTTTGGTATTAAATCTACCAGTTAAACTTTAAACAAGAGGGAAACCTTTAAATAGATCACTTCTTAAGATTATATGTATTTCGTCTATTTAACATAATATACATTATGCGGAATCAATGTGTATTCAATACGACGCACCAACGGCTAACTCAATATTGGTTTTAGATTTTAAAAAAAAGCCAGGGACGCTTTGCGGGAATTCAATCTCGGGTTGTTGAGCCTTAATAACTTGAAATGCGTTCGTGTAATTACAGAGCACATCATCAATATCTATAGGTAGTATTTTTTGTGTTGGCATATCAGTTAATTCAACAAAGGATTATTTGATGCTCCTAGAAATGATAAAACCGCACAACTTTCGCTATGCGGTCTGTCTCCCTTATGCAAAATAACAGGGAGAGTAGTAGCTAAAATTGTTTCTGTTAAACAACCTGTTGTCAAATTGCACACCCCTACTCCATTGGACATTAAATAATCAGCTGTTGCATGTCAGCTCCAGGGATTAACTACATCACTGCTATATGTGACATTCGGGATGGGTTAAATGTTAATCCTGCATAACCTTTTTTCAAATATCGGTCTTATTAATCTGACTTGGCGCACTACCTCGTTTGACGTAGCCAGGATTAAGCTCGCAGCTCACTCTGCACTTGCTCATATCAATTTAACGCAACCCATAATAAAAGCGCTGTTTTGTGTTACTGATAACTACCAGTGGTAAAGATAAAATTGGCCGTTGTGGTGTCTGCGGGCACCGTCGCCGGGGTCAAGGCGGTGAGGCTACCATCCGCACCTATCAAAAATTGTGACACGTTGTTACTGGCTTCATTTACCGCATAAACATATTTTCCTGAAGGGTCCACGGTAATGGTCTTGGCGGTCGTGCCCGCTGCTATCGATGATGCCGCCGTCGCGCTTAGGCCACCATTCGAGTCGATGGTGTATTGCAATACGTTGCTAGCAAAGTCCGTCACATAAGCGTACTGACCAGAAGGAGTGACAGCGATGTATCTAGGCCCAGCCGCAACGACAGTCGGTATAGTCATAGCGGTAAGGCTACCATCCGCGTCGATATTATATTGCGATATATTGCCACTGCTGCCATTCGCCACATAGGCGTACTGACCCGAAGCATCGACGGTGATAGAGAGGGGATCTGTACCTGCGGGTACCGTTGGCGTGGTCATGGCGTTCAGACTGCCATCAGTGCCGATGGTAAATTGAGACACATTACCGCTGCCCTGGTTCGCCACATAAACGAACTTGCCAGAGGGGTCGATAGTGATGGACTGAGGGTTACCACCCACTGCTACCGTCGGTGTGGCCATAGCGCTCAAGCTGCCATCGGTGCCGATGGTAAATTGCGACACATTATTGTCCAGGTCGTTAGCTACATAGACGTATTTACCCATCGGGTCGACGGTGACAAATCTGTGCTTAGAGCCCGTTACGATTTGCGGCGTCGCCATCGCGCTCAGTCCGCCATCCGCGCCGATGGTGTATTGCGACATGATGCTTAAATTCGTCACATAGGCGTACTGACCAGAGGGGTCGACGCTGACAGACTGAGAGCCAGCACTCGTGACTACCTGTGGCATCGCCATCGCGTTCAATCTTCCATCCGTACTAATGGTGTATTGCGACACGTTGCTGTTGCCAGTAACATCAAAGTTCGTCACATAAGCGTACTGCGGCACGGCCTTCACCTCCGCGCCGCTAGTCAGTACAATGCTTGATGGGCCAGAGTAAGCGCTGACCGTCGCCGGTGTCATAGGCGTCAGGCCACCATCGATGCCGATGGTGAATTGCAACACATTGTTCCTGAAGCTGAAGTTATCCGTCACATAGACGTATTTACCCGAGGGATCGACGCTGACGGCGACAGGATTTAAGCCCGCGGCCACCGTCGGCGTGGTCATGGCACTCAGGCTACCATCTATACCGATAGTGTATTGCGACACATTGTTGCTGTTTTCGTTTGCCACATAGACGTATTTGCCCGAAGGGTCGACTGTGACCGATACGGGTCGGCCACCCGCCGCCTCCGTCGGAATCGCCATGGCGCTCAGGCTACCGTCGATGCCGATGGTGTATTGAGATATGTTGTCGGCTGTTGAGTTTGCCACATAGACGTATTTGCCTGAAGGATCGATGCTAACAGAGGCAGGGTCCAGGCTCGCAGGTACCGTCGGCGTGGTCATGGCGCTCAGGCCACCATCTATGTCGACAGTGTATTGCGACACTGTATCATCGGTGCCGTTCGCCACATAGGCATACTGACCTGAGGGGTCAATGGTGACAGAAGTGGGGCCAGCACCCGTGGCCACCGTCGGCGGGGTCATGGCGCTCAGGCTTCCATCCACACCAATGGTGTATTGCGACACATTGATGGATCCTGAGTTCGCCACATAGGCGTACTGACCTGATGGGTCGACTGTAACAGAGAGAGGAGAACTGCCCGAGAATATCGTCGGCGGGGTCATGGCAGTTAGGCGGCCATCCGTACCAATGGTGTATTGCGACACATTGAAGCTCTCGCTGTTAGCTACGTAAGCGTATTTACCAGCGGGGTCAACAGTGACAGAGAGAGGAGCCGTACCCGCAATGACCTTACCGGTCCACTTGAGTCGACCATTGGCGGCATCAACCACATAGCTCGATACGCTATTGTCATTTTTGTTGGCGACATAGGCAAACCTTGGCACATCATCTGTCGTCGCAGATGCCTCTAACGATACGGCTGATTCGCCACCGGCGTTTACTGCTGTCACGATGAAGTAATAGGTTGTACCTCCGTCCAGGCCGGTAACGTTATCACCAGAGTTTGCCCCCATTAGTTGGGTGCCGGTTGCTGTTGTAACCCCAGTGCTGATACTGTAATAGAGGTTGTATGAAATCGCGCCGCTCGGTGCAGCCCATGAAACAGCTGCTTGCTGGCTTGCGCCAATGGCGCTGACTGCGGTGGGCGCACTGGGTGCGGTTACAGCAGATGCCTCTAACGATGCCGCTGATTCACCATCGGCGTTTACTGCAGTCACGATGAAGTAATAGGTTGTATTCGAGTCCAGGTTGATAACGTTATCACCAGAGCTCGCCCCCGTTAGCTGAGTGCCGCTTGATGTTGTTACTCCAGCGCTGGTGCTGTAATAAAGGTTGTATGAAACCGCGCCGCTCGATGCCGTCCATGAAACGGTGGCTTGCTGGTCTGCGCCAGTGGCGCTGACTGCGGTGGGCGCACTGGGCACATTTATAGTAGTGTCGCCCTCACCACCCGCACTCGTACCGCCACCGCCACATGCAACCAAACTTAGGATAAAAGTTATAAGCAGCATTAATCTGCCAAGTACGTTAAGACGGTGGTTATTCATCCTTATTTGCTCCAAAGGTTTAGAATTTAATGTGTTCCGCCAAAACAGTAATTATTCTGGCGACATAGTCTGTCGTGCTGTAGAACGCTCGCCGTACAGGATTTCTTTGGGAGCAAATCAGAGAGGGGAAAGTAAAATAATTATACAGATTGTAAGTGCATATAGGTAACAAGTTTTTCTTAGGGCAACAGCTGCCACTCAGCGACCTCGTATATTAGGTTCTCTAACAGTCGCCATTGCCCGAAAATTCGCCTTCACTGATATTTATCCAATGTCTCCTACGCACGAATTCACCCACTTTGGTCATTCCTCACCAAGGTCTGAAATGTGATGAATTGGACGCTTGATTCTTATATCTTGAATGTCTCCTCTATACATAGAGAAGCTATTTCACTGTTAAATAAGCAAACAATTATAGACAATACATATACATATACATAAGTGTATATTTAATAGATATACGACCTAACGAGAAATAGAAGTTATTGCTATGTCCACCTCACAAAATAAAATCGCACCCATTAATATCCGTGCTCTGGAAGGTCAGCGAGCATTAATTGATAAAGCCGCTTCGAGCCTAAACAAAACACGCTCAGACTTTATGCTAGAAGTCGCCTGCCAGGCAGCGAAAAATATATTACTGGATCAGCGCCTTTTTCTGATCGATGAAGACACTTTTAACGCTTTTCAGGCTCAATTAGATGCGCCTGTTGCTGACAATGAAAAGCTACATTATTTGCTAAATCAAAAGTCACCCTGGGATAGTTAATTCAATGACAGAACTCTCTACGCCAACACCATTGTTGGCGACGCATGTGACGGATGGATTTGATTGTGGTGAGTCGGTTCTTAATGATTGGCTGATAAAACGTGCACTAAAAAATGAAAAATCTGGCGCCTCACGCACTTTTGTTGTCTGTCAGGATAATAATGTCGTCGGATATTATGTGCTGGCTACTGGAAGTGTGATGCACCAACATGCACCCAGCAAAATTCGTCGCAATATGCCTGAGCCTATTCCGGTGATGATCTTGGGGCGTTTAGCTGTAAGCAAACACATGCAGTCTGCTGGCCTAGGGTAGAGGCTTACTGAAAGATGCAATCCTGAGAACACTGGGTGTTTCTAAACAGGCAGGCATTAGAGCCTTATTGGTTCACGCTCTTTCTGATTCTGCCCATAAGTTTTATCGTCAATGTGGATTTGCAGAATCACCCATCGACACAATAGTTTTAATGATTACTCTCAAGGATGCAGCGCATCATATTTAGAAAATAGGTTATGTTATAGCCCTTCATAATAATTAACGGGGTCTAGCAAATGTCTCATATTTCTATACTTTCACCCAGTGAAAAAAGAAGTTTCGACCTGCCTCCAAAATTCACAAAATCTGTTAGCCTCTCTTTCCAATAAGCCACAACGACGAGTTTCTGGCATTATAAAAACACTGGAATTTGATCGCTCAGGTAGCTCAAAATCGATACTCGTTGCTATAGATTACTTCAAAGCCTGTGACGGCAAGATAGGTAGCAGTGCAGCCTATTGACGGGGAACTGCTAATGGCTGACCCCGTTCCTTCAACCCCTGCTCCTTTAAAGAACCATATTAAAGATGTTTTGATATATGCCGATATGTCTGTTACAGGGCTGAAAGAACTCTGTATATAACAATTTGTCTACTATAGGTTTTTAATCGTGCCGTAAGGCCGAAATTGTACCACTTGAACAAATAATTAATTAAGTAAGTAAGAGAACTTTACACGATGTAGGTTTTTTGTCATGGCAAAGCGAAAACTGTCGAAAAAGCGAAGCTTACGCAGAACATTTTGAGATCTTTTTTAACTCTGCAATGACGGAAAAGATGCTTTGTGCAAAGCTCTCAGTAAATATAAAAACAAGTGAGTAAATAATGGCAACAAGTGAAGAAAATAATTCCACTATAAACAAATTTGATTTTTTCCGTCGATACAGAATAACCGGTTGGCCGCTCCTTATCTTTTACCGGTCTATTTATCACCGTTGCCCTGTTCCTTTATATTCATCATACAGACAGGGAAAAAATCAATGACAGGTTTGAGAGTGTGGCACAAGTACGCCTTAGCGCATTGTAAAAGGAATTAGCAGAGTACTATGATTTGGCCCACGCCACTCAGATTTTTATGAGTCTTCAAAATGAAAGGTAATAACTTAACTCATGATTTTAGTAATTTTGTACAGCAGATATACTGGATGATGAGAGTCATGTTCGAGCAGTGGCATGACGATACTATACAAATCAGCTCACGGATTACCGCTGCTGGCAACTACCATAACCCAGGCAACAATTCTCCGTCACAGCCATTCAGTTTGTGTTCACTGGTGCCCTTTGAAAATGAAGAAGCGTAAAGGAATACAGAATAAAGCAGATTTCATGTAATGAAAAAACAAATTTTATGTGAGGCCGGATGTGTGCATACCTGTACTAACGTTCAGGCATGTCAACATCAAATACAGGATTACGATTATGCCGATATTTACAACAAATAAAAGTAACAGAAAATACCTGATACTGTCTGGCATGTTAGCGATTATTTTTATAACAGCAATAGCTATCATCGTCTGTTGGTTCCAGCTTGAGGCTACAAGCAATAAATTAAAACAGGCGGCAGATCAATATCAAACTAAAACCGAATTAATGATGACTATGTGGGATATTGCCAGGGCTAGGGAGAGTACCTTCCAAAATATGCTAATTATTCATGACTCCTTTGAGTTAGATGAAATTCAAATGCAACATATGTCACTTGGTGGTCGATTCTTCAATACACGCAGAGAACTTATGGCAATGCAGCAGAGTGCTCAAGAAAAACGTTTCATGGGTGAACTTAAAAAAACAGCTTCAAATAGCGCCCGAATTCAGGACAGCATAAGACATCTGGTAATGGAAGACAAACTGGATGAGGCGAAGCAATTAAGCAGAGAAGAATCTTACGTCAATTCACGTGCACAAATGTTTCAGCAATTTGAAAAAATATTTAACTATTTCCGTGAGAAAGCAAGTATGGCACTAAAGGAAGCCAATGAGACAGTGTTAAATAATATTAAAATTATTTTAATGCTTACTGCACTGGTTTTGTTGTTAAGTGCAACTGTCGGTTATTTTATGATACGTAAAGTTGCAGGTGCTGAACGTAAGTTACATAAAGAAGCAGAACAGCGTATTGCCACTCAAATTGAACTGGAAAAACATCAGGGTAAACTCGAAGCGGACATTCAACAAGCTGTTGATAAGTATAAAGCCACGGAAGCAGCCCGTGTTGAATCACAAAAAACAGCTGCCGCCTTTGGTCAAATATTGGAAACCTTACTTAATGAGATATTCATATTTGATATAAAGTCTTTAAATTTTTTACAGGTGAATAAAGGTGCAAAAGAGAATCTTGGGTACTCCATTGAAGAGCTAAAACAAATGACGCCTGTAGATGTAAATCCTGAATATACAGAAGAAGACTTTGCCTTGATGATCACACCATTACTGGATGGGACACAGGAAAAAATTGTTTTTACTACGACACACAAACGTAAAGATAAGACCATATACCCTGTAGAAGTTAATTTACAATTATCATTTATTGGCCACAACCCTGTGCTTGTTGCAATAGCCCTTGATATTACCAATAGAAAAAAGTGGGAAAATAAATTACAGCGCAAAAAAGAAGAAGCTGAAAGAATGGCAAACGAGCTGGCATTTCAGAAAACGGCACTAGAAGAGCATGCCATCGTTTGTGTTGCTGATCAGTCAGAAATCATTCAAAGTGTTAACAACAAATATGTTGAGATTTCCGAATTTAATGAAATTGAACTCGTCGGTGGACATTTTTTCATTGGTTTATCCGGTGGGCAATCAGAAGATGAAATTAATGCCRTATCAGAATCAATTCATCGAGGCGAAATATGGCACGGCATAATAAGTTTTTTACGTAAAGATGGCACGTCGTACTGGACCAAAACAACGATTACTCCATTTTCCAATAAAGATGCAGAAGTATATAAATTTGTTGTTGTCAGTACAGACATTACTGAACAGAAAATAATAGAAGAAAAACTGCTCATCAGTAATCTTGAGATTGAAAAAGCACACAAGGAACTTGAACAATCGCAAAACATGATGTTACACACGGAAAAGCTTGCCTCAGTAGGCCAGCTGGCAGCCGGCATCGCCCATGAGATCAATACCCCGATCCAGTTTGTTGGTGACAACACCCGATTCCTGCAAGAATCCTTTAATGATTTGTTAGGTCTCATTGAGGTCTATAAAGAGCTGGGTAATGCCGCTAACGAAAGCAAAGTCTTACCCGAACTGGTTGATAAGGCGCATGCGCTGAGTGAAGAAGTCGAAGTGGATTATCTCTCCGAGGAAATACCCAGTGCCATCACTCAGTCGCTGGAAGGAATTGAGCGTATTAGCAAGATTGTGCTCTCAATGAAAAACTTCTCACATCCTGGTACAGACCACCTTGAAAATGTTGACCTTAACCATGCTATTGAAAGCACCATCAATGTATCGCGAAATGAATGGAAGTACGTTGCCGAGATGGTTACCGAGTTTGATTCAAGTCTGCTGTTGGTCCCCTGTTTTCCGGGTGAATTCAACCAGGTGGTATTAAATATGATAGTTAATGCCGCACATGCTATTGGTGACAGTCGTAATGAAACTGATCCGCTGGGCACAATCACCATCAGCACAAAACTGGATGACAATAATGTAGAAATACGCATTACTGACAGTGGGTGCGGCATGGACGAGGAAGTAAGCAGGCATATTTTTGAACAATTCTTTACCACAAAAGGTGTCGGCAAAGGCACGGGCCAGGGACTATCAATTGCTTATGCGGTCATTGTTGACAAACATAAAGGTACGGTCTCTGTTGACAGCAAACCGGGTAAGGGATCGACATTTATTATCCGTCTACCGATGAACATGCCGGTTGATAAACAGGAAATGGATGAAAGCAAAGAAATAATAAACAAGACCGGTGTTATGTAATGAAAAAGCGAATTTTATTTTTTGATGATGAACCCAATATTTTACAGGGCCTTAAACGTTTGCTTAGAAGCCAGCGTCATGAATGGGATATGCAATTTAGTGAAGGCGGTGAACAGGCGCTGGAGATGTTGGAGCAGGAGCCATTCGATGCAATTATTTCTGATATGAAAATGCCTGGTATGGATGGAGCCCAGTTGCTTGATGAAGTTAAAGATCGTCATCCAGAAATGGTTCGCTTTATATTGTCAGGTTATTCAGATCAGGAGCTGGTCATGCGTTCAGTTGGCTCATCACATCAGTACATGGCAAAACCCTGTGAGTTTGAGCTATTAAAAACCAATCTTGCTGATGCGTTTACCCTGCGTGAGTTACTCACTTCCGAAGCTTTACGTACCGTTGTTACGGGTATGGATTCACTACCCAGTTTGCCTAATATTTATTGTGAAGTGATTGAAGAGTTACAATCACCTAATGCTTCAATAAAAGTTGTTGGTGGTATTGTTGAGCAGGACCCCGGCATGTCCATCAAGATTCTTCAATTGGTAAATTCAGCATATTTTGGTATTAACCGACATATATCAAACCCTGCAGAAGCAGTAAATTTTCTTGGTGTAGACGTCATTAAATCCCTGATGCTTTCCGAAGGTATATTTTCACAATTTGATCCAGCGGCTATCAAAGCTTTGTCACTGGATTCCATGAAAAATCGGTGTTTACAAGTGGCACAGGCGGCATGTTCTATCGCTAAAGCAGAAGGTGCCGATAAAAAAATAGTGGATCAGGCTTTCCTTGCCGGTTTATTGTACGATATAGGAACAATAGTACTGGCGTCTAATGTGCCTGAAGATTTTATACGTGCCCGTGATCTTGTGAAGACTGAAGGCATCGATTTGTATTCTGCAGAAAAACAGGTCTTTGGAACTACCCATGCAGAGGTCGGCGCTTATTTGCTTGGACTATGGGGCATTGACGATGATGTAGTTGCTGCCGTGGCTTACCACCATCGACCAGGGGCATACCCTACGCCAAAATTCTCTGCATTAACAGCTGTTTTTATTGCTACAAGTTATATTATTGAGAAACCACCATCAAAAGAACAGCAGCTAATCTCTGAAGAAGGCCTGGCTTATCTAGAACACCTTGGACTGGCCGACAGGTTACCTGAATGGCAGACAATATGTAAACCACTTGAAGAGGACGCAGCCTGATGTCTGAAAAAATACTTTTTGTTGATGATGAAGCCAATGTTCTCAGCGCACTGAAACGTCAGTTTCGTAAACAGTATGCTGTTAGCACAGCAGAAAGCGGTGCTAACGGTCTGCAAAAAATTGCAAAGGAAGGGCCTTATGCAGTAATAATTTCTGACATGCAAATGCCTGAAATGAATGGCATACAGTTTCTCCAGGTTGCACAGCAGATGGCGCCGGAAAGTGTTCGCCTGATGTTGACCGGCAATGCTGACCAGAAAACTGCAATTGATGCCGTCAATAAAGGCTGCGTTTTTAGCTTTTACACAAAACCATGTGCGCCAGAAATCATGTCGCAGGCGATCGAAAAAGCTATTGATCAGTACCACCTGATTACCGCAGAACGTGAGTTGCTGGAAGGTACTTTAAATGGATCCGTCAAATTGTTGATGGACATGTTGTCTATGGTTGCGCCTGATGCATTTGGTAAAACAGTCGCAATTCAGGAAATGGTCGGCAAACTGCTTAATTCTTTCGATCTTGAAGACACCTGGAACCTTAAACTAGCTGCAATGTTAAGCAATATCGCATGCGTCACACTACCGCCAGAGACACTGGCAAAAACGTGGACAAACAATGCATTAAGCCCACAAGAAAAACTCATGATTACCCGCTTACCTGAGGTTGGCAAGAACCTGATCTCCAATATTCCACGGCTTGAACGAGTATCAGAAATAATATATTACCAACATAAGTTATTTAGTGGTGGTGGCTTTCCAGAGAATAATTGTTCGGGTGAAGATATCCCGCAAGAAAGCCGCATATTAAAAATATTGCATGACATAGAGGATTTCAAGGCGCAGGGACTCGGTGTCCTTCCAGCACTAAAACGTATGTCAGCTAGTCATGGCAACTACGACCCGAACATATTAAATGAAGTCATTCGTGTGTTTTCAAATAGTGAGAATACAGTCATGTCTAATACGGTTATTAATACCACATTAAATAGACTTCAGCCTGGCCATGTGCTGGCTGCAAATATTGAAAGTGTGGAAGGTAAACTTTTATTTGCCGCTGGCCATAAGATTACAAATACTATAATAGAAAGGCTTCTTAACTATCAGCAAATAACAAAATTGAAAGAGCCTATACAGGTAAGTGTTAATTACCATAATGATAACTCACCAGAAGCTATGGATGTTGCTGTATAACAGGTAGTGAATACCTGATGCTCAGCTTTTTTCGCAGAACAGCAACTGTAAACTTACACCGTATTCATATGACTTTACGAAACCTGCATATGATCCGTCACCCCATGTATACAAATCTACATGCTTGTAATATATATAAGCCTGGTTAGTGATACTTATCGGCATGCGTTAGAATGCCTGCAATGTCTCCCAGCTGACTTCACATTCACCTAGTTCTGTCGCTACATAGGCTGAATCACTTGAAATGGTGACGGAGATTTCCATGGTTCGTTGCACCAGTGCTGCCAGCGCTTCTATTTCTAACCACTGAAATCGATAGATAGAAGCTTTAAGTTGTTTGATTTTTTCTTTAGCTTGATCCCACCAAACATCTGACTTTGTATTAAAACTATAAACGCTAACAGCTGCTGCAAGCGAGCTAGATTTTTTGATTCGTTCGACTGATGGTTCACCGACATCAATCCATAACGTAATTTGATCATCAAGAGTACGCGCCCATATATCAGGTTCATCGATAGCGCTCAGCCCCTTTGTAAAGCTAAGGTGTTCCTGAGCGTTGATGCAAAAAGCGATGACACGCACCATCATCCGCGCTATCGATTCTGAAGGATGTTTTGCTAAGGTCAAATTTAGCGTATCGTAATAATGACGATCAAGATCGGATAACGATATCTTTAGTTTATATATGGTTGGTTTTATAGCCAAAATTGTACGCCTTAGTGCTTAAGGGCACTTATATTATTGTTGAAGTGCTATTGATGCCATTTTCATAGTGCTTTCAAATGATTCTGCACCCGCAATAAATAAACCGTTATGGCAGAACATGGCATCATCAATACCCGTTACTTCTATAAGCTCTTTATCGGATAAACCGGCCCATTGTTTAGGCAATGATTTTCTGTTTTCGAATGAACCGGGCTCAACGGGTACGGTTTGAATTCTCCATTCACCAGACTGAGATGGGTAAATCATATATAAAGCCTCTTCAGATAAGGCGTGAACCGTTCTTTTCCACGGGGTATATTTTTCTAATACAATCACTCTTGGATCTTCTGCATTATCAATAGCCTTAGCCACAATCGCTTTCGCACTAACGCCACCGTTAGCAGATGCAATGAATCGTGCTAAAACCCGTGATGCAAAATTAACTGCTTCATCAAAACAGGTATCAAAGTGGCTATCTTCTTGCCAGGTCGGGTTAAACATTGAAATAGTTTGGCTAAGGGTAATACCTTTAATAACACCTTCGACATGCCCACAATCGATGGCATCAATGTTGGATACCAGACCGGCATCAACAGCATTGGCTACGTCCTGGTCACCCTGGCATATTTCTAAGCCATATTTCTGCCAAATTAAACCAAATGAGGAATAAGGAATACCATTTTCGCGCTCACCTGCCCCACCACGTTGATGATGATCAAAACGATCTGAATCCGCGTCATATATACCCCCTACATCAAGCACAATATCTGCCTTGTCGATTAACTCTAAATCGCGTGTGCGAATGAGATTAAAAGAAGGCAGTATGCTCTTAAGTGCAGCGATACTGAAAACGTCATCTGCATGAAAATTACCGTTGTGCGTTGCTATCGTTTTATCATTCATTTGTTCTGTGTCATGTTAGAAAGGGTAATAAGGCATTATATTCAGATATAATAGCGTACTAGTTATAAAGAGATTACCATGAAAAAGACATTTAATTTAACCCATGAAAAAATTAAGCTGCCTCGGCTTATTGACGCAATAAAGCACGAAGTAAAAAAATATTTAAAAAGAGAGCGTAGAAGGACATTACCGGAAGATGCTGACTACTGGGACTTTGATTGTCGCTTTGGTGTTGATGAAGATAGTAGTGAAGTGATACATGTCTCTGAAATAAATAAATCAATAAGTTGGGCTGAGTCAGAAAATCTTGATAGTTTCTATCTTGAAGTGATGGTTAAGCCCTGCAGCAGAATCCGGACATCGGAAAACGAATCTTAATTTAATAATCAAAAAGAATTAGTTTTATTGTCCCAGATCGCTAGTAAAACGATGCACTTTCAGTGCAAGACTTTAGTAAAGGTCTGTCATCCTGAACGCTAGTGAAGGATCTTATACACTGGCATTTTAGATCCTTCACTAGCGTTCAGGATGACAGCGATATATATAATGTCACTGGTTTTGAAAAGACTGTAACTTTTATTAGTAAATAACGATTTTAATCGTTCTGAAGCAACCTATGGACTTTTAGTCCATAGTCGTTGAGTTATTTTTAGCTGACCGGGATTCATTACTGACGATGGTGGTTTTACTGATTCGATTCGATTTAGTACGAGTGCTTTTTTCTGCCAGATTACTCAATATCTTGTCTCGATTGCCTACTGAATAATCGGGTAATTTAATCCGGGTAATTCGCTCACCAATTAGTTTTTCTATATTGCTTAAAGCGCGTTCTTCTTCTCTGCTAACAAATGAGATAGCCTGACCCTGGCTGCCCGCGCGTCCGGTTCGGCCGATACGATGTACATAGTCTTCTGCCAGATAAGGCAGGTTGTAGTTAATGACATGGTCCAGATTTTTAATATCCAGGCCTCGAGCAGCCACTTCGGTTGCAATCAATACCTGTATTTTATCACTCTTAAAATCGGCGATTGCACGACGACGTGAGCCCTGACTTTTATCACCGTGGCACAGTGCTGTTTTAATCTTTAACGGTTTTAACTTAGACATCAGTTCATCAGCCTGTGCTTTAGTGCTGGTAAATACTAAAACTTTGAACCAGTTATGCTTTTTGATTAACTCGATAAATAACTCTGCCTTCTGGTGCTCACCCACCGGATACACTATATGTTCTAAGGTATCGGCAATAGCATTTTGTTTAGCAACACTAACCAGCAGGTGATTGTTTAATATTTTTTTAGCGAGTGCTTTAACAGGCTGGGATATGGTCGCTGAAAATAATAAAGTTTGACGKTTTGCCGGTGTTTTATCGAGTAGAGTACTTACATCACTGATAAACCCCATGTCCAACATTCTGTCGGCTTCATCAAGTACAACAAATTCTACGCCGCTCAATTTGACGTTACCTTTTTCCATGTGCTCTAACAAACGACCCGGGGTTGCGATAACAATATCGATACCCGCTTTAAGCTTTTTTTCCTGTGCRCTTAATTTTACGCCGCCRTATAAAGCATTAATRCTAAGCGGTAAAAACTGTGCGTAACGCCTGATGGTTTCTTCCAGCTGTTCRGCGAGTTCGCGAGTAGGCGTAAGAATCAGGGCGCGTGGTTCACCCGTGACAGTCGGCATCGGGTTGTCGCTCATTTTTTGAAGGATAGGTATTGAAAAAGCGGCTGTCTTTCCAGTCCCAGTCTGAGCGTTAGCTAAAATATCCTTGCCACGTCGTGCCGGTATGATTGCCTGTTCCTGAATCGCAGTCATCTCAGAATAACCACAGTTATCCAGCGCTTGTTGAAGTTCAGGTGCGAGATCTAAAGACGAAAATATCATGATGARCCTTGGTGGGTACGAATAAGTTGGTGCTGTATCTATCTGACTCTRCATTATAAAGTAAAAAYACTATGCAAAGCATTTAAACKCACTTTGCGCCAACGAGRCACCAGTCACGCTGTCGTCACTAATACCCATGGCGATCATCTCACGGTACCCATGYATAAACCCATCAAGCCTTTRTATATCAAGCGCCTGATTGAACNAATTGAGGYAACACAATGAAATTTGAAGATTATCCCATCAACGTATCCCCCATCCCTGCCGATGAAGGCGGAGGCTACATGGTTTCTATACCTGATTTGCCAGGCTACATCGCTGATGGTAACACCATCGATAAAGCAATTGCCGAGGCGCGTGATGCTTTTGATGCGTGGGTTATGGTAGAGCAGGAAGACAAAGGGGAACTACCCGTGGTCAAAACCTACAGCGGCCAGTTTGTACAACGCATACCAAAAAGCCTGCATCGGCAACTAGCCAAACGTGCTGAAACCGAAGGTGTGGACTTAAATCAACTGGTGACAACCATATTGTCGCAGAGCTTAGTTAGACATTGATAGATTATTGGTCAGGTATTCTACGTGGGTRGGCGATGAGCRTTTTATGTGTATGACCTTTCAAGCGRGGAATTTTAAGTTCTCTGAATTCTTCTTACTAGTCATTACTATTGATTACGATTAGTGACTATTGTTTACAACCTATCTACACAGGAAATGAACAGAACCCAAAATACATATTAAATTTTAATGCCATATCGCGTACTGCGGCCACCGCCAAGTAGTTGTGATAGACAGYCTTTACTAACCAGATCAGCTAAATCTCGTGTTGCAGTTGGCTTACTGACACCAGCCAAACTTTTATATTTACTGGCATTAATACCTAATATAAATTCATCAYCCAAGTTATCTAACAAACGGTTTAGTGCTTTTATCTGGCGCTCGGATAGAACTGTTTGACTRTGCTCCTGCCAGAAGCGTGTTTTTTGTATTACTCGGTCAAACCGGCGTTGCCCTTGTTTAAGCGCATCCTCTAATATTTGTAAGAACCAAGMWAAYNCARKGTGTGATATCTAATGTTCCTTTCTGCGTATTTTCTAGGTGTTTATAATATTGTTTTCGCTGCGCCATGATTGAAGCACTTAGAGAGTAGAAGCGAATACTCTCCTGTTCAGCTTGCGCCAAAGCACGGTCAGTGACCGCACGTGTCACCCTACCATTACCATCGTCAAAAGGATGTAGCGTTATCAGCCATAAATGTGCAATGCCTGCCCTCAACAGACCGTCGAGGTTTTCAGGTGGATGATTAAACCAGTGAATAAACTTATCTAAACCTTTATCTAACTGATTTCCAGGAGGTGCTTCAAAATGTATTGTAGGTTTATCGATACGTCCAGATAAAACCTGCATAGGGTTTTCACCCCTTAGTTCGCCAATCTTTATACAAGTACTCACTCCTGGATCATCGGGGAAAAGAGCAGTTTGCCATTGGCAGAGCATTGTTATACTTAGCTTTGCATCTAACTGTTGAGTTGCATTGATCAACATAGCCACAAGTGCATCAGTCTGGGCTGTACCACTCTGTTTACCCTTTCCCACAAAACCAGCTCTCGACAACCCTAGTTGATTCACAACCGATGAACGAACAGAGTCAGCATCAAGCACTTCACCTTCAATTTCACTCGTTTGAATTGCGTTTTGAATTAGTACATCCATCCGGGCTTGTTGATCAAGCTCAGTACCTAATGCATCAGATTGGCCAAGCAAACGGCCTTGCTGTAAACGAACTGATTCTAACTGGGGCTGAAGACTATCTGTATCCCAGGTTAAATCAGGCCATTCTTTTAATTGCCAGATATACATATTTTCTCTTTGAGCCGAATAAAAAACTTAATTGAATCATTATTTGAGCCGAATATAGCCTTTATTCGACTCATAGTCCAATTTATTAATCAAATAACCCGAATCCGAGAGCACAACACTTACCAAGCTTCAAAATTACTTACCACTACACAGGATAGGAATTACAGGCAATAAAAAAACCGCAACGAATGCGGCTAAACTTCTTCAACCTGTTGTTTTAAAACAGAGTTTTTTGGTTCCAGGGCCGGAGACACACTTATGGCGTTATATATTGATATAATTAGCATTATTTAAGTTCGATTATTAGAGATACCCCCAGTGATACCCCCGTTCCCGATTGATGACGTAGTGGGAATCAAACTAAATATTTGTTAACACATTGTTAAAATATTCTGGATAATCAAGCATCACAGTACGAACATTATCACCATGTTCACCCATAGCTTCAATAAAATTCAACCCTTCATAACTATTATCCTGCAATGTCGTTGAGATTTTTTGTGACAACATTCTATCTGCAATACCAAATTCATAGCATGAAATAGCTAACTCATTTGCAATACCATATTTCATTGATTTCTGTAATTTCATTATAGGTTCAGTTGAAATATCATCTGGCTCATCTATATCGGTCATAAATTGTGTGATTGCAGCTATCCCAAGTGGAAAGTCAAATCCAAGTGTGTGTTCGCAAAAATTAAATATGTCTTCATAATTTAGTTTACGTCGTCGATTTTCTCCCCATGGTTTTGTTCCACTCTCACTGACAACATGTTCATAAATCTCATGATATGAACATCCTGAAATCCAGAGTATTGCAATTTCATTTGGTAGATTGACTGGTTGCACAGTAGTCGCAAATTTACTTCCTATCTGTAAAAGTAATATCTCCCAAACGAAATCCAATAAATCATCATCTGTATCTAATGTTGATAAAAGTTCAATATTGTCGTGCACCCATATCTCAATATCGCGTGCCTGTTCAGCACTCAGCAATGTCTTGGAAAATGAAAGCTGTCGAGCAGTATCTGGTACTATATTCTCTATGCGTTGAGCGATGGCATAAAATAGTTCTAGTAATAAAGTTTTTTTGTCATCATCAGCCAAGCTATATGCGAGAGTTTGTGAGACTAATATTTCTATATGCCGTATAAAATCATCATAGGCAATATCACTTCTTTGAGCCATTAGGTAGCTTTCTATAGCAGAAACCAAGTTGCGCTTTTCGATGAATTGACCTGTAAGTTGGTTTGAGTCAATCCTAGTCCCGGGGTTGTTAGCAATAAACGTATCAACTAATTCTCTCAGAACCGTACTGTCATTACTTAATAAGTCCACTAACAAATCTGGTTCCATTGCAGCTAAACCAGGTGGGGGATCTAAAATACTTAGTAACGAGCTTGTTGTTGGCTCTGACTGATTTGAATCTAGTAATTCCTTTGCTGAATCAAATTTCCATGAATCTGCAATTCGATTATCATATACAGTAGAATCGGCAAATATTACTAATCCCTCAGTGTGCATCCCTGCTCGCCCTGCTCGCCCCATTAAATTTTGGAAGTCGCGTACTTTTATTCGCTCTCTACCTTGATATACACCTGAAACGATAAGATATCTAATCGGTAAGTTAACACCCTGTGCTAGTGTTGAAGTACATGCCACAAACTTAATCTTTCCGCTTTGCATAGCATGTTCTATTGCTAATCTAAGACCATGATGAGTATTACCATGATGTGCAAATATACCTAGTTCAGCTGCTTTAACTCGATCGTCTTCCACTCCAAAATGTAAAATATATAGATTCATTAATCGCTGAATCTCTTCGGCGTTAGAAAAGTTTGATGGAGGTACGAACGACACTCTTCGTTTAAAAATCTCTACACTACGGGATACTATTTTTTCTGCAGTTACTTTTCGACCACAATAAATTGCTACAGCACCATTCGGAACTAAACGAAGCCCAAGATATAGTGAAATGTCTGTAGATTCCTCACGCTCAGGAAAGTACCTTACAGCTGTTTCTCTTCCTATTAATCTTAATTCTTGCTGTTCAATAATCCGTGGGACAAAATAATCAGGTCGCCGCCCAATATTTTCTTCATAAAACATCATTTGGCCTCGACGATCATCGGGCCAGCTGGAAAATGCTACTGATCGTGATGTTGGCAGCAAATCTTGTCCTGTTATAACATTAGGATCATCTCCTAACAGCCAATTAGCAATTTCATCAGCATTACTCATTACAGCTGAAATAAGAACCGTTTGGGCTGTGTCGGAAAGGAGCTGTTTGATTTCACTTAGTAATAATTCGTAAGTTACGCCGCGATATCCTGAATCGAATTGATGTCCTTCATCGTAAACAACCAAGCCTAAATTATCGATAACATCAGAAGTTTGGCGAAGAATATATAAAAATTTCTCCGGAGTTAACACAACTATAGTTGGTGTCTGCAGTGGTGTGACACCCAATAATTCTTCAAGCTCATCGAGATAATCAGGTTGCAGTGCATCTGATAGTTCGGTTACATTAATATGTTCACCAGCGAATGCTTCTCTTAATGATTGGTTGATTTCATGGCATAGTGCTCTGAAGGGCGCTACGATAATTGCTACGTTTGTTCTGCCAGATAAAAACGTACTACGAATTATCATTTCTACAGAACGGGTTTTTCCTGCACTTGTCGGCATTTGTACGAGACCAGACTCACCTGAAAAAATTCCAGCATTGCCTAGTAATAACTGGGAGGGCCATAGCTCTTTAGGAAAATGATTTTTCTGGATTGATTGCAACCAATCTTGTGTAGTTAACCCGCTCATCTGTGGCAAATTAACCCATGAAGATGAGCTAACTCTTTTATGCACTACAGCACAAATAATATCAGTAAGTAATAAGTCTCTTCTGCCGCCAATTTGATATACAAGGTGTCTCAGCGAACTTGTATAATTAAATAATTGATCAGTATCCGTACCACTAAGAAAGTGATTAGCGATTGATTCAATAAGCGGTCTAAGTAATTCGCTAAATTCATCATCAATACTTGGTATATCATCCCAAGCAGAACAGAGTAGCCAACGTAATGTTCTTACTATAGATGTTTCTTCAACATCATTGTGCTGAAAACCGGCCATCACTAGGCTACTTCCAGGTCGGTTATCTAAGTAGTATGCTGCTGACGCTAAAAGCGCTAGGTCATTATCTAGTGATGGCGCTAATTTAGATTGTAATAGTGCATCAAAGTAACTTGATGAAAAGTTTAGAGGGATTGAATCAACATTGTCGTTGTCGGCTTCAAAGTATTGAACTGCAGCATCACCAAGATTGCCGACAGTGAGCAACAGTAGTTCAGCAGGATTGCTACCTTCTGGAATAGCAATGTGATCTTCTTCTGGCAAGCCAAATTCGTACATCTTGCCTTTTGATCGTGTTATACCGAATAACCTAATACTATTGCTTTCAGGCGTCATTTGCGGCACTCAGATATATAGAATGAACTAAGACCATGAGATCATCACCACTTATTACCAAAAGTGCAAGCAACTCTGAGTTAGGGTGATTTACAGTTTCTGTATTCTCTACAATTGCCGCTTCATCATAAGTCGAACTAGTTATTACTGCTGCTGCGCCAGATTCATAAATATAGGATTTGTCAGTTTTATTCTGAAACCGCTGAATCTTGTTTGCTTCTTCATATTGACCTTTATCTTTATATTTCCTCTTCAAAAAATTGAGAGTTTCTGCTAAACGCAGGAAATCTTTTGATGAATGGTCGATAGCTTTTTGCAGTGTATCATCATAAGCGTTCCCAGTAAGTTTCGCTTTAACCTCGTATGTCACAAGTCTGTCATCTGGATTGTTCCCATCTTCATCAATTAACATATACCCAATAACATCAACTCCTTTAACTGGTTCGTTTCTAACCGCCTTTTCTGCAAATTTAATTCGAGGCACTGTATATCCTAATGAATACTCCAAATAATCTGAGATTAAAATCTCAGTAAAATCACCTGCCCTTACAGAAGGCCCCGGTCTTTCAGTGCTGTCTGGAAATACCAAATTTGTTAGATATTCTGATCTTGATAAACCTGTTCCTTCCCTTAACCCATCAATCTCTGAATCCAGACAATAGTGTTCACGAACGTGTTTCGCCCAGCTTACTAAATCATCTGCATCTGGAGTCTGTATGCGCCAAACTTCAACATGTTCACCTTCATCTGTGACCAATGGCTCATCATCTATTAGTAACGCTATATGATCTGGTGGCATAGATAATTCTCAAATCACTAAAAGTTTAATATTTCCAATCAACATGACTAACTGGAAGTCGATTTAATTCATCTCTAAAAAAACGCCACTTAGGCATAAACCCATCCATTAACGCCACAAACCGATCATTATGAGTTCGTTCTAGCAAGTGCGCCATTTCATGCACAACGATATATTCAAGACACTCAACAGGTTTTTTGGCTAATTCAAGATTAAGCCAGATTCGTTTAGCAGCGGGGTTGCATGTACCCCACTTGGTTTTCATTCTTTTAATACCAAATTCAGTCACTTCCACATCCATTATTTTTTCATATTTATTTATTATATCTGGCAAGACTAACTTCATTTGCGCTCGATACCATTCGTAAAGTATGGCTTGTCGTTTTACCAGTGGCGTGCCTGGTCGAATAGTTAATTCCAATGTGCTGTGATTAAGTTTTACTATTGGTGGCAAATTTTTCTCGATAACTTTCAATAAATACCGTTTACCAAAAAAGTAATGGCTCTCACGATCAAGATATTCACGCGATGATTCACGTTCCYGACTGCGTATCTTATTCTGTTGTTTTTTTATCCATCCAAGTTTTGAAATAACAAAAACACGGATGATCTCCTCAGACATGGATTCTGGTGCAGATACTTTTACTCTGCCCCTTGGTGGGTAAACGCTCAGATGAACGTTTTTAATGTCCTTTTGGATAACTTCTACATCAATATTATTAAGTTTAATATTCATGTTGCTGTACAATAATTTGATAAATTCGTTCTAAGGCTGGTACATCTTTAAGCACCTGATAAAGTGCATCTTTGATTATCTGTTCCTTGGCATGATTACCTCGCCAGTTGTCACCGCGCACATCAATAATGGCTTTATCAATTTCAAGCGTTAACTCCAATGCTTTCTTATCTAAATCAGTTTCGGCTACGACATTTGCAGGTAATGCATCAACCAGATTATTGTATATGGCTTTCTTGCCATGGGTGTCTAGTTGTTGTGGGGTATCATCAGCTTGACCTGTTGCTACTTTGTTAGCTAGATCAGCGATCATCTGCAAATACTCTTCATACTCAATCGCTTTTTCTTTTCGCCTTTTGATTATCTCATCAAGCAACTTTGACATTTTTTCAAAATAAGCCGGGTCAAGTAAATGGTCTTTAATTATTTTGCTGCGCACGTTGTTTTCAATGGTTTCAGCAACGGCTTCTCGGTTGCCTTTTATTCCACCAGGCAAATCATTTATTGCATCAGCAATACCTGATTTCACGATTATTTCTATCAGGGACAGGTCACCAAAAGGTGAAATCACTACCGAGTCATCTGCCTGTATGTAACTGTCTAGCAGGTGGCGCATATCCGCTTCATAGGCTTTCAGGTCAATCGTCTCACCACTCGCTTTACGGATAACTTCACGCAGGTTAACGTAGTGTTTCATGCGATTTTTAATACGCTCAATTGCAGACTCACTGTAGCCAGCGCCTTCAAGTTCATCGGCAATATTGGCATAGGCTCGTATAAAAGCGACTGTGGCCTTATAGAGTGCTGTACGTTGTACTTCCCGAATTTTAAGTTCTTCGGGAATTTCGGTATTGCCACAAAAATAGTGGATGTGCTCCAAATCACCCTTCGGTGCTTTAACACCCTCACAAAGCAGTTCCAGTGCCTCTAGGCTATTATCTAGTCGTTCACGTCCTATTTTTAAGCGGTCTTTCAACAATACGTCACAATCACTTGCTTCAAAGTCGTCATAATTCAGATCAGACGTATAAACAGCAACCGCATTTTCTACTTTTTTGAACAGGTCTTTATAATCAACGATAAAACCAAAGTCTTTATCGTCAGTGTCCAGCCGATTCACTCGGCAAATGGCCTGAAACAGTCCGTGATCTTGCATCGATTTATCAATATACAAATAAGTACAACTGGGCGCATCAAAACCTGTGAGCAGTTTATCGACTACCACCAGTAACTTCATATTGGCAGGTTCATCAGTAAACTGTTTTTTTACCGCATCTTCATAGGTTTCAGTTTTGCTCTTGCCGGGTTTGGCTTTAACGTCTTCAAGCAATTCGTTATAGGTATTGTAGATGTACTGTTTATCGGTTTCGGTATTGGCGCCGGTATCTTCGGTGGTAATGTCTCTCGTCATAGGGTTATAAGACGTAACCACTGCGCATTTACCTTTTAACTCGGTAGCCTGAAACAGCTCATAATAACGACAGGCTTCAAAAATACTCGATGCTACCAATATGGCATTACCCGCCTGTGAATTTAAACGTGGCTTCACGCTGAAGTCATAAATAATATCGGTAACGACCTTATCCATGCGTGATTTTGAACTGAGTACATTCTGCATTGTGCCCCATTTCTTTTTCAGCTCGGCCCTCTGGAAGTCATTCAAGCCTTTGGTTTTAGCTTTAAACCATTCATCAACTTTTAGCTGAGAACTTAAACGCTGGTCAATGTCGCGAGCCTCATAAACCAGATCGAGCACCACGCCATCTTCAACCGCTTCGTTAAACTTATAGGTATGTATATACTTGCCAAATATTTCTAATGAAGTGGATTTATCTTTTTTCAGCAGCGGCGTGCCGGTGAAACCGATAAATATTGCGCTCGGCATAATAGCCTTCATCACCCGGTGCAATTTGCCACCCTGAGTACGGTGGCACTCATCAACAAACACAAACAGTTCACCAACTGCATGGCTGGGCTGACTTTCCAGCTCTTTGATAAACTGTTCAAAATTATCGACGTCTTTCTTGCCAAATTTATGCACTAGCGAACATAAGAGGCGTGGCGTTGCCTGACCAAGCTGGGACATTAAATCGCGACCACTGCTGCTGCGGTAGATGTCTTCACCTACGTCTTTAAACACACCTTCGATCTGCTTATCCAGTTCATCCCGGTCGGTGACGATAACAATGCGCGCCTGTGAGTTATTCTCTAAAATCCACTTGGCCAGCATCACCATCACAATACTTTTGCCGCTACCCTGCGTGTGCCAGATAATACCGCCTTCTTTACGACGCACATGTTCTTGTGCCGCTTTAATGCCAAAATACTGATGTACTCGCGGCAATTTTTTCACGCCGCCATCAAACAGCACAAAGTCATATATCAATTCGATAAAACGTTGTTTGTTGCAGATTTTACTCAGGTATTTATCCAGCTTGTAACCGCTGTTATCGGCTTCGTCTTCCTTCCATTTGAGAAAGAACTTCTCGGGTGTGCCAATGGTGCCGTACTGCAGCCCTTCTGAGTCATTGCCGGCAAAAATGAACTGCACAGTAGTAAAAAACGAACCAATAAATTCTGGCCTTTGATTCACCAGGCTCTGGCGAATGCCATCACCAATAGAAACCCGGCTATTTTTCAGCTCCAACACCGCCAACGCGATGCCATTTACATACAATACAATGTCTGGACGTTTTTCTTTATTACCAAAAACCGTTACTTCTTCAGCAATATAAAAATCATTTTCTTCAGGATACTGCCAGTCGATCAGAGAAACCGTTTCAGTCGGAACACCGGCTTCAACTTTAACAGGCACCCCGTAGCGCAGCAGTTGATAGACATCTTTATTATTGTGATATAAATCCTGGGCGTGGTTATTGGCGGTGGCCTGCAGTTTATCCAGGGCTTTATTAATCTGATCGCTGCTATAACCCCTGGCTGTTAAATACTTGCGTAACTGTGGGACTTCGATATTGCTATTATTGGCATTATCTTCAAGATTACCGAGACTGATATAATCCAGTTCATCGGTAAATAGCTTAACCACACGGTCTTGCGTAGCGCGTTCCGGTTTATTAATTGCTCCGGTCATTTAACCCTGCCTATCATCATACATTCTCATCGGTTTGTTGCAGTCTGCGCAGCGATAAATACGCTTACATGCTATAATAAAATCACTTTAACAGCATTCAGGCTATCACATTGAAAACCAGTTCTGCGCCCAAATCTACGCCTAAGAGCACACTTTCTCATACTCGACTACGGCGTGCTGTCGCCAGCTCTACTGCGATTGAAACAGGCCAGCCGGTTAAAACCATTGAAACCCTGCTAAAAACCAAAAAGAGCAAATTTCAGAATCTTCAGCTTGCCCGCTAGTCTTTAATCAGGCTCACTAATCGCTCGATTTACCCAGCCTTTCATCGCTTCGTAGTCCATACTCATGCCCTGCCCAATCGCAGCAAAATACTCCGGCTTATTCTGATCCCAACAACTGTAATCCAGTGGTTGATAGCCCGCCTGTACCGCCATCACATCTGCCAGTAAACGTGATAACCGACCATTACCATCGCGAAACGGATGAATCAAAATAAATTCAATATGAACAATCGCAACCGCTTCAATTAATTGCTCCAGGCTAAAACCCGTACAGGGTGTGTATTGCTTAAGAAAATCCTGCTCAAACTTGTTCAACAACTGTGAGATTTGAGCCGCAGCAGCAAATTGAAACGTCCCCTTGCTCATATTAACGGAACGCTCTTCTCCCGCCCATTCATACACATTACCCAGCCAGCGGCGATGCCATGTTTTTATCTCATCAACTGTGATTTCTGATTGTGGTAAGTTTTCAAACAGAACAGCTTCATACAGCTTTTCCAGTAGAACCAGTTCAGCCTCATCCATATCAGAAGCTTCAGTAATTTCTAATTTGTTTTCCAGCACGGTGTCATTTGAGCCGGATTGATAACGCCCCTGTGAACCGCCAATATCGTATTTACTCATACCAGTCGAATTCTGCCGGTGAGCAGGTTTTGCATCATGCCCTGTTTAATTTGTTTGGCTTTGGTGAGTTTGGTTTCGAGGGTGGTTATTTCGGTGTCCATGTTTGAGAGGATGGTTGCGATTTCTATTTGTTCATCAACACCAGGTAAGATGATTTCAGTTGACTCCATTTTTTCTTTAGTAACATGAAGCATCGTCCCACCACTAGATGATGATCTTTTTAACCTTTCAGTTAAATCATCTAATATATAAAACAAGTACATTTTATTTGCTTCAATAGGCTTACATTCTATTTTCCAAATATGATAGTGATATATCGCTTTGTCACCTTGCCAGATGACCGGTCCAAACGTTGCTGACCACATAAACAAAAGGTCACCCGCTACACAATATTGTTTTTCTGGTAGCCGAAGATTGGAGTAATAATACTTTTCACCTCTACCTGTAAGATTTTGCAAACGTATAACAGGAGTACCCTGTGTTTCCCATTCGGTTAGGCTATAAGCACGACCATTAATAAAATGCGCTATTTCCCCTAACCTCTTCACCACCCACCCGGGTTTTAACTGAGAATGGATAGTTGATAATTGAGAGTGCCCTTCATTATCAATTTTCAATTCTCCATTATCCATTGCAGGATTTACTTTCTCCCACGGAGAAAGTAAATCCTGCATCGCCCCTTGTTTGATCTGGCGTTTTTTGGCGATGAGGCGGGTGAGGGATTGAATCCAGGCATCGGCATCGCTTAAGGCATTGGCGATGGCGGTTTGTTCGGTTTTGGTTGGGGGGAATGCCTGAGGAATTTTTTCTATTGTTGCAGCATTTAGGCTAGGAACACCTGACGCTTCATTATATGAATACCAATCTATCATCCAAAACTTATAATATATAAATTTTGGTTCAGTGTTATTTGAAATCTCAGAATAAAAAAGTGTATCTACAGTCCAAAAAGGTGTACCCATATATCTGGGTACATCAATTGTACCTTTTCTACCAATCATTACTGATTGTTTAGAATATAGAGGCGTGTCAGTTCGCCCTATTTCGCCACCTGTAGCTAAAATAGGGTATTTACCATTACTACATATAACTTCATGTTGACTCTTTCCATGTCTAATCTTTAGGACGGCACCTAATCTAACAACATTCCAATCCTCAGGAATCACCCCAACCTCAGTCTGTTTATACCCTGCCCTCAGTTCCACACTATTTAATTGAGAATGGATAGTTGATAATTGAGAACGATCTTCATTATCCATTTTCAATTCTCCATTATCCATTTGCGGAAAATCCCATTTTCCGCAAGTGCCCGATCACGGTTTTTTCACAATCGGCCACTTGCTCGGTTTGCACTGACAATGGCATTTCATATCGCTCTGCCAGTTGTTTTACCCGCTGGGTGAGGCGCTGGCTAATGCGATCCATTTCGGAGTGGCTGTCTTTTTCCATGCTTGCCATCCATTTATCATCGACTACCAGTTGTTTAACCTGTTCTTCTGTCAGGCTGGGATAAAACGCCAGCAGCTCGGCATCGAGTTTGGCTTCGGCTTCTTTTATGGCTTTTTTACTGGCGGCTTCCTGGGTTAACAGTTTGATGTATGCCTTGAGAATTTTCTGCTCGGTTTCGCTGTCGGCTTCATCCTTTATTTCTTTTAGCCGTGCATTGATATTGCCTTTGTTGATTTTTTCTAACTCAGCAAAGGCACCGTCTTCGCCGCTGTGCTCTTCTTCCATTTCGGTTTTCTGGCTTTGCAGGKTTTCCAGCTCGGTATTSARCTSATTAATGYTTTGTTGMTGYTCKGCAAAGTAKCGGTTKATRACCAGCGCCTTGGGGATTAAATCGCAGGTCCAGCCTTTATCAATTTGTTTGCCTTTTTTATTGGTTTCGATAATGCGATAGGTTTCAGCTTTCCAGCTGCCCTCTTCTTCAAGCTGGGCGGCGATTAAATAACAATCGTCCTGCATGGTTTCAAACCAGTAGTTCATCAGGTGTTGAAAAACATCGTAAGGGTCTATCAATGCTTTGCCGRTGTAGCTTGCCAGCAGGGCTTCGCTTATTTSATSAATAAGCTGTTTCGGGTGAAAGCCCGGTTTGAGTGCTTTAAGCTGTTTTGTGGTGGCGCTTGCCCATTCAGTGAATACCCGATTCATATCATCCATATAAGTAACAAATTCCGGGTGCTGGTAAATGGTGGGTTTTATGTCGTCTTTGTTTACCTGCAAGCTCACATAGTGTTCGCTACGTTGGGCGGCGCTGAACAGGCTGGATTTTACCTTGGGGAAAACATCCCAGTAGTTTTGCAGGGCATTCACATCGGCTTTGGGTATGTCGCCCTGCAGGTGGGCTTCGATGTCTTGCAGGTCTTCCGGCTCTGAGCTGTCAATGTAACGTGGGATATTGAGATTGAACTCGTTATTTTCGATATCGGCGAAGGAGACAATTTTGCTGTAGCCGTCGATTTCGGTTTGTTTGTTGAACACATCGACAATTTTATGAATGTCCATTTCACGCAGGCGGTTTTTATTGCCGTCTTTAATAAAGCCTTTGCCCGCATCGACCATAAAAATGCCTTTGCGATTTTGGGCATGTTCTTTGTCGATAAGAATAATGCAGGCGGGTATGCCGGTGCCGTAAAACAGGTTGGCGGGTAAGCCGATAATGCCTTTGATTAAACCCTTGCGGATAAGGGCTTCACGAATATCCGACTCGGCATTGCCACGAAACAATACGCCGTGGGGCAAAATGCAGGCACCCTTGCCTCGTGTTTTTAATGAACGAATGATGTGCAGTAGATAGGCATAGTCACCGTTTTTAGCTGGGGGTACACCGTAGCCGTCGAAGCGGGTGTATTCATCGGCTTCGGTATTAACACCACTGCCCCAGCGTTTGTCACTGAATGGCGGATTGGCGACTACATAGTCGAAGGTTTTCAGGCTGTCGCTGTCTTTAAATAATGGGTTAGCGAGGGTATTGCCCTGTTTGATTTCTGCGGTGGGGTTGTCGTGCAGAATCATATTCATGCGCGCCAGGCCACTGGTGGCGGCATCTTTTTCCTGACCGTAGAGGGTGACGCTGGTTTTTGCCTGATCGGATATTTTCAGTAATAGCGAGCCTGAGCCACAGGTGGGGTCATAAACGGTGGTGGCGGCGGTGGTATCAGCCAGATCAATGCCAATGATTTTCGCCATAATACGGCTGACTTCTGCGGGGGTATAAAACTGCCCTTTGCTCTTGCCGCTTTCGGTGGCGAAGTGGCGCATGAGGTATTCGTAGGCATCACCCAGAATATCATCACCCTCGGCTTTGTTTTTGGTGAAGTCTAATGCAGGGTTTTCAAAGATGGCGATGAGGTTGGTGAGCTTTTCCACCATCTCTTTGCCACTGCCGAGTTTTTCGGGGTCATTAAAATCGGGCATGCTGGCGAGTTTGTTGGCATTAGCCAGCGGTGCGATGATCTTTTTATTGATGTCATCGCCAATGGTGGTTTGCCCCTTGAGCGCCACCATATCGGTAAAGCTCGCGCCTTCGGGGATGGTGATGGGTGCGTAGGGCTGGCCAGCATATTTGTCGCTGACGTATTTAATGAACAGCATCACCAGTACGTAATCTTTGTATTGGCTGGCATCCATGCCGCCTCGTAGTTCGTCACAACTTGACCATAAGGATGAGTAGAGTTCGGATTTCTTTATTGCCATTTGATTATTAGTTTTTCCTAATATTATTTTTATAATTCTATAATTAGTAAGGTGAAAGATTTAGAGGTATCTTTTTAATCTACTCAACTAATCGCTATACTACATGGAACAGCATAGGATGAAAATGTATTCTATAGGCATATCAAGTATTTACAGTACCCTCCTTATAATTTTAAGTGTCTAGCAAAGGCTGGGAAGTCCAGTCGTGCATATATTTCGAGTGTCCGGTTTTAGCGTAGACGGCTCAAAGATAATTTACATGGTATTATCGATACATATATTTCATTTTCACCAGGACATAAAAGTTACATCTTAGGCATGAAAATGCAGCTCTTAAACCATTCAAAGGATTGAATATGAAACTACATAAATATTCACTTGATCAACTTAAATTAGCCGTTAATGAATCAACATCGTTAAGGCAAGTATTAATCAAGCTTCATGTAGCACCATACGGTGGCAATTACGAAGTTCTGAAAAAAGCGATAAATCACTATGATTTAAATATCATCCATTTCTGTGGACAGGCGTGGAACAAAGGTAAGAAACTATCCATTAAATATTCACTTTCAGATTATCTTGAAAATAAAGCCCCAATTCAGTCGTATAAACTAAAAAAAAGATTACTTACTAATAACTTACTTAAACCTGTTTGTTCTAACTGTAATAATAAAAATTGGTTAGATAACCCTATTCCGTTAGAGCTTGACCACATTAATGGGAACAATAAAGACAATAGCTTTGATAATTTGAGGTTACTTTGTCCTAATTGCCATGCGCTAACGCCGACTTATCGAGGACGTAATCGTTGCAGAGTTTAATTAACTATCTATTATGCAATTCAATGAGGAACTTAATTTTTGTTCAAATTGAGTGTGCTTGAATTATAAAGCTGTAGGCTGTCTTCGCCTGCGCTGGGATTTCGCGGAATTAATTCCGCTCCTACAGCGGTAGGATAAATGGTGCCCAGGGCCGGAATCGAACCGGCACGGTGTTACCACCGAGGGATTTTCTTACCAACTATAGCTTTCGCTACTGCCAAAATATATTGGCATTTGTGGTCTGGACTTTCTCTTCACCATGCTGCAAAAAATTGCAGTTTAGGCAGGAGCCGTCAAGTCTCTACACTTTCAAAGGATTGAATAAATCATTCCAAAGCTTAGCTCGGGATTGCCATCAGCATTACCTGTAAGGTTTCCCCGAATTTGACTCCATTCACGCCAGAAGTTTCCTGTCTGGGTGCTCAATATTTTAAGTCCCTTGCGTCTACCAGTTTCGCCACCTGGGCAGATGGTCTTGCTACATCACRTCATCTGCTGGTAATCAGATGATGAAATTTGGAGGCGGGACCCGGAGTCGAACCGAGGTAGATTGATTTGCAATCAACTGCATGGCCACTTTGCTATCCCGCCAAATAAGCTCTTTAGCTTACCTGTTCTGTGTATAAAATTGAACAGTCTCAGGTCTCGCCTTTTTCGTTTTTATGGTTATTGCCTGTAGAAACGAAAAAACCCTGTATCTGGTTTGATAAATACAGGGTTTATCTTAAGGGCACAAGCAATTAATAGAGGTGCCCTTCAATCTGGAGCGGGAAAGGAGGCTCGAACTCCCGACCTCAACCTTGGCAAGGTTGCGCTCTACCAACTGAGCTATTCCCGCAATGCTTTCTAAGCAGGTCGCTATTCTAGCGATGACGGCGTTACTGTCAAGGGCTATTTGTCATGTTCAGAGGATTAWTGTGGTTTTTAGGCTATTTGCCTGATGTTAACGTCGGCCAGGCGGAYTTTATGTAGACCACCATTGATAATAAGGTCAATATGGCTGCCCAGACTAATAAGCCTGTTCCGAATATATAAGTTTGGAATGTGAAGATATCCTGTTCATATATCAGGAATAATAAGGCGAACATTTGRGCSACSGTTTTTTGCTTACCGAAAAATGAAACCACCATGACGTCACTTTTACCCAGACCTGACATCCATTCTCTTAATGATGAGATAAARATTTCTCGCGAAATAATGATTAAGGCTGAGAACAGCAGCCAGTTGTTATCCGGGTGTCGGGTGACGATTAATAACAGCGCGGAGTTAACCATTAGTTTGTCCGCGAGTGGATCGATAAAAGCACCCAGTGAGGATTGCTGGTTTAATTTACGTGCGAGGTAGCCGTCGAACCAGTCTGTGATGGCTGCAATCCAGAATATAAAGGTGGCAAGCGCAGGTGCCCATTCATACGGTAGGTAGAATGCGGCTATGAATACGGGGATTAATACGATTCTRAAGGATGTTATGGTGTTTGGTATGTTCATWWTKTWWWCMRCGWCWTYKCKWKMSKASSKCRKCMMYSTYMKWTWKWCGWCKSSRYSMMKAWYAKWGWTTSYMGYKCTCCGCTCGCAATGACGACTATATTTTTATAGTTTTGTTATTTTTTATTAATCACTGGCATGAAACTGGTCATAAATTTCTTGAGCCAGCTTTTTGCTAATCCCGCTTATTCTAGCAATATCTTCAACCCCTGCCTGTGTTAATGCCTGAATTCCACCAAAATGTTTAAGTAGTGTCTGACGACGTTTGGGGCCTAAGCCAGCAATGCCTTCCAGTGGCGATGTCCGGCGTTTTTTGGCACGTTGTGCCCGGTGACCACTTATGGCGAAGCGATGTGCTTCATCCCTTACCTGCAGGACCAGGTTAAGAGCTGCGGATTCAATGGTCAGGTATAAATCGGGGCGACCGTCACTAAACACCAGTTTTTCCAGACCGGCTTTGCGGCCTTCTCCTTTGGCGACACCGATGAGCAGGACGGTAGTAATGTCGAGCACTTCAAAGACTTCGATTGCCTGCCTTAGCTGTCCCTTACCGCCATCTATGAATAAGATGTCGGGTAACTTCTGGTCTGATTTTGAAGGCCGGTAACGACGTTCCAGGGCCTGCTTCATGGCAGCATAGTCATCACCACCGGTTATACCGGTAATATTGTAGCGACGATAATCTGTTTTAAATGCGCCTTCTGGCGTGAAGACCACACAGGACGCGACGGTCGCCTCCCCCATGGTATGGCTGATATCGAAACATTCGAGACGAAGTGGAATTTCATCAAGTTGCAGGACTTCTTGTAATGCTTCAAATCGTTTCAATAATCCAGATCGAGAAATCAACCTTGTTTTCAAAGAGTTATTAGCATTATTTAAAGCCATTTCTAATGATTTAGCGCGCTCGCCTCTCACTTTATCCGTAAGCTTGACCTTGTGTTTTGCCTGCTCAGATAAGACTTCTTCAATTAGCTGACTGTCTTTCAACGCGCTAGAAATAATAATTTCACCCGGCACATCGCGCTTTAAATAAAATTGCGGAATAAAGGCCGTGAGCACCTGTTCGACACTTAGTTCCTCTGGCAATGAAGGGAAAAAACCACGATTACCCAGGTTGAGGCCATTACGAATATAAAACACCTGCACACAAGCCTGACCGGCTTCTGTGCTGCAGGCGATGATATCGATGTCACCTTTGTCTGCACTGATATGTTGTTTTTCGGTTATTTTTCGAAGATGACTAATCTGGTCACGATATAAAGCCGCTTTTTCAAAGTTTTGTTTTTCGGCGGCTTTTTCCATATCGCCAACCAGCTCGGTTACCACCTGATCGCTTTTACCTTGCAAAAAGAGTACGGCATGATTGATGTCTTTTGCATACGCCTTCTCGGTTATATAGGTCACACAGGGCGCGGTGCATCGTTTGATCTGATACTGCAAACAGGGTCGTGAACGATTGGCAAAGGTGGTGTCTTCACATTGGCGAATCAGAAACATTTTTTGCAAAAGGTTAATGCTTTCGCGGACAGCATGGGCATTTGGATAAGGCCCCAGATACAAACCTTTCTTTTTACGTGCGCCACGATGTAATGCAATTCTCGGGTAGGCGGCTTTATCTGATACGAAGATGTACGGATAGCTTTTATCATCACGCATTAATACGTTATAACGCGGCCGTAATTCCTTAATCAGATTGCTCTCAAGTAATAGCGCTTCGCCTTCAGTATGTGTAATGGTGACATCGATATCGACAATCTTTGAAACCATTACCTGTGTTTTGGGCGACAGGCCTGTCTGCCTGAAGTAACTATTCAATCGGTTTTTTAAATTCTTGGCTTTACCGACATAGATAACCTGCTCCTTACTATCGAGCATGCGATAAACACCGGGTTTACTGGTGACGTTTTTTAAAAATGAACGAGAGTCGAAATCGTGTTTAGTCTTTTCGGGTGTGACGGTTTCTTCAGAGGATGGCATGGCTTATTCTAACGATGATGCTATGTAGGTGCGAATAAATTATTTGGAACAATCTATCACGTCAGCCCCGTAGGGGTGAGGCCGAATAAATTCACACCTACATTAGTTGTTGTTAATCCTGGCAATAAAAAAGCGAGCCTCATAAGAGGCTCGCTTTTAAAATACAAATTGTGGTTTGCTTTAGCTTTGCTTACGTCGAGCAACGGCAACCAGACCCAGTAGACCCGAACCAAATAACCAGAGCGCTGCAGGAACAGGAATGGGATTAACAACCAAACCAATCGCGCCAAATTTCTTCTCGATAAAGGCTTGCTCACCAATACTAAACGTGTTCGCACTTAGGTCGTTCTGAAAAGATATAAAAAGCTGCGTATCAGTACCCCAACCAGCAGTATCCGCTAAATCGACACTGGTGCTGCCTGACCAGCCAGCTAATGCACCACCGGTATCACCCAGACCGGCTACATTAAAGATGCTGGCATCGTTACATGCAATGGGAATAAGACCACATGTTGTTGTACCACTAACTACACCCAATTGACCTGCTGCTGTAACAGAAGCACCAACGCCATTTAAGATGTAATCACCTTGCTCAAACATGCCTAGAGAAGAAATATCATAACCAACTGTTATTACATTTACTTCTATACCTAATGTAAACATGGCAGTAGCGACTCCCGCACCATTTAACGATTCGGCTTTGAAATCGGTTGGCGCAAAGAAAAGACTATTACCAACAACGTTACCTATACCAAACATCGTCGCATCGTTAAAGGTAAAGCTTACATCATCCCCATTTATTGTGACCATTGCCGCCGATGACGCCGTAGAGACAACCATACCTAATGCAAGTAGCGAACCTTTAAACCCTTTCATATAAATACCCTTTTGATGAATTTCAGCTAGTTATTACAGCTGTGTTTAATTTTTAATATAGTCTTATTGTTTCTGAGATTAATGCAATTTATAAGCCAGTTATTAAATTCATTAACATTTCAACAACTTAGAAAGACTCTACTTTAGGCAGAAATGAATAAAGTTAAGAGAATCGACAAAACCCATATCAAACACAAGAAAAAACAGAGGTTTTATTATTAAATTCAACGACTTACAAATAATGTAAAAATAACCGGCTTACCATGATACTAGTCGGTTATTTTTACATTTATGTGCTTAATCCCTTCCTGATAAAGTCAATCTTTCTGGTAAGGCGTGATTACTGGCTCTTTGCTTTACGCGCAAAACCGAAGAGACCCAATAAACCTGAAACAAACAACCATAATGCTGCCGGAACGGGTATCGGAGAAGTCTCAATCGTCACCAGTCCACCAGCGACCAGTTTATTTTGAATAAAGGCCGATTCACCGAATGCCGATGTGGTCGCGGTCAATGTGCTCAGTAAACTTAATTCAATAGAATTGACGTTATCCCAGATCGGGGTTGATAAATCAAACTGACCTATCGAAGACCATGCTTGAAGCAATCCATCATTAATGCCTAACCCGCTGTTTATCATTGTTGTCATAGCATTGGTCGCCGCATTGCTGGAATCGCTAACCGTTAAGTCACCGACTGAATTGACTGATGCGCCTGTGCCGTTAGCCTGATAGTCACCCTGCTGAACTACTGCGGCACCTGTAAATTGATAGCCGGCTTTTGTCACAACGGTAATCGTACCAAATGCAGCAAAGACATCAATATTGCCACCTACTACACCAATCGATTCAGCTAGAAAATTACTGGGTTGTGTGAATATAGAATCGCCAACAACCGTCAACGTACCGTAGGCCGCCATTCCAGGTTGAGCATCGTCATAGTAAAAATCTACTGTCGTACCAGGCAAGTGTATGATTGCAGCGTGCGCATTAGCGCATAAAACCAATAAGGTGARAGCTATTGGTTTAAGTATATTTTTAAACATAAAGTAATCCTCTGTTCCTTTTATAAAGTCCTGTTTACAATTAAATATTTTTTTAGTRCATTTTCAAAACGGCATYANTTAAWAATNANNAGCAATATTTAAGCCAAGATTAATTTAATAWWAAAATCAWAGGCTTAAGTAATGGCATTAATTTGWGTGATAAGAATATCGACATGANATCTANTTTTACGYSAAGCTTGTTTTGATRCATTATATTAGAAATCAATAAGTTAGATTACGTCTAACCAGATTAAATAACTCGACATTACGTTAAAACCACAGTATTCATGACAAGCGTGACACATAAGTTATGACAAAGCGTGTCATATTGATGGTTTCTGGCAACATCTTAAGTCCTTTCACTGTCTCGTTTACTTCAAACTATCGTCATTGCCTGGGCGATAATCCAGTGACTTTTACCGTAACTAAGGACGCTGGATCTCCGATACAAGCATTCGGAGATGACGGTATTAAAGAATGCTATTTTCATCTCTCAAAGAGTTAACAATATGCCTGCAGGTTGCTAAGCCAAACTTTAATTGAATGGTTCATAAAGTTAACAGGGCCGCAGTGAAGACTTTTATATCGGTAAGCAGTGAGTATAGAAGAATATTACGGCTTTATTTCACTGGCAGATTATTTTCGTCAAGCACGCCGTGCTTCATTGCCATGTGTAACATTTCGATATCTGAACTCACATTGAGTTTTTCATAAAGACGCACACGATAAGTGCTTATCGTTTTAGGACTGAGATTAAGGATTTCTGATATTTTTTGCGTTTTAGTACCTTGCGCGATCATCATCAGTACCTGAGTTTCACGCATAGACAAACTATCCAGCGGATTAACTTCGCCCGGTAAAACGGACAATGCCAATTGCTGTGCAAWGTCTTTTGCTATGTAGTGCTTACCGTCATGGACATCTCTGATAGCCGTTATCATTTCTTCGACGCCATTGCCTTTTGTCAGATAACCTTTTGCGCCACCGTTGAGAAGTTGCTTAGGTAGCGGGCCTTCATTGTGAACGGTAACGATGATGATACCTATTTCGGGCCAAGACTTACCAATACGTTCAGTGGCACCAATGCCACCAATGCCTGGCATGTTCACATCCATTAGAATGACATCCACTTTGCCATCGTTATCACGACACCAGTTGATGGCATTTTCACCGCTGTTTTGCGTGTCCAGAACATGGATGCCATCTTGCCCRGCTAACAAACTTTTAAAACCGTGCCTGACCAGATCATGGTCATCAACGATTAAAACCGYGATATTCGAATGGTTAACACTTTCAGCCATCTATATTTAGATTAAGTATAATTATTTAGATAAGATTGTATCAGAATTCAGATTAGACCACATCTTGAAAGGATGTTTTAACAGGTAAATATTGTAATAGCGTTTATCGTCACTGACTTCTTCACCAACCCAGGGTGGTTTATCAAATGCTTCATCCAGTCTATTAAGTTCAATTTCTGCCATCTGTAAACCGGCATTCTCTCCTTCAAAAATATCGACTTCCCACAGATGACGACCATGCGGAATATGATAACGAATTTTGCTGATGACACTATCATCACACAGTGATGCCAGTAGTTGCTCTGCGTCAATTAATGGTATGGCATATTCAAATTCCTGACGCACCATAGTCATATCAACACTTTTGATATTGATATTGGCTGTATCATCACTAATTCGAATTCTAACAGACGATTTCTGCCCCGCTTCTAAACCACTTTGCAGATAGCCTTGTTTGATTACATGCTTTTTTGTAACCTGTGCCTTCCAGTCATCGTTTTTTAGAAAAAATTTTCGTTCGATTTCGATACCCATGTATTGTCTCAATTTGATAATTTCATGTTTGTGATTTCATGTTACATTGCACGATATGAAATCCTATTTCAATATTGTTATTCCTGCAGAAGAATAACGTGATCTGTGCCTTTCGAGGTGATGGCATACGGTTTTCACCTCACTTTCATACTACGACTGATGATTTAAACAAAGCAGCTTGAGCTGGTTGATAAGTTTAACTAAAGTGATACAGATTAAATCACTACCGTCCCGTTAACTTCAAGCTATCGTCATTCCCGAATATTTGTGTCGGGAATTCAGGACATTACAGCACCTAGGGACGCTGGATCTCCGATACAAGCATTCGGAGATGACGATAATTAAGTATTCTATTTTCATGTCTCAAATATTTAACAACATGTGTGTAGATTGCTATACCGAGCTTTGATTTTATGCATCAAACAGTTACGCGATAGCAGTGGGATTGAATGTAAGCCAATACGCTGCCGTCTGTTTACAAAAAAGGTGAACCGAAACAAGCTTTTTCTGTCTTAAATAGCGTCATACAAGGCATATTTAAGCTAGTATTAAGTAGGCTACCAAAATTACGGCAAGCTTCCGATGATTTTTTATATGAGTAACAAACATAAAGCCCTTATTTGGAGTTTTAGATGTTTCGTTTTGTTAGATTAAAAAATTACCTGTGGGACAAGTTCGTACATTGGCTGACTTATGAAACCCCACATTACAAAACGCCCTTAACCAGTTTTGAGCGTTTACGTTATGAGCTGCGCCCGGGAGATGTCATCCTGGTCGAAGGTCGGTCTAATGTTGCCGAAATTATCAAGTCTATTACGCAAAGTATATGGACCCACTCCTTCCTTTACATCGGTCGTTTACACGATATCGATGACCCGATGTTACGTGACCACATCCAGAAGTATCGCCACTGCAGTCCGGACGAACAATTAATTATCGAAGCCGTGCTGGGTAAAGGCATTATTGTTTCTGCTATCGATATTTATGAAGGCGAACATCTTCGTATTTGTCGCCCTCGTGGTATCACCCGTGCCGATTCACAAACTGTCATTGAATATTCCATTAAAGAATTAGGCAAAGATTATAACGTTCGTCAAATAATGGATCTGGCTCGTTTTATGTTCCCTTACTGGTTTTTACCCAAACGCTGGCGTTCAACCTTATTTGAACACAATGCTGGCCGACCCACCAAAACCGTTTGCTCAACGATGATGGCAGAAGCGTTTGCCAAAGTTCGATTCCCCATCGTCCCGGTTATTCATCAAGATGAAAATGGCGAGCTTAAACTAATACGCAGTAACTCCAAACTTATTACACCTCGTGACTTCGATCATTCACCTTATTTTGATGTAATTAAGTACCCCATTATCGATTTTGACGAACTCGGTATTTATAGAAAGTTACCCTGGGATCAGACCAGTGTTCATTGTAATACCATGGGTGATTGCTTCTACTCCCACCCTGAAGAAATTGAAAACTTAATGCCAATAGATTCCGCTGATACAATCGGCCCAAATGCAGACGAACCGAGTGTGATAAAAACAGCATTTAATAAAGATGCGGGTAATGGTGAAGTGATCGATGATGAAAAAACGATTAGCGATAAAACAGACAATATTAATAAAAAAGTTGCAAATTAGTTAAGGGTAAACCAATATAATATTTTAATGTCTATATCACTTAGGCATTAAATTTTTAGATTAAACTTTCAAACAATAACAGTAGGTATTACAGATGATTTGGGTCGGATTATTAATCTTTATATTATTTATATCAGCCTATATGCGACTACCACTGCTGGTCTGGTCGCTAACGCTGGCAGCTGGAATGCTTGTTTTGCATATTTTTTCTGATTTCGATCCCGCTTCAAAATACCTGCTCTGGTTAATACTGGGCGCAGTACTCATTCCGCTAAACTTTAAACCTTTACGTCTTAATCTTTTCAGTCGTGCCATCTATAAGGTAATGAAAAAGTTGATGCCGACTATTTCACAAACTGAACAGGAAGCACTTGATGCCGGTGATGTCTGGTGGGAAGCAGAATTATTTAGCGGTAAGCCCGATTTTAGTTTTCTAAAAAACTTGCCTAAGCCGATATTGACCGATGAAGAACAGGCTTTTATTGATGGCCCGGTTGAAGAATTTTGCGGCATGTTAGATGACTGGAAAATCACCCAGGAAGATTATGACTTATCACCCGAAGCCTGGCAATTTGCCAAAGACAATGGTTTCTTTTCGTTAATTATTCCCAGGCAATATGGGGGTCTGGACTACTCAGCGTATTGTCATTCTCAGGTGGTAATGAAAATCGGTAGCCGCAGTGGTTCAGCCGGCGTAACCGTTATGGTGCCTAACTCACTGGGTCCCGGCAAATTGTTAATGACCTATGGTACCGAAGAACAAAAAGATTATTACCTGCCTCGTTTAGCTAAGGGGATAGAAATACCCTGTTTCGGTTTAACCGGCCCCGATGCAGGCAGTGATGCCGGTGCCATGCCCGATACTGGCGTTGTCTGTTACGGCAGTTATGATGGCGAAGAAAAAGTTCTCGGTATTCGTTTAAATTTTGCTAAGCGTTATATTACGCTTGCACCGATTGCAACGATTCTGGGTATCGCATTTAAATTGCAGGACCCCGATCACTTGCTAAGTGATCAAGAGGAGCGTGGCATTACACTGGCATTAATTAAACGTGAAACTGAAGGCATAGAAATTGGCAAACGCCACTTCCCTGCCAATCACTCTTTCATGAATGGTCCAATTCGTGGCAAGGATGTATTTATCCCCCTTGAATCCATTATCGGTGGCGTCGAATATGTCGGCAAAGGCTGGGCAATGTTAATGGAATGCCTGGGTGATGGTCGCGCCATTTCACTGCCTGCTCTGGGTGCCGCAGCCGGAAAAATGGGTTCTAAATATACCGGTGCCTATTCCCGTATTCGACAACAATTTCATACCCCTATCGGTCACTTTGAAGGCGTAGAAGAAGCGTTAGCCGAGATTGCCGGCCAGGCTTATGCCATGGATGCCGCAAGATCACTGGTTGCGGTTGCTTTGGATCGTGGCGCTGTGCCTTCAGTTATCTCTGCCATTGTTAAATATCAGGTAATGGAACGGATGCGTACCGTGATTAATCATGCAATGGATATTCATGGTGGACATGGTATTTGCATGGGCCCACTCAATCATCTGGGGCGACCTTATCAATTAATACCCGTGGGCATTACCGTTGAAGGCGCGAATATATTAACCCGCACAATGATTGTTTTTGGGCAGGGTGCAATGCGTAGCCATCCGTTCCTTCTCAAAGAAGTGAAAGCCGTGCACAATGAAAATGAAAAGCAGGGTGTTAAAGATTTTGATAATGCCTTGTTTGCGCATATAGGATTTATCATTAGTAATGTTGTACGCAGTTTCTGGTTTGGTATTAGCTTTGCAAAATTAGTGACCACACCAGGAGACAAGAACACACAGCATTATTATCAACAACTGGTAAAAATGAGCTCCGCTTTTGCTTTTATCTCTGATGTTTGCGTTGCCGTGTTAGGTGGCTCACTAAAACGTAGAGAGAAAATATCCGGGCGACTGGCCGATGCTTTAGCCAATATGTATATCATCAGCGCTGTTTTAAAACACTACGAAAATCAGGGCAGTCATCGAGAAGACTTACCATTGGTTCATTGGGCGTGCCAGGATGCCTTGTTCAACGTTCAAACCGCGTTAAAAGGCGTCACTAAAAACTTACCGGTACCGATACTGGGATCGATTTGTAATTTCATTATCTTYCCATTAACCAAACCGTACCAACGCCCTAGCGATGAATTAAGTCATAAAGTTGCACGTTTAACATTAAAACCGAGCGAAACAYTRCATCGTTTAAGTGATGGCATCTAYAACTCGAATGATAAAGATGATGCMACAGGTCGTATCAGTCAYGCACTTAATCTGGTTCTTAAAACAGATGAYYTWCAGMRCAAGTTACGTGATNCATAYAAACAAGGTCGCTTAACGAGTMGAGATCGTGATGCMTWCGAAGACGCTAAAGACAAAAAGATAATCACAGAYAGTGAGTATGCRCTTTTAATCGAAACCGAGCWGGCGATTCAGAATGCAATTAAAGTCGATGAGTTTTCATTTAAAGACTGGAAAMTAGAAACGCCTTAATATTAAGCAAGCRCCGCGTTCCCATGCTTTKCGCGGRAACAAGAAAYAKATGAAAAACAATCNTATAGAGAGAAATGTTATGAGTAACGAATGTGAACGTAAGGTTTATATTGTYGATGGCAGTCGAACRCCACAACTWAAATCGCGAGGAAAAATCGGTCCATTCTYTGCCGGTGATTTAGCCGTTGCAGCAGCTAAACCCTTATTRCTTCGCAATAACTTTCCTCTGGAKGCWATTGATGAAGTYATTTTAGGTTGCATGATGCCWGGTGAAARAGARGCCAATRTCGGGCGAGTGGTTTCACTTCGTTTAGGCATTCCTCAAAGTGTCCCCGCATGGACCGTGCAACGAAATTGTGCATCCGGTATGCAATCGGTTGATTCCGCCTATAAAAATATTCGCAATGGCGATGCGGATTTAATCTTAGCAGGCGGTGTAGAAGCAATGAGTCGCGCACCGGTGTTATTCAACCATACCATGGTTAACTGGCTTGGCGAATTCATGCGCTCTCGCTCGTTTGGACAAAAACTGTCAACCATTTTCAAATTACGGGGTAAACATTTCACCCCTGTCATTGCCCTTATTCACGGACTAACTGATGATGTCGTTGGACTAGGCATGGGTGAAACGGCTGAAATTATTGCGAATAATTTTGGCATCACACGTAAACAAATGGATGAATATGCGATGACCAGTCATCACCGACTGGCTAAAGCACATGAGTCTGGTTTCCTCGACGAAATCGAAGTGTTATATGATGATAAAGGTAATTTTTATGACCACGATGACGGTGTAAGACCGGATTCGTCTATTGAAAGCCTTGCTAAATTACGCCCTGCTTTTGATCGTAAGTATGGCAAAGTGACAGCGGGTAACAGCGCACAGATTACCGATGGTGCTTCATGGTTATTATTGGCCAGTGAAGATGCGGTTACAAAATACGACTTACCTGTTATCGCATCTATTGCAGATACACAATGGGCCGGTTTAGATCCTGCCGTCATGGGCATGGGCCCCGTTCACGCTATGACACCGATTATGCAACGCAATAATCTATCTATTGACGATATCGATTACTGGGAGATTAATGAAGCCTTTGCCACTCAAGTATTGGGTTGCGTGGCAGCGTGGCAACAGGATGAATATTGTCAGAACAAATTAAAACTGGACAGCGCCATGGGAAAAATTCCCTACGAAAAATTAAATATCGATGGTGGTGGTGTAAGCATTGGACATCCCGTAGGTGCAAGCGGTGCACGCATCATCCTACACATGTGCAAAATACTACAACGGACAAACGCCAAACAAGGAATGGCAAGTTTATGCATTGGCGGCGGTCAAGGTGGCGCGATGCTATTACAGAATGAATCATCACAAAATACAATAAAAACAGAGGCAGCGTAATGTCAGAAGAAACTTACTCAGAAAAAACTTGCGCAGAAGGAAATAGCTGGCACGTTGAAAAAGACAATAACAAAATCGCCTGGATACATTTTGACAAACCGGAATCCGCTGCCAACCTGTTATCCCAATCGGCAGTCAAACAACTCAATGATATTCTTATTGGTTTTGAAAGCGATTTGCCCAAAGCGATCATCATTCTGTCTGATAAAAAAGATAGTTTTATTTTTGGAGCAGATATAAAAGAATTTACGACGTTGGATACTAAAGAGCAAGCCTTAGCCTTTATGCTAAAAGGCCACGAATTAATGAACCGCCTGGAAGCGATGAAGTGCCCCACTGTCGCGATGGTACATGGTTTATGTTTTGGTGGTGGCACCGAACTCGCTTTAGCCTGTGACTACATCATTGCATCGGATGACAAAAAAACCAAGATAGGTTTACCTGAAATAAAACTCGGCATTCATCCCGGTTACGGCGGCACAGCAAGATCCATTGAACGTTGTGGCCCTATAGCAGCGATGAACATTATGCTCACCGGGCGTGCATTAAACGCACGTGCAGCAAAAAAGATTCGCTTAATCGAAGAAATGGTACCGCTTAGACAATTAAAACCCGCTGCGGAACAATACGCATTAACGGCACCGAAACGCAAAAAGTTACCTTTCTTAACACGTGTGACAAATTATTCTCTCGTGCGCCCGTTAATTGCTTCACAGATGCGAAAAACAGTCGCGTCGAAAGCCAGAAAAGAACATTACCCTGCCCCCTACGCTCTAATTGATCTCTGGCAAAAATACGCCGGTAATAAAAAGTTGATGCTGGAAAAAGAAGCGATTGCGGTTGCTGATCTCGCCACTACCGACACAGCCAGAAATTTAGTAAGAGTTTTCTTTTTACAGGAACAACTAAAAAGTCAGGGTAAAAAAGTTAAATTTAATGCCGAGCATGTTCATGTTATTGGCGGCGGCATAATGGGTGGCGATATTGCTTCATGGTGTGCCATCCAGGGTTACTCAGTCACCGTACAGGATCAAGACCCGAAAACACTGGCACAGACACTCAAACGTGCACAGTATTCGTTTAAAAAGAAATTCAAACGCGATAGACGTGCTATTCGTGATGCCAATGATCGCTTMGTRGCYGATCACCGTGGTGCGGGTATTTACCGYGCCGATATCGTCATCGAGGCCATCTTCGAAGATGTCGATGTGAARCGTTCACTTTATGAATCGATAGAACCAAAGATGAAACCCGATGCCATATTGGCAACCAATACTTCCAGCATAAAACTGGAAGATTTGAGCTCCTGTTTGAAAAATCCGGGYCGATTAGTCGGGTTACACTTTTTTAACCCGGTTGCTCTGATGCCATTGGTTGAGATTATTCGCGGAAATGAAACCGATGAAAAGGTAGTACAACAAGCCCTGGCATTTGGTAAAAATATCGGCAAGCTACCACTGGCCGTTAAAAGTTCGCCCGGATTTCTGGTTAACCGAATTTTAATGCCCTATATTCTGGAAGCCGTCACCATGGTGGATGAAGGTATTCCTCCTGAAATTATCGATAAAGCCGCATTACAATATGGCATGCCGATGGGGCCGATTGAACTAGCTGACACGGTTGGACTGGATATTTGTAAATCCGTTGCCAACATATTATCCGACGCACTTGATATGCCTTTACCCAACAATTTGAAAACGCTTTCTGATAAAAAACTGGGTAAAAAAACGGGGGAAGGATTTTATAAATATAAATCGGGCAAACCCRTTAAAAATAAAAATGCATCCTATTCTAATCAGCAGGAAGTCCAGGACAGACTGGTATTACGATTAGTCAATGAAGCCACCGCCTGTTTACGCGAAGGCATTGTAGATGACAAAGACCTTATTGATGCAGGTGTCATATTTGGCACTGGTTTTGCGCCATTTAGAGGCGGCCCGTTAGAATATATTCGTAGCACCGGTGTTGATAAATTGAGTCAGACACTGGAAGGTCTGAGAAATAAACTAGGTGACCGATTTGAAAAAGATGAAGGCTGGTCTAAAATTTAGATTGTTTAATGCCTCCTCTCTTTAGGAAAGGCGGATTGAACCGCTTAGTGCGTAACATCAAACAATCGATAAAAATTATTTCGTGAAATTTCTGCGATATGTTCCACTGAGGTATTTCTAATGTCAGCGAGCATCTCTGCTACGTGTTGTACATAAGCGGGTTGATTCTGTTTACCACGATGTGGAATGGGCGCCAGATAAGGTGAATCGGTTTCAATCAGCAAACGATCATCAGGAATGTTTTTTGCTACTGCACGTAATGCGTCAGCATTCCTAAAAGTCACAATACCCGAAATGGAAATCATAAAACCTAATTCCAGGGCCTGGTTTGCAAATTCCTGCGTTTCTGTGAAACAATGAATAACGCCACCGCACTGTTCAGCGTTTCCGTCTTGTAGAATAGCCAGTGTATCWTCACTTGCATCACGGGTATGAATAATTAGCGGTTTGTTCACCTGATTCGCTACACTCACGTGAGCGCGAAAACGTTCTCGCTGCCACTCAGGATTATCTTTATGGTAGTAATAATCAAGACCGGTTTCACCGATAGCCACAACTTTTTCATCTGAGGCTAACTCTGTTAAATAGTCTGCACTAAACGCATCATTCTCATCTGCCATTGGATGCATGCCAGCAGAAACAGAGATGTGCGGATAAGGTCGGACTTTTTCCAACATATCAGGGTATTGTTTCAGATTGATAGAAACGCACAACATGTGCTCAACACCTGCATTTTTTGTATGCGATATCAGCTTGTCAAAATCATTATCAAATTCTGCCAGATCAATACAATCGAGATGGCAATGTGAATCAACTAACACTGAGACCTCCAGGTGCTTGTCCGAGAATAGAAGTCGTCGCAAGGGGAAGCTGATTTGAGGCAGATTTTTTCATCATTTGAGGCGAACAGTTCCACTATTTAACGAAAAGGATGGATAAATATGATCAAATTCAGTCTTTTCCACAATAGACTCTCTATTCTCGGACAAGCTCCTGGCCACCAGTCAAGGCTGAGATAAATCGAATCTTTTCAGGTGTTCACATAGTATGTGTGATGCGATCTGACTTCATCGAGCCAGCTAGATGAGTTTCAATCTTGCCACGTGTGGCGCCTTTATCCTGAGGTGAAAATTGTACACCAATGCCATGCGCACGATTACCCTGTGCTCCTTTTGGTGTCATCCAGATAATTTTTCCTGCAACCGGAAGACGTTCGCCATCATCCATCAATGACAAAAGCATAAATACTTCATCACCTAAACTGTAAGTTTTGTTGGTGGGGATAAACAGTCCACCATTTTTAACGAATGGCATGTAGGCAGCGTAAAGTGATGATTTATCTTTGATGCTGAGTGACAGCATTCCTGGACGAGCATTAGGCGTACTCATTACGCACCTCTACATAGAAATTATGAAATTATAAATTGTCCCAGGATAATAGCAGATTTTCCCATAATAGCTGTTCATTGACGGCAATCGAGCTATGTAGAATATTGAAATTAAGTTGATCCTGAAAACGATACAGGCGTTGTTTATTCACTTTTTGAGACAGCTTTTGTAAGGGTTTACGATGTAACTCATTAATGATTTTGCACTCAGTACCACACGCTGCCAGCCTGGTTAGATCAGAGGCCCAGCTCAGCAGTCCTTCCAGAGTTTTAATCTTTGAATGTTTTGCCAGTTTGGCTGCGTATTGCAGCGAATTTTTACCGGATATACTGGCCGTTAATGCTTCAGAAAGAAGCTGTTGATATTCCATATCTTGCAGATGCTTCAACCCGGTAAGGGGCGAACCAAACGCAAGATTCAGTGCTTGTTGTCGTTGCTGATCAGAGTACGTGACAGCATTCTCAGCCTGAGGGTTATTTTGCTTTAACCACTGTAATGCGGTTTGCTCATCAGGCATATTAAAACGTATCGACTGGCAGCGACTTCTGATGGTGACAGGCAAACGATAGGTACGGGCGGTGACCAGTATCAGCAGAACTTTCTGTCCCGGTTCTTCCAGCGTTTTTAATAAGCTATTGGCTGCAGACAGCGTTAATTGATCGGCCTGATCTAGAATGGCTACGCGATAACCACTAAACTGACTAGTCTGGTTTAATTTTTGGCACAGGTTACGAATCTCATCAATTCGAATATTAAGAACCGGATTTTTACTTTTACTGCCTGCTGAAACGGTCGGTTCAAGAAAATGCATGTCAGGATGCGTGTTGGCGGCCAGTAGGTTGCAGGCGCGACATTCACCGCATGCCTGATAATCTTTTGTCGGCTGTTCACATAACACCGAAGAAGCTAAAGCTTTAGCAAAGTCTGCTTTACCTAATCCTTGATTGCCATGTAATAATAAGGCATGCGGCAGTCTTTCCGTCACTAATAATTGTGTAATCTGTTGCCATTGTGTTTTTTGCCAGGAGTAAATCATAAGTCGACTATGTCAGGCGTTCAATATATCGTATTCAACTAATTTAGCATGAATTTGTTGCTGTACTTCTGCCAAGGTTAATGAGGCATCAACCAGGCAAATTCTTTGTGGATAACGATTAGCTAATTCGATATACGCCTCTCGGACACGTTGAAAAAAGTCATCCTGTTCTTTTTCGATTCGGTCTGGCTCACTGCGTTTACCGGCTCGCGCGCGACCAATCTCAACTGGCGCATCAAGAATAACGGTTAGATCAGGACGTAAGTCGCCCTGCACCCAGTCTTCCAGTTCACTGATTTTATCAACATCTAATTGTCGACCGCCACCTTGATAAGCATACGTCGCTTCTGTGAATCGATCACATAGTACGGTCTGGCCATTTTTTAGGGCAGGCAATATAATTTTACTCAAATGTTCTGCACGTGCCGCAAACATCATCAGTAATTCTGTATCAGCACTCATGTTTTCGTCTGAGTGGCTAAGTAATAATCCACGTAACGATTCACCCAAATTAGTGCCGCCTGGCTCTCTTGTTAGCACGCAGTTATGACCGGACTCTTCGAGAAGTTCTTTTATGTAACGCAGGTTACTGGTTTTGCCAACGCCTTCTATACCTTCTAGTGTGATGAATTTATTCATTGCATGTTTGTTGTTCTAATAAGGCTCAATATTGATTGTCATCTCGACCAGAGGGACAGATCTAAAAATCTCAGATACAAGATCTCTCCCTCTGGTCGAGATGACGGGTACAGGCTGTGACACCCATTTTCACTCACTTCTTTTTACGTTGATAGCGATCAACCGCTTTTTCATGGTCTTTTAAATTAGTGGAAAACTGATGGCGACCACTGCCGTCCCCGAATGCCACGAAATACAGATACTTGGTTTTATCCGGGTGCAACGTTGCGTGAATGGCTTCTCTTCCCGGCAATGCTATCGGTGTCGGCGGCAGTCCGCTGCGTGTGTAAGTATTATACGGTGTATCTTTTCTCAAGTCTCGAAAGCGGATGTTGCCATCGTAGTTTTCGATACCGTAAATCACCGTTGGATCTGTTTGCAATCGCATTTTTTTGCGCAAACGATTGATAAACACACCGGCTATCAAAGGTCGTTCCTCAGCAATGGCGCTTTCCTTTTCAACAATAGACGCAAGAATYAGCGCTTCATAGGCTGATTTTAATGGCAGACCCGGCTCTCGTTGCTGCCACTCTTGCTGCAGAATAGTCGCCATCATATTATAAGCACGATTTAATAATTCAAGATCGGTTACACCACGAGAAATATGATATGTGTCAGGATGAAAACGCCCTTCAGGATGTTCGCCCTCGTGACCGAGACGTTTCATTATTTCTTCATCACTCAAATCTTTCAACACTGAATTTATGATTGAATGCTGTTGTATTGCTGTTAGAGCTTGCCTGAAGGTATATCCCTCTATCACGGCAATATCATGCTGTACGACATKACCTGCAACCATATTGTCGAGTAGATCAGCCAGTGTTGATTCAGGCGCGAGAATATATTCACCTGCCTGCAATTTAGTCGACTGACGTTTCAATTTTCCCCAGATAAGAAAGGCATTTTTATCCGTGAGTAAATTTTTATCCATTAATTGCTTTGCTAATGTCCKCATGGTTGAGCCACGCGTTAATACCAATGACTCCGGTTCATTTACAGCTACTGCTGCATTCATTACTGAATAAGCATTAGACAAATAATAAAACCCGACTAACACGGCAATAGCCACTACCGTAAAGATGGCAGGTATTCCTTTACTAAATATTTTGTACATACGAATCCTTATTTTCTAACAGTGAATTAAAAATAATTTCAGTAACATTTCGTTCTTCAAAAGCAGTGTAGGTATGAGYATTAGAATTAGAACCAGAATCGGCCAAATGCATTATGGCTTTCATTCCAATCAAACTATTTGTGATAAATACTTCATCCATATCTTTAATGACTTCAATCGTCATATCGGCAAGTGATACTTCAATGTTATTGTTTTCAGCTAGTGCGATAATGGCATCTCGCATCACGCCCTGTACGCCAGACTGGTGTAATTTAGGCGTATACAGTATTTTATCTTTTACAGAAAAAACATTACTCATGGTACATTCAATCACATGTTGGTTGGCATTTAGCATTAAACCATCAATAACATTACTGTTATTGATTATTTGTGATTCATTACGCGCTAATACATTGTCTAGCCTATTTAAGTGTTTCAAACCTGCCAGACTTTCATTGATTGAAACCTGTTGCTCACAAATAATCAAATCACCACTTAACAATTTTTGAGACAAGATAGAAGAATAATCATTTTCAATYGATGAGATGCTGGCAATACGTGTAACCCCTGGTTTTTTTTCAAATTGATAACCACGTAAACTTGAACCGCGCGTGAGTATTATTTTTATCGCATAAGCTTGTTGGTGATTAACCGTACTTAATAACTGTTCAATATCGTCAAGTAAAAAAGCTTCGTCTGGACAGGCAAGTTTTATTCTTTTAGCCGATTGCTTGAGGCGAGAATAATGTTGCGGCCAGAAATATAACTGTTTGTTGTAAAATAGAATGGTTTCAAATAATCCATCACCATAATGTATCGCACGATCTTGCACTGATAGATAGTCAGTCGCAACTCCATTGATAAGATAGTTACTCATTTAAATATTTTCAGCAAGCCTTTAGCTTTTGCGCGTGTTTCTTCCAGTTCTTTTTCTGCAACCGAATCATTGACGATACCGCCACCTGCACGAAAGGTTATTTTATCACCCTCTCGAACCATGGTGCGAATCAGGATATTAAAATCCATACTGCCATTTCTATTAATATAACCCAACGAACCGGTATACGCTCCCCTGGCCTGCTGCTCCAGTTCTGCCAGTATTTCTATGCAACGCACTTTAGGGCAGCCGGTAATGGTTCCTCCGGGGAAAACAGCACGTAATACATCAATGGGTGATTTATCACTTTTAAGCTCACCTCGAACGTTTGACACAATATGATGCACATGTTGCCAGCTTTCCAGTGCCATTAACTCATTCACTTCGATGCTACCCGGACGACAAACACGACCTAAATCATTTCGTTCCAGATCAATCAACATAATATGCTCAGCCTGCTCTTTAGGGTGAGCCAGTAATTCCTGCGCTAACGCCTCATCACTTTGTTGATTAATATCTCTCGGCCGTGTTCCGGCAATGGGCCGAGTTTCGACTATACCATTTTTCAATGCAACCAGACGTTCAGGCGAAGAGCTGATTATGGTCATATTTTGAAAACAGGCCATGGCCGCAAAAGATGAGGGATTATGTCTGGCTAACGCGTTAAACAATTCACCATCACGGGTATCCTGTTTTAATTTTGCTTGCCATAATCTGGAAAGGTTTGCCTGAAAAACATCACCATCCAGAATATATTGCTTTATTATTTTAACTTGATTTAGATACAGTGCTTCTTCTGATTCAATCAGTGATTCGAGTTGAATATTGGATTCAAACCCCTCACTTTCCGGCAACTGTTTATAATCTTGTTCAATGTCATCAAGCAAGTAAGCATATTCCGTTTCAGCAACCGCCAGACACTGCTTATTTTGTTTATCAATAATAATGGCTGCAGGACATCTCGCCGCAACGGCTAAAGGTTGCGCATCGGGTAAATCGGGCAATGATAAACAGTGCTCAATTTCCTGAGCCATTTCGTATGCTAGATAAACAAACCAGCCGCCGGTAAATGGCAGGCTACTTTTATTGGTTATATCAATCTGCTTTTCCTGTTGATACCACTTTTCAAGCTGAGCAAAAAAACCTGTATTGGCATCAATGCTACGATTGCTCTCACTTTGCTCAAAAAAACTTAATGTTTTATCCGCATTAAGTGTMARYACKGACTGCGGACAAGCCATTAAAATATCAAACTGAGAATTATTTTTATTACTCGCACTGCTGAGTAATAAATAAGGATAACGTTTCGGGTGGTAACGATTAAACGCCGTTAGATTCGGAAGTTTTTGATGTTCCGATTCAGGAGAGCACAGTAGCCTCGTTTGATAGGACACGGAAGGTTAATTAATACGTAAAATTGTAAATGGACTATTCCAGCTTCTTAAATATTAGCGTGCCGTTAGTGCCGCCGAATCCAAAAGAGTTAGATAGAGCATAATCAATCTTCATCTCACGCGCTGTGTTCGCAAYATAATCCAGATCACAACCTTCACCGGGATTATCTAAGTTGATTGTTGGTGGTGCCACTTGATCATGAATAGCCATGATAGAAAAAATAGCTTCAATCMCGCCGGCAGCACCCAGCAAATGACCGGTCATTGACTTGGTAGAACTGACTGCCATTTTAGTTGCGTGATGTCCAAATGAAWATTTAACCGCATTGGTTTCTGCAATATCACCTGCCGGTGTCGARGTACCATGGGCATTAACGTAATCGATGTCTTCAGCATTTAAACCGGCATCGTTCATTGCCAGATTCATGCATTTACCCGCGCCACTGCCATCTTGAATGGGTGTGGTCATATGGTGTGCGTCACTGTTATAACCAAAACCAGCTAGTTCAGCATAAATTTTCGCACCACGGGCTTTTGCGTGTTCGTATTCTTCCAGCACCAGAACACCCGCTCCGTCWCCTAAAACAAATCCRTCGCGATCTTTATCCCAGGGACGACTGGCTTCTTCCGGATTGTCATTATTCGTTGACAAGGCTCTTGCCGCTGCAAAGCCACCTATGCCTAATGGTGAGGAAGCTTTCTCAGCGCCACCGGCAAACATAACATCGGCATCACCATAGGCAATAATTCTCGCTGATTCGCCGATGCTATGTGTGCCCGTAGAACAAGCTGTAACGATTGAAATATTAGGGCCTTTCGCACCATAACGAATTGAAAAGTTTCCCGAAATCATATTGATGATGGAACCTGGAATTAAGAATGGCGATATCCGACGAGGACCACCTTTGATTAATTTTTCATTATTGACTTCAATCATTGGCAGACCACCAATGCCTGACCCAATAGCGACGCCGACTCGTTCAGCATTCGCTTCAGTGATTTCCAGACCTGAATCTTTTAAGGCCTCATCGGCAGCGAAGAGACCGTAATGGATAAAAGTATCCATTTTTTTAAGGTCTTTCGCAGCGATCAGTGAAGTCGCGTCAAAATCTTTGACTGTTGCAGCAATCTTTACAGAAAAACCTTCCGTATCGAAAGAATCAATTGCAACGACACCACTTTTACCCGCAATGATATTCGTCCATGATTGTTTTAAATTAAGACCGACTGGAGAAACTATTCCAAGACCCGTAATGACAACACGACGTTTTGACAAAATTAGCCCCCAACTTTTAGTGCAAGATTATTACAGCGACCCCGTTTATTGGTATCGCTTTGTATTTTTGATATTAAAACTTAAACGCCAACCGTGCGAGCGCACGACCGGCGTTAAGAGAAATTAGCTTGAGTGCGTGTTTACGTAATCGATTGCTTGTTGAATCGTAGTAATTTTCTCAGCTTCCTCATCAGGAATTTCACACTCAAATTCTTCTTCAAGAGCCATAACCAACTCTACCGTATCAAGTGAATCTGCACCTAAGTCATCAACAAACGATGCATCGTTTGTTGCCTGTTCTTCTGTTGCCCCTAATTGTTCAATGACAATTTTACGAACGCGTTCTTCAGCTGTGCTCATCTGTTTTTCCTCTAGTTTTGACTGCTGCGATATTCACCATTGATTATCACAATTGATTATCACCATCAGCCAGTTGAAATTGATCCACAATTACAATTGTGGTCTGGTATTTTGAGTTGCGCGGTATTTTAGTGAATTAGAGCGGGACTTGCCAGCTTAATTCCACATTTATTATCCGCATACTATAAGTCCATCCTAATCAATATATTCAATGTCTTACAATGGTATTTTAAAGTTGATTATATTAAAATTACATCGTTATAGGCAATTTATATAGTCAATTCTGGCTATGGCATGTACATTCCACCATTAACATTGATGGTTTCACCCGTAATATAGGTGGCTGCAGGACTGGCTAAAAAACACACAGCAGCGGCAATATCAGCGGGATCGCCTAGTCGATTAAGTGGAATTTGATTAATTAACGCTTCACGTTGTTCTGCAGGCAATTCTTTTGTCATGTCGGTATCAATAAAACCGGGGGCGACACAATTGACTGTGATATTTCTTGAACCAATCTCACGAGCTAAAGATTTAGTAAATCCAAGCATGCCGGCTTTTGATGCAGAGTAATTAGTTTGCCCCGGGTTGCCCGTTAAACCAACAACAGAAGCAATATTGATAATGCGTCCCTTCCTCGCTTTCATCATGGTACGAACCACGGCTTTAGATAAACGATAAATAGAAGTTAAGTTGGTCTCGATGATGTCATTCCACTGATCTTCTTTCATCAGCATCAATAGATTATCTTTTGTAATACCGGCATTGTTTACTAGAATGCTAACCGCACCAATATCTTCTTTAATGGTTTTCATTACGGTGTCGATTGAATCCATATCGGTAACATTCAGGCACATGCCTTTGCCGCCTTTATCCGATAGATAAGATGATATGTTATCAGCGCCGCCGTCTGATGTTGCAGTTCCGATAACCGTTGCACCCATACCCGCTAACTGCTCTGCAATGGCTTTACCAATACCACGACTTGCACCGGTAACCAGTGCGATTTCGCCTTCTAATTCGTTACTCATAATTTAAAACCTATAATTTATTTCTATTTAGTTCTTTGTCATCTCGACCGTAGGGAGAGATCTTAAACTCCGCTGTAACAGATCTCTCCCTACGGTCGAGATGACAGTAACAGGGTTAAGGGTACCCCTATTAATTGCTTGTATCCTTAATATACATCAAACTTCTTCCGTCATAACGTCCAGAAATTTTTGCATTGATGCTAATGAATCAAGTGAAAAGCTTTTTACTTCTTTATTAATTCTACGTGTTAAACCACCCAGTACTTTACCTGGCCCACATTCGACAACGACGTCTGCACCATCAGTGATTATCTGAATAGTATGTGTCCATTGTACCGGGTTATATAACTGTTTAACCAAAGCGTCACGTATTGCATCGGCATCATCGTGAGACTTTGCATCGACATTATGGATAACCTGTATCTTAGGTGTATTGATGGTTACGTCTTTGAGGTAAACAGCGAGCTTATCCGCAGCCGGTTTCATTAATGAACTATGCGAAGGTACGCTAACGGGTAGTGGCAGGGCACGTTTTGCCCCCTCTTCTTTTAATACTTCCATCGCCTTATTGACCGCAGCTGTGGTGCCGGCAATAACAACCTGACCGGGTGAGTTAAAGTTAACAGCTTCAACAGGTTCGCCCATTTCACTACTGACCTTTTCACAGATTTCAATAATAGTCCCATCGTTCAAACCGATGATAGCAGCCATCGCACCTTCACCTTCTGGTACCGTAGCCTGCATTAACTGGCCACGTTTTGAAACCAGCTTGATTGCGTCTTCAAAATTAAGCGCTTCAGACGCAACTAATGCGGCGTATTCACCCAGACTGTGCCCAGCAAATACCATTGGCGTAATCATGCACTGTTGTAACATGACACGCATAACCGCAATATCCGCTGCCAGCATTAATGGTTGTGTTATTTCAGTTTTATTTATTTTTTCAGCGGGACCATTAGATACGATATCCCAGCAGTCAAAACCCAGAACATCCGAGGCTTGCTTAAAGGTTTCTTCAATCTGTGGCCAGGTTTCTGCATAATCGGATAACATACCGATTGATTGTGAACCCTGCCCCGGAAAAACAACGACAATATTCATACCGTCCATTTTCTATACCTTTTTTATATTCAATTTTTTAAAAACATCCAATAATGTTTACTTTGTCATTTACGACATTACTTCCATGTCATTCCCGAATGTTTGTATCAGGAATCCAGTCATTTATTGGGACTGGATCCCCGATACAAACATTCGGGGATGACAGCATAGTTAATTAGTACTTTTGGGGATGACAGCATAATTAATCTGTGCTTTTGGAAATGACAGTGCAATTAATCTGTACTTTTAATATACCGCTTACTTAAGATCCAGCACATCCTGCATATCGTATAAGCCATTATCTTTGTCGTTTAACCACTGTGCTGCTCTGATTGCACCTTTTGCAAAGGTCATGCGACTTGATGCTTTGTGGGTAATCTCAACACGTTCTCCGATACCCGCGAACATAACAGTGTGATCGCCGACTATATCACCTGCACGTATGGTTTCAAAACCGATGGTTTTACGATCGCGCTTACCGGTGACACCTTGCCGTCCATATACCGCGCAGTCATCTAGATTGCGATTGAGTGCATCAGCAACCACTTCACCCATTCGTAGTGCGGTGCCGGATGGTGCGTCGATTTTATCTCGATGATGCGCTTCAACTACTTCAATATCAACATCATCACCGAGTACTCGCGCGGCGATATCCAGTAATTTAAAGCATAAGTTAACACCGATGCTCATATTAGGTGCAAAAACGACACCGATGGTTTCGCCTGCTTTTTTTATTTGTCGCTTTTCATCATCACTAAAACCGGTGGTACCAATAACAATATTTTTATTATTTGCTACGCAAAACTCAAGGTTTTTTAGAGTCACATCAGGACGGGTAAAATCTATTAGAGTATCAAATTTATCCGTCGCATCGGACAGATTAATCTGGATAGGCACGGCTAAATTTCCAACACCGGCGACTTCACCTGCATCGTTATCAATAAAAGCACTGTCTTTGTGTTCGAAAGCGGCGCCTAACTGACAGTTAGAACTGTCTTCACAAGCCTGTATGAGATGACGTCCCATACGACCCGCTGCGCCAATTACAGCGATGTTTAACATTGAGTACCCCAGTGAATCTTATTATTTTTGTATCTGGCTATTATATCTTAAGAGAGCTTTGCACGAAGCATCTTTTCCGTCATGGCAGCGTTAAAAATGGTCTCAAAATGCTTACTTACTCTGTGTAAGCTGCGCTTTTTCGACAATTTTCGCCTTGCCCTGACGAAAAATCTACATCGTGCCAATCTCTCCTTAAATAAAAAAATATAAATATTATCGTCATTGCGAGCGAAGCGTGGCAATCTCCTGCAGACGACTCAGCCGCTAATGGAGATTGCCACGCTTCGCTCGCAATGACGGAAAACATCTTTTCCTCAGCGATAGAATGTTTTAAGTCTTTTTATACTTTTAAATCATCAAAAAACTTTTTCATGCGATCACCCCAGGAGGCATTTTTCGGGCTGTGATGTTTACCATCAGCCAGAATCGATTTCTCAAATTCTTTAATTAAGTCCTTCTGTTTGTTACTTAATTTAACCGGTGTTTCTACATTAACCCGGCATAACAAATCACCTGTCATACCCCCTCTAACCGGTTTCACGCCTTTACCGCGCATGCGGAATAATTTACCTGTTTGCGTCTCAGACGGAATTTTAAGTCTAAGCTTACCGTTTAAAGTTGGCACTTCGATTTCACCACCTAATGCAGCTACGCCGATTGAAATAGGCATTTCACAATGCAGGTCATTATCATCTCGTGTAAAAATTGCATGCTGTTTTACATGCATCTGCACATAAAGGTCACCCGCYAGTGCACCATGCTCACCGGCTTCACCTTCGCCAGCAAGACGAATTCTATCGCCCGTATCAACGCCTGCAGGCACTTTCACTGACAGGGTTTTTTCTTCCTGTTTTCTACCTTGACCGTGACAATCTGAACAAGGATCACTGATCATTTTGCCATTGCCGCGACATTGGGGGCAAGTTTGCTGGACAGCAAAGAAACCCTGCTGCATTCTTACTTGCCCAGCACCACCACAAGTCGTACATACAGAGGCAGACGTGCCTTTTTTTGCACCACTGCCGGAACAGGTTTTACAGGATGCTAAGGTCGGCACACGAATTTTTACTTCGGTTCCAAACACCGCATTTTCTAATGACAATTCAAGGTTGTACTGCAGATCCGAACCACGTTGTGCACGTTGCTGACCACCGCGTCTTCCGCCACCGCCAAATATATCGCCAAACACATCACCAAAAACATCGTCGAAACCTCCACCGGCGCCCGCACCAGGTCGACCACCCATAGATGGATCAACACCAGCATGGCCGTATTGGTCATAGGCTGCGCGTTTATTAGCATCAGATAAAATTTCGTGCGCTTCTTTTGCTTCTTTGAACTTGACTTCAGCTTCTTCAGAATTCTCAGAATTACGATCAGGATGGTGTTTCATCGCCAGACGACGATAAGCTTTTTTCAGTTCGGCTTCACTTGCATCGCGTGACACACACAGGATTTCGTAATAATCTTTTTTTGACATATTTCTTATTCTTTAATGACTTGCAAATTATACTTGCAAGTTAAAATGGATTAACAGCAGAGGCGCGAAGACGCAGAGAACACCATAAAACAATGTTTTTTATCTCTGCATCTCCGCGCCCCTGTGCGGTTATGTTATGGCTTTACTTGTCGTCTTTACCTTCTTTAACTTCTTCAAATTCAGCATCGACTACGTCATCATCTGCCGCCGCACCTTCAGTTTGTCCGTCAGCTGGCTCACCACCTTGTTTCTCAGCATACGCTTTTTCGGCAATCTTACCGGCAGCCGCAGTGAGTACTTCGGTCTTCGCTTCAATGGCATCCTTATCGTCGCCTTCAAGCGCGGTTTTTAGTTCGGCAATGGCGGCTTCAGCTGCTGCTTTTTCTTCGGCTTCAACTTTGTCGCCTAGATCTTTGATTGACTTTTCAGTACCGTGAATCATGTTTTCTGCGGTATTTTTCACATTAACTAATTCATGTGCTTTTTTGTCTTCATCAGCATGTGCTTCTGCATCTTTAATCATTTGATCGACTTCGTCATCCGATAAACCACTTGAGGCTTTAATCACGATGGATTGTTCTTTACCGGTTGCTTTGTCTTTTGCAGAAACATTCAAAATACCGTTTGCATCGATATCAAAAGAGACTTCAATCTGTGGCACACCACGAGGAGAAGGTGGAATATCCTGCAGATCAAAACGACCCAGTGATTTATTACCGGTTGCCATCTCACGTTCACCCTGTAATACGTGAACAGTGACAGCAGACTGGTTATCATCAGCAGTCGAGAATGTTTGCGCGGCTTTGGTTGGAATCGTTGTGTTCTTTTCAACCAGTTTAGTCATCACACCGCCCATGGTTTCGATACCAAGAGACAGAGGTGTCACATCTAATAATAGAATGTCGTTAACTTCACCGCCTAATACACCACCCTGTAGTGCTGCACCCATAGCAACCGCTTCATCAGGATTGACATCTTTACGTGGCTCTTTACCAAAGAATTCCTGAACGGCTTCCTGTACTTTAGGCATACGGGTTTGACCACCGACCATAATAACATCATCGATTTCACTGGCTGAAAGACCGGAATCCTTAAGTGCTTGCTTACAAGGTTCGATTGTACGTGCAATTAACTCATCAACCAGGCTTTCTAATTTAGCGCGTGTCAATTTAACATTAAGGTGCTTAGGACCGGTTGCATCTGCTGTAATATAAGGCAGATTCACGTCAGTAGATTGCGTGGTAGACAACTCAATTTTGGCTTTCTCTGCGGCTTCTTTTAAACGTTGAAGCGCTAAAGGATCGTTATGCAGATTAATACCTGAGTCTTTTTCAAATTCATCTGAAAGGTAATCGATTAGACGCGTATCAAAGTCTTCACCACCGAGGAATGTATCACCGTTGGTTGCCAGTACTTCGAACTGATGTTCTCCATCAATCTCAGCAATCTCGATGATTGATACGTCAAACGTACCGCCACCGAGGTCATAAACTGCAATTTTAGAATCACCCCGATTTTTATCCATGCCATAAGCCAGTGCTGCTGCTGTTGGCTCGTTAATAATACGCTTTACTTCAAGACCGGCAATTTTACCGGCATCTTTCGTTGCCTGACGTTGTGAATCGTTAAAATAAGCAGGAACAGTAATAACGGCTTCCGTCACTTCGTAACCCAGATATTCTTCTGCGGTTTTCTTCATCTTCTGCAAGATACGTGCAGACACTTCCGGTGCTGCCATTTTATTGCCTTTGGCTTCTACCCAGGCATCACCGTTATCGGCTTTTATAATTTTGTAAGGAACCAGTTTGATATCACGTTGTACGACTTCTTCATCAAAACGACGACCGATTAAACGTTTAACCGCAAAGATAGTATCCGCTGGATTGGTGACGGCCTGACGTTTAGCCGATGCACCAACAACGACTTCGTCGTCAGTAAATGCAACAATTGATGGCGTGGTACGATCGCCTTCTGAATTTTCGATTACCTTAACTGTATCACCGTCCATAACGGCAACACATGAGTTGGTTGTACCTAAATCTATACCTATAATTTTAGCCATTGCTGATCTCCAATATGTCTTTATATTCTTTAAAAATTTGTTGTTGTTTCTTATATGGGGCTAATTTTAGTAATTCCAAGCCTAACCCTTAAGTATATATAGAGTCAGAGACAAACATGCTTCTGACCCTGTCTATTGTTACTCAACTGCTTTTGACACCATGACCATCGCAGGGCGTATCAGGCGATTATTTAGCATATAACCTTTTTGCATCACCGCGATGACCGTGTTGGGCTCAACGTCAGCACTCGGCTGCATAGTCATCGCCTGATGTTTTTCAGCGTCAAATTTTTCGTTTAATGGATCGATTTCTTCAATACCGAGATTTTCCATCATCTTTGCCAGCATGTTCAGGGTCAACTCCAACCCTTCACGTAAACTTTCGGCGCTGGCATCTTCTGTCGACAGGCCCATCGCCAGGCCGTCTAACACGGGTAATAATTCGGTGGCAAATTTTTCGATACCGTATTTATGTGCGTTTTCGACATCTTTTGCATTACGGCGACGCAGGTTATCCATCTCGGCTTTAGCACGTAAAAATTGCTCCCAGTTGTCACTGGCTTTTTTCTGTGCATCTTCTAATTGCGCCTCAAGGCTATCCGCATTTTTCTCGGGGGATTCCAGTTGAGCGTCTTCTCCCTGTTGATTGTTTTGTTGATCTTGCTCTAATTCTTCAGGAGCCTGATCACCTGTTTCCTGGTTATCTTGAGTATCTTGATTTTGGGCTGACATGGTATCTCTCTTGTTTAAATGTGCAGGGCAGAGACATATCTGTCTTTGCTCCCAAGTCTTAGTGGCACTATTATGGTGTCAATTAAATGAGTTTCAAGGGATCTATGTAAGGTTTTATCTAAATTTTTATTTGAGAGCTTTGGAGGAAACATAGTATCAAACTCCGTGTAAGCTGCGCTTTTTCGACAATTTTCACCTTGTGCCCTGACGAAAAATCTACACCGTACAACGTTCTCTTATTAACCTTTTAAGGCATCACTGAGTAGTTTTGCCGTAATATCGACCACTGGAATAACATGATCGTAGTTCATTCGCGCCGGACCAACTACAGCTAACACACCAATAGCTTCCCCATCGACAGAATACGGTGCAGTGATAACACTGCAATCACCCAAACCTTCAAATCCCGCTTCATGACCAATAAATATTTTCACCCCTTCTGCTTGCACACAGCGATCAAACAACCCCAGCATTTCGCGCTTACGATCGAATATTTCAAATAAATGCTGCAGTTGTTCGCGATTTGTACTTTCGTTGTAACGAACCAGGTTGGTTTCACCCTGTACGATATAATCGGGTTTAGCATTTAAATCATCCGATAATGCCTGGCCGGCTACTTCCATTGCGGTCTGCATCACGTTATCCACGTCCAGGCGCGTTTGATCCAGCTCAGATAACAGACTTTCTCTTATCTGCTGAACATCCTGGCCGGTAAATTGCTGATTGAGATAACTGGCAACCTGTTGAAGCTCGTTACTGCTGTACTCTCTATTCAGGTGCAAAACTTTATTTTGCACGTCTTTTTCATTCGTCACCATAATCGCCAGCACGCGATGATCCGGTAGAGGCAAAAACTCGATATGACGCAAGGTCACATTAGTTTGCCTGGGCACACTGATAATACCCGCCATTTGCGTCATCTCAGAAACCAGTTGCGACGCCTGGTTGACCAGTTCATCAATATCTTTGTCCGGGTCCAGGCGTTGCTGAAGCTGCAGAATCGTTTTCTTTTCGATAGGTTGAACTTCCAGCAGGTTATCGACAAACAGACGAAGCCCCTGCTCTGTTGGAATTCGACCGGCCGAAGTATGAGGTGCAACAATCAGACCATTTTTTTCCAGTCCTGACATGACATTTCTAATCGTCGCCGAGCTGATATCTAATCCGGCTTTTTGCGCTAATTGTTTCGAGCCTACCGGCTGACCGTCCAGTATATAGCTAGACACTAATTGCTTGAGCAATATGGCAGCGCGGTCGTTAAGTTGGTGAGGTTTATTCAAAATGATTATGTGGAACAGTATGGTTGCATTGGCACTCATTCTTAGTGAGTGCCAAAATATAGAGAATTATGGTAGCAAAGTGATAGATGGTCAAGAAATAACAGAACAAAAAGTTGAACCACAAAAGTTCAAAGGGCACAGCGATTCATTTCAATAGATCCTCGTTGCCATTCTCCAGCGTGGGAACGAGGTGTATTTTAAACATTAATCGCTTCTCTGCGCCTCTGCAGCTAAAATGGTTTTAAGGGCACTTCTATTAATTGCTTATGTCCTCTGCGTGACCTGAAGCGTGTAGCTGCAAGGCTTGAGCCGAGCAGAATGGTTATTCCATTTTCAAGGCTCATAACGCAGCAGATGCATGCTTCAGGTCACGCCCTACGGGGCTTTACGACCCGCCCAGACTCTGCGTTGTGCTTTTTCGATATGCAATAAGCATGGCTTCAAAAGCACGCCTTGATTCTGAACGGGTCGTAAAGCCAGAGGGCACAAGCAATTAATAGAGGTGCCCTTAAGCTTATTAAGAACTTAGCGTATAATGACCTCTTTGAAACACCCAGCCCACAATAACGATACATGACAGATTCACAAACAGCTCGAATTCGCGAGATTCCCTATAACTATACGTCGTATTCCGATCGTGAGATTATTATTCGGTTCCTCGGCGAAGACAGCTGGCGCATCATTGAAAAATTACGTGGTTCACGTCGCACGGGCCGATCTGCACGTATGCTATTCGAAGTACTTGGCGAYATGTGGGTAATCAAACGYAATCCATTCGTCAAAGATGATTTGCTGGCGAATGCAAAACGACGCGATTCACTCATCAGTGCTTTAAAGCATCGCTTGAATCAGGTCGAATTACGCGCTGATGGCAACGCAGATGCTTTAACACTTCACGCCAATTGTTTAGCGGCGATTCAAAAGTTCGAACAAGGCCTATTGCAACAAATTACACTGCGACAAAAAACACGCAAGGCTTTAAATAAAATCACCTCGGCAAATAATATTGATTTTAGTGGCCTTGCCCGAGTCTCACATTCAACCGATGCGACAGACTGGCGTATTGCTATGCCCTTTGTTGTCTTAAAACCCGATACTGAAGAAGAAGTTGCGGCCATGGTTCGTGCTTGTATTGAGTTAGGTTTAACCATTATTCCTCGTGGCGGTGGCACCGGTTATACCGGTGGCGCTATTCCGATCCATTCCAATACGGCTGTTATTAATACCGAAAAACTGGAAACGCTCAGCCCGGTAAATCTTAGTGAATTAACCGGTGTCACTGAAAAACAACCCGTGGTCGAATGTGGCGCTGGTGTCATTACTCGACGTGTCTCTGATCTGGCTGAACAAAATGGTTATGCGTTTGCTGTTGATCCAACTTCACAAGATGCTTCGACCATCGGCGGTAATATCTCTATGAACGCGGGCGGCAAAAAAGCCGTTATCTGGGGCACAGCGCTAGACAATTTAGTTTCATGGCGCATGGTAACGCCTGATGGATTGTGGATGGAAGTAGAACGTTTAAACCATAACCTTGGCAAGATACACGAGCAACCAGAAGTCACATTTAAAATTACCCGTTTTGAAGCGAATGGCAAAACSACTATSGGTGAGCCTGAATTATTAAWGATGCAGGGAAAAAGTTTTCGAAAAGARGGTTTAGGCAAAGACGTCACYGATAAATATCTCTCGGGACTACCCGGTATTCAAAAAGAAGGTTGTGATGGTCTGATTACATCGGGTCGTTTTATATTGCATAGAATGCCCGAACATAAACGCACCGTCTGTCTGGAATTTTTTGGTACTGATATCGCACAGGCAGTGCCAGCTGTCGTAGAAGTGAAACAACTGTTAGATAACAATAACAAGGTATTACTAACCGGTTTAGAACACCTTGATGAACGTTACATAAAAGCGGTTAAGTACACGACTAAATCAGCCAATGCAGACGGCACCCAGCCGGGGCGCCCTAAAATGGTATTACTGGCGGATATTTCTGCCGACAATGAAGACGATGTCAATGCCGCCGTCGAAGGTATTATCGAAGTCAGTCAAAAAAGAAATGCACAGGGTTTCGTTGCTGTCAGCGCAGAAGCGCGTCGTCGTTTCTGGTTAGACCGAGCACGTACAGCAGCCATTTCAGCGCACACTAATGCCTTCAAAATAAATGAAGACGTCGTTATTCCATTACCGCGACTGGCTGAATACAATCGTAGTATTGAATGCATCAATATCAAACAGGCAATAAGCAACAAAATTAAAATTTGTGATGGCATCACTGCTTACCTCGATGGCAATCTCGAAGACACCGCCGAAGATGACGAATACGCTACCAGTGATGAAGCCAGGGAAATAATTCGAAATAAATGCCAGACTGCCAAAAAAATTATAAACACAAAGAAACAACGCTGGTCTGACATCCTGAAAAATCTTAATTCACCCGCTATGGATGTTAAAAATTTACTATTAGAATCTGAGCAAGATCGAATTAAAAACGATGATGAGTTAATTGACTTATTATTAAGACGCGATTGCATCATCTCTTATAGCCGTGAAGTTTACTCTCCATTAAAAGAAATTTTTTCCGGGCAGGATCTCAAAGCTGTACGCGAAAAATTTAAAGCCATCCATCTTACGATTAAGGACTCAAAACTGTTTATTGCCTTACACATGCATGCAGGTGATGGCAATGTACACACTAATATTCCCGTTCACTCTGACAATTACACTATGCTGAACGAGGCCGAAAAAATCGTCGATCAAATAATGGAACTGGCTCAATCTCTGGGCGGGGTTATATCTGGCGAGCATGGAATTGGTTTAACTAAAATACAATATTTAGAAGAAGAAAAATTAAACGCTTTTGCTGACTATAAAAACAAAGTTGATCCCAATCAAAACTTCAACAAAGATAAACTAACGGCAGCAGCGAACCTTGAACTGGCTTACACACCTTCTTTACGTTTAGTAAAACAAGAAGCTATCATCCTTGAAGACAGCGAATTAGGTGACCTTAACGATGAAATAAAAAATTGTTTACGCTGCGGAAAGTGCAAACCCAAATGCATGACGCATGTACCGCGCGCCAATCTCTATTATTCACCGCGCGATAAGATATTAGCAACGGGTTTAATGATTGAAGCCTTCTTGTATGAAGAGCAAACACGTCGCGGCATCTCACTCAGTCATTTTGATTCGATGAATGATATAGCAGACCATTGCACCACGTGTCACAAATGCCTGGACCCCTGTCCGGTCAATATCGATTTTGGTGATGTTTCCATCCACATGCGCCATATTCTGACAAAACATGGGCAGAAAAAAAGCAATCTCGCCACCAAGGCTGCCATTACATTTTTAAATGTAAAAAACCCTTTTACAGTAAAGATTTTTCGTGCCGTACTCGCACAAGGCGGTTTTGCAGCCATCAATATCGGTCATTTTTTTGCAAAAAGATTTGGCTTGCTAGGCAAGAAAAATCGAATCCCGCCTAGCACCACGGGCGAAACCAAACAAAGCACACAAATTGTCAATTTACTACGCAAACCAATTCGCGTAGAACTGCCGCGTAAAACCAGTCGTGCACTGCTAAACCTGGAAGACACCAACTATGTTTCGATAATCAGAAAACCAGATATCGATGTTGATAATTCAGATGCGGTATTTTATTTTCCAGGCTGTGGCTCTGAACGATTATTTAGCCAAATAGCCATGGCAACCCTTCACATGTTATACGAAGCCGGTGTGCAAACAGTATTGCCTCCAGGCTACCTCTGCTGTGGTTACCCGCAAAGTGCAGCAGGCTTACAGGAGAAAAGTCGTTCGATAACAACTGAGAATCGTGTCCTGTTTCACCGTATTGCGAACACGCTTAATTATCTGGATATAAAAACCGTCATTGTTTCCTGTGGCACATGCATGGATCAACTATTAAAATATGAGTTTGAAAAAATATTCCCCGATTGTCGCTTGCTAGATATCCATGAATATTTAATGGAAAAAAATATCACATTAGAAAACGAAACAGGCGTTGATTACCTATACCATGAGCCATGCCACGACCCAATGAAACAACATGACTCTATTACCGTCGCATCTCAATTATTGAATAAGAATGTAATAAAAACCGACCGCTGCTGCGGTGAAGCTGGAACATTAGGCACTTCTCGACCCGACATCGCCGAACAATTGCGCTTCCGCAAACGTGAAGAATTAACGGCAAACCTCAATCAGCTAACAGGCAAAGATAAAGTAAAAAATAATGAGGTAAAACTATTAACTTCATGTCCCGCCTGTCAACAAGGACTGGCACGATACGCCGATGATACAGGTTTGAAAACAGACTATATCGTAGTAGAAATGGCAAACAATCTGCATGGAAAAAACTGGGAAAAAGAGTTTATTTATAAAGCGAATAATGGTGGAATTGAGAAGGTATTGCTTTAAGGGCACCTCTATTAATTGCTTATCAGGTGATGCCTCTAATTGTGCTTCTATTATATTGAATCGTTCAAGTTCTTTTTTAAGTTTATTAATCTTGTGTTCAAGGTGTTCTGTTTTCACTTTTGCAGCCGGTGCTTCGAGGCGATACTCCCTGGAATAAGGGCAAGATCACTGTCCAGAAGCCACCGCTAAAACTCAATGAGGTTTGGGTTATCCGTATTCGATTATAAATAGCGGATAAAAAACGTGACCTCACACTTTTTAATCTTGATCTCTATATAGCCTCAGCATAACTCCCCCATCAAGCCATATGCACTGCCACTTGTTGGGTCTTACTGTGCAGAATATGATAAGCGCGCTCAACATCACTTCGCATACCATGAACGATAAGCAGAATCTTTCCCGCCTTAATAGCTTGCTCATAATCGACAATACTATCTCTGGGAATACCCATACTAAAAAGTGACTTACCTAACACATTAAAACCACCACCAACCTCAATACTTTCCTGCCCCTCCACTAGTAAACGCACGATGAATCCGGCGGTTGCTAGTGTCCCAAAACCAGGTAGCCAGAAAAAGGATGCGCTAGACAGTAATTTTTGCAGGTTACTCCAGAACGCAGTCTGCACACCCTGATAATAAATATGTTCACCAGTAGTGTAAAAACCAACCGGATGCTCTTCATTTTGATAACCCTTGCCGACAATCGATATCTGTTGCACATCCAGACCTTCCACCCGCAATTCCCCAAGTGCCTGTTCGGCTGACTGATGGCTTGAGTAAATTGAAACACAGGTATTTTTTTCAGACATATATCTCCAGACTCAATACGAGAAACTCTCACTGAATAAATAATTTATCCCGCTAACTGGCTCCATTATATTGGAAACACACAGTACGCACTGTCATTCAGGTGACAGTATTAAAATCAATATATAAGAACCATAACAGTCACTCAGCTCAACTAAGTGGCATACAGAGGAGTATGCTAGATTTTTCTAGCCTGTTTAGACTTAGGATGTGACTCATCTGCAAATTTCTGTAGCAGTTGAAGCTCAGTTACTTCAGTATGAAACTTATCTTTATGTAGCACACCCTGTTTACGCCAATGTTGTAGGTGCCGGTTAACCACCTGTCGCACTGAGCCCACCATGCGTGCCAACGACTCATCATGCAAATCATGAATAAGCTTCAACGAATGCTTACCACAAACAGACTGAGGATGGTGTGGCGCAACGTGGCGTAATATTAAACGAGCCAGGCGCGTCATTGTGTCATATAAGGCTAAATCAGTGCTGAGGTCTTCCAGCTTACGCATCTGCTCGCCCAGATAAGGTAGAAAATTACGATTAAATTCAGGATGTAGATCTATCCAGTCTCTGGCATCATTTATAGGCACGGAAATCAAAGAGATATCATCGATGGCTACCGCTTGTAACTCGTGTGGTTCATTATTTAACAGCGTCACCACATCGACTCCATCACCCGGCCCCAATAAAGATAGTGTAATGCTCCTACCTGTATGCGGATTTACTCGCATGATTTCAAGACGACCATCTATCAGCAAATAAAACCGCTCCTGAAAAATATCCGAGTCCAATTGCACACCACGCCGCCAGGTATCGCGCCGAAATAATGACAGCATGTCATCGAGCAAATCTTCTGCCAGGCCATCAAATAATACTGTTTGGTGAAGCACATTTTTACAATGCTCGTAATAAACTTTTTCTCTTTTCATTTTCATTTTCCATTTCAGTGACGTTCACATAAATGTAATGCGGGGCTATTATGCAGTTTTTTATGAGCATACTCTTAGGGGTACCTCTATTAATTGCTTATATCCTCTGCGTGACCTGAAGCGTGTAACTGTAAAGTGTGAGCCGAAGCAGAATGGTTATTCCATTCTCAAGGCTCACAACGCAGCAGAGTGACGAAAGTTTCTACGTTTAAAATATATTAGGAAAGCTTAGCAAGAAGCACCTTTTCCATCATGGCAGCGTTAAAAATGGATTACTGTTTTTCATCAAACTTAAAACCAGCTCGTCAATTAATAGAGGTGCTCTTAACAAATAGTCAGCGTTTCACGCATTATATAATGCGCCATAAAGACCTACCTTATCCTGTATTATTAGTTTTATCGTTATTTTTTCCATATTAGATGACATCATACCTTTATTAATAAATGCCTCAATAAAACGCCGTTCTAATAACTTATCTTTAATTTTTGGCGCAATACCCCCCGTTATGTAGAGTGTACCTGACGGATAATACTGTAATACCATATTACCGGCGACTGAACCGTAAATATCAATAAACATTTCCAGCGTTTTTTTGCACAGAAGATCATTACCTGACTGTGCGTTATCACTAATCACCTGAGCGGGATCATGTATTTGCATCGCTTCATTGATGGCTAATGTTTCAGCTAAACCCGTGACCTCATGCAAAAAATGATAAATCGTACTTAGTCCTCTACCCGATAAAAGCATTTCCAGGCTCACATGGGCATGCTTCTTTTGCAACCAGGCTAACAATTCATTTTGCTGAATATTTTCCGGTGCGAAACCGGCATGTCCGGCTTCACTGGAATAAACCTGACAGGAATTATCCAAACGAACAAGATGTGCCGCACCAAACCCCGTACCCGCCGCTACAACAACTGCATCAGGGTTCAGTAAGCGCTCATCATTAACCACACCCTGTTGCAAAGTCAGCATATCTATTTCTTGTAGCTTTGAAATACCATAAGCAGCGGCGACTAAATCATTAATTAGTTTTACTCGCACGATGTTTAAACTTTGCTTTAACTGTTGTTCACTCATCACCCAGGGAAGATTCGTCACTTCGGAAACGCCAAATTCAACCGGCCCTGCAATAGCAAAACAGGCAGCATCAGTGGGTGTACTAATCTTGTGTTCCGCTAGAAACAGTTCAACAACCTGAGTAAGACTGTTAAAGTCAGTACTGGCATAACTTCTTTCAGCCATCAACTGCCAATCACTGCCTGAGGCACTTACACAAATCAGGCGAGTATTTGTTCCACCAATATCACCGGCCAATATCTGCTTTGTGGTAGCGTTCATTTTTTACACGTCTTTTTTGAGCGCTGGCGTTTATAATGATTAATCAGACCATTAGTCGAACAATCATGCGATTTGACTAGTTTTTCATCATTTAATTCATGCGCAATATTTTTTGCTAGTTGTTTACCCAGCTCAACACCCCATTGGTCAAATGAGTTGATATTCCATATCACGCCCTGCACAAATATTTTGTGTTCATATAGAGCAATGATGGATCCCAGCGTTTTGGCATCTAACGTATCAAACAATAAAGTGCTGGTTGGTCGGTTACCGAGAAACACTTTGTAGGGCATAAGTTGTTTTATTTGTATTTCGTCAAGCCCTTCAGCCTTTAGCTCCTGATAAACTTCCTGCTCAGTTTTTCCTCGCATCAAAGCTTCTGTTTGTGCAAAAACATTCGACATTAATGCGCGATGATGTTTAACGATGCAACGGAAATCATAAACCGGCGCAAGAATATCCGCCGGCACCATTTTTGTCCCCTGATGCAATAACTGGAAAAACGCATGTTGCCCGGCAATACCAATCTCACCAAAAACTACTGGACCGGTGGTGTAGTCCACCTCATGTCCTTGCCGGTCAACATACTTGCCGTTACTTTCCATATCGGCCTGTTGCAAATAAGCTGGAAAACGATGCAGGTGTTGATCATAGGGCAATACCGCCATACTTTGTGCTTCGAAAAAATTGTTATACCAGATGCCTAACAAAGCCATCAAAACTGGAATGTTTTTTTCTAGTGGTGCATGCCTGAAGTGTTGGTCAACCTCATACGCGCCTGCCAGCAATTCATCAAACTGCTCAGCACCAATGGCGATGACAATTGACAGACCAATCGATGACCACAATGAATAACGACCACCAACCCAGTCCCATATTTTAAAAATATTATTTTCGGCAATACCGAAATCCTTTGCCAACGTCACATTTGATGTAACCGCTGAAAAATGACGTTCTATACACTCTTCACTCCCCAGTTTATTGATATACCATTGACGCGCCGTTTCTGCATTGACCATAGTGTCCTGTGTGGTAAATGTCTTTGAGGCGATAATAAAAAATGTGGTTTCCGGGTTCAGATATTCCAGCGTGTCATTAATATGATTTTCATCAACATTTGAAACAAAATGCATATTTAGGTCATGCAGCGTATGAGGCCTTAACGCTTCCGTTACCATCAAAGGCCCAAGGTGCGATCCGCCTATACCAATATTTACCACATCAGTAATTGCCTGATTAGTCGCACCGCGCCATTTTCGTGTCCTGATTTTTTCAGCCAGTTGTTTTACACGTTTCCGCTCTTCTCTAATTTCCGGAAGAATATCGATACCATCAACAATTAGCGGTTGATCTCGCTGATCTCGTAAAGCAGTATGCAAAACCGCTCGATGTTCAGTATGGTTAATCGGTTCACCGCTGAACATTTTTTCGATCCAGAGAGGTAGCTCTACATCGTTAGCCAGCTGTAATAATAATTCTACCGTTTCGTCGTTGATACGATTTTTTGAGTAATCATAAAGAATATCATTCAGTTGCAGTGAATACCTGGCAAACCTGTTATCACTTTGATCAAATAACTCACGCATATGAACAAGTTTAATCTCATCATAGTGTTTTAGCAGTGCCAGCCAGGCTTTTGACTGTGTAAGCTCAGACATATGTGTCACATACCTCTATCTTTATTTTTAATACATCTACCTTTACTTTTAACGCTATATTTGTAGTTATCTTCGCATGTAACAGAAACATCCATATCTCTCTGATATAACTTTTTTCYTCATCTTGCTTTATAATTAAAACAGAGTATTTGACCTATATTATGAATAACGGTAAAAAACCTGAATTACACCAAGCAAGTAAATGAATATAATACCCATAAAAACCACGCCTTATACAGACCAAAAACCAGGCACATCCGGACTACGTAAAAAAGTCAGTATTTTTCAGCAAACCCATTATCTGGAAAATTTTGTTCAGTCCATTTTTAATGTCGCCACGGAACTGAAAGGCGGTTTATTAATCCTTGGTGGNGATGGTCGCTACTATAATACCCATGCTATCCAGATTATTTTGAAAATAGCAGCGGCCAATGGTGTTAGCCGGGTGATAGTTGGTGAGAATGGTTTGTTATCCACCCCTGCGGTTTCATGTTTGATAAGAAAACACCACGCACAGGGCGGTATCATTTTATCAGCCAGCCACAACCCTGGCGGTATCGACGGAGACTTTGGTATTAAGTTCAATACTGCCAATGGCGGCCCTGCGCCAACCTCGTTTACCGATGCTGTTTATGAAATAAGCAAAAGTATTGACCAGTATCAGACTATTAAAACTGATGATATTCCTCTCGACCAGCAACACAGCTGTTATATGGGTGATATGCAAATCAATGTGATTGATTCTGTTAATGACTATGCAAACCTGATGCAACATCTGTTTGACTTTTCAAAAATAAAATCACTGTTCCAATCAGGGGCGCTCACTATGTGTTTTGATGCTATGCATGCAGTCACTGGTCCTTATGCAAAAAATATTTTTGAGCATCGCCTGTCAGCCAATATCGGCGCAGTAATCAATGGCACACCACTGCAAGATTTTGGTGGTGGTCATCCTGATCCAAATCTGGCTCATGCGAAAGCGCTACTAGCCCGACTAAATGCCGGGCCAGCAGCACCAGAATTTGGTGCTGCTTCAGATGGTGATGGCGATCGAAATATGATTCTCGGACGAAACTTCTTTGTTAATCCCAGTGACAGCCTTGCCATTATGACAGCAAATGCTCATCTATTGCCCGGTTACTCACAGGGTCTTGCTGGCGTAGCCCGATCATTACCGACCAGTCGCGCCGTTGACAAAGTAGCAAAAATACTGGGCATAAATTGTTATGAAACCCCAACCGGCTGGAAGTATTTCGGCAATTTGCTTGATGCCAAACGTATTACGCTTTGTGGTGAAGAAAGCTTTGGTTCTGGTTCTGATCACATTCGAGAAAAAGATGGCATCTGGGCCGTATTGTTCTGGTTAAATCTGATTGCCATTAAACAACAATCGGTGGAAGAAATTACCCGCTCACACTGGAAACGGTATGGTCGACATTACTACACACGACATGATTATGTAGCTATCGACAACAAAGTTGCAGAGGCATTAATGCAAAACTTAAGGACACTGGCGGCATCGTTAGTGGAAAATGAATACAGCGGTTACAAAATATTGTTATGTGATGACTTTAGTTACACTGACCCAGTAGATAATAGTGTCACTAAAAAACAGGGCATCCGAATTTTGTTTGAAGATGAATCACGTATTGTCTTCAGGTTGTCAGGCACCGGTACAGAAGGTGCAACACTTCGGGTTTATATTGAACGTTATATCAGTGACACAACATTACACAACCTGCCAACACAAACAGCGCTGGCAGAATTGATTACTATTGCAAATACTATTGCCGAAATAAAAACCCGTTGCCAACGAGATTATCCTGATGTCATAACCTGAACAATCTAACTTGATTAACCAAATCTTAACTATCCAGCTTCCAGATGTCTGCGTTGTATTCCTGCATGGTTCGGTCTGTTGAAAAATAACCACTGCAGGCCGTGTTATTAATGCTCATTTTTACCCATTTCGCACGATCCTTATAAGCCTGAGAGACTTTTTCCTGTGTATCAATGTAACTTCTGAAATCAGCCAGCGTTAACCATGGATCATCTGGATTTAGTAATGATGCAATGATGCCATCGAAAATACCATTTTCAAATGAGTTAAAATGACCGCATTTCAAAAGGTAGATTACACGTTTAAGGTCAGCATCTTTATCAACTAACTTTTCAGGTTGATAATTTTTTCGTCGTGCTTCTACTTCGTCCGCTTTTAAACCAAACAGGAAAAAGTTTTCCTCGCCAACGGCCTCAAGTATTTCAATATTAGCACCATCATAAGTACCTATTGTAATTGCACCATTCATCATGAATTTCATATTACCCGTGCCTGAAGCCTCTTTCCCCGCTGTTGAAGTTTGTTCTGACAGGTCGGCACCCGGACAAATTATTTCCATTTTGGATACGCCGTAATTAGGTAAGAAAGCCAGTTTTAATTTATCACCAACCTGCGGATCATTATTAATAACATCGGCAACATTATTAATTAACTTAATAATTGATTTAGCCAGAAAGTATCCGGGGGCCGCTTTACCACCAATCAGTACACAGCGATTAGTCCAGTTACGTGCACCGCCCTGTTCCGCATCACCACGTTTAATACGATTATAAAGATGTATAACATGCAGCACATTTAATAACTGTCTTTTGTATTCATGAATTCTTTTCACCTGCACATCAAACAAAGAATTAATATCAAAGTTAACATTACATTTTGTTTTAATCAGATCGGCCAGTTGTTTCTTATTTTCAGTTTTTACATCAAACCAGTGCTCAGCAAATTCTTCATCATCAACATATTGTTTTAGTTGTTCAATTTTTTCCAGCTTGCTAATCCATTCATTACCAATTTTTTTCGAGATCAACTCTGTCATTAAAGGATTGGAATGTGCCACCCAACGCCGAGGTGTTACCCCGTTTGTTTTATTATTAAATTTTTCTGGCCAGAGTTCATAAAAATCTCTGAACAATCCTTCAGTCAGTAATTTTGAATGCAATGCGGCGACGCCATTAACTGAAAAACTACCCACGATAGCCAGATAAGCCATACGTACATATCTAACGTCACCTTCCTCAATAATCGACATTCTAGTTTGTCTTTCGATGTCGCCCGGCCATTTTCTGGAAACCTGTTCAAGAAAACGGGCATTAATCTCGTAAACAATCTGTAATAAACGCGGTAACAGGTTTTCAAATAATGTAACCGGCCATTTTTCTAATGCTTCTGGCAGTAAAGTATGATTTGTATAGGCCATGGTTTGACTGGTTATGGCCCATGCCTCATTCCATGACATATATTTTTCATCAATCAAAAGACGCATCAATTCTGCAACGGCAATGGTTGGATGTGTATCATTCATCTGGAATACATTTTGTTTAGCAAACTGGCTATTATCACTGCCTTCATTTAAATGCCACATTCTAAAAACATCTTGAAGCGTGGCAGAAGCCAGAAAGTATTGTTGTTTTAAGCGTAATTCCTTACCATTTTCACTGACATCATTAGGATAAAGCACCATAGTGATATGTTCTGCATCATTTTTGGCTTCTACTGCATCAGCATAACTACCGGCGTTAAAGTCATCCAGATTGAAAACACTGGTTGCACTAGCGCTCCATAAGCGCAAGGTATTAACGGTATGATTATTGTAACCAGAAATGGGCACATCATAAGGTATCGCCAGTACCTCTGTAGCATCAACCCAGACAACGTGCGGTTTACGATTATGATTAGTAACCCATTCTACACGGCCACCAAACTTGACTATCTGAGAATATTCGGGCCGCTCCAGCTCCCAGGGGTTACCATCTCTTAACCAGTGATCCGGCTCTTCTAATTGATAACCGTTTTCGATTTCCTGACGAAACATGCCGTATTCATAACGCAGGCCATAACCAATCACAGGCAGTTTCAGGCTCGCGCAGCTATCCATAAAACAGGCAGCCAGTCGTCCTAGACCACCGTTACCCAGGCCGGCATCGTGCTCTTCAGTGATGATTTCTTCAAGTTGCAAAGCAAACTGATTCATCGCTTCTTTTGTTTGGCTATCAATGTCGAGATTAAGGATGTGATTACCTAAAGAGCGACCAATCAAAAATTCTAACGACATATAGTAGGCTTTTCGCACGCCTTTTTGCTCATAGACTTTCCAGGTATTACGCCAGTCTGTCATTATTCGGTCGCGAATGGTTAATGATAGTGCTTCATATCGGTAAAAAGGATCACAGCCAGCAAAACGTCCGAGATGGCGTGTTAAGTATCGTTCAAAATCTCTCGCCAGCGAGTCACTATCCGTGGGTAACTTTTCCAGTACAGCAAAATCTTTCGCACACTTGCTATCACTCAATGATTTATTTTTAGACATAACATTACCTTTGATACAAGCGTATAAAATGAGACAGCTTCTCCATCATTTCCGGTTTAACCTGTTGCCACTGAAACCGCCATTGCCAGTTATTACTGGCCGTGCCCGGCGTATTCATGCGTGCCGATGTATCCAGCAAAAGCAAATCCTGCATCGGCAGCACACATAAAAATGACACTGACGACATCGCTAACCGTATCATTGAGCAGGCACCCTGTTCCGCTGATTGACTGCTCAAACCAATATATCCTTCAAAATAGCGCTTGTTATAATGTTCGTCATTGATCCAGCCCAATGTTGTATCGTTGTCGTGGGTGCCGGTATACACCATATCATCATGCGCATGGTTGTGTGGCAAATGCGGATTATGATTGTTACCATCAAAAGCAAACTGCAGCACTTTCATGCCCGGTAGATTAAAGGCTTTTTTTAGTTCAATAACCGGCTCAGTAATTACACCCAGGTCTTCAGCCACCAGAGGAAGATGCTTGAAGCTAGCAAACAATTCAGTCAGCATTTCTCTACCAGGAACCTCTACCCAGTTACCATTAATTGCCGTTTCTTCCTCATTGGGAATCTGCCAGCAGGCTTGCAAACCTCGAAAATGATCCATGCGAATCATGTCAAAAAGTACTAGCTGTGTTTCGAAGCGCTGTTTCCACCAGCTGAAATTGTTTTTCTGCATGTACTCCCAATCATATAAGGGATTACCCCAGCGCTGCCCGCTGTCCGAAAACGCATCAGGTGGCACCCCGGCAACCAACGCCATCTCACCATCATGATCGATTAAAAAGTTTTCTCTCTGCGCCCAAACATCTGCACTATCATGTGCAACGAAAATCGGCATATCACCAAACAGCTCAACGTCATGTTGTTTTGCATAAACACGGATTTCCTGCCATTGCGTAAAAAAAACAAATTGTTCAAATATCGTTTGTTTGATAACGTCCTGCAACTCATGCTTGGCATCAGCCAGAGCCTTCGGCTCGCGATAACGTACAGCTTTGGGCCAGTCATACCATGGTTTGTTCTGGTATCGGCTTTTTAGTGCCATGAACAGTGCATAATCATCCAGCCAGCTAACATGTTGCTGGCTAAACACTGTAATGGCTGCACTCCATACATCATCATGCTTTTGATAAAAGTTTTTAGCCGCTTGCTCTAGACAGCATAAGCGGTAACTATCGTCTGTATTGTCGCTACTGATTGTTTGTCTTTTCAGCCAGCCTTTATCCTGCAACCAGTGAAGGCTAATAAGCAATGGATTACCCGCATGAGAAGACATACATTGGTAGGGTGATTTATCTTCGTGGGTTGCACCTAACGGCAACATTTGCCAGACTTTGAAACCGTAGCTATGAAGAAATTCGATAAAACGATATGCTTGATGACCAAAATCACCATTACCCAATGACTCTGGAAGTGATGTGGGATGTAATAACACACCCGCACGACGTTGCCTGCTTAACGTTTTAACATCCGCATGAGCTTTCATAGTTTATTGCTGATGACCCGGTAACATAGCCCCCCCCATAACCGGATCACCGGAACCAAAAGAAAATGCTCTGGCCAGATAATCAGGTGGTTCTACTTTTAATAGTTGATATAAATTACATAAATGCAAACGAAATTGTTCATCGAATGCGGCCACAGATTCTGCTGAGTTATATTCCCCAAACCACCAAAACCAGTCGGAACTTTCACAGGTTGCCAATTGTATTTCGGCGAGCATCACTTGTTCATCTGATAATTTTTTTGTGCTAATGACGCTATCATAAACTTTCTTGGCTGCAACCAGCATATCCCATGCACGATTTTTATCTTTCTCACCAATCCAGGTTGAGAATGTGCCATAAACCCAACTGCCAGCAACAATATCGGGTAAACGTTTTCTGTTTTCATGTGAGTCAAGATATTCACTGTAAGTGGTTAGTTTAAGGCCTTCATGTTGAGAAAGTTTTTCATACAGAGCATTGATAAAGTGATAACCATTTTCAGGGTAATGTTCCCAGGCATTTTCACCATCCAGAATTATCGAGACAATGGCTTCAGGCTTACCTGCACAGTTTTCAGCAATGGTTTCCAGATGATGCACAAGGTTGGCTACCGCATCGTCGGCATGCCAGTCAGAATATTTAAAGCCAATTAAATCAGATAAACCGTCATCTCTAAAAAAACATGCTGTACTGGTTTCTTTGTATTGATAGGGTTCATGAATACAGGCATCCGCTGTCATTGCAGCTTTTTTGAGCGAATTTCGTAAAACAGTTTCACCACTGGCCATCCACTTAATACCCATCTCTGAAGTCAGTTTAATGGTTTCAGCGCTAATGCTGCCTTCCGATGGCCAGCAGCCCTGCGGTTCAAAACCAAAGTAATGTTTGAATACCGCTTTACCTTTTTGCATATGCCAGCGACTTCTTTCTAAACCACCGGGATATTCATCAGCAAGCGGTAAATCTACATCTGGCATTGCCTGTCGGGCAGATTTAATATCGATTAAAAGTGGCACGATTGGATGCGCGTAGGGTGTCATTGATAATTCGATCCGTCCAGCCACTGCCAGTATTCGGTATCTTTCAATGACACCACTAATCAGTTCATTAATGACTTCAACCAGCAAATGACGATCATGAATATTAAAATTTCTGGCTTTTCCCATTAAAAATTTAATACGTTTATCGGTCCTACGGACTGTCTCAGCAGTCCATGCCAGATGGTACCAGACTAATATATCAGCAAAAAACTGCTCAGAATAATAACTCAGAATCTCCGGCGCATGTACAGTAGCTTCTGCCATCTTACTGAGTGTTTCGAAAGCTTCGAAACGTTCCACCAGCCGCTGTTTATTAGCACGTAGACAAGCCTTAATAATATAGCGCCGATTTTCATCGCCCAGCAATATCACCGGGTCTGCCAGTGCGGACAAAAGCGGATCTTTTAAAGCCTTACCACGGTTTAAATAACCGTCCAGTTGCTGCGCATAATCATCGATTTGCTGCAGTAATACCGGCGCAAAATTAACCACTGCTCGTGCCACTTCGTTGCTTTCAAGATGCGCCGCCATTTCAACATAATCTTTAATCGTATGCAGGTATGTCCACGGTAAATGATATTCACCATTACGCAGATCACGATATTCTGGCTGATGCATATGCCAGTAGAGAACAACATTTAGAGGCGGTGAATTATGATTTTTATCTGACATAATGAATCACTTGCCCAAGCATGTCTGGCGTGACTAAAACAACACCATTCGGTGAAACGTAAAAGCGTTTTTTATCATCTTCGTCATTTATACCAATGATGGTGCCATCGGGTATAACACAGTCTTTATCTATAACTGCGTGGTAGATACGACAGTGTTTACCAATGCTGACATTCGGCAGGATAACCGAGGAATCGATCTTACTGTAATTGTCGATTGTGACATTGGAAAAAAGTAAGGAATGACAGATAAATGCGCCCGAAATAATACAGCCTCCTGACACCATCGAGTCAATGGCCATACCTCTTCTATCACTATCATCAAAAATAAATTTGGCCGGCGGTAATTGCTCTTGATATGTCCAGATGGGCCATTCCTTATCGTACAAATTTAATTCAGGCGTTATACCAATCAGCTCCAGATTCGCTTCCCAAAACGCGTCAACCGTGCCCACATCACGCCAATAGGCTTGTATTTTAGTGTTGGCCTGGGTAAATGGATAAGCAACAACACGATACCTGGTAATCGCATAAGGAATAATATCTTTACCAAAATCGTGACTGGAACTTGCGGTATCTGCATCACGGATAAGCAACTCAAACAACAGGTCTGTATTAAAAATATAAATACCCATAGAACATAATGCTTCATCCGGCCTGTCTGGCATGGCTTCAGGATGTTCCGGTTTTTCCACAAAACTATGAATACACAAATCTTCATCTACGCCCATCACTCCGAATGCCGAAGCTTTGTCCAGATCGACTTCGATACAACCTACCGTGATATCGGCATTGCGCTCTACATGCTCAGCCAGCATCGCACCGTAATCCATTTTATAGATATGATCGCCAGCCAGAATCAATACAAATTCAGGCGAATGGGAGCGAATAATATCCAGGTTCTGATAAATAGAATCTGCTGTACCGGCATACCAGGACGATTCAATACGCTGCTGCGCGGGTAATAATTCGACAAATTCGCCAAACTCACCACGTAAATATCCCCAGCCTCTTTGAATATGTAAATTCAGTGAATGCGACTTGTATTGAGTGAGCACACCAATTCTACGTATGCCGGAATTGATACAGTTTGATAGTGGAAAATCGATAATACGGAATTTTCCACCGAACGGAACCGCTGGTTTTGCCCGCCACTGTGTTAATTTTTTCAGGCGTTCACCGCGTCCACCCGCCATAATTAGCGCTAGTGTATCTCTAGTCGGGTTACTTATGTAGCGCGACGAATTTTGCTTAGGCATCGGTGTTTCCCTCTGCATGTAGATAACCATACATGTAATTAAAGCGACAGAAATGAAAGTGGGTAATATTTACATAGTTACCCCAACTTGTCAGAAATAAGGTATTCATAGATATTCAATCAGCACCTGTCACCTGATCTCATTGCGTATATTACTCATCAAATACATAAAGAACTGTCACATGAGTGACAAACACACGTTTTTTTAAAAATAACCTGCCTTGTTTAAGTGCACGTGTTTAACCGCATATATACCCATGATCAGCGCCTAATAGAACGTTTATAGGTATAATACAAATAAGCCATTGAGAGCCAGTATACAAAAGTTTTAAGCTATGCATGAAACTTGCGAGAAAGAATATAACGACAACCCTGTAAAAAATTTGTCTAAGCGAAATAAAAAATAATTTGGAAAAAACCGCTTTATGTCGATAAAAAACACTTCAGCCGTAGGCAACCAGATAACCGCTATACTTAGAACCATACAGGGTGACCTGGATAAAATTACGCGCGCCTGTCATCACCAGCCATTCACTGTACTGGGAAATCAGGCGGTACATCACCATGACTTTTTGCTTTTTTATTCACCTGATACCCTTCAATTAAGTGTAACCAAACTAAACATACCGGCTTTGCGCCTTGCCGACAGCGACTTCTTTATCTATTCGGGAAAAATTGACAGTATTGAAGAACATTATTTATTAACACGCACCGATACAAAAAATAACACCACCTCTTTCCATGATCCCTACAGTTTCAAACCGCAGATTAATGATTATGACTTACATTTATTTTCTGAAGGCAAACATCTGTATATCTACAATATTCTTGGTGCGCACCCGAAAACCATCGATGGAATTGATGGCATCTTGTTCGCGACCTGGGCACCCAATGCTGTGCGCGTTAGCGTTATAGGTGATTTCAATGAATGGGATGGACGACGACACGCGATGCGCTCACTCGGTGGTAATGGCGTCTGGGAGCTATTCATTCCAGAACTGAAAAGTGGCACCCTTTACAAATTTGAAATCCGCAACCGTGACTCTGGAGCCATCCAGTCCAAATCTGATCCTTACGCACAACAGCTTGAGCTGCGCCCACATACCGCTTCAGTCAGCAGAGGCGTATCCACCTTTAACTGGCAGGACAATGCGTGGCTTGATGCAAGGAAGAAATACGACTGGTTACATGAACCCCTCTCCATCTATGAATGTCACCTGGGCTCATGGCAACGCGATGCTAATGGTGACTTTCTAAATTACCGCGAGCTCGCCCATCGACTAGTTGATTACATCAAAGACACTGGTTTTACCCATATCGAACTACTGCCCATTACAGAACATCCGCTTGATGCTTCCTGGGGTTATCAGACGACGGGCTATTTTGCAGCTACCAGCCGTTTTGGTAGTGCCGACGATTTTCGTTATTTTGTTAATTACTGCCACGAACATGATATTGGCGTATTGCTCGACTGGGTACCCGCGCACTTTCCCAAAGACGAGCATGGCCTCGCACTTTTTGACGGCAGTGCGCTATACGAACATGAAGACCCTCGCCGTGGAGAGCATCGAGATTGGGGCACCTTAATTTTCAATTATGGTCGCAATGAAGTTAAAAACTTTTTAATTTCCAGCGCTGTATTCTGGCTGAAAGAATGCCATATTGATGGCTTACGTGTCGATGCCGTCGCGTCGATGTTATATCTGGATTATTCCCGTGAGGATCATGATTGGTTGCCCAATCAGCATGGTGGCAATGAAAACCTTGAAGCGATCGAATTTCTGCGTGAATTAAATACCATTACCCACGCCAATTTCCCCGGCACCATTATTATGGCGGAAGAATCCACCGCCTGGCCACAGGTTACCCGGCCCACCAATATCGGCGGTTTAGGTTTTAGTATGAAGTGGAACATGGGCTGGATGCATGACACGCTGAATTATCTTACCAACGATCCGGTGCATCGTCATTATCACCATGACCAACTTACCTTTGGTCTATTATATCTTTTTAGCGAAAATTTCGTTTTACCTTTTTCACATGATGAAGTGGTACATGGCAAAAGTTCCTTACTGTACAAAATGCCAGGAGATGAATGGCAGCGTTTTGCCAATTTGCGTCTGCTGTACACTTATATGTTCACTTACCCCGGTAAAAAACTGCTGTTTATGGGTTGTGAATTTGCTCAGGGTGATGAATGGAATCACGACAAAAGTCTCGACTGGTATGTACTAAAATATCCGAATCACGCAGGCATTAAACAATTAGTTAGCGATCTCAATCATTTATATAGTCAACAAACTGCACTCCACAAATACGATTTTGATCCCGCTGGTTTTGAGTGGATCGACTGTCACGATACCGATCAATCGGTTTTATCCTACCTGAGAAAAAGTGATAACGAATCAATCATTGTGGTGCTCAATTTTACCCCGGTAATACGCAAGAAGTATCGTATTGGTGTGCCTGCATTAGGGACTTATGAAATTATTTTTAATTCTGATTCCGCTTATTATTCAGGCAGTAATGCAGGCAGTCCCTCAATTATTTATGCTGAGGATATCGCATGGATGAATCAACCCGCATCACTGGAACTGAGCTTGCCACCCTTAGCCGGCCTGGTGCTTAAAAAGAAATYATGAGTAAAATCCTTTACATCAGTAGCGAAGCTTTCCCGCTGATAAAAACCGGGGGGTTAGCTGATGTTGCCGGAAGTTTACCTGTGGCCCTATTGAAACAATCACAGGACATGCGTTTATTACTGCCTGCCTACCCGGAAGTACTCAATAAAATTACCCGAAGTAAAAAACTCAGCGCAAAAACTTACTACAACATGCCGGTGGAAATTATCGAAACACGCCTGCCCGGCAGTAATGTTATCGTCTGGTTAGTAGATTGCCCTGCGCTTTTTGACCGACCTGGTGGCCCATACTCCAATAGCCACGGCCAAGCATGGCATGATAATGCACTACGTTTTGCTGTTTTCTGTTATGTGGCGGTTGATATTGCGTTAAACCAGCTTCAGCTAAACTGGCAACCCGACGTAGTACACTGTAACGACTGGCAATCAGGTCTGGTGCCTGCTTTATTAAGCCTGCACACTGAAAGACCCGCGACCATTTTCACCGTTCATAATCTTGCCTATCAGGGTCTTTTTAATCATCAAACTTTTATTCATCTGCATCTTCCTGATGAACTCTGGCAGATAAACGGACTTGAATTTTATGGTCAGCTTTCTTTCATTAAAGGCGGTCTTGTTTATGCCGATAAAATCACCACTGTTAGTCCCAGTTATGCACATGAGATTCTTTCACCTGAATTTGGTTACGGACTGGATGGTCTGTTAAATAACCGCAGTGAACATCTTTCTGGAATTCTTAATGGTATTGATGAAAAACACTGGAACCCGGGTACTGATAAATATCTAAAACAAAAATACAACCGACACTCACTAGCAAAGAAACCACGCAATAAAACACAACTACAGGAAGAATTATCACTCCCCGTTGATGCCTCTTTAGCAATGATTGGCATGGTCAGCCGCCTGGTTGAACAAAAAGGCCTGGATATTATTTTGCAAAGCCTGGCAACATTAATAACTATGCCGGTTCAATTAGTTATTCTAGGCACCGGAGAAACCCATTATGAAATCCAGTTAACCGAATGGGCACAGCAACATCCTGATCGCTTAAAAGTCATTATCGGCTATAACGAAGCACTCGCTCACAAGATTGAAGCTGCCAGTGACCTATATTTGATGCCTTCGACTTTTGAACCTTGCGGACTAAACCAGTTATACAGTCTGCGTTACGGAAACTTGCCAATTGTCACTCCGGTTGGCGGACTGGCCGATACGGTAATCGATGCCAGTGAAAAAAACATTAAAAATAAAACCGCCAATGGCTTTGTACTTGAACAGCAGTCTGCAACCGCATTATTAAACTCCGTGCAACGCGCACTGGCACTTTTTCAAAAACCAGAAGTATGGCGGCAATTACAAGTTAACGCTATGCGCGGTGATTTTTCATGGCAAACCAGTGCAGGACGCTATATTGCTTTATACCAACAGGCGCTGAGCCCGAATTGTTAACTATGCATCTTTTTTGCCACCGAAAAACAATCGTCACGCCATACGCATTTCATCTGGTCACATTCATCATTTAACACTGAAGCAAAACAATCAAAGTTACCCTCTGTCAATTGAATGCTCTGGATCAATTTTATTTTACTTAGTCGTGATGTCTTAATGCCAAAATATTTTGCCCTTTGTCTGACTTCCTGCATATTCATTATCGAATCCTCTCTCGTTTAAAAATACTCAGTTTTGTTAAAAAATCAGTTTGTATTTTCTATTAGCGCAGCTTCATCAATAAACCAGTTGATATCACCCAGAATATTAATTGGTAATGGTTCTCCATTTTTAATGCGCCTGATAACACCCGCTTTTTCGTTACCGGCAGCCAATACTATTCGACATTGTGCTTTACTTAACGTGCTGATACTTAACGATACACGTTCACTGGGTGCTTTAGGCGAGTGATCGACAGCAACAACAGAATGTCTATCGCTTAATGCTTCATTGCCCGGAAACAAACTGGCGGTATGTCCGTCTTCTCCTACACCAAGAAAAGCAATATCAAAACTTTCAATCGCACTAATCACTTCGCGATAAACTTTGGCCGCTTTCTCCGCACCTGATTCTGCGGGAATGGTATGAATATTAGTTGCCGATAACCGTGACCAGAAATATTTTTCTAACATCACGTCATTGCGTTCTGCATGACCTTGGGGGTAACAACGCTCGTCCCCCAAATACCAATGAACCTTGTCCCAGAGTAAGGTTTTATTAGAAAGATAACCCAGACAGATTGCCGGTGTCTTGCCCCCTGGCAATACAACGTGGCATACACCTTTCTGTTGAATGTTTGTTTCAATATGTTCAGCAAGAAAGTCTGCTGCCGCTTTTGAAACCGCATCAAAATCACTGTATACAAACCATTTATGCATAGTCATTAACCTGACATTTAGCTTGGCTTATGCCAACCACCCACGCAGTCTTCGAACAATGTATCCATGCCAGGCACATCCCAGCTAGCTGAGCGATAACGTTCGATTGAAAGTCTGTCTTTCCATGCATTTAATATAGGCTCGATAATCGACCAGGATTCTTCAACCTCGTCTGCGCGTGAAAACAACGTCGCATCGCCGATGAGTACATCGTGTAGTAAAACTTCATAAGCATCCGAAACATCCTCACCATTTTCTGAATAAGGGGCACGCATTACCATGCGTTGTATATCTGTTGTTAAGCCTGGCATTTTTGCATTCATCCGCAAGGCAATCCCTTCATCAGGGTGCACACGAAACACCAGTGAGTTAGCCGCCGGAGGTGTCGCATGGGTATCAAATAAATTAAACGGTGGTTTTCGAAAACGAATAACAATTTCTGATACCCGTTCTGGCAGGCGCTTGCCTGTCCACAGAATAAAAGGCACACCCTGCCATCGCCAGTTATCGATATGAAAGCGCACGGCGGCAAAGGTTTCTGTTACTGAATCAGGCGATACCCCATCTTCTGCAACATAAGCGTTTAGTTTTTCATCATCAGCAACACCCGAACCATATTGTGCTGCAACCGTTAACTGTTTAATATTTTTCTCTTCGATGTGTCTAACGGCACGCAGCACTTTAATTTTTTCATCGCGCACTGCATCAGCAGTAAACTCGACCGGCGGTTCCATCGCCACCAGTGTCATTACCTGCATTAAATGGCTTTGTATCATGTCGCGCAAAGCACCGGACTTTTCATAATAATTTGCACGGTATTCAATACCAATAGACTCCGCCGCAGAGATTTGAATATGATCAATATAATTTCTGTTCCATAGTGGCTCAAGTATGCTGTTTGTAAAACGGTAAACTAATAAATTTTGTACACTCTCTTTGCCCAGGTAATGATCTATGCGATAAATTTGTGATTCATCCAGCAAGGTTTGTAGCTCATGGTTTAGCTGCTGCGAACTTTTCAAATCCATGCCGAAAGGCTTTTCAATAACTATGCGTCTAAAGCCTTCCGTTTCATTATTCAGGCCAATTTTGTGTAAACCAGATGCAATGGTGGTATACCAGCGTGGTGGTACTGCGCAATAAAACATTGCATTGGTGTGACCCTGTAGTGACTCAAGTGAAGCTGCTAAATCACTGTAAGTTTTTTCATCCTGTAAATCGCCACTGACCATTTTGAACATGGCAGAAAACTTTTTCCATTGTTGTTCATCCATTGCTATATCAGAAGCATAATTACGCACACCTTGATAGAGTGAATCTAGCCAGGTTTCTTTAGTGCGGTTTTTAAACACACCAATAATTTTACTTTGCGGATGCAACAACCCACAACGTAACATTTTTATTAATGCTGGAACCAGTTTGCGTTTAGTTAGATCACCGCCCGCGCCAAAGATAACAATATTAGTCGGCTCGGTCGGCTCACCGATACAAGGATCAGAGCACGGTATATTCGTGACATTTTTCATACAATACCTTAATAACTAATCAATAGATTTGATATCATGTCCGCCAAAACCGGCACGCATCGCGTTTAGCACTTTGCCAGCAAAAGAAGAATCTTGTCTGCTACGAAAACGCATTTGTAACGCCAGTGTCAGCACGGGTGTTGGCACACCCAGATCAATTGAATCATGCACGGTCCAACGACCTTCACCTGAATCATCGACATAATCACTCAGTGAAGATAAATTTTTATCCGCACTAAAAGCATCGGCAATTAAGTCCAACAACCATGAACGCACAACGCTGCCATGCTGCCAGATTTCTGTCACCTGCTGTAAATCAATTTGCATTTCCTGTTTAGCATCTAGCAATTCAAAACCTTCAGCAAAGGCTTGCATCATGCCATATTCAATACCGTTATGAACCATCTTGACATAATGCCCGGCACCCGCAGGCCCGACATGACCCCAACCTTTATCTTTTGCCGGTGCCAGAGATTCAAGTACCGGACGCAGTATAGCGATGGCTTCATCACTACCACCTGCCATAATGCTATAACCATTCTCCAGCCCCCAAACACCACCCGAAGTACCTGAGTCCACAAAGTGAATGTCCAATGCCCGAAGATCAACCGCACGTTGTTTAGATAAATTAAAATTTGAGTTACCACCATCGACCAATAAATCACCCTTGCTCATTCCCGCACCCAGCAATGATTCAATACTTTGATCAACAAACTGATGTGGCACCATTAACCATATCGTGCGCGGTGGCTCGAACACTTTAATCAATTCATCAATCGTACTTACCGCTGTGACATCGTTAAGTTCATCGGCAAGCACGGCAGCGGTAGCGATATCAGCATCAAAAACAATAACCTCATGCCCATCACGAACCAGTCGCCGCACCATGTTTGCCCCCATCTTGCCTAAACCAATCATTGCAAGTTTCATATTTCACCTTTTCTATTATTTTTAATATTAAATCGACATACAGAGCCAGGTAGTAAAAATAGTTTAATGCTCTTTCTAAGGCAAAAGCATTTACCACTTTTGAGAAACGCAATAAGTACTTCACCTATGTACTTCAATATAGAATAGAACCAAAATTTATCATACCTATTTTTTGCGCACTGTCATCCAGGTTACATCTTATTGTTCATAGTACTGACAGACTTACCCTGGTGATGAAAGTCCGAACACACTAGCCGAGAAACACCATGACTGACACTAATAATTATATTCGCTGGTTTGACGAACTCGGTATCGAAGATGTTTCATTGGTCGGCGGTAAGAATGCCTCCCTGGGTGAAATGTACCGTGAACTGACTCCCAGGGGTATTAAAGTTCCTAATGGGTTTGCCATTACTGCCAGTGCCTACCGCTACATGCTCGACCAGGCCGGTGGTGGTGTCGGTGCATGGGATGACTTGCATGAAGCATTAGATGGACTCGATGCTAGTGATGTTAATGACCTTGCGCGACGTGGCGCAAAAGCACGAGATATTGTTTATGCTGCGACATTACCGGACAATTTACGCGAACAAATTCTGACTGCATTTAATGCCTTAAAAAAACAATATGCCGGTGACATCAGTGTTGCCGTGCGCAGCTCTGCTACCGCTGAAGATTTACCCAACGCCAGTTTCGCTGGGCAGCAGGACACCTACCTAAATATCGAAAGCGAAGCACAATTACTGGATGCCTGTCGCCGCTGTTTTGCCAGCCTGTTTACCGATCGGGCGATTCATTACCGCATCGATCAGGGGTTCGAACATTTCAAAGTTGCATTATCGATTGGTGTTATGAAGATGGTACGTTCAGACCTTGACGCCAGCGGCGTGATGTTTTCTCTGGATACCGAAACCGGTTTTCGCGACGTGGTGTTTATCACTGGCGCTTATGGTCTCGGTGAAAATGTGGTGCAAGGTGCGGTAGATCCGGATGAGTTTTATGTACACAAACCGACATTTGAGCAAGGTCATCGTACCGTGTTACGCCGTACTTTAGGCTCAAAAAAAATCCAGATGCAATATGCCACTGGCCGCACCCGTGAGGCTACGCGTAACGTACCGACACCTAAAGAATTCCGGCAGCAATTTTGTATCAATGACACCGATGTTTTAACCTTAGCCGATTACGCCATCAAAGTAGAAAAACACTACAGTGACAAAGCAGGACACAACAAACCCATGGATATGGAATGGGCGAAAGATGGCGTTGATGGTGAATTATACATGGTGCAGGCACGCCCTGAAACTGTTGAGTCACAACTGTCAGGTACTTCACTGGAGATATTTCATCTTAAAGAAAGCGGCGAAACGCTCACACAGGGCAATGCTGTGGGTACTCGAATTGCTAGTGGTCGCGCGCGACTAATACGTGATGTTAAACAACTCGATGAATTCCAGCCCGGCGACGTATTAATAGCAGACACCACCACCCCGGACTGGGAACCAGTGATGACAATTGCCGCCGCCATTGTTACCAATCGCGGTGGCCGAACCTGTCATGCGGCCATTATAGCCCGTGAACTGGGCATTCCTGCCATCGTCGGCTGTGATAATGCCACCGCCGTCATAGCAAATGGCAAAATGGTTACCGTGGACTGTTCTCAAGGCGATAAGGGTCGCGTATATCAAGGTGAGCTGGCCTTTATAAAAGAAGTCACCGATCTAGGTGAACTGTCCCGCCCTGTCACCAAAATCATGATTAATCTCGGCAACCCTGATCTGGCTTTCAAAACATCCTTCTTACCCAATGACGGTGTTGGCCTGGCGCGAATGGAATTTATTATTAATGAATCCATCAAAGCACATCCGATGGCTTTATTGCATCCGGAGCGGGTGCGCGATTCGGTTCAACGCCAACAACTTGAAAGCTTAAGTCTCGGTTACCACAGCCCAACAGATTTTTTTGTGAAACATCTATCAGAAGGTGTCGGCACTATTGCTGCTGCATTTTGGCCCAAACCGGTGGTGGTACGCATGTCGGATTTCAAATCCAACGAATATGCTTCTCTGCTCGGCGGACAATATTTTGAACCCAGCGAAGCCAATCCCATGATCGGTTTTCGCGGTGCTTCACGTTACACCCATCCTAATTATGCCGAAGGTTTTGCACTGGAATGCGCTGCCATGAAACGCGTACGTGAAGACATGGGGCTAACCAATGTCATCTTAATGATTCCTTTCTGTCGAACCATCGCAGAAGGCGAACGGGTATTACAGGCGATGAGCGACAATGGTCTTAAACGCGGTGAAAAGGGTTTACAGGTTTATGTCATGTGCGAAATCCCCAATAATGTGATTCAGATTGATGCCTTTGCCAAACTGTTTGATGGTTTTTCGATTGGCTCCAACGACCTGACTCAACTTACTTTAGGGGTTGACCGTGATTCAGAAATCGTTGCCTTTGATTTTGATGAGCGCGACCCCGGCGTTAAACAAATGATTCGACTAGCAGTGGATGGTGCACGACGCAATCAACGCCATTCGGGATTATGTGGACAGGCCCCGTCAGATTATCCTGAAATGGCAGAGTATCTTGTTGATCTCGGCATCGACTCCATCAGTCTCAATCCGGATTCAGTCCTCAGCACAACCAGGCATATACTGGAAATTGAGAAAGCACTGGGTCGCAAGAGAGCATAAGGATCTTTGCATGAAAAACAGAAGCAAACGGCCCGAGCCATAACAAAAAACTTTATGCCTACTTTTATACCCCGTTCATTACCACATGGCCTGGAAGCCCTAACCGACCTGGCGCTAGACCTGCGCTGGACATGGAGTCATGGCGCTGATGTCCTGTGGAAAATGCTGGATGAGGAAGGCTGGGAGCGTACAAAAAACCCCTGGATACTTTTACAAAATTTATCTCAGCAACGTCTACAACAACTCGCTGATAATGCACCGTTTTGCCAGGAGCTAAATCGTTTAACAGAGGAACGTGCCGCTTATCAAACCGAGCAAGGCTGGTATGGCGAAGCGCAAGCAAACTTCGACATCGGTCGGGTGGCTTATTTCAGTATGGAATTTGGCCTTGGCGAAGCCCTGCCCATCTACGCAGGTGGTCTTGGTATTCTGGCCGGTGATTACCTCAAGACCGCCAGTGATTTAGGGCTACCCGCCATCGGTGTCGGCCTGCTCTATCAGGAAGGTTATTTCCGTCAAATGATCGATGCAGACGGCAAGCAACTGGCCATCTACCCTTACAATGAGCCGTCTACCCTGCCCATTCAACCTGCGAGAATGGCAAGCGGTAAATGGTTACACATACCGCTAAACCTGCCTGGACGAAAATTAATGTTGCGCGTCTGGCAGGTTAATGTTGGTCGCGTTAAGTTATATCTACTGGACAGCAACGACCCGCTCAATAGTCCACGTGACCGAGGTATTACCAGCAAATTGTATGGCGGTGGTAAAGAACTGCGTTTTCTACAGGAGATGGTACTGGGCATCGGAGGCTGGCGACTGCTGGAAGCCATTGGCGATAAAATATCAGTGTGCCATTTAAACGAAGGCCATGCTGCGTTTGTTATTCTGGAACGCGCTCGCCATTGCATGGAGCAGACCAGTCTTTCATTTGATGAAGCCCTTTGGATGACCCGCGCGGGTAACGTCTTTACCACACATACGCCGGTCGAAGCCGGTTTCGACACCTTTCCCGCGCAGTTTATCGACAAATATTTTCCCATGTTTCATGATTTTTTAACGCGTACCGGCCTTTCTCTTCAGCAATTACTGGCATTGGGTCGCAAAAATGCTGACGACAATAACGAAGCCTTTAATATGGCTTATTTAGCTATGCGAGGCTGCGCGCGCAGTAATGCGGTCAGTCGGTTACATGGCAAAGTAAGTCAGCATTTGTTCAGCCCATTGTATCCGCATTGGCCAATAGCCGAAGTGCCCGTCAGTCATGTGACCAATGGTGTCCATGTACCATCATGGGACTCCCCCTGGGCAGATCAACTATGGACAGAAACCTGTGGCAAACAACGCTGGCTGGGCGGCACCGAATCGCTACACCATGCTATTGAATCAATTGATGATGCCACCTTATGGAAGTTACGTGCCAATGAACGAGAAGATCTAATTCACTACGCCCGCCAGCGTCTAGCTTTGCAACTGGGCCAGGTGGGTGCCTCACCAGAGCAGGTAGACAGTGCCGTACAGGTACTCGATCCAAATGCCTTAACCTTAGGTTTTGCACGACGTTTTGCTACCTATAAACGGCCTAATTTATTGTTGCATGACAAAGCACGGCTGAGCCGAATATTAACGGATAGTAATAAACCCGTGCAATTAATCATTGCAGGCAAAGCGCACCCCAACGATATTGAAGGCCAACGTATGATTCAAGAATGGATTGCATTCGTCAAACAACCCGATATAAAAGGTCATGTGGTATTTCTGGAAGATTACGATATCGCACTGGCGCAACATCTAGTACAAGGTATTGATGTGTGGATCAACACCCCTCGTCGCCCCTGGGAGGCCTGCGGGACCAGCGGCATGAAAGTACTGGCTAATGGCGGACTTAATTTGTCAGAGCTGGACGGTTGGTGGGCAGAAGCCTGCACTTGCGATGTTGGCTGGTCAATCGGTGATGGCAAGGAACACGGTGGCGACCCAGATTGGGACGCTAATGAAACGGAACAACTCTATCAGCGTCTGGAAAATGAAATCATTCCCCTTTTCTATACACGTGATGCACAAGGTCTGCCCCGTGACTGGTTAACGCTCATCCGTAATAGCATGAAAACACTTGCTCCACAGTTTAGTAGTAACCGTATGGTTAGGGAATATGTCGAACAGTTATACCATCCTGCTGCAACCGACTATAAAAATCGACACGCTAATCACGCTCAACTGACAAAACAATTGCATCACTGGTACAACGATTTAAGATTACATTGGCATCAGATTCACTTTGGTAATATCGATACACAGAAAACCGATGATGGCTGGTCGTTTCAGGTACAGGTGTATCTGGGCGAAATTTTGCCTGATCAGGTACGCGTAGAACTCTATGCCGAAGGCATTGGAAATGAGCCGCCTCTGGTGATTACATGCCATTGTGAAAAAGAAATAACCGGTGCGATCCATGGTTATTCTTACCTGGCCGATATCGAAACGACTCGACCCGCCATTGACTATACTGTGCGAGTTATTCCATATCATGATGAAGCACAGATTCCAGCCGAAGCCAACTTGATTATCTGGCAGCACTGATAATTTCATCTAGCCGGCATATACTTCACTATCGTCATTTATATGACTTGATTTTGCCATCTTTGAATCAACGGATATGTTCGCTACATACATTGCAATGAAACCGTTAACCAACAGCGACTTTGTACAAAAAGTATAAATAGGACTTTAGGGCACCTCTATTAATTGCTTATGTCCTTACATTAAGACTGCAAACGCCAGTCCTTACTTTTTATTGAAAGGTATAAGTGGATGTTTTTTTTACGATAACGCTGATAAGAATAGTGACTTAAATAACGCAGTACCCACAACAACAACAAGATAGCCAGAGCAAGTATTTCTACTAACTAAAATGTTTGACTGAGCCATAAATAGGTTAACAGATGGCCTCCCCCTCCTATAGAATAAAACCCATAGCAATATGGCGGGCAGACCAACCAGAATAAAGCGATTCGTTTTTACTCCGAGTAAGCCAGCAGCACCAGAAATTGCTGGATGTATTAACCAGACAAATCGACCTAAAAACAGCGCCAGTAGACCATGTTTATTGATAAGTTCGTGTGCGCGTTTCGCGGTGCGCTGACGATGATTGCTTAATATATGTGGCTGCCACTTGTGCGCACCAAACCGGCCTAACCAAAAACCCAGCATATCACCAAGAAAAGCACCCAGCACCGCACAGGCAAATAGAGTCCAGAAAGAAGTATTAGATGATGCGGTCATCGCGCCCAGTAAGGGCAGAAAAAACGTACCGGGAAGAAAAAACCAGTGACAGGCGCTGATTCCATCATCATCAGGATAATCAGGAGAAGCCCTGCGTACTGCGGGTAATCATTTAAGAGTGCAATAAATTCCATAACCACAACTCAGCCCCCTGCAACTACAGGTATTACGAATGACTATTGTTTGACTATAAGTACATCACAGGAGGCTTTATGCAGCACAGAAGTACTCACTGAACCCAGCAGACGTTCCATGCCATGCCGACCATGAGAACCCATAACAATCAGATCACTATTTCTCTCGTTCGCCAATGAGATAATCGACCATTTAGGATTGCCCCATTGAGTATCAAATTCAATACCTTCACCCAAATTATTACGTTCGCAAAATTTTTGCATATGCTCCTGAGCCTGCACCATAAGAAAGTCATTAGGTAAAGGAATAGACACAACCACAGGATCATAAGCTTCATTGTAATAGGCGAAATCTTCGACCGCGTGTAATACAAAAAGATTTGCACCTGTCTGCTCAACTATTTGTAGTGCACGTTTCGCAGCCATATCTGAATACACTGAAAAGTCAGTAGGTAACAATATATTTTTATACGACTGTAACGGTTTAGATAATTCACTGGCCTGTGGTTTCTCTCTCAGCCAGTCCCATGCGGCGCCAGACTCACTGTTATCAAAGAATCGCATTTCAATATGGCTAAAGAAATTCACAAAAGCTATGGCAGCATGCTGCCATGACTTGTCACCAATAATTACAATACGCTTAAAGTCATCGTCGTGCTGTAACCCAAAACGCAAATCATCCCAGGCCGCTTTCGCTTCCCAACCCTCAAAGTCCTGCAATTCTATATACAGTGATACGCGACCAGTATTACGGATCATCTCTTCCAACATCGGAAGAAACTGTTTATAGTCAGCATCAGTGAGTTTACCAGTGGCCTTGAATGCAAGGATATCTTTATCGTTTACCGGTAGTATTTCAAACACTGAAATTCCTCCATATATCACAAATAATTAACGAAGGTTTACAGTAACTCTCCCTGCCAAAGTACGCTGTCACCTGAGTGACTCTTGAGCCTGTTTTAAACAGTATCAGCATCGCGTCGAAAGGCTTACATATACCAATTATTTCTTAGCAAAAAATCCAAGCTGCTTTTAGCAGGTTTTTTTGCTTTCTGTATGATGTATTTAATCAGTCATAAACAATCAGGCTTTGCTTCGTTATATCAACGTCTACCACCTGACCTTTATCATGAGCGAGATCCCTCGTTCATTCAGTACTGGCAAATCATTATTTTTAGCTAAAGGACACAAGCAATTAATGCGTTTTTGCGAGTAGAAACCCGATTTAACTGCACTGAATTATCACTACAAAATCATAGTATTAAGAGTATACGAACTTAGTACTTTAGCTGTCACCTGAGTTACATCAGGATTCAGATAATTATATTATATTTAGCCAAGCTCATATATTAGCCTGGAGTGGGGCATGATTCAAAATACTGATGATTATAAGCAGCAGAATGTTAGTGRAACTCTGAAAGCATTTGAAGTGGTCGCTGAAAATGGTCTCAGCAATATAGAAGCCAGTCAGCGTATCGAGCGTTATGGCTATAACGAAATAGAAGAAAAAGAAGAATCGATCTGGCATCGACTATTTCGTCGTTTTTGGGGACCCATTCCATGGATGATAGAAATTGCTGCCCTGCTTTCAGCAATAGTACAAAAGTGGGAGGATTTTGCCATTATTCTGATGATGTTATTGGTCAATGCCGGACTCGACTTTATGCAGGAGCATCGCGCACTGAATGCCCTGAAAGCATTAAAAGCCAAAATGGATCAGCAGGTCACCGTTTTACGTGAAAGCACATTCAGCAGAATTTCTTCACGCACATTGGTTCCTGGCGACATTATTAAATTACGTATCGGTGACATTATACCCGCCGATGTGCAGCTACTATCCGGTGATTTTTTACTTATTGATCAAGCCGCACTAACCGGAGAATCACTACCTGTAAGCAAAAAACTCAATGAAGTTGCTTATGCCAATACCATTGTAAAACAGGGTGAAATGTTAGCCGTGGTCGTTAATACCGGCAGCCACACGCATTTTTCTTCAGTTGTTTCTCTAGTGGCTAAGGCGCAACTGGAAGAGCGTAGCCATTTTCAGAAAATGGTTATCCAGATCGGTAATTTTTTGATTATTATTACCGTGTCACTGGTATTGCTCATCATCATGGTTTCGTTATTTCGCCATGAGAATTTTATCGAAATCGCACGTTTTGCACTGGTACTCACCATCGCTGCGATTCCAGTTGCGTTACCTGCCGTACTCTCAGTGACCATGGCCGTTGGGGCGATGAATCTGGCGCGTAAACAGGCCATTGTTTCCAAGCTGACAGCCATAGAAGAACTCGCCGGCGTCGATATCTTTTGCACCGATAAAACCGGCACCCTCACTGAGAACCGAATGAAGGTCGCCGAGCCCATCGTCATGGATGGCTATAACCCGTCCGAACTGTTTGAATGTGCTGCACTGGCCTCAAAGCTGGAAAACAATGATCCAATCGAATTACCTATCTTCCACTATATCGATGAAAATTTACCTGATATTGATCTCAGCCAGTTCAAACAAACACACTTCACGCCTTTTGATCCAGTAGGCAAACGCACTGAGGCAGAAATAGAAAGCAGTGATCAAAATTTTACGGTGATTAAAGGTGCTGCTCAGGTACTGATAAAGATGGCAGGGCTACCCGATGAGCAGTCCGCCAACATCCATCGACAAGTGGATCAACTGGCAGCCAAGGGTTATCGCACACTTGCAGTGGGTAAGAAAATTGGCGACGAACCACTTAAAATTATTGGCTTGATCCCGCTATATGATCCACCGCGTTCGGATTCCCGTCAGGTCATAGCCGACATGCGTAATTATGGGGTACGGGTCAAAATGGTCACCGGTGACCATATAGCTATCGCCAAAGAAGTCGGCCAATTGCTAGGGTTAGAGGGTGAAATTATTCGCTCCCACCAGTTAAGGGGTAGTGGAAGCCAGGAACTGCTAGCATTATCAGGTGCCGTGGCGGCAGCCATTTATGAACGCTTGAACAAGGAAGTAAGCCATACAGAAGCCAGACATTTTGCCGATGAAGTGATTGACCGTGTTAAACAACTCTATGACACTCGCCTGCTGGATCGTGAATTTATTCACACGCATGAGTCAGCCATTATAGAGATGATTGAAGACGTTGATCTGTTTGCAGAGGTCATCCCCGAAGATAAATATCTCATCGTTGAGACATTACAAAAAGCGGGCCATATTGTTGCCATGACCGGTGACGGTGTTAATGATGCACCCGCATTGAAAAAAGCTGACTGCGGATTTGCCGTGTCTAATGCCACCGATGCGGCTCGAGCAGCAGCGGATATTATTCTCACCGCGCCCGGCTTGTCGGTTATTAATGATGCCATCAAACAGGCTCGTATTACATTTGAGCGGATGAAAAGTTATTCCATTTTCCGTATTGCTGAAACCATTCGTATCATCCTGTTCATGACATTAGCCATTGTGGTATTTAATTTCTACCCCATTACCGCACTTATGATAATTGTGCTGGCACTGCTTAATGATATCCCCATACTGGCCATCGCATCTGACAACACTAAGGTGGATCCCAACCCCGTACGTTGGAATATGACGGAGATTCTGACCGTTTCCAGTGTGCTGGGTATTGCTGGTGTTATCTCATCATTTTTACTTTTTTATATTCTGTTAGAAATGAAATTTTCAGCCGAGATGATTCAATCAATGTTTTTTGCCAAACTGGTTATTGCAGGCCACGGCACTATTTATAACACACGAACAGATGGCTGGTTCTGGAAAAAGCCCTACCCGTCATGGCTGCTATTTAATGCGACTTTTTCCACCCGTATATTGGGCACACTTATCGCTGTCTATGGAATATTTATTACCCCCATCGGCTGGGAATATGCATTATGGATGTGGGCTTATGCCATGGTCTGGTTTGTATTTAATGATGCGGTTAAAATTGCCACTTACAAATTTATCAGAGGGCATTAGAAAATATTAAAGAATGATTTTTGAATCACTAACCATACCACTCAGTGTATTTGTTTATTTCTTTGTGAATTTTACTTAGCATATACAAGCAACGATGGAAGAAGCGACTGACAATTTAACGGATCTATGGGGCTTATCTAATGGGGTCTCCACTGCTCGCTGTAATCGTCAATTCTAATGGCAGCATCTTTAATATGATGCCATTACCGGCTCTTCTGCAACACTACTCTGATACACATTTAAGGGCACCTCTATTAATTGCTTATGTCCTCTGCGTGACCTGAAGCGTGTAACTGCAAGGCGTGAGCCGTAGCAGAATGGTTATTCCATTCTCAAGGCTCACAACGCAGCAGATGTATGCTTCAGGCCGCACCCTACGGGGCTTTACGACCAGTCCAGACTCTGCGTTGCACTTTTTTGACAGGCCCGTGTATTAATAACTGCGGGCATGGCTTCAAAAGCACGCCTTGATTCTGAACGGGTCGTAAAGCCAGAGGGCACAAGCAATTAATAGAGGTGCCCTTAACCTAATGGGATGTTTTAGGAATACTGGCTGTAAACTTCCCACCTTTAAATTTTACTTCCATCCTATCTGTTTCAACTGACTCAGGTAAGTTAAAAGAGCGATAAAAGTTCACCTGCTGTGATAATGTTTCAGTCACCCCTTTTTTCTTGCTGCTGTTATTTTCTGTATGCATACCACTAATTTGAAACAGACCATCTTCCGCCTTAACTTCAATTTCCTTTGGCAAAAATCCTTTCATCTCTCCTTTAATAACAACGTGATCTTTCTTATCCTGTAACGTCAGATTAATATCAGTTAATACTTCCGATTCAGCATGTAACCAGTCTGATATATCATCACCTTGATCTGGAGTGCGCTCATGAAAAATACGGCTAGCACGTTCTCGAATCATGTCCTGTATATGATTAAAGCTTGTGAAAATACCATCTCTTTTATGAATAACTGGAAGTTCTGTGCTTTTATGCTCTGTCATTTTAATTGCCTCATTTAAATTGTTAAAAAATAATAAATTTACAACTCTTTCTCTCACTTTAACCAAACTGCAGAATGCAGACCAGGCAGGAACAACCAAAGTTCCATGTGATGTAAAGCAAATAACCCGGTAGGCATAATATAAAAATAAAAATAGTTTGTCTGTCACCTGTGTGACACCCCATTAGCTATACTTTGTGTATTTTGTTACGGAATCATAATCATAATTAATAAGGTCACGAAAACTCCTTGGGTATAAAACACCTGAAGAAATTTATGAGAAAATGAAACTAGCGTCGTAAAACAGGCGTGACACACTTAAGGGCACCTCTCCCATAACGGCTTTAAATGAGCCATGATGTAAATAGTAAACTAAACATCAACAGAGAGAAGCAGACCATGAAGAATAGTACCCCAAAAATAGCAGTGGAAGTATTAGGAATTGACTTGGCAAAAGCAGTTTTCAGCTGCATGGTGTAGATAAGCATGGACACGTTGTTTTGACTAAAAAATTGACGCGGGCTAAGTTGCAGACGTTCATTGCTCAAATGCCAGCCTGTCTCATCGGTATTGAAGCTTGCGATAGTGCAAATTACTGGAAACGGGTCTATGAAAGCGACGGGCATACAGTAAAAATGATGGCCTCGCAATTTGTTAAGCCTTATGTTAAATCGAATAAAAGTGATGCCATTGATGCTGAAGCGATATGCGAAGCGGTGCAACACCCATCGATGCCATTTGTCCCCTCTAAAAATATTGAGCAGCAAGATGTACAGAGTTTACACCGTATTCGTAGTCAGGTTGTTGCAAGGCGAACAGCACAAGCGAATCAGATTCGAGGTTTACTCATGGAATACGGGATCATTATCCCGAAAGGAATAGCTTACGTGCGTAAAGCCATCCCGGGGATTCTGGAAAATGCCGACAATGAATTAACGGGGTTATTTCGATCTTTGTTAAGAGCGCTTTATACCGGTGCACGTAACATATCGCCAAAGGCAATGAGGATAACGTCTTCATTTAAAGCGAGTTGTATTACCAGACACATTAGTCATCACTCCTAATTATATCCACTATATTATTTAACCTGAATCAGTAAACACTCGAATTTTCATTGTGTCAACTATAAAGCATGTTATATTTGATCTACCCAATTTTATTAGTATAGTGTGAGAGCTTTGCACGATGTAGATTTTTCGCCAGGGCAAGGCGAAAATTGTCGAAAAAGCGCAGCTTACACAGAGTAAGTGGGCATTTTGAGACCATTTTTAACGCTGCCATGACGGAAAAGATGCTTCGTGCAATGCTCTCAGTGTATTAGTTAATCACCTATATTGGGTTGTTGGCTTACTTGAGCTTATACCGTGCATTGTGACATAAACACTACTTATGATTGTAAAAAGGATGAAATAATGATGAATAAAATTATTAATGTTGTCACTCTATTACTAAGCAGTCTTTTTTCAGCAACAACCTTTGCCCATACCGGGCATGGCAATAATGTTTTTCACAGTCACAGTGGCAGCGAGCGTTCTTTCAGTTATATTAATTATCGGATTACTGATTGGCTTTGCCATCTATTACGCTTATAAATATTACGCTTATAAAAAAACATCTTAAAATAATCTGGCATTTAACTAAATGATTAAGGCTTCATAAATGAAACCAGAGCGACATTTTTTTCAAACTGATCAGCTTCAGAAATTACTCAGTAATTTACTGAGCAAAGGTTACACCTGTGTTGGCCCACAAGTTCGGGATGGTGCCATTATTTATGATGAAATTAATTCTGTAGAACAATTACCGCGTGGTATTAGTGACCAGCAACAACCAGGTAGCTATTCACTAAAAAGTAATAACTCTACAAAGTTTTTTAACTGGGCAAATGGCCCGCAGGCAATCAAGCCATTGTTGTTTGCAGCAAAAGAAAAACTCTGGCAAAGTAAACAGTCTACAGATGGCCATATCACATTTAAAACCAGCGTACCAAATCCTCAACCGATAGCAATCATTGGTGCCAGAGCCTGTGATATTGCTGCCATGAAAATTCAGGATCAGCATTTTCTACAACAACAATTTGTCGATCCCTGTTACAAAGCACGTCGGGAAAATCTGTTAATTATTGCGGTGAATTGTGCTCTTCCAGCGGACACCTGTTTTTGTCATTCCACCGGAGACGGCCCCTTTGTTGATGATGGATTCGATATCTCGCTGACTGAACTGGAAAATGGTTTTTTGTGTGAGGCACAAACAACTCAGGGGGAAAAAATTCTGCATGAACTTTTGTTAGAAGATTGCAGTAATGAGCAACTCGAAGAATCTGAACTGATCAAAACCAATGCATCAAAACAAAAAAGGAAGCTACCCGAGTTTGATATCAAGTCACGATTATTTAATGAACTGAATAATGATGCCTGGCATGCTATAGCAAGTGAATGTCTTAGCTGTGGCAATTGTACTTCAGTTTGTCCCACCTGTTTTTGTCACAGTGAAAACGATGTTCCGGAACTTGATGGAAAATCATCTGCCCACTTTCGAGAATGGGATTCATGCTTTGGTCAGGGACACAGTTATATCCACGGCATTACCATTCGTAGTCAGACCAGTCAGCGTTACCGGCAATGGTTAGTGCATAAATTTTCAACCTGGCATGAGCAATATGGCCGCTCTGGCTGTGTTGGCTGCGGACGTTGTATTAGCTGGTGTCCGGTTGGTATCGATGTCACCGAATCAGTAGCCCAATTTGCAGATAGACGCTGTGATCAATCCTAATCTTAATCCTTATCAACCACGTGAAGCGATTATTGTTGAACGCATCCAGGAAGCGCCTGATCTATTTACACTGCGATTAGAGTTTACTGATCCACAAATTCAGGCAGCCTGCAAGTTCGAACCGGGGCAGTTCAATATGCTGTATTTATATGGCGTTGGTGAGATAGCAATTTCAATCGTATCTGATCCACAAGATTGCCAGATAATTGATCACACCATTCGTGTGGTTGGTCGTGTAACCCGAGGATTGGTCAACCTCAAAGCCGGTGATCGAATTGGTGTACGTGGTCCTTATGGTCGTGGCTGGCCTATGCTTGAATCCAAAGATAAAGATATCGTGGTTGTTACTGGTGGGCTTGGTTGTGCGCCGGTGGTATCGGTTATTAATTATATTGAACAGCGACGCGAGGAATTTGGCCGACTGAATATTGTTCAGGGTGTTAAACACAGTGCTGATTTAATCTGGAAAGAACGTTATGAGCAGTGGCGTAAACTAGCGGATACAAAAGTGCTGCTGGCTGCCGATGTGGGTGAAGCCTTGTGGCCCTGGCATGTCGGACCGGTTACCTCACTTTTTGATCAGCTGGAATTTGATCCGGATAATGTATCTGTAATGATGTGCGGTCCAGAAGGCATGATGCGAGTAGTCTGTGATCACATGCTAGATTATCGTGTGCCAGAATCACAACTATTTTTATCAATGGAAAGAAATATGCAGTGTGCAATTGGTCACTGCGGTCATTGCCAATATGGCAGCAAATTTATCTGTAAAGATGGCCCGGTATTCAGTTACGACAAGATTCGTCATCTGTTTGAAACCAAGGGGTTTTAAGGTGGGAATAATATGAGTAAACCATCCGTCGCCGTTCATAAATTCAGTTCCTGTGATGGCTGTCAGCTGTCATTAATTAACCTGGGGGAATCTTTACTGGTGTTAAGTCAACTGGTCGAAATAAAACATTTTGCAGAAGCCGGCCCGCTTGATGAAGAAGCGAAAGTTGATATCGCACTCGTTGAAGGCAGCGTATCCACTACTGAAGATGAAACGCGACTAAAAAAGATTCGTGATAACTGTACTTATCTGATGACCATCGGCGCATGCGCAACTTCTGGTGGCTTGCAGGCACTGCGTAATATGGCAAATACAGATGAATGGATCGCAGACATTTATGCTAACCCATCTGTCATTCTAAGCCTCGACAACACTACCCCCATTAAAGACCACGTTAAAGTTGATCTTGAATTATGGGGCTGCCCGGTTAACAAAAAACAAATACTCGGTGCAATTCGCGCTTTATTATTTGGTGTATTGCCAGAAGAAGAAAACGACAAAGTTTGCATCGAATGTAAACGCCAGCAAACCGTTTGTGTCATGGTCACTAAAAATGAACCCTGCATGGGCCCGGTCACACGTACCGGTTGTGGCGCTTTATGTCCCAGTGTTGGCAGAGATTGTTATGGTTGTTATGGACCAGCAGAAAATGTGAATACAGATGCACTGGCAAATCGATTACTGGGCTTTGGCTTACTAAAAGATGAAGTTGCCAGACGTTTCCTGTTTATAAATAGTGCTGCAGCTGCATTTCATAAACAAGGCATGAGCATGAAGGAAGCGGATTGATGTCGACAGAAACCATCAAAATAAATGTACCGGTACTGGTTCGCGTCGAAGGTGAAGGTGCACTTGAGCTGACAATAAAAAACAAGAAAATTACCGACCTTAAGTTACGTATTTATGAGCCGCCGCGTTACTTTGAAAAATTTCTTGAAGGTCGTAATTATTATGATGTACCCGATACCGTAGCGCGCATCTGTGGTATTTGCCCTGTTGCCTATCAGATGAGCGCATCGCATGCGATTGAATCAATCTTTGGCGTCAAAATAACACCATGGGTTCGCGCTATGCGCAGACTATTTTATTGCGGCGAATGGTTACAGAGTCACAGTTTACATATCCACCTGTTAGCAGCACCTGATTTTCTTGGCTTCAACAGCGTCATCACAATGTCCGAGAAGTATATAGATGAAGTCCGCCGTGGTTTCAAACTACAGACACTGGGAAATGACCTGATTGCTTTATTCGGTGCACGTTCTGTACATCCGGTAGGTGCAAAAATCGGTGGCTTTAGTAAGGCACCAAATCAGAAAAAAATTGATGAACTATTACAGCGTGTTGTTGATGCAAAACAGGATTCAGTCGACTTAATTAAATGGCTGGATACACTCGATTTACCCGAAGACGATCAGGATTTTGTATCAGTAGCCCTGCATCATGAAAATGAATACGCTTTCAATGAAGGTCGTTTAATTAGTGATGATGATCTTGATATTGCTATCGACCAGTTTGAAAAACATTTTAAAGAAATGCACATTGATCACAGTACCGCCCTGCATTGTTTATTAGACGGCAAGCCTTATTTGGTTGGCCCCCTTGCCCGCTTAAACCTGAACAAAGATCAGTTGCCTGATGAAGTGAAAAAAGTAATGCAGGAACTAAAAACACAGTTTCCTTCAAAAAATATGTTTCACAGTATTATTGCTCGCGCTATCGAAATTTATTTCTGCTTAATTGAAGCCGAACAATTATTAACGACTTATAAAATAACAGACCAGCCCTGCATGGAATTCGAACCTAAAGCAGGCACTGGTTATGGCTGCACCGAAGCACCACGTGGTTTTTTATGGCACCGTTATGATATGGATAATAAAGGCTGTGTTACAAAAGCAGTGATAGTACCACCAACCAGCCAAAACCAGCCAAGAATTGAAGAAGACTTAAAAACCTCACTCATTAATTTTGGTCTTGATAAACCTAAAGATGATTTACAATTACATGCTGAAAAAGTCATTCGTAATTACGATCCCTGTATTTCCTGTGCAACACACTTCCTGAATTTAAAACTAATTCGCAATGGTGTTGCCGAACAAAATAAACAAAAAGAAACACTACCAGCATTTACCAATATCGATTTGAGCAGAACAGCCATTATCGGAATTGGTTCGCCACATAAAGATGATGATGCTGGTTGGAAGATGGTCGACCAATTATTAAAAAACAAGAATGTGACAGCACTCAAGCAAAAAGGACTGAGTCTGTTTAAACTGGATCGTCCCGGCATTACCCTGGCTGAGCATATCAAGCCTTATGAGCATGTACTTATTATTGATGCTATAAATGAAAATCAAACAAACTCGTCATTCATTTGTATTGATGCCCATCATAATGCCAGTCATTTAATATCAACTTCGAAGCAGATTTCGAGTCATGAAATAGGCGTGATCGAATCAGTAGCATTACTCGAGTCCTTACAGGTATTACCAAAACAGCTTGTAATATTCGGTATATCTGATATTAATAATAAACTCATCGAAAAAATAATAAATATGTTCTAACTCATTCCATGCCAATGAATGCCCGGTGATTAATATTTTTCGAGCAGTTTAAATAAGACAAATTCAGGCGTATTCTTTTTTATCCAGCCAGCGCTCTAATTGTTGTAATAATTCAGAGCAATAATCAGGCCCTTTGTTCAATAGCACACTGCATAAAAATACGGCATCAGCACCTGCCAGTAATACCTTAATAATACTTTCAACATTATGGAACCCACCTGTCTCTGCCAGTGATATCTCAACCTAATTTATGAGAAAATAAATCCATCGAATTCGTAATAAGAATTCAATTAGTCTTGATGTTTCAATATGCGTAAGCGCTAAATCAACCACGCTCTTGCGTTACTTTATTTGAAGTGCTCAAAGCATGAAAACAAATAAGCTTAGTTTTTTTTCAAAGTGTTTTCTTAAACATCGCAATACTCGCAACCACAAAAATGATATTTCATTGCCGTTGTTAAAGATGGCATCGTTCCATCAACATAAAAGGTGATATGTGGTTGCTCATTTTCAATAAGTAATGCAGAAAAATCTTTATCGATAAACAATCCCGCTTTTGCGCGTCCCGATCTAATCTCCTCAACAATATTTTGTAATATTGATTCATTAATTTCATGAGTAACAACAACGCGCAATTCATTACCAAATTGATTAACTAATATAATATCCTTCAATGCATGCAGGGCCGCGTGAATTTTCGGAAGGTAAGCTATTTTACTTGAAAAAACCCGCACATCGCCTATTGCTTGTTTAATTGTATCGGGCGTACCTTCTGTTACTCATTATCTTTTCTCCTTAAATATATCTCTTAGTGAAATTTAGTTTCTGAATTTATTAAACCATTCATCTTTTTAAACATTACTTTTGTTTATACCTGATTTATCAGGATTATAATTACTTCTTTTTATGCAGACTAATTAATTTCTACAGGGTGTATTCCTGACCCAATGTTGGCATTTCAACCTGTGTACCATTTAGCTTTTTCGCAAAGACCTGCATACTGTCTTCTTCGCCATGCACAAGAAACGTGGTTTTCGGTTTGCCGGTTTGCTGATGCCATACCAGTAACTCCGCCTGGTCAGCATGCGCAGAAAATCCACCAATGGTATGAATACTTGCGTTCACCTTGATGTCTTCACTAAAGATACGCACCCGCTTTGCGCCATCAATTATACGTCTGGCCAGTGTACCCCGTGCTGCAAAACCGACAAAAATAACACTGTTTTTTCTGCCCCAGAGATTATGTTTTAAATGATGGCGCACTCGTCCACCGGTACACATTCCAGAACCCGCCATTATTACCGCACCGCCTTCGATTTGACTGATAGCTATTGATTCAGCTGTCTCTCGGGTAAAACGCAAGCCTGGCAAATCAAACGGATCTTTAGCACCCACTGCCGCCTGAAGTGTTGCCTGGTCGTAGCACTCAGGGTGTCGTTCAAATATTTGCGTGGCAGAAATCGCCATAGGTGAATCGAGGAACACATTGGTAAAGTGTTTAAGCGAATTATTTTCCACACCTTCGCGCAGGTAATAAAGTATTTCCTGTGTGCGTTCGAGTGCAAAAGTAGGAATGATGACATTACCGCCACGACCAATCGTCCGGTTAATGATGTCATATAGTTCTTCGATGGAAGGCTGCAGTTGCTTATGCAGACGGTCACCATAGGTGGTTTCCATTACCACCGTATCTACTTTAGGCGGTGTAACCGGGTTGCGAAGTATGGCGCGGTTACTGTAACCAAGATCACCGGAAAATAGTATCCGATGTTTTTGTGCATTTTCTTCAAGCTCCAGAAAAATGCTGGCAGAACCAAGAATATGCCCGGCATCAATAAAGGTTGCACGAATACCCGATGCTAATTCAAGCGTTTTATTGTATTCAGCTTTACGACCAAAATAATCTAAACTGTTTAGTGCATCCACCGTGTTATACAACGGTTCAATATCCATATCGTGGTTAGCACCATGACGCCTGGCTCTACGTGATTGATAACGCGCCTCCTCTTCCTGTAATCCAGCAGAATCTAACATCACCAGTCGCGCCAGCTCTACTGATGCTGCGGTAGTAATCACCTCACCTTTAAAACCTCGCTTTGCCAATAAGGGAATACGTCCGCAATGGTCGAGATGAGCGTGAGTCAATAACAGGTAATCAATCGATTCCGGATCAAAACCAAAGTCCTCAGAATTTTCGGCTTTGAGCTCTCTACCACCCTGGTACATTCCGCAATCAATCAAAATACGTTTACCCGCACATTCAAGTAAGTGACAGGAACCAGTGACGCCCTGATCGGCACCGTGAAATGAAATTTTCATAAAATTTCCTTTATTGAAATTATTATAATTTGATAAAACTTAATCATTTCGCTATCAGAGATTCTCCGTTGCGCTGATACCAGTCCTGCAAACCCGACCAGATATCTTCAGCGGTTTCTGCAAACCAGAATAACTCTCTATCCTCGGCATCAATCACACCTTCTTCAACCAGAAAGTCTACGTCAAACGCCTTCTGCCAAAATGCTTCACCCACCAATACCACTGGTATCGGTTTAATCTTGCGGGTCTGAATCAGCGTGAGTGTTTCAAATAATTCATCGAAGGTACCGTAACCACCAGGAAATGCCACCAGTGCACGTGCTCGCAGCACAAAATGCATTTTACGCAGTGAGAAATAATGGAACTGAAAACATAACTCGGGAGTAATGTAAGGGTTTGGGTATTGTTCACGAGGTAAGGTGATATTCAGGCCCACCGTTTTACCTCCGGCATCATGTGCACCGCGATTTGCCGCTTCCATCATACCTGGTCCACCACCAGTCATAATTACCAGCCGAGAATCCAACGGCCCTTCCCCAGCGTTCGCTACCAGCTGTGAGAATTGACGCGCAATATCGTAATAATGACTTTTTGCCAGAATGCGTTCGGCAACAAAAAGCCGACGTTGTAACTCCTGGTCATTGGAATCTGCCAACAAGGCTTCTCGCAAACGTTGAACTTTTTGTTGTGCCGCCGAGGGTTCGATAATACGTGTGCTGCCAAACACCACAATGGTATGTTGCACACCGTGTTGCTTGAGCAATCTATCTGGTTTCAGGTAATCCAGTTGCAGGCGCACACCACGCGCATCGTCTCCGTCAAGAAAATCGACATCCTCAACCGCTGGTATATAAGACGGGCTGTCGAGAATGGCCTGTAATTTATCCGGGCATTCAGGGTCTTCCTGTGGTGACTTTGGTGTTTGCCAGGGTAACGGTTCTTTACGCTGTTCAGGGTGTGGTGGTTGTGGCACTTCGGGTTTATGATGTTTTTCACTCACGACGGTTCTTCATTTATCTCGTTAGATAGTTTTGATTATATTATTACTTATTTGCAACACCGACTGTAACCTGGATGACAGTAATCAGCATTAAATTGCTTGATAATAAATCAAACATTGAACATGGAAAAACAATTAAGGGCAGCTCTATTAATTGCTTGTGTCCTTAAGCTAAATCATCGATGAGTGACAGATAAAATCATGAATCACTGGAAAGATCAGGAGGGTTCGCCACAGCCAATGGGTGTGAGTTTTGTCACCTCGAAACAGACCTATAACTTTGCGCTATATTCAAAACATGCGACTTCGGTAACGTTACAGTTATACCGAGATGATGATACCCGTCAACCCTTTTACAGCTATTTATTCAAGCCACTAGTAAATAAATCTGGCCGCGTCTGGCATTGTCGCCTGCCAGCAACAACGGTAAATGACGCAAGCTATTATGCCTATCAGATCGACGGCTCAAACCAGCCCGAACAGGGTCACCGTTTTGACCCGCAAAAAATCCTGCTCGATCCTTATGCCCGTGCGGTACATTTTCCAGCTGACTTCGAACGTGCAGCGGCGACACTAGCGGGTAGCAATGCAGGAAAAGCGCCATTAGGGTGTCTCCATATCGAATCTGCCACGAATATACCGGTTGACAAACCTCGTCCCCAGCACGACCACGACGCCATCATTTATGAACTGCACGTCAGAGGCTTCACTCAACATACTAGCTCAGCGGTTAAGCCAGACCAGCGCGGTACCTTTTCCGGGCTGGTCGAAAAGATTCCTTACTTAAAAGAGTTGGGTATTACCGTGGTGGAATTAATGCCGGTGTTTCAGTTCGATCCCCAGGAAAATGATTACTGGGGTTATATGCCACTGAGTTTTTTTGCGCTGCACAATGCCTATGGCCAAGCAACCTCGCCTTCAGGTTTGCTGGATGAATTCAGGGCGATGGTGGCGGCGTTTCATCAGGCCGATATCGAGGTAATTATGGATGTAGTTTACAACCATACTGGCGAAGGCGATGAAAACGGCCCCACTTACAGTTTTCGCGGTATCGATAACACAACTTATTATCTACTTGAAAACGATCGCCGTCACTATCGCAACGATGCCGGCACCGGTAATGTTTTTCATACTGCAAACCGTTATGTGCGAAGCATGGTGCTGGATAGTTTGCGCTACTGGGTGACGGAAATGCATATCGACGGTTTCCGTTTTGATCTGGCCTCCATTTTTACCCGTAGCAGTGACGGTTCGGTTAATCTGCAGGATGCACCGATAATCTCTGCCATCCGCTCCGATCCTGATCTTGCAAACATTCGTCTGATTGCCGAGGCCTGGGATATTTCCAGTTATCAGCTAGGCCGTAACTTTCCCGGCATTAGCTGGCAACAGTGGAACGGAAAATTTCGTGATGATGTCCGGCGTTTTGTCCGCGGTGACTCTGGTCTGGTTAACGCACTTATGCAACGACTCTACGGCAGCGATGACCTGTTTCCAGATTCACTACTGGAGTCCTATCACGCTTACCAGAGCATCAATTTCATTACCGCACATGATGGCTTCACACTCTATGATCAGGTTACCTACAATCATAAACACAATGAAATTAATGGCCACGGCAATACCGATGGCACTGACTATAATTATTCCTGGAACTGCGGCTGGGAGGGTGACAGCCAGGTACCTGACGCCGTCATGCAACTACGCAAACGCCAGATCAAAAACTTCTGCTGCCTACTAATGCTGGCTAACGGCACACCAATGATTCGCGCCGGTGATGAATTTATGCAGACGCAATCAGGCAATAACAATCCCTATAATCAGGACAATAACATCAGCTGGTTAAACTGGGATTTACTGCAGGCCAATGAAGACAATTTTCGCTTCTTTAAACAGATGGTTCATTTTCGCAAGACACACCCTTCACTGGGGCGTAGCCGTTTCTGGCGCGATGATGTTTCCTGGTTCGGTGTTACTGCAGATGTTGATCGTTCACATGATTCACATAGCCTGGCGTTTTACCTGAAGGGTGCCTCACAGGATGATCAGGATATTTATGTGATGATAAACAGCGGGTCAAATGATCTGTATTTTACCGTGCAAGCCGGCGCTGCCAATAGCTGGTTGCGCGTCGTCGATACTGCGCTCGTTAGTCCTCACGACATCAATGAACCAGGGCAGGAAATCACACTACAAAGTCTGCACTACAAGGTGCAGGCACATTCGGTGGTCGTATTACTTTCCATTTAACCGGTTTATTTTTCACTTYAGGGCACCTATATTTTCGCGGTACTGTGGGCAGTTGGTGTGACTGCAATGGATAATCAAAATCATGTTAGCTATTTGTTTTTTGAAACTATTCAGCAACACAGTTTAGAAACATACAAAATAAATAACCTAACTATCACCTGGGTGACAGACGACTTGTGTCTAACAGCTTAACCTCCATTGACAAATCTACTATCAAGAGAAGAATTTGAAGATCTTACCCATTAATAAAGAAGCCCTTGAAAAATTCGGATCATACACCTTTGTAATCGGTGGTCTTCTACTTTTATTAGGAACGGCAGGTATTTTACTGCCGAATGTAATGTCTCTTGGCACCGTTGTTTTTATCGGCTGGTTATTAATCACAGGTGGCGTTTTCTGGGCCGCACACACATACAATTATAGTCCAAAAAGTGTCATGGACTGGCTCAAACCAATCCTGCTRCTCATCACTGGTGGTCTAATGCTGCTCTACCCCGCAGATAGTATCGCAGGGGTGGGTTTACTGCTGGCTATTTATCTTTTGATGGATGCCTTCAGCAGCTTCACGCTTGCACAGACAATCTACCCTGGTAAAGGCTGGGGCTGGATGAGCGTTAATGGTGTCACCTCAATTATACTGGCAGGGCTATTTTTAATCGGCTGGCCAGAAACTTCGTTATGGCTGGTGGGCCTGTATGTGAGTATCAGCCTGGTATTTGACGGCTGGGCACTGCTCTTCGTCGGCTGGATCATACACAAAGAGAAATCTGTATGACCCATTGTTTCAATATTCAATCCCTAATCGCCCGTGAGATACTTGATTCTCGTGGCAATCCCACTGTAGAAGTGGAATGCGAACTTCAGGATGGTAGCTGTGCCCGTGCCGCAGTACCTTCAGGCGCATCAACCGGTAGCCGTGAAGCGGTGGAACTGCGTGATGGTGATAACACACGTTATCGCGGCAAAGGTGTATTAAAGGCGGTGGCCAATGTCAATAACATCATCGCTCAAAAACTGCATGGCATGGATTGCCGCCAGCAAGCGCAGATTGATCAAATCATGATCGAACTCGATGGCAGCGAGAACAAAGCCAAATTAGGCGCCAATGCTATGTTAGGGGTTTCACTGGCGGTAGCGCGCGCTGCCGCTGCTGCCAGCAGATTACCACTGTATCAGTACCTCGGTGGACCAGGCGCCACGCGTCTGCCGGTACCCCACATGAACATCCTCAATGGCGGTGTTCATGCTCACTGGCAGGGGCCGGACTTTCAGGAATTTATGATCGCTCCCTACGGCGCGGAAAATTTCAGTCAGGCGCTCGAATGGGGTAGCGAAATTTATCACGCCCTGCAATCACTGCTGGAGCAAAAGGGTCTATCCGTTGGCGTTGGTGATGAAGGTGGATTTGCTCCGCAGGTACCTTCCAATGAAGAGCCTTTTGAATTGATTATGCAGGCGATTAACAGCGCTGGTCTGAGGCCAGGACAGGATGTAGGCATTGCCTGCGATCCAGCCTCCAGCGAATTTTATGAAAACGGTCAATACCATTTACGTAGTGAGGGTCGAAAACTGGACTCTGCGGCAATAACTGCCTATTACGCGAAACTTATCGACAACTATCCACTGGTACTACTGGAAGATGGCATGGCACAGGACGACTGGGCGGGCTGGAAGATTCATTTTGCCGAACTAGGCGAGCGCATCGAACTGGTGGGCGATGATATATTCTGTACTAACCCGGCAATTATTGCCCGCGGTATCGAGGAAAATATCGCCAACGCCGTGCTCATCAAACTCAACCAGATCGGTACCTTAACAGAGACCATCGCCGCCACCCGCCTGGCTCGCAACCACGGCTGGGGGGCTTTTGTCTCGCACCGCTCGGGCGAGACGGTGGACAGCTTTATCGCCGACCTGACTGTAGCACTGGATACCGGTCATCTCAAAACCGGCGCGCCTGCAAGAGGTGAACGGGTAGAAAAATACAACCAGCTATTGCGCATTGAACAGCAGCTGGGCAAGGCGGCTGCTTACGCTGGCCGTGGTGCTTATGTACGTCAACCGCAGTGGCAAACATTATAAGACGAGATAACCATGAGCAAACACACAAAAAATTTTATTGGCGCCGTATTTAACAATCCTGACGACGCCCAGACTCAGGTCGAGGCAATGATCCTTCAGGATTTCCCGATGGATCAGATCTCTATCCTGTACCATGCCGGTGGTCAGGGTGATGATTTTCTCGGCATCGCCTATACCAACGAAAAGGAACGTTTCAAAGTCTGGGGAACAAAGGGTGCCCTATGGGGATCATTGGCCGGACTAGTAGCAGGTGCCACCGGGCTATTTCTATTGCCGGGTATTGGACCTGTATTTATCGCCGGGCCGCTGATTGACATCATCGTTGGTGCCGCAACAGGCGCAGGATTAATGAGTGCTGGCGTGGCGGCAACCCATTTGAGCATCGCTCTGCGCCGTCTCGGCATTCCCGAAGACAAACTAGCGATACTTCATCAGGCAATTATGGATGACAAAATAGTGCTGTTAATGCACTGCGGTAATGACGATCCAGCAATCTGGCAACAACGTTTGCTCTGGACAGGAGCAGACCCTGTTCTCATCATGCCCTGAGAAAAAATTACGGACGAACTTTCAAGCAATTCAGTATAAAAATTTGTATAAGCGATAGGAAGAACTAATAAATATACAACCGGTACAATGTTTATGTATTCGACACAATGACCAGCCACATTACCTGTTAACCAATTCTAAAGGGGTTTGCCATGAACAACTATAAATACATTCTGTTAGCGACTGATTTTTCTAAACCAGCCAGGGCTGCTGCGCAAAGAGCGGCTAAATTGGCAAGCTGCTTTAATGCCAGGCTCTGCCTGCTTCATGTGGTAGACCATTTTCCTGAGGATATTCCGAATGAATGGATAGCACCGGAAAATCAAAATCCTGCGGTTTATTTGTCAGAACGTTCGATAAAAGCACTTGAACAGCTTAGCTCACAACTTGAGCATGACAATATTGAAACTCACACTATACTCAGCGAGCATTCCGCGGCTCATGAAATAACACAATACGCCACACAGAACAAAGTGGATCTCATTGTCATCGGTCACCATGGCCACCACGGTATTAGCAACGTAGCAGGATCAACCAGTAGTGCTGTAGTGCATCGCGCTGAATGTGACACGCTGTCAGTCCAGTCCTTTTGACTGCGTACGTACCTCTTTTACGCCCTTATGGAAAGGCAGGAATGTGTGGCTCAGTACCCTCGAAGTCAGCCTCAGGATGATGTTTTTTAACCAGTGTTTTTATTTCATCAATACGATCTTTGGGTATATCAATCAGCATCAAAATTTCACCCTGTTCAATAGCTGATTGAAATTTTTTAACCTGCGAATTGCCTACATCGAGACCAATCATACCGCCAAGCCAGGCACCCATTCCAGCACCCACCAGACCCATAGCCAGCAACGCGCCACCAGCAATAACAAAACCAGGCATGGCGAGTGCTACCAGTCCGAACAGCACACCCGTTGCACCACCAAGCGCAACGCCACGCTCTACTGCAGGTATAAAATCACTTTTCTGTAGTAGCGAGGCCTCCGGTAAGTCACCCAATTTGATACTATCCGCGGCGATGACATGAAGATAGCGTTCTTCAACATGAGTCAAAAGTAACTCGTCGACCACTTTATGTGCAGTCTCCACATTTGGTAAAAGAAAATATAAACGTTTCATACTCATTAAATTCCCCTATAAAAAATTAACAAAAAAAATCGAATCGAGCCATTTCAAATAGACTCATATACCCTCCATTAGGCGATTCGTACACAGCATATTCTACAAAGGTTTTAATACTTACACTATCACTCAGGTGACAGTTACATTCATAAAATTAGTCAATGAATTCCTCTCAAGTAAACGCAGCATCCTTAATTAAAATAATTCAGGTCTCCTACTTATATTAACGGTTAATCATATCCAAACTGTCACTCAAGTTGCAGCATACTAAAAAAAATAAGTTCACAATCTTACGCAAACGTGAGGATTTAATTATGTTATTCGGATTACTACTAATCTGGTTAATTACTGCGGTAGGTCTGTGGCTGGTAACGCTACTGGTATCAGGTGTGCGCACCCAGTCAACAGTTGACCTGCTATTAGCTGCTCTGGTACTAGGTCTCATTAATGCGCTTATCCGCCCCGTGTTGTGGATATTGACGATGCCGCTAACAGTAGTGACCTTTGGTCTGTTTGCGTTGCTCATCAATGCCTTGATGATAAAAATCACTGCGGCAGTAGTGCCCGGCTTTGAAGTCGACAGTTTTGGTGATGCGCTGCTGGCCGCAGTGATTATGGCCCTGCTGGCTATTGCCGGTTTTATTTATGTACAGTGGTTTTTATTTGATGCCGTTTTCTGGGTGCAGATGGGACCCGCTCATCCTCTATTTGGTTTTTAATTGATGTTACAAACACCATCTGATCCGGCTCTATTGATTATTAATAGCAGCTCGTCGAGCCTGAAGTTTTTAGTGATGGTGATGAATGCGAAACAGGACAATCTAAGTCAAACCCCAGAACAAAATTTATACCGAGGTCAAATAGATTCGATAGTGTGTTCTTGCATCACTATTGGCCTGATATTACAAAACAAAATTAACGCACGCTGTCATAGAAAAAAGTTATAAATTATCTACTGCGACAGAAAACATTGTGACAAAAACATTATCGCTTCACGTATCAATAACCACCCAATTGGAGAACCAAGATGGAATATTCAACTGAACTAGAGTCAACAATTAACGACATGGTGCAAAAAGGTCGTGGCATTCTCGCCGCCGATGAAAGCGCGCCCACTATCGCAAAACGTTTCGACGCGATAAGTGTGCAATCAACTGAAGAAAGCAGGCGCAGCTGGCGAGACCTGTTGATAACAACACCCGGTCTGGGTGAATACATCAGCGGTATTATTTTATTTGAAGAAACGCTGACACAAAATACCGATGCTGGAAAAACCATACAGGAAGCTGCCTGGGCGCAAAAAATTGTTCCCGGCATTAAAGTCGACAAAGGTACAATTCCGCTGGCACTGTCACCTGGTGATCTGATTACACAGGGGCTAGATGGACTGGCCGAGCGCTTACGCGATTACAAACAACAAGGCGCGCGTTTTGCCAAATGGCGTGAAGTATATAATATCGACAAACATACCCCCACAAAACACGGCATCGAAGCCAACGCCGAAATGCTGGCGCGGTATGCAGCAGTGTGTCAGGCAGAAGGCATAGTGCCAATAGTGGAACCGGAAGTATTAATGGATGGCGACCACGATATTGTTCACCACGCCGAGGTCACTGAAGCAGTGCAACATGCGGTGTTCGATGCCTTACATCGTCATCACGTAACACTCGAACTGATGATTCTTAAACCCAACATGGTTCTGCCCGGCAAAGATTGCCGCCGCGCAGAGCCAGACGAAGTCGCTGAAGCAACGCTGAAAATACTTCGCCGCACCGTTCCAGTAGCCGTACCGAGCATCAATTTTCTTTCCGGTGGTCAGGGCCCCGAGGAAGCAACGGCTAACCTGAATGCATTAAACCAGCAAGCACCAGATGCCCCCTGGAAGCTGAGTATTTCTTATGGTCGCGCGCTACAACAAACCGCTTTACAGGCATGGCAGGGCAAAACTGAAAACATATCAGCTGCACAGCAGGCGTTGCTCAAACGCGCACGACTGAATCATTCAGCCATGTTTGGGGGGTATAAGATGGCGATGGAAAACAGTTAGTCGGAATTAAGCGTAACCCCTTTGCTTTTTCAGTCGTGAAAAAACATTCGAGGTTGTCTCCTGAGTTGTTCTACAACTTATTAAGGGCACCTCTATAGGATGAACGGCTGTTATGAGTAGTGACTTTTAGTACTTACTCAAAACACCATCTTCAAGCGTATAAACCGTATCCATTAGTTCCGCTATTTTTAGATCGTGGGTAACGATAACCAATGAAGTGTGGTATTCCTTGTTTAGATTTATAATTAAATCTATCGCCTGCTCGGCATTTTTTCTATCCAGGTTACCCGTGGGTTCGTCGGCGAAGATACAATCTGGCTGATGGATTAATGCTCGAGCAATGGCAGCGCGTTGGCGCTCACCGCCAGATAACTCACCTGGTTTATGGTGGATTCGCTTAGCCAGACCTACATCACTTAATACTTTTTCAGCTTTTTGTTTTATAGCCTCTACCGAGCCACCTTTAATTAACAAAGGCATGGCTACATTTTCCAGGGCAGTAAACTCAGGTAACAGGTGATGAAATTGATAGATAAAACCAAAGTGCTGATTTCTTAATATACAGCGCTTTTTTTCAGTCAGTTTGTGTACATCGGCATCATTCAAAAAAACATGTCCGCTCGTTGGTTTATCTAAGCCGCCGAGTATATTTAAAAGTGTTGTTTTTCCAGAGCCTGATGTACCTATTATGGCTGATGTTTCGCCACGATCTAATGAGAAGCTAATATTATTCAATACATGCAACTCTTTACGCATGCCATCGTTAAAATCTTTTGCGATATTTTCTGCTCTTAACATTTTTTACTCGTTGCCCGGATTATTCATAGCGCAGGGCTTCAGCCGGCAAGGTACGCGAAGCGCGCCAGGCAGGATAAATAGTGGCCAGTATGGTGACTGAAAATGCTGATAAGGCATAAGTAACAACTTCACTCACTTTTACATCTGCAGTAATGTCACTGATGTAATACACATCATTGGGTAAGAAGTCGGTACTGAAAAGTTGCTCTAACCAGGAAACGATTTCAAAGACATTGAGTGCAACAGGCACACCCGCACCGACACCCAGTAAGGTACCAAAGAAACCGATGAATGCGCCCTGTATGATAAATATCGTCATGATGCTGGATGGGCGCATACCTAAAGCACGTAAAATGGCGATATCTGATTCTTTATCTGTAACGGTCATCATCAAGGTAGAAACAATGTTCAAGGCAGCCACAGAAACCATCATTAATAAGATAATAAACATCACGGTTTTTTCAGTCTGCAATGCTCTAAAAAAGTTTTTGTGTTGAGTAGACCAGTCTCTTACCCAATAATCTTCACCAAAGTTACTTTCAATTTTTCGTGTGATACGCGGTGCATCAAATAGATCGGTCAGTTTTAATCGAACGCCATTGACTTTATCTTTATAACTGAACAATTTTGACGCATCTTCTAAGTGGATATACGCCATGGCGGAATCGTATTGATGCATACCGACTTCAAATACGCCCACTACTTTAAAGCGACGTAAGCGAGGCATGATGCCCACCGCCGTAATGCTTGCCTGCGGTGTAATAGCGGTAACACGGTCACCTTCATAGACACCTAACGTATTGGCCAGTTCGCGGCCAATAATAATGCCGTACTCACCTGCTTTTAAATCAAAAAGACTGCCTGAAATCATTTTTGAAGCAACTGTTGAGACCTTACTCTCCATTTCTGGCTCAATACCTCTAATCAACGAGCCACTGACACGACGACCATTAGAAAGCATGACTTCTTTTCTAATATAGGGCGCTGCCGCAACCACCTCTTCATCTTGTGTTACTTTTTCGAGGATAGCAGGCCAATCACGTAAGTATCCGTCGTAGCCACTGATAGTGGCATGAGAAGTCATACTTAATGTACGGTCACGCAACTCATTGCCAAAACCATTCATAACGGATAACACAACGATCAGTGAAAACACACCCAGTGCAACACCCGAAATTGAAATAAAGGATATGAATGAAACATAATGACTCTTGCGTTTAGCACGAATGTAACGCAGGCCGATAAACAGTTCTTTTGGTTGAAACATTTAGATCAAAGTCTCAACGAATTAGTTTACGTGATTTTAAATCAGCGATAATTAAACTTGAAATATCGTTTATTGCTTGCTCCATAGAATCTGGCGCAAAGGTTTTACTTCTGGTTGTCCAGACTAGTTCTCCAGACTTAACATCATATAAATTCGACTCAAGTACGTAGGTTCGCTCTTCAGTATAATATCCCGGTTGCTGAACATAAGCTGTTACATAACCGTGGTAGCCATACATACCACCATAATGAGGTCGATTGTAATAGGCTGAACTATAAACAGGCTGATAATCCATTGAAGGACGATAGATATCCTCTTCTTCAATAGAAACGACATGTGTTACCAATACCGCATCAATATCACTGYCTTTTATTGCYGATTTAACWATCTTRCGGAGCGATCCTTTTTCACCTTCCAGATTCAGYTCTGYTTTATGATCGATTACGGTATARCTTGCTACTGCRTTAATTCCCTTKYYCTGGAAGCTTGCAATAAAAAATGATTCATAAGCMCGTCGTTTTTGYTCGCTATCWGAAATTCCAACAATCAATATRTYAYTRTATGAAGCKGTATTGSCRGGGTCYGACCATGTATTGCTTAATTTAGTATTTGATGYACAGCCAGATATCAGGAGCAGACCGAACARTCCACTCAATACCACTTTATAATTATTCATATTATTTTTTCTTAATTAGATTTTTTTCAGACAGATCTTTGATTAGCAATTTTGTCAGATCAGTAATGACTTCATCAACAGACTCCGGGGCAAATGTACGACTACGCGCAGACCAAAYTAACTCTTCAGAYTCTACATCATATAAATTAGTTTCCAATGTATAGGTTTCATGTGTGGTGTAATAACCCGGGCGTTGYACATAAGTGTTTACGTGCGGGTAATAGCTATACAGCCCGCCATAATATCCRCCACCATACATCGGCATGTAATCCATTGATGGGCGGTAGATAGTTTCTTCATCGACACCGACAAGATGCGTTACGATTACCGCATCGATTTCCAGTCCCTTTATTGCCCTGGTTACAACTTCTCGATCAATCTTACTCCCTTTGATCAATTTATAACTTGCKWCACCTTCCACACCCATCGCTTGTAGTTCTTCAACGAAGTAACTTTCAWAAGCACGTCGATTTTGTTCACTCTCGGCAATGCCGATMACCAGGATATCGTTGTATGCCTTYTTATGGTTTGGTTCRACCCATGATTGTGARATTTTGGTATTCGCACAAGATGAGATATACAGTGCGCCASCTAATATTAGGGCTATTTTGAARAATGGTACTGMWACCTTYGCAAAATGCATAATGACTTCCTTTRAAATTAAAGTAAACGGTCTNATCAGRGACCAAAATAGACAGTRAAATTGACTACAGGCATGATACCAACTACACACTAAAACACAATAACAATAGCGCTATTTCAGCAATAAATATCCAATAGATTTACTTTAACAAATCATCGCTAAACATCTGATTAATGAGTAATTCTGTTACCTCGGTAACAACTTGATCTATCGACTCAGGCCCCACGGTTTTGGTTTGAACCGACCAGATCATTTTTTTAGATGCCACATCGTATAAATCATTTTTCAAACCGACTACTTCTGTACTATTGGAACGACCACGACTAGAGATTAAAGTATCGGACATTTTCAATTCATCAACATTACCAGAGTACCCCATATTAACCGGCGATTCATGTGCCATAATTTTTGAATCGGCTAGCACCAGATAGGTTACAAGCACTGCATCAATATCTGTGTTTTTAATGGCATTAACTATCGTCTCACGGTTTAATTTCTGTTTACTACTAATCAGTGTATAACTTGCGGTCGCTACGATATTATTCTTCTTCAACTCGGAGACAAAATGCTTCTCATAAATCTGTCTGGTTTGCTGACTATCCGATATGGCAACGATCATTGGGTGATGAAAAGTTTTATCTTCTCTTTCATCGACCCAGCTATTGGTCATTTTTGTACTTGCACAAGAAGTAATAACCAAAGAAACAAACAGTATAACGACCGACCTACTTTTAAAAAACTTGTTAAACATTTTCACACTCTCTAAAAACAACTCTAATCTTTAAAATAATTCTAATCTTTCTATAAACCAATAAAAACCTATTATTGATATGAACGCTGAACCCGGCAGTATGATTAATTTACGATATAACCGGCGGTCTTTAAACCAGATAGCCAGAAAAATAAAGGCGGTTAATAATACTGTAAGCTGCCCTAGCTCAACACCCACGTTAAAGCTAATTAATGCTGTCATAAAATCATCTTGCGGCATGCCAAAATCCGACAACACACCTGCAAAGCCCAAGCCATGCAATAAGCCGAATAAAAATACCAGCACTAATCGGCTAGTATGCAGCTTTTTGGAATATATATTTTCCACACCAATATAGGCTATCGATAATGCAATTAAGGGTTCGACCACATTAGACGGTAATTCTATTACATTATTCATTGCTAACCCTAACGTAATAGTATGCGCTACTGTAAACATGGTGACCTGCAATAATAGTGGTCGCCAGTGTGTAGACAGCAAAAACAAACCCAGTATAAACAGGATATGATCTAATCCTTTTGGCACAATATGCTCAAAACCAATGACGATATATGAGCCAACAACATCTAATAACGATTGCTTTGCAACAACTTCTGTCAGTGAAAATGATTGACTGACTTCATCATTACGCAACCACTGCCATTGCGACCAATGCCACTGATTAGTGGCTTCATTAACCTGCTTGACACGAACTGCATTATCGCCAAATTTGGCTGGATAATACCACTGCAGTTGAGTTGTTAATTCTGGCAATGTCGCAGATAAATGTATCACACTGATACGGGGGACTTTGGTGTATCCTGTTGGTGGAATATTGACTGACTTAATCGTTAATACAACAGGCTTATCCGTCCCTTCACTTTGCACTCTAAAAAAAATCGATTTCAGAAAATCCTGTTTAAAGCTTTGAAACGACGTCTGTAAATCGGCAGCAGACATCTTTCGAAATACATCGTACTCCAGCGCATTGGGTGCATCTTGCGTATTTTTGTATTGTGCATTTATTCCAGTCAGTAATGCCTCAATACTGGCACGCACTTCAATCCGAACGGCTCGTTCACTGTCAACATTGATTTCAACCAGCGCAGGTTTAACCACATCAGCCAGCGCTGCCGCATTACACAATGTGTATAAAATTATTATTAAAAAGGCACGTATCATGGGGCACGAATTTTACACAAATTTGGCCTCGTGTAATCACATTTTAATTGCCTCCTGACAAATTAAAGGCATATTAAAAGCGAATAACTACGTTCTAGGCTGGCGTTTGTTTTATTATTTGCGTATTATTTACGATTACCCATAAATAGGTGTATTTATTTATAAAAAACTAGGTAGAAACACGAACAAAACTCGATAAAAACACGATAAAAACACGAATAACTCACAACAAAACCACTTAGAAGAGGATATCCATGCCAACTATTGATCGCCGAACTTTCATAAAACTAATGGGATTAAGTGCCGCCGCCGGCGGTACAGGTTTACTAGCCGCTTGCAGCGACAACGGAACTTCTTCAACAACTGCAACTAAAACAGCCACCATTTCAGATGATTTTTACGATTTACCGATGCAGGGTAACGTTCGAATTCTTCATACCACTGATTTCCACGGCCAGTTACAACCTGTTTATTTTAGAGAGCCTAATGTTAATTTAGGTGYCGGTGATGCCTATGGTCGCCCTCCTCATCTGGTTGGTAACAAGTTACTAAAAGCGATGAATCTCAAAACAGATACAATCGAATCATACGCATACACCTACCTGGATTTTGAAAGTGCTGCGGCTAAATACGGCAAGATGGGCGGATTTCCACAGATGAAAACGCTGCTCGACCGTTTACGCAAACAAGCGGGCGGGCGCGATAATACCGTAACGATTGATGGCGGTGACTTGTGGCAAGGATCAGGCACCTCATTATGGACCCGCGGCGTCGACATGGTCGAAGCATCGAATATTCTTGGCATCGACGTTATGGTAGGGCATTGGGAATTCACTTATAAAGAAGAAGAAGTATTAAATAATGTCACCCTGTTTAAAGGGGACTTCATCGGTCAAAACGTTCGTGTTAAAGAAGATTCTTTAAKKARWNAKGAATNTWTGRWAAWNACWRMAAAMYMTRACRRWYKYKRWWWWTWSKACGAAGACGCCGGTTTCGCATTCCAGCCTTATGTTATCAAAGAGATCAATGGCGCAAAAGTTTGTATCATCGGCCAGGCCTTCCCTAGAACAGCGAATGCCAATCCACCGGAGTTCTTCCCTGACTGGTCATTCGGTCTACGCGAAGACGACATGATAGAAATGGTAGAAGCCATTCGTGAAGAAGAAAAACCTGACATCATCGTTTTGTTATCGCATAACGGTATGGATGTAGACATCAAGATGGCTGAACGTGTACCCGGTCTAAATGCTGTCTTCGGAGGCCATACACACGATGGCGTACCTGAGCCAATCAAAGTTAAAAATATTGAAGGTAATGAATGCTGGGTAACCAACGCAGGCTCAAATGGTAAGTTCCTCGGGGTAATGGACTTTGATGTTCAAGACGGCAAAATTAAGAGCATGAATTACAATATGATGCCTATCATTGCCAACGCTCTACCCGCTGACAARGAAATGCAGGCATACATCGATCAAATGCGYAGCACTGTATATGATAAAAATGTCGTAGAAAGCCGCGCCAGTAAAATGATGGTAAATAAATCCCGTCTTGGTAAAACCTATGACGAAATTCTAACTGAAAAACTGGCTATTGCAGATCAACTTTTATAYCGTCGTGGTAACTTTATGGGCACATGGGATCAAGTGCTTTGTAATGCTTTACGTGAAGAATTTGATGCCGATGTTGCTATGTCTGCTGGCGTACGTTGGGGCACCACAACGCTTAAAGGTGACTGGATAACCATGGAAGATGTTATGACTCAGTGTTCGATGACATATGGCGAGACCTACGTGACCGAAATGAAAGGAAAAGATTTCTTAAATATTCTTGAACAAGTTGCAGACAATTTATTTGACCCCGATCCATACCTGCAATCAGGTGGAGACATGGTTCGCGTGGGTGGATTAGATTACACMATAAATCCAACCAACCCACTTTATGAACGCATAACTGATGCACGRCTGGACAAYGGCCATCTTATTGAAGCCGACACGACTTACAAAATCGCAGGCTGGGCACAAGTCAATCGCACACCTGATGGACGTTTAATGTGGGATGTTGTCCGTGATTACATCGTTAAGAATAAAGATAAGAATAATGTCTTAAACATACCTAAGATTAATCATCCGAAACTGGTTAACGTTTTAAGTAATCCGGGTATTGCGGATTACCCTGGTGAAGCCAGTTAATTAGATAACACAGCCTGGTTCCCATGCTTTTTGCGTGGGAACCAGTTATTTTCCTACACTTCCATGTAGAAAAGAAAAACATAAAGCCTCGCAGTTAAGTCTTCGAGGCTTTTTTCTTGTCATGAAAAAACCGCGTTAACATCAATCCTAAAAACACAATCGTGTATAACATGGGTTCCAAATAGTCTACCTTTAAAGACCATATAAAATGCAGCACTACCAGCATCGGTATGACATAAACAAGCTTATGCAATGTAACCCATTTCTTTTTTAGGCGGCGTTGCATCTTATTGGTGGACGTTAACGCTAACAGCATTAACAATAAAAAAGAAGCAAAGCCAATGGTTATAAATGGTCGCTTAGGGATATCAGATAGTATTTCCAACCAGTCAAAAAACTGATCCAGCCAAATATAGGTAATAAAATGCAGGGCAGCATAAAAAAAAGTATACAGACCTAACATACGACGCAGTTTTATTAACCATTGTACTTTTGTTAAACGCCTTAATGGCGTAATAAATAAAGTAAGCAATAAAAATCGGAGCGCCCACTGCCCTGTTTCATGCGTCAATGTCTCGACCGGGTTTACACCCAAACTATCATTTAATGCATCTAGGACCAATAACAAAAAAGGAAACAGGCACACTAAAAATAATATCGGCTTTATGACAAAGGAAATTTGTTTATTAGTAAGATGTTTCAACTTTTTCTAGACCCTGTCATTTCTGAGTGTTTTATCGGGAATCCACCTTCAAGAACCCACTGGATCTCCGATAAAAACATTCGGGGATGACAAACACAAGCAGGCACACTATTCAAAAATGTTTTTTCAAATCCATTATCCTTCTTGTTATAACTCAACATCCCGCTTTATACAATCCGTTATTTTTTCCGTTATTTTTATGTAACTCATCATGCACATTGATATGTACCCTGTCATTCCCGAGTGCTTTTATCGGGAATCCACCTTCAAGAATCCACTGGATCCCCGATAAAAACATTCGGGGATGACAAACACAAGCAGGCACACTATTCAAAAATGTTTTTTCAAATCCATACCTTTATACAGATGTGCAACCTGCTTACTATAACCATTAAACATTTCAGTATCACGTTTCGGCTTCCAGAATGGTAACCCAATCACCCGTTCTTTTTTCTGACTCCATCGCGGGTGATCGACAGTCGGGTTCACATTCGAATAGAATCCGTATTCCTTAGCTGAAGTTTGATTCCAGGTAGTCTGAGGTTGTTTTTCAGTAAAGCGTATTTTCACAATCGACTTAATGCTTTTAAAGCCATACTTCCATGGCACAACTAAACGAATAGGCGCACCATTCTGATTAGGTAAAATATCTCCATATAAACCCACAGCCATAATAGGTAATTCATTCATAGCTTCATCTATACGTAAAGCTTCTACATAAGGCCAGCGTAGAACACGACGTTGCTGCCCGGGCATTCTGCTTTTATCTAGCAAGGTTGTGAACTCCACATATTTTGCTTTTGAATGAGGCTCAAATTTTTTCAACATATCAGCAAGTGAAAACCCGACCCAGGGAATCACCATCGACCAACCTTCAACACATCGTAAACGATATATCCTCTCTTCTAACGTTGCAGGATTAATAAAGTCTTCCAGATCAAATGTACCGGGTTTTTCACATTCTCCTTCAACTTTTATAGACCAGGGTTTTGGATTAAACTGAGTAGCATTCTTGTAAGGGTCTTTTTTGCCCGTACCAAACTCATAAAAATTATTATAGGTGGTAATGTCTTCGAAACTGTTAACTGAATCTGCGGTACTGTATGGACTACTTTTTAAATCAGGCCATTGTTTTGCCCAGGCAGGAAGCATGACATCAACAGACAATAACAAGCTGCTAGCAACGGCTTGCTGCATAAACTTTCGCCTATCCAGATAAACAGATTTCGGGGTAATCTCAGATTCGGGAATATTATTTTCAAACCCTGTTATTTTCATGCTAACTCCAGAATAATTCAGTATAAAACTATTAATATAGTAATAAGCACTCTGCGTTATGAGCATATACTCATTTCTTCTATCTGTCTGAGCAAATAGTAAAATGTTATAAAATCGTTATAAAATGAATATTACCGTGAAATTACCGATATGACCCCCAAACGCCTCAGTACAATTAAAAACTCCCTGAATCGACGCCAACCTGATCTCACCGTTGTTATGGAAAACGTTCGCAAGCCTCACAATCTTGCCGCAGTAGCTAGAACACTGGAGGCTGTCGGTGGACTCGATATTCACGCTATCACCGCCCTTACTTCTATTAGACTGACTCAGTTGGCAGCCGGTGGTACAAAAAAATGGATAGCGGTACACAAACACTCGAATACCGTTGAAGGTCTTGCCCATCTAAAAAAACAAGGGCATCAAATTATTGCCACTACGCTTAGTGAGACATCAAAAGATTATCGTGATATTGATTACACTCGGCCCACAGCCATTTTGGTCGGCGAAGAACTGGAAGGCATCACGGAACAAGCTATCGATTTAGCCGATGAAAACATCAGCATTCCTATCGTTGGCATGGTTCAGTCTTTAAATGTTTCCGTTGCCTCTGCGCTTATACTTTATGAAGCGTATCATCAACGAAATAAAGCAGGCATGTATCATTCAACTTCATTAAATAAGGATACTTACGCGAAATTATTATTCGAAGCTTGCCACCCTAGAATTGCAAATCACTGTAAGAATAAAAAAATACCTTATCCAGCGATTGATGAAGATGCGAAGATACTTGAGCCAATTGCCATCAGGTAGATGGCTGTTATTGGCCATTTACAGAAATTAAGAAAAACACTATTTTCCGCGAATGAACGCAAAAAACGCAAATAAAAATGGCATATTACAGGTGTCATCTCGAGCAACGGGAGAGATCTTAAAGCCCGCTGTATAAGATCTCTCCCGTTGGTCGAGATGACAATAAACTTTGATGTGTAACGTAGAAACTCCCACGCTCCTACGTAGGAACGAGAAAAAAATGAATTGYTTTTATTTGCGTTTTTTGCGTTCATTTGCGGAAAGTCAATAATCTTTTAACGTCCACTTTGAGTCGGAAAGCAACATACACTTACCTCGTTCGCACGCAGCTGCCCGAGTATGCGTTCGTCGTGCGAATAAATTCACACCTACATCCTATGTCTRTTYWGTAAACACCCGCGCATTTCGAAAAATYCGCATCCACGGTGCATCTTCCTGCCAGTCGTCTGGATGCCATGAGTGYTGCACTGTTCTAAACACACGTTCCGGATGTGGCATCATAATYGTTGCTCGGCCATCATCACTACAAAAACCCGTTAAACCTTCAGGTGTACCATTCGGGTTGAGCGGGTAAGTTTCTGTTGCATTGGCATTATGGTCAACATAGCGTAAAACTGAGTTTGCATTTTTACGTTGTTCTATCGTTTTATATTCTGCTCGACCCTCACCATGAGCAACAGCAATGGGCATAATCGACCCCGCCATTCCTTGCAGCAATATCGAGTTAGACTCCATGACTTCAACCAAACTAAAACGGCCTTCGAATTGTTCAGAATGATTTCTTACGAAGTGCGGCCATTGTTCTGCACCGGGAATTAATATTTTTATATTCGCCATCATTTGACAGCCATTACAAACACCCAGACTAAACGTATCATCACGATTAAAGTAGGCTTCGAATACGTCACGCGCACGCGAATTAAATAATATTGATTTTGCCCAACCTTCTCCCGCGCCTAAAACATCACCGTACGAAAAGCCACCGCAGGCGACTAATCCTTTGAAATTTTCAAATTGAACATCACCACTGATAATGTCGCTCATATGCACATCAATAGCATTAAAACCGGCACGGTCAAAAGCGGCTGCCATTTCAAGCTGACCGTTTACGCCCTGTTCGCGTAATACCGCGATTTTAGGTCGGACACCTGTTTTAATATAAGGCGCTGCCACGTCATCATTAATATCAAAATTAAGTTTAACGTTAAGGCCTTTGTCCTCCTGCGTGATAGCATCAAACTCTTGTTGTGTGCATTCCGGATTATCACGTAAACGTTGCATGTGGTAACTGGTTTCACTCCATGCCTGTTGTAGCGATTCACGTGAAGCGGTGAAGACTGGTATACCATTATTGTTTATTGTTATCTGATCTTCATCATGAATTTTTCCAAGCTCATGCAAACAGTCGGACAACCCTGCATCTGAAAATGCTTGCTCGACATGATCGCGATCATCACAGCGAATCTGAATAACACCACCCAGCTCTTCATTAAATAATACAGAGACTGCATCATCTTTATCACTTAACATGGAATCCAGTTGAATATCTAAACCACAATGACCGGCAAATGCCATTTCACTTAAACAGACAAATAAGCCTCCATCAGAACGGTCGTGCCATGAAAGTATTTTTCCTTCTTTATTTAATTGCTGGAATACATTAAAGAATGCACGAAGCTGTTCGGCATCATCCACATCGGGTGGCACGTCACCAATCTGTTTGCAAGTTTGTGCTAATGCTGAACCACCAAGACGATTTTTACCAAAACCTAAATCGATTAGTAATAACTCGGTATCATTAATATCTGTCCGAATTTGTGGCGTTAACGTTTTACGTACATCCGTAACTGGTGTGAATGCAGTTATCACTAGAGACAAAGGCGCGGTCACCGATTTATTTTCTACGCCGCTTTCAGTCGTCTCGGTCCAGACTGATTTCATCGACATGGAATCTTTACCCACCGGAATGGTTAAACCCAGTTGCGGACAAATTTCCATGCCGACTGTTTTTACTGTGTCGTAAAGAATGGCATCTTCACCATCATGCCCGGCGGGCGCCATCCAGTTAGCCGACAACTTAATATCAGATAATTTATCAATTGACGCCGCCATGATATTGGTAATGGATTCCGCAATGGCCATACGTGCAGAGGCCGGGCCATCCAGTAATGCAATCGGCGTACGTTCGCCCATTGCCATCGCTTCACCTTTATAACCTTCAAAAGAAGAGGTGGTTACCGCGACATCAGCAACCGGCACTTGCCACGGACCAACCATCTGATCACGTGTCACCATACCGGTAACGGTACGATCACCAATAGTAATTAAAAAAGTTTTGTTGGCAACAGACGGCAACCGTAATACATTCAATGCCGCTTCGGTAATATCGATAGACTGTGTACTTAATGAATCATGTTTGACTGTAATACGTTTTACATCACGTAACATTTTTGGCGGCTTGCCTAACAATACGTCCAGTGGCATATCAACCGGATAATTATCAAAGTGCCTGTCGTGTACTTTTAATGTTTGCGCTTCTGTGGTGTYGCCCAAAATAGCATAAGGGCAACGCTCACGTTGACACAGTTGTTTGAAATCATTTATGCGCTCAGGGTTAACTGCAATGACGTAACGCTCTTGCGATTCATTACACCAGATTTGCATCGGCGTCATACCCGGTTCATCATTATGGATTTCACGCAATTCAAATTCGGCACCGCGACCGCCATCGTAAACCAGTTCAGGCAAAGCGTTAGATAAACCACCCGCACCCACATCATGAATTGATAAAATCGGATTACTATCTTGCGAGCAACAGGCATCAATCACTTCCTGACAGCGTCTTTCCATTTCTGGATTACCGCGTTGTACAGAAGCAAAATCTAAATCTTCCGCGCTGGCACCGCTATCCATCGATGACGCAGCACTTCCGCCTAATCCAATTAACATCGCAGGGCCACCTAAAACCACAATAGGCGTGCCTACGGGCAGTTGTAGTTTTTCGATATGCTGCTCACGAATATTGCCATAACCGCCCGCCAACATAATGGGTTTATGATARCCRCGAACTTCATAACTCGGCTTTCCATCTATCATGGGGCCGGCTACTTTTTCTTCAAAGGTGCGAAAGTAACCTGCAATATTGGGGCGACCAAATTCRTTATTGAAKGCAGCWGAACCGATTGGACCTTCAAGCATAATGTCTAAAGCWGAAACGATACGATCAGGTTTTCCGTAATCGGTTTCCCAKGGTTGYGGATAGTCTGGAATTTTTAAATTTGAAACGGAGAAACCRCTCAAGCCTACTTTWGGTTTTGAACCACGACCGGTTGCCCCTTCATCACGTATCTCACCACCAGCACCCGTCGCCGCACCCGGAAAGGGAGAAATGGCAGTYGGATGATTRTGCGTTTCGACCTTCATCAAAATGGCAATATGTTCATCCGAATAATTGTATTGATGCGATTGCCCATCCGGCATAAAACGTTTGGCCTTGTGTGAAGCGATGACTGATGAGTTATCGCTGTAMGCACTTAATACGTCTTCAGAATGTGATTCATAGGTATTTCGGATCATATTAAATAACGAACGATCCTGTTTTTCACCATCGATAATCCAGTCYGCATTAAAAATYTTATGTCGGCAATGTTCTGAGTTTGCTTGYGCAAACATCATCAATTCAGCATCAACAGGGTTACGATTTATCTCAATAAAGTGTGTGAGCAGGTAGTCGATTTCATCATCGGACATAGCCAAACCAAGACGCAGATTAGCATCGCTTAACGCATTTTTCCCCTGGCCAATAACATCAACCGTCTCACCTTCAGTCGGTTCATGATGCCCAAACAAACAGCTTGCTTGCTCCAGCTCGTTTAATACCACTTCCACCATCCGGTCGTGAAGGCATAATGCTACTTTTGTCCGGCTATTTTCATCCCATTGAAAATTTTCAGAACATTGAACATGATATGCAATGCCACGTTCAATACGGTCTATCGCCTGTAAATTACAATTGTGAGCAATATCCGTTGCTTTCGATGACCAGGGTGAAATGGTGCCAGCACGGGGTACCACCAGAAATAATTTACCCTCACTGGAAACTGCATCCATATGAGGTCCATATCGAAGCAGTTTCTCTAATACCTGTGTATCAGCAGTATTTAACGTTTCACCTGTATCCACACAATGGACAAAATGTACGAAATGCGCCGAAAGTTGCGTTATTTCAGGTAAAACCTGTTGAACTTGTTTGAGAAACTTTTTCTGACGAAAACTGGAAATTGCCGGTGAACCAATGAATGTCTGCATTTTTAAGTCTGACTTATAAGGATTATTATGATTTTTCAGTGCCTAATCCGGTGTCTGAAACAGCAACCCAATCGGACAAAAATTAAGCCGGAATTTTACCCTGAAATGCCCCATAGGTGCGAATGAATTAACACTCACGACTCTTTTCCCTTCTCGCTCCCATACTCCCGCGTGAGAACGAAGTTTTTATAATCTCTTGATATTTTAAAAATTGCACATATATACAATATATGTCACACAATATCGTATAATAGCAACAGAACTTGACCGTTCTAATTAGTAGTACCAGCTTCAAGTTTTACCAAGTTCGGGGATGACATGGCTTCGACGTGGGTAGCAAAACCTGAGGTGCATGCAGAGGTGCAAGGTTCCTCTTAAAACCGTTTGCAAAACTTATAGTTGCCAACGACGACAACTACGCTTTAGCAGCTTAAACTACTGCTCATAGCCCTCGGCCTAATGTGCGCTTACACGCTTAGATAACCGGGGTCGACTCATGTAAGATCGCGATGAAGCATTTCTGGTGTGGATTCGTTAAAACTTATCCAGAATCGCTCTGTATTTTCCCTGTTCGTCGGGTAATACAAGGCTAAATTAATAGACGAAATAAGCATGTAGAGCCGATGGCGGAGTGCTTGCGGACGCGGGTTCGATTCCCGCCATCTCCACCAATCATAGGTCTTAACAAGGCCAGCAAAGTCGTAAAAGCCGCTAGCCATCAAGGGTTAGCGGCTTTTTTTGTACCCGTAGGATTCATTAAAGTATTGTAACAACCGCCATTTAATGTAACACTGTATGTAACAACTCAACTTTTATCAGCGAGGCGTTGTTACAATGGCCAATACAACACGACCTTTAACCAATACAGAAGTTAAACAAGCGAAGCCCCGTGAAAAGGAATATAACCTTGCTGATGGCGGCGGTCTCGCTCTGCGAATAAAACCCAATGGCTCAAAATATTGGATATTCAACTACTCACGCCCTCATACCAAAAAAAGAGCCAATATCAGCTATGGTACTTATCCTGACTTATCCCTCGCCAACGCACGAAAACAAGGTGACATAGCACGAGAGTTATTAACCCAGGATATTGATCCTAAAGAACACCGGGACGAGCAAGAACGGAAACAGAAACGGGCACACGAAAWCACCTTAAAATACACGACAACCGAATGGCTAAAAGTTAAACGAACAACGGTATCTGACGATCATGCAGATGATATTTTAAGCTCATTCGAACTGCATATCTTCCCATCATTAGGGCAGTTACCACTACATAAAATAACGGCACCAAAAGCCATAGAAACATTTAAANCCATCGAAGCCAAAGGCAGTCTTGAAACGGTAAAACGACTCTGCCAACGCATCAATGAAGTTATGGTGTGGGCAGTAAATACGGGCTTAATCGCCACCAATCCCCTAGCTGGAATAGGTAAGGCATTTAAAACGCCACAAAAGAAACATTTACCAACCATCAAACCGGAAAAACTGTCGGACTTGATGAAATCACTCAGCACCGCCAGCATTAAGCTGACCACCCGCTGTTTAATTGAATGGCAACTTCACACCATGGTAAGACCCGGTGAGGCAGCAGGAACACGCTGGGATGAAATAGACATCGAAAATGCTATGTGGATGCTCCCGGTTAACAGAACAAAAACGAAAAAGAGAGTTCATATCATCCCTCTGACACCACAGGCGCTCGCTCTAATTGAAGTAATGCGCCCAGTAAGCGGTAAACGTGACCACCTCTTTCCTGGAGATAGAAAGCCAAATCACCACACCAACGAACAAACGGCTAACACCGCAATAAAGCGAATGGGATATGCCAATATTCTAGTCGCACATGGCTTACGCTCGTTAGCCAGCACCACACTGAATGAAAATGGCTTTGATCCCGATGTCATTGAGTCTGCCCTTTCTCATTTAGATAAAAATGAGGTCAGGCGCGCCTACAATCATGCTGAATATATTGAACGTCGTCGTGTAATGATGCTCTGGTGGTCAGAACATATAGAATCTGCCGCTACTGGCAATATGAGTCTAAGCGACACCAGTAAACCACTGCGTGTGGTAAATGGCTAAAGCGTCTAATCGATTGTTTTCTTGGAATTTTAGGCAGAAAGCAACACTGTGGTTACTTCGCAGAACTAGCCTTTTGAATGACTCGCAACTGTCTATCTGTCGCTTTTTTCATTACGTCAGAATACACACGCTTCTTCTTGCCTGAAGAAGCATTACGAATGAAATCCGAAAATGGTGTGGATTTAACTGTTTTTGATTTTGAAAACATAGCCATATTATATCTATTTAGGTCATACCTAGCAATTTTTCAAGGTCGACCGGTGTATATTTTTCCGGGATATGATTGTCAATTTGATCAACACCGGCTTTAAACAGCTTATTCGAGTTATCCGTATTCTTGAGTAATAAGTCAACTTTGACATCAGACCCGAAGGTAGTCTTCAACCGATTTACTACATTACGTGCGGCAAAATATTGCTCAATAAAGTGCTCTGGCCTTATGCGACGCCCTTCTACAGCCTCACGGCTTTTTACGAACTCCCATGCCAACATTGGCTCTTGGTACACATAGAGTATCTGCACTACTCTGCCTTTCTTCAATGAACGAGATATGTTTTGTTCAGCTTTAGCATAATGGCTAAGGGTGCCGTCTAACAGAAAACTTTGTTTATGTTTAAGTGCAAGATCATGAATTTTATCCACTAATATTGAAACAGCACCCTGAAATAAGCACGAATTTTCACCAGTATAACCAGGAAATTCGTGTCGTAATTCATCAGGGTCTACACGTAGAACCTCTGACCCTTTGTTTTCATCTGAAGATATTAACTCTATTGAAGCCTCTGTTTTACCGGCACCTGGCGAACCAGCCATAAACACGGATACGGGTTTATCCTCGGGCAAAAATCGAGATTTATCAGTTAACCGCTTAGCAATGTCTTTTTTATTTTTGCGAGCAAAATCTAATGCGGCACTCTGAATCGCTTTTTCTGCTTCTGTATATTCCATTTTTATGCAGCCCACCGTTGACCAGTTGCAGACAAGTCATAAATCAACTCATACACATTGTCACATTTTTTCTGGAATAACGTCCTGTCATAACTTTCTGGTAAATCCTCATTTAACACTTCTGAAACCGTTGAACGTACAGCCTCTTTCGTTTGTGAATTTTTCCACCAGTCCTGTATCAATACTTTTGGCTGTTCATCCTTCAGCCTTGCGAGTAAATGCTTTGCCGCCAATTTAACTTTTTTCTCTTCCTCTTTGGTTAATTTTGGCTTATACAACAAATCATACAGTTCCAACTCATCCTCAGTTAAACCTTCTCTGACATGTCGTTGATCTTCCTCTTTTAAGTCTGCGGCTGCATTAACCAGTTCTTCATAGTAATTCTCAACTGATGAAGCACCAGAATTGTATTGATCGATGATTTTTTGCAAGCGTATCGCAAATGCAATTCTCGATTTATTCTGTTCCATCATCTGCGCAATCTTGCCATCTATAAATTCACGCAAATCAGCGATTTCTATATTTTTATGGGGTATTATTTTAAAATCTTCCTTGAGCTTGTCAAAGTCAATTTTACTTAAATCCCAGGTTTTACCCTTCTGGATAATTTCGTATTCCGGGCGAAATGATTCATTCGACTTGTTTTTATCACTCTCATCGACAACTACGCTTTCATCTAACAAACTACCAATTTTTGCACTAATGACTGCAATGTCTGCCTTTTCTACAATACTATCCACCACACCACGTAAATACTGGATAGCTGCAATTATCGTTCTTGGTGGTTGCTGAAGAATTTCAGGTTTGCTGGCTTCATATAACGATGTAACCGTGTTCTCATAGATATTAAACGTTTTTCGCCATTCATCATCACTTAACAACTTATCCGCAAAATCATTAAAGTAACCGATGTTTTTAAAAACATCTTTACGATCGAGAACAAGTTGCAGGTCAATTTCACGTTCAAGACAGAAGTCTTCAGTTTTCGTAATGGCTTCATCAAGCAAGACAAATAATTGGGATTTTTCCTGTACAGGTAACTGATCTTCGTCATCTTCACCCTGTGCGTAATCGCGCAGGGCTTTTTTCATGTTACGGAAAACATTATAGTAATCGACAATATCGCCATGTCTCTTTTCTATAAATTCACCGGTATAACCCTTTATCTTGTATGCCGCGACCCTGTTTGCACGGGCAATGGTTTGCATCAGGGTATGGTCTTTCATCGGTTTATCAAGATACAAAGTGGATACCGTCGGTGCATCAAAACCGGTTAACCACATGGCACAAACAAACACTAACTGTAACGGATGTTCAGGGTCTTTAAAGTTATGTTCTACATCTAATCCATTCACATCCGTTGAATTCATACGTTCACGGTGTTGGCTAATATCTAAATCTTCAGCAGCAAATTTTTTCTTTTCATTAGCATCTTCACTGATAACAACAGCCATCTCTACCTGACGCATCCATTCAACCATGCGCTTTAAACGTGTTTTCTCTAATTCATTCTTTGTTTCCTTGATTCGACCGCGTAGCGACTTCAGTTGTTCTTTCCAGTGATACTGAACCTTGTCGTACATTTTAACCGCGGTAAATTTATCAACCGACACCACCATGGCCTTACCCAGATAGCCACGTCGTGGAAAGTGATACACAATGTCTTTAGCGATGGTATCCAGACGATCGTCACGCTTAATAACTTCTACTTCAGCAGCAAACTTATTTTCCAGCTTTTCCTGCTGCTTCTCGTCCAGATTTTCATCTTCCAGCAGCTCAATAAACTCTTCGCTTAAATCGTCATTTTGGTTAAGTACGCTCGGCACGCGCTTTTCATAGAATAAAGGTACAGTGGCACCATCCTGCATCGACTGCTGAAAATTGTATTCCGAGACATAATCACCAAACCATTTATTAGTTTGACGCTTACTACCAAGCAAAGGTGTGCCAGTAAAAGCCAGAAACTGTGCATTAGGCAGGCCAGCGCGCATGTTTTCAGCTAATGATTTGTATTGTGTTCGATGCGCTTCATCGACAATAACAATAATCTCATCACGGTCAGATAATTGCGGGTATTGCTTGCCTTTATCGTAGCGAAACTTTTGAATCAAGGTGAAAACGGCTTTTTTGTTAGTACCAAGGTAATCACGTAGCTGTGCGGAATTTTTTGGCCGGGCAGCATCCTGTTGTTTTACGCTATTGGTGTTTAGAAAGTTACGGTAAATCTGACCGTCCAGATCATCACGGTCTGTCACGACCAAAAAGGTGAAATTACCCTTGATTTTTCGATGAATCTTTCGTGAATAAAAAATCATCGAAAAACTCTTGCCTGACCCCTGGGTATGCCAGAACACACCCAGCTTGCCCTTTAGTTCTTTACGTTTTTTAAAGGTTTCCAGTGCATTGTTTACCCCTAAAAACTGATGATTCTGGGCAATAATTTTCTGCGTGTCCTTATGGTAGATAATAAAATTTTCTACATAATCCAATAAGCGAGTGGGCTCACACAAACCATCAAGTACAATTTCAAGACTGGTGCCTTCTGTCTGCAGCTTGTCGCGGTTTATTTCTTCTTTTTCACTTGCGATACGCATCCAGCTAAAAAAGTGTTCCCAACCAGCGGTAAAGCTACCGACACGGGTCTTTAAGGCGTTGGATAAAATACAAAAGGCATTGCAATGGAACAACTGTGGAATGTCGGCATTGTAATCTGCCAAGTTTTTATCATAGGCATTTTTYACATTGACGTTAGAATTTTTTAACTCAATAAAAACCAACGGCAAACCATTAACATACAAAATAACATCAGGCCGACGATAACGCTGATCACCTTTAATCCAAAGTTGCGATACCGCTAGAAAGTCGTTTTCTTCAGGATGATCAAAATCAATCAGTTTTACTATGCCCTGTTCAGCTCGACCATTCTCATCATCGTATTCGACCGGAACACCATCGCGAATCAGGCCATCCAGTTCCCGATTAGCCGTAACTGGCTCAATACCACTGCGACGATTCATTATTATCGCAACCGCTTCATCGATGTTTTTTTCAGGAACATCAGGGTTCAATATTATCGCGTGGTTTCTTAATCGATCTGCCAGAACCACATGGCGTTTATCGCTACGGTTTGAACGGTCATTCAAATCGTCTGCATCAGCAGTAAAACAATTCAGCAACTCATAACCATAAGTCTGTTTTAACCTGGTTAACAGTGCCTGTTCTATATCATCTTCGCTGATTATTGCCATTTAACTTTCCATGCTATTCCATACTTAAATTTGTGCATAGCCGCCATCACAGAACCATTCACTACTAGACACAGCTTGATATAAAGCCGTTTGCCAGGAGTTCTGGTGAAGTCCTTGGTGTGACGTTGCAACTATATGTAAATGTTGCTTTACTGCTTCCTTACCTAACATGCTCATATACTTTGATAGTGTATCCTTGAGGATAGCCAGTTCATTAGTAACTTCAAGTGAAAATCTGGATGCTAGGTTATAATCTTTAAAATGTGATCCAACACGCTCCTGAGAAACATTATCCCATTCCCGCGGAGGCTCTACATAAAAACGTATACATACAGGGTTCGTTTGAATAACTTCAGCAAACAACCACTGGTCAGTTATAAAATAATCATGATCAAAATATGGATGAAGACCTTGCTCTTCTGCAGTAGTTGCAATATCAGCACTTTTACCTGTATTACAGTCTTTACAAGACGGAACCAAATTTACAGGTAAGACGGATACAGTTGGAAACTTGGATTTAGGTAAATAATGATCAAGTGTGGTAGCTACGCCTACCCCACATAGCGGACATTTACCTAATGGCGCTAAATCCAAAATATCATCATATATTTGACGTGCAGGCTTACCTCTACCCACCATGTGTTGGCTGTAGACGCTTTTTAACTCTTTTTTAGTAACTGCTCCCACAACAATATCATCATTATCTGAATCTACGGGTGGTATTTGAAACAGCTGCTTAGTCATGGCTTTTTGAGTATAATCATTAGCCGAAGCCATAATAGAGGCTGTTACTAAATTAAGACGATCACGCAATCCCTCATCACTGATACTATTAATACAAGTTTGATACACTTCCTGTGCATTATATGTCGGCACATCTATTGCTCTCATTAACTGCCACCTTCTTGCAAATCTCTTGTAGAAATAAGTGACCTTAAAATAGCTTTTCCCTCAAAGCCTATTTGATTATTATATTCGCGCTCAATCTCATCATAACTTTTACCTTCAGCAACAGATTTAGATAAAAGGTCAAGAAAGCCAGACTTAGCAACTTCAAGTCCAAAAACCTCCCGTGTTAAAGCACCAACATTTTCAGCAAATGTTTCATTCTCAGGTCTATCGACATTACCCACTAACCTTCTTCTTCGTAATATCGAAACACAAGACTTGGGTACTTCCTGCAATACCACGGGTGAATGTGTTGCAATAATAGCCACACCATTTCTATTAATTAATAAATCTGAGAGAGCACGTGTAAATGCAGATAATAAAGGGGGATGCAAATGACTTTCAGGCTCATCGATAAGTACAAGTGTTTTTTCTTCTACGGTTTCCACCAGTTTCGTCACTGACAATAAAACAATAGCGTGCCCAGAACTCATTAGAATAAAAAGTGAGCCTGCAGCATGGGCTAATTGATCTTTGTTAGGAGTCTGATCTTGGTCTGCAATTGCAACCAACTGGCATAAGTTCATTAGCTCAAAGTTGTCATCAGATTCCAGTTTTCTAACAGAATTAATCCAACGCTCTTTTTTACCACTCAAACTTAGGCACACTTTAATACTTGCTATAAACTCGTCACGCAAATCAAGACGAGTTTTTAATTTCTCTTCTGCCTCTACACCCTGTTCATTTACTTCCTTTAAACCAACATAATAATAACAAGTCCCTAAATTCGCATCAGGTTGATCAGGTGGCGGTATGAATGGATCAAAGGCACTAAATGACACAGACACAACGCTACCAAAGTAATCGTCATCTAGCAGTGATAAATAAGCAGGAGGGACAAAAGCATTTCGTGTAGCAAATACTCCTGTTTCTGCTGGTTCTCCTCGATTTGGCAATAACGCATTAACCATATTGTTTAGTAGCGTAGTTTTACCAATTCCATTACGACCAATTAAAATATGTATATTTGAAGAAGGTTTTGTACCTGGGTTTACTTTAAACTCAACTTTAATTCCTGAATAACGCTCGTTTGCTACTTTCTCGTAAAAAAAATCATATTCAGTGAGAGGAGTACCACCACCCAAAATACGAATGAACTGATTCGTAATAGCAGATTTACTTACTGATCTAAGCAATGACGTGCCGAAAGCTGGTTGCTGTTCTGCAACACTCAAACGATTACTATCATTAACAACATCACCTAATGCAGTTAATAAATTATTAGCCATATCAGGTGACAGCTTACTTACAATATTTTGATAGTAGTCCGCATCCTGCCCCAGTGAAAAGTAATTTTCATGTAAATTGTTAAATTGGTTAGGAATTTGATGAGCAGTCCAACCTTCAGCCAAACCCACATACGCAATTTTTACAGACCCAATTTCAATTTCAACTCCATTTTCATCAAAAACTGTAAGAAAGAATATAGTTTTGAATCCATAGTCATCCCAATTATCAGCTTTTAGATATGCGACATTCCTTGATTGCGCAGGATAATATGATGCTCTATCTAATTTTCGAAAATTCAGAGCCATACTTAAGTTCTTTTTAATGTTTCCATGTTTTCAGTTAGCATACTTGGCGGAAACTGGATATTGAGGTTTTCTACTGAGAGTTTGCCGGAGATTAGTCGGGGAAGCAGTGTGTTTTTTGTTGAGCTTAATTTATTATTAACTTTTTGAATAGTTTTGATTTGTTGCAAGATAGAAACAACCTTTTTACTGAATAATTCGATTAAATCTGAACCTGGATTTAATATTTTATACCCTCTTGCAACTCCAAGCCCTATGAATTGTTGGGAGGCACCTGTAGCAATTAGAAGTAAATGGTCAATAATTGCGGGAGTTTTAAGCACTTGATCTAAATATAAAGATTGATGACTATTTTTTGGTCTAAATATAATTATATTTTTAACACTGTAATCAGGATTCTCACCTACAACAGCTGTTTCACCTATTGTGCCAATATTAGAAAATAATATATCCCATTCCTTGAGCCCACTGCGCTTAGATATTTCTCTATGGTCATTTTCGCTAATAAAATATGAACCACTAAAATTAATTTGAGAGTTCTTTATATTTTTTCCTGTTACCAAGTAACGCCCTACTTCTGTAGGCATTGGTGTATCGTGAGTACCATCTGTAACTTTTTCACAAAAGCTATCTAGTCGTATCTCATCCCACCCCTTCGGAATCCCTTTTTCAAACTCGGCGTTTTGATAACCGGGAAAGCGGAAGCGCACAAACCATTCACGGTAGATTTCTTCGGCCATGTTTTCCAGTAAGCTAATGCGGCGTTTATTGTTTTCGATTAGGTCGTCGTATGCGGAGAGGATGGCGGCGATTTTTTTTTGGACTTTTTTAGTTGGCAACTTAATTTTTAGCTTATGCAAATGATTTTGGTTAAGCGTAGGCACACCCGCACCTGAATTGAAATTTTCTAATTTCATAATTTGTAAAAAATAATATGCGAAGCGAGGATTATTTTCACGAAAATCCTTTACGTAAAGCGCTGTATTTAAAGGCCAATATTTTTCTGTTACAAACTGAACTTGTCCTAATGAACCTGACCTACCTGTAACTACACCAGGTGGTTCAACTTTATATTTGTAATGATGGGCCTTAATATTTGTGCTAGTAACAACAGGATATTCACCCTCTACAATATCTTGATTTGGTAAATCATACCCCCTCTTCAACCTTACAAGTTCATCAAAGACGGCATCCCTCCAAACTAAGTTACTCACCAATAATTCCCTCAATATTTTTATATATCACTGATTCTAAGTTAGTTGATTGCTCAGTTAATTCTTTTAACTCATTACTAACATTAACTATTCCAGAAATAAACTCCTCCTCAGTCTTCCCATCCTCCTCAATCACCACCCCCACATAACGCCCGGGGTTTAATGAATAATCCTGCTCCTTTATTTCTGCCTGAGTGGCCAGTTTGCATAGCCCAGTGACATCTTCGTATTCGGCATGGGGAAAGCGCACCTGTAACCAGTGGATATGTTGATAATAAATTTCAGCATTTTTGACTTCTTTATGCAGCAGCTCCAGCGCATCTTTTAACTTTTTAGTTTCACGATCGGTGGTAGTGCGTTTACCCGCCTGCTTTGCAATCTCGGCTTTTTGTTTTTCGTGTTTGCGGACGATTTTATCCAGTTGTTTGAGGCCGCTGTGCAGAGATTCGAAAAACGGATCGAAACTTTCTCGCAGGGTTTGCTGGGCTTTGTTTTTCGCTTTAATGGTTTTAAGTGCTTTGGCGGCTTTTTGATATTTTTCATACGCCGTTTGCAAGGTTTTTAAGGCCGACCATTCATTGAGTAATTGTTTAACTGCGGCTTTGCCCTGCGCGTCTGCCAGCACCTCGCCGAGTTGTTCGCACACCGGTTTTACCTGTTGCTGATTTTGCTGTAGCAGTGCCATGCCTTTGGCAAAGTAGCTGTCTATTAAATCAATAAATGCCGCCAAATTACCTTTGTGCAGTTTGCTGATAATGGCGATGTTTTGAATTTGTGCATCGGAAAATTCGCGATGGGCGCGGTCGATTTGGGTGAAGATATTGCGGCTATCAATAAACAGCAGTCGGTCATCCTGTTTGTTTTTATCAAAAAACCACAAGGTAGCCGGCAGGGTCACGGTATAAAACATATTCGACGGCAGGGTTAACATGCCGTAGATTAAATTATTCTCAATCAGACTCTGACGTATGTCTGCTTCTGAATGACGGGCATCGGAGGCAGAATTTGCCATAACAAGACCTGCACGGCCTTTTTCTTTCAGTGAAGTAGCGAATAAATTAATCCACAGATAATTACCATTGGGTACGGTTTCTGTTCCAGCATCGGCTTTTTTAGCTTTGGTCTTTTTACGCGGGATACCGTAAGTGTTGAAACGTTTATCATCTTTTATCTTGTCGTAATTCACATCATCGACATTAAACGGTGGATTGGCGAGTACATAGTCAAACTTGCCAAAGCTACCATGCGGATCGCTGTAGTAGCTATTCTGGGGTTTGATGTCACCACGTAAGCCATTTACTGCCAGGTTCATTTTAGCCAGCTTGACGGTTTCCGGTTCTTTTTCCTGTCCGTAGACAAATACACTGGCATCATTATCTTCATTGGCCAGCTCGTTACGATGCTGCTCGACAAAGTGCGCGGATTGCACAAACATGCCACCTGAACCGCAGGCGGGGTCGTACACTGTGCCGCCGTGAGGCTCGATGATCTCCACCATAAGGCGAACTACTGATTCCGGGGTAAAAAACTCACCACCGCCCTGACCTTCTGCCAGCGCGAAGTTGCCGAGGAAGTATTCGTATATTTTACCGAACAGGTCGCCGGTTAATTCTTCTGGTATATCTTTGAAGTTCCGTAATAACTGACCAGGGATGGAACGGTCATCATCAGTATAAAGTTTGAAGTATTCATCTTGTGGCAAGACACCATCCAGCTCGGGCTTGTGTTCTTCAATCAGCGCCATGGCATTTTTGATGGCAGCGGCAGTATCTTCCTTACCCGGTAAGTTCAGTAAATAGTCGTAACGGGCTTTTTCTGGTAGATAAAAGCCACATTTCTCGATGGCAATTTTCGCTATCTTCTTTTCTGTGCGTTTGCCTTTGTGCTTGTCATATTCCTGCTGAATTTCGGCTTCAAAGCGTTTGTATTTGTTATCTGCAAATTTAAGGAATATGAGACCCAGTACAGGTGTGGAGTATTGGCTGGCACGTAAGCCTGCATTTGCGCGAAGATTATCCGCAGCAGCCCAGAGTTGCTTCTCAAGGTCTTTAAGTTGTTGTTTATCCATTTATTCCAGCTGTTATTTTTATTCTATTGTTTTGCAAGGCCAAAGCTAAGAAGTATCTTCTGCAATCTTAATCGACTCACTCAAGTAATAMAGTAATGTACTGGAGTTTCCTATAGTTTCCAAGTATTTAGTGTGGTATTTTGAGTGTTTACTGGTCATTTATATTAATTTGGTGGGTAACATGCCTGAACTCAGCATTGATAACCGTACTTTAATACCCGTCCGTTTAATACCATTTGTCACCGGCTGGAAGTTCCACCCTGATTTATTAGTCACAATGTTGGCAAAATCTGATAAATGGTACCGTGTATACATACCTTCCTTCCATCTTGGTACTGACAATACATGCCAACCCATGCTCCCCAAAGAATGGGATGTGTTTATAGACGATCTCGAAATATTGAGTGATACGCTTCACGCTGGCGATAGCGTAGAAGGTGAAAGCTATCCTGACTGGAGGAAACGCTCAATTGAAGTTATTCCAGAAAGTACATTTGTCTGGTTAGATGATTTAATAGCAGCTTATCAAAAAGCAAATTCACAAACTATTTTCACARACGAGAGACCTGGAGATTACGAGTTAAATTTACAACCTCATATGGTTCCTGAAATGAGAAAGCTCGTTTTCAAGGGATTTGGTAATAAATCTAAAACACATAATTATAGTAATTACATCCCTCAACAGAATCTGATTCAGGATATAAGTATCTCCTTTAATGAGTTACATCATTATATGCAGCTAGACCCATTTTATGGAATGGATCCCACTATCACTCTTTCAATTGTCAATGACTTACATAATAAACATAGTGGTAACGATCTAATCCAACGGTTTGATAATAGATTTAGTCGACTGCCCTGTAAAGGTGATCACGTTCGCCACTTAATCTACTTTTGGTGCGGATTTATGCAATTGCCAGCCTACCTAAATGGAAGCCGTATAAACTGGCAAAGGGAAGATTTTATTGATAACTGGACGAAAAACTTTGACCTTAACCTTGATGAATTAAAAAGTTTCCTTCGAGCAAATAACTGGCCATTGCCTGTGATGATTTTTCCAAATGAAATGGATAATACTCAAAATAAGGTGTCTCTGGATAAAGCAGAATATGAACGCATTTTTAATGATTTTGCAGACAAATTACCCAAACTGGTCGCAGAATTAGCAGAACTAAAAGAAATACAGCCTGCCAATATGAAAGAAAGGCAGTTAAAAAAAGATGAAATTACAAACCTTGAAAAACAAATCGATGAAATACGTTTTGGCGTAAATGAAAAGAAAAGCACAGATCAAAATAATTTTGAGGTAGGTTCATCCGAATGGCGAAGTAAAATTGCTAAAAAAGCTGCTAATGCCAAACATGATAAACCCGGTGGTAGTCGCGAAAAGAAGAAACAAATGCGCGATCTTTGGTACACAGGGAAATATGACACCAAAGACCGTTGCGCTGAAGAAGAATGTGGTGCGCTAAACATCTCCTTCTCTGCTGCCAGGAAAGCTTTAACTAACCTGCCAAAACCTAAATAACACCTACCACCTGCTTAGCAGCGGCTAGCACCTGCTAAGCACAGTGTATTCAAGACAGAGAGTAGTGACACCATAATCCGTAACCATGTTCAACGATGCCTAAGGAGGCACAAACATGGCTACTACGATACTACGACTACCTACTGTGAAAGAACGCACCGGTCTTTCACGCTCGACCATTTATCTTAAAGTTTCCAATGGCACATTCCCCTCGCCTATATCACTCGGCGAACGTGCGGTTGGCTGGATTGAGGAAGAAATTCAAATCTGGATTGAAAACCAAATAGAATTCAGCCGAACTGATAAATAATGGCAAAGCATTTGCAGAACCCACGATTAGCAAAAATACACCGCAGCTATACCGTGGAAGAAATTGCTATTTTATACAACATTCATAAAAACACTGTCCGTAGCTGGATAAAAGATGGGTTGCTTACCTGCGATAATAAACGCCCTACTTTAATACTGGGTCGGCAACTTCGGGAGTTTCTTATAAGAAAACGAAAGAAGAACAAATCCACGTGCCCTCCAGGCACAATCTATTGTGTTGGTTGCAAACTACCTCAGAAGCCTGTTGACAATATTGTGTTGTACCAACCCATTACAGATACAAAAGGCATGTTAATAGGTACATGCCCATGCGATGGTCACAGGATATATCGTTTTATAAGTTCGTTAAAATTAAAACAAATCAACCTCGAATTTATAGTCACAAAAAAGACCGCTGATGAAGGATTAAATAATAGTTGTTAACCCTTCATAAACAGTGACTTCAACAGTGAGTAAATATTATGACAAAACACAATGCAAAAAATGAACGTATCAAGCGAGATTTTCTAAGATTTCTTAAAGAATCTAAAGGACAAGATGAGGCTTCACTTGATGTAGCTGCCATGGCACTCAGTCGGTTTGAAAAATACACAAAACACTGTGATTTTAAAAAATTTCAACTTGAGCAAGCGATAGCTTTCAAACATAATTTAGCTGAACAAAAAGGCAAGTTATCTGGAAAACCATTAAGTAAATCCACGCTTAACACTACATTGAGATGCTTAAAAGGATTTTTTGAATGGTTAGCAATGCAACCCGGTTATAAATCAGCCATTGTTTTTACACATGCTAGCTACTTTAAACTTTCTAAAAAAGACACTTCTGTTGCTAATGCACGTCGACCACGGTCATCACCCACACTTGAACAAATTCATCACGTGATTAAAGTAATGCCATGTCATACTGATATTGAAAGGCGTAACCAAGCCATTATCGCCTTTATTTTATTAACGGGCGCACGTGATGGCTCAGTCGCATCATTAAAATTAAAGCATGTCGATATAGAAAATAATAGCGTCTACCTTGATGCCCGTGAAGTTAATACAAAGTTCAGTAAAACTTTTACAACAAATTTTTTACCCGTTGGCAATGATATTCGTGAGATATTCGTTAATTGGTTAGGATTCCTCAGAACAGAGCTTCACTGGGGAGAAGATGACCCTCTGTTCCCAAAAACAAAACTGGGGCAGGATAAAAACCAGAATTTTAAGGCCATAGGCTTAGATAGAAGTCACTGGAGTTCAGCCAATGCCATACGTAATATTTTCAAGGAAGCATTTACTTTAGCTGACCTACCCTATTTCAACCCACATGGTTTTCGTAATACACTTACCAGATTAGGTCTAAAAAAATGCCGAACCATAGAAGATTTTAAAGCATGGAGTCAAAGTGTCGGCCATAACGATATAATGACTACCTTAAAGAGTTATGGTGAAATTCCTGAAGATCGCCAGAATGAATTAATGAATAACTTATCACGTCCTAAGTCCCCACAGGATGATGATGTTGCTATAAGACTAGCGAAWGCAGTATTAGGGAAATCAAATATCACATACTGAAATGCACGTAATCGTGCTTAAGTAGTGTGTGGCCATTTGGGCATTCATATGCCATAAAATTCCATCCTTGATGGATTGGCTCTTTCTGTCTGCTTAAATCGCTGGCACTATAACGTATCTCACACTTGTTACATTCAATTTGGCCAATACCCGCATCAAGTAAAGATGCCGCAACATTTTTAAAATTTATTAGGTCAGGTATTTCAGTGGGTTCAGTGAGCTTTGGATTGCGATTTTTCACCCAGGAAACCAATGCTTCTGCTTCATAACCTGAATATAGGGGGAGTTTTTTCTTACTGTAAAGTAAGACCAAATCATCTGCTGCAAACCACACGTTACAAGTATCTCCTACGCCCTCATAGCAATAAAACAGTGTATTTGAACAAGATGGTGGATTGACGGCTAATTGATGTAATGACCTCATCTTTTGGCCAACACCCTGAAATCGTAAGCTGCCGATGACTAAATCAAAATCAAATAGCTGGCTTGAGTTAAATAATTTACCCGGATTGAGAATTAGCAATATTGGCCAGAAAATTAATACAATCGTAACACTGAACCAAATATCATTTTTATGGTAAATCCAGTCAAATTCATCAAGGCCGGTCAACATAACGTAAAGCGTCCATATGGCACACAGGAGAAAACCGAATAAATACACGTAAATAAATAGATTCATTTCACTTCGCAACTCAGACTACCAATCATCAATAAAAATAGTAGAATAAATCGTAATAAGCCTTTATTGGAAAATTCCCCTATTTTAAGGATTTGTTATGTGGCCTTTTATTAAACAGAAAAAACACTTTATTAATGATTCACTTTTGGAATTTTCAGAGGATGAACCCGAGCCGCGTCGTGCGCTAACACTGGAACAATTAGTTGATGGTATAGAAGACTGCAGCGATCTTTCTAAAAATGATGTTGCTCTTAAGTTCTGGTTACCAGAACCAGCTAAACAAGGTTTGAAAGAATTATCAGATATTTATGATAAGACCATTAGCCGTTATCTTCGTGATTTCCTGTTGATCCACTGTTATGGCGTTTATGCTTTTGAGTGGATGCGGGAGAATGAAATTTTTCGCATAGGTGAAATGCCCATGTTTATGCGAAGTTTCGATAAATCATCTGAATCGCCCAGCAGCAAAGTTCGTGTTTCGACCTATTTCGTTCCGGAACTGGGAAAAAATATTACACCAATGAAACTATGGATTCCGACAAGATTAAAAAACGATCTCACCCTATTGGCAAAGCACGTTGACCTGACCACATCAAATTATGTCCGTGAAATCGTAATTTCCCGTCTTCTTGGTCATGGCACGCTGCCGATGCGCCCCAAAATGTTGGAGTTCACGCCAACTTCCATTACTGAAAACTGGAATGATAATCAAGACGTACCCTGGCGTGAGATTCAAGAAGATGAGCTTCAGCATTATGAAGTATATGAAGTAAATACTGAAATAATTGATCGAGAAAAATAACTCAGAGATCCATTTCTATTTGCTCAAGCTGTATATTGTATTTTTTACGTATTATTCTATTTGTAATTTCGACGGCATAATTGGCTATAGCTTCTATTTTCTCCGGTACAGCAGTATTTGCGACACCGAGCACGTCAAAAAGCGCCCATTGGTTTTCTTCTACTACGACTTCAATACCTATATTAGCGACACGCTTCCCATTTCTAATATCACGGACTGATAAAATCTGGAAAGTTTGTTCTTTACAGTCAGCCACAAAATCAGCAATACAATTACGCATTTCCACCCCTTCTTCTATAAGCTCACGCTCAGTCGTTAATGGCTGCACCACTAAGTCACCACACACAAAAGCGTTAATTATAGGTTCCCACGGTTCATCATCAGCTGATTGAAGCTGACACCAGTATTTGAACCATCTATCTACTCTATTACACAATGCCCGCCAGCCAGCACGGCGTTGTTGCTTATTTAACTTCCAATCTTCTCTATCTATCCAGAACAATATTTGTGCCGCTTCATTTTTTAATCGAGTAAAATCTTCTTTGCCACGATGTGCGTCAGACTCATTTAACAACATCGAAACGAATTCACTGGGAAGTGTTTTCCAATACATATCTGTGTAAGTAGAACATGAAATCAAAATTTCAAAAACCAACGGTGATGGCGGTGCTGGCAAATGTGCCTTTTGGAGAAAAATCAAGTAATCAATTATAGCGACCCAATCACTATGATATGGAGAATTCCAAATAGGTTTAAATATTTTTGAACCATGTAAGCACAAATACTTCCATCCAGACTCGCTCACGCCATCTGCAAGGAACGCACGTTTTAACTCTTTTATTGGATCAGCTTCAAATGCCAATTTTCCACTTTCCATAGCCAATGTAAGCACTGGTAGTAATTGAGGGTTCTCTTTATTCACTTGCCGATAAATATTTTCGTTCTGCCAAACGAGTTGGTATAACCAGGAAACCAGTAAAACACTTTTAGTTTCCATTCTTGCACGTAGCGCAATTGTAACCAGAGTCATATCAAGGCCGAATGCCTTAAACAGTGTTTTTCTTAATCTAATAAATCGCCTGTCTTTCAATAGTTGTTGATAAATAACTGTAACCAACCAATTTTCATATTTTGATAACCTTCTATCTTTTCGACGACACAGCCATGACTTGATTAAATACCTTAGCCAGTATGATGATGAAAGAGGGTGTAATACTTCAAAGTGATTTTCTTCTTTCATGTAATGATTACCAATCACACGACTGTTTACATCCAATTCTCTGGTTACCTCATTGAATCGATATTTCATACAGCCAAGAACATAAACCTCCCGCGATATTGTTTGAGTATCAATTTTCACTGGATCATCAAGCAAAACGTCCAACTTACCGAGTATGTAGCCCAAATGCTCTCGGAGATGTTCCTTTGGATCAGCATCCTGAATAAAACCTGGTATTTTTATATAGCGATATGCTGAAGATATACGTCTGAGTTCACGATCCTTGTATTTATCTGGTCGCAGTCTCGTGTCATCAATTTCAGTTGTTTTCATTGCTAATACCCAAGTTCATCACTTGACTATCAGCGTACCAATTATCAATGGTAGATTATAAAATTCCCCTATAATTGTCCAAAGGGTTCCTATAGCGTTTTATGGTTGTGTTTTAATAAAAACAGAGAGCAATAAGCTAATGACTTGTAGTTAATGTAACACTGAATGTAACAACTACGAGAGATCTCACATGAAAAATAGCGGCACATAAGGCTTTATGACCTACGGTTCGATTCCCGCCATCCCAATAATAAAGGTCAACCGTTTTTCGGTTGGCGTTTGTTAATGGTGGAGATGGTCTGGATGAGAATCCGCGTTCGGGTTAATGCTAAGGAGCGTAAAAAAAGATTATCAAACAGCTAATACGCCACCAAGCTGTGTCCGATACTGGTGTGCCATCTCTGGGTTATTAGGTGCAATGGTATTGATAATAGTGACAATCATCTCACGCGCAGCCCCTTCTTTATAATCTGCATTATTTTGCTGAATATAAAGTAAATGATCTAAAGCCTGCTGATAGTTATGCCCTGCTATTTCGCAAATCGCACAATCAAAACGCGCATCAAAATTATCAGGTTCAACAAGAATGGTTTGCTTCAATGATTCCAGACCCGTGGTTTTACCCGCTAACTCAATAATCCAAAGTTGCCCCGCCAAGCTCTGACCCGTAGTAGAATTCTTATCACTTTCCGGTAAGCGGTTAAAAAGTCCGGAAGCTTGTTCGACTTCGCCCAAATCAATAAAAATTTGCACCATGTCCATTGCCACACGGGTATTAGACGAATCTTGTTGCATTGCCTTTGACAACAGCATAATAGCTTGCGAGGTCTCGCCCTGAAGATGAAGATTACGTGCCTGTAGCCTTAATTCTTCAGCCTGGTTAACAATGCCAAAGCCTTTGAGTAACGCTCGCACTTCATCTTCATTGAGCGCACCTTCTTCAGAAGCGACCTCTTTACCATCGGAAAATACTTTTAGCGTCGGAATATTTTCAATTTTGTACTGTTCTTTTAATTGTTCATTCTCCCCAATATCAACCTTGGCAACAATAAACTGCTCAGGAAATTCTCTGGCAAGATCTTCCAGCATGTCGCTCATACGAATACAAGGCTCAGACCAAATAGCGATAAAGGCGACAAATACGGGCGCCTTGTTAGAATTACCAATAACGTATTTCTCGAATGTTCGGTCGTTTACTTCAAAAATAATGGCTTGTTTATTCATTTTAATATTTTAATCTATTTGAGACCTTTGCACGATACGAAACAGGAGTAAATTTTCTTTCATTTTGTCATCCTCGAGTGTTTTTATCGGGGATCCAGCGTTTATAAAAGACAATGG
>NVWZ01000008.1 GCA_002746365.1 Thiotrichaceae bacterium
TACAAGACAGCTGAAACTGCTCATGCAGGTATATTTGAATATATTGAACTATTCTATAACAAGTTAAGACGACATTCTGCAAACGATTATGTCAGTCCAAATGAATTTGAACAACAGTACAACATTTAACCGTGTCTACTTTTCGTGGGTAAGATCAGTGTAAAAATCAACAAGCAGATTTCAGTCTTAAGTTATCTACAAATGGTATAAAGTCTTTATCTGTAAACAGTAAAGGTAATTTGTTTTCTATACAGTAGGTAGCAATTATTACATCCGCTGTTTTTCTAATCGTAATCCCTTTTTTCCTGAGTTTTCTAAAATTATTTGCGCTTTTAATCGCAAGCTCCTTACCTAATAGATCATGCACAGCTAATGACGTTAAAACATTTTTAGCGGCTTTATAGTCGGTATCACTCCTAAACCCTTGTAATACTTCAGCGAGTATAAGGTCGCCAATTACAACTTCTTCAAGTCCTAGTATCTCATTTAATTTATCCGTTTCAGCATTGTCCACACCATTAAAAAAATTAATCCAAACACTTGAGTCAACCAAAATCATTATTTAGCTCTCATTTCTTCCAGGTTGCCTTCCCACTTTAACTTCCCTCTAAGTGCTCTTATAGAAGCTTGTTTATTTAATTTAATCAACGCCTTAAGTCCCAATTCAACGGCTTCTTTTTTAGTGCTTAAACCTGTTGCTTTTAAAGCATCAGCCATTAAACTATCATCAATTTCAATATTTGTACGCATCACGCTCTCCAATGTGTATAATTAATAATATGTGTACACATTGTAGCAAAAAAGCACATAACAAGTCAATTAACGGCGACCGCGAAAAGCGCGTCGCGTTATTTCAAACGTTAGAGCTACTTAAAAACAAAAAAGGAAGTTATGTTTTTATCTCCAACTCAAAACAGCGATTCAAGTAAAAACTTGTCATCAGGAATCAACCAGGGTCAATCATTGGTGGTACATACAAAGCATTGCGTACAAAACACATATGAGCCATAACCCTGTCAACATGCACTAGTGTTTTTTTTCGGTTAATTGAATAACCAAAAAATAACCAATGAGCAAAGTCGACTACTTCATCTGTCATGGGTGCTGTTAAGTCAGTCGCTTACAGCAAACACATATAGAGAGTCTCTTACTGCGGTCTCACCGCTGCCTGTTTTTTTGCTTATCCATAAACAGCAACAGGGCTACTAGACATTCATCGGTTAACCTGGTGCTGGCACTATTCAAATAGGCGGGTTTAGGCAAGCACTGCCTACCCAGTTAGTTTCAGGCTCAGCTCAGGTGCCGCAGTTATGTACATGGGACTTTGTTCATTGTTTTTATGCACGCCAATGGGGCGTCTAATCAAATCGTCAGGCTCAAGGCTTGATGTAAAAACGGATGGTTATCATGGCTAATAGCCAAGCGGTAGCATCGAGTTTTAAACACATTCAACCTGCTTTATTAAAAGCACTGTCCAGTTAGACGTCCAGCTCACCCCCTTGCGTGACTAACCTTTTAAAAATCGTTTTTCATCGAATACACTCTCGTTTTTTAACATGAAGTAGACACAGCGACCTAGTTTGTGCGCCAGCGCTGAAAGCGCTTTCGCTTTGCTCATGCGTTTTTGCAGTTTCAATAAATACTTTTGTGCTTTTTCATTGCCTCGCAAATAGAGAACGGCCGCTTCTGAGAATGCCCACTTCAAATGCGCATTACCAATTTTATTACCTTGGGTACCGTAGGTTTTCCCTGCAGACTCGGCTTTGCATTTAACTAACCTGGCGTAGGAGGCAAACTTTTGCACCGACTCGAAACGATCGATGTCGCCGATTTCATAGATGATAGTGAGTGCCAGAATAGGTCCGATACCCCAGACACTTTTTAACAGATGAAAGTGGTTGGGTTTATGTTGTTTGGCTTGTTGCTGGATATACCATTCCACTTTACTTAACTGTTCAGCGTAGCAGTCTAGGATAACCATATCCAAATCAATATTTTTTTGTACGGACTGTTCTGAAAAGGTATTTCTCAGTTGCTGGCGTGCATCCTTGTTTTTCAGGTTCACTTTATTGGCTGGCAGATTGTATTGACTGGTGGTGTTAACAACGTGGGCTTTTAGGTCTGCGCCGTGTCGTACAATCTTCATACGGCGGCGCAGCAAATCACGGGTTGCCCGCATTTTCTTCGGGTAGACATACGCCAGCGGGAAATTACCACCTCGTATCAGGTTGGCAATTTTAAACGAATCAATCCGGTCATTTTTTGCTTTTCCGCCATGGATGGCTTTCATGTACAGGGCATGGCCGAGGATGAAATCAACACCGATGTCTTCACAAAAGTCAGCAACCCAGTACCAGCAGTGCATGCATTCAACCCCAACGACGACATTGCCGATATAAGGTTCTAGCAGTTGCTGAAGTTTATCGGGTGAAGCGGATATCTCTTTATGCAGACAAGTCTTGCCTGCCTGGTCGATGATGCATACATAAAGTGATCGGGCGTGTAAATCGATTCCACAGTAGTATGGGTGTATGTTATTGTAGAAATTCATTGGGCTTTCTCCGTTTGGTTTGGTCGCCTTTCAGTTTAGCTCAGCGCTAATCTGAAGGGGATGGCTCAATGAGTATCAAGTCAATTAACGGCGACCGCAAAAAGCGCGTCGCGTTATTTCAAGCGTTGAAGCTGTAGAAAAACCCTAAAAACGCAGTGATTTTGCTAAAATGGCTTATTCTAAAAAGGAGTCATGCCTATGCCAAACTTCATTCCTTACGACTATAACCAAAGCACTATGGTCGTCATTAATTTTGAAGATCAACTGCAACCAGGCACCTTTGAACATGCCATTAATTATCTTGTTGAGAATAAACTCGACCTGTCAGTTTGTTTTTCTGCCTACAATAATGAAGACAATGGCCGCCCTGCATATAACCCAGCTATCTTATTAAAAATCATTTTATTTTCTTACTCAAAAGGCATTACCTCAAGTCGGGAAATTGAATAGTGCTGTATCAATAATATTATTTTTAAATCACTTTCTTGCGACACCGTTCCTCACTTCACCACTATTGCGGGTTTTGTTAGTAGTCGTACTGATGCCATTGAATCTATCTTTGAACAAATTCTTTTGACCTGCGATGATCAAGGGTTATTAGGACATGAACTCTTTGCCATCGATGGTTGCAAGATGCCTTCGAATGCCAGTAAAGAATACTCTGGTACCCTAAAAGAACTCGAACAAAAACGTGACAAGATGAAGAAGGCATCGTCGTGACGGCTGATACCGGTTTTGCAAATGAATCTAACATGGAATATTTATATAACAGTTATATTAATGCCATCATTCCAGACAACGCCTTTAGAAGTCGAGATAAGCGATTTAACGAACAAAAGAAAAGGTATGGCAAACGCTATCAAGATAAAGCAACAACGAATGCATCAAAATTATTCAGGGCAGAAGAGTTTAACTACCAGCCAATCAAGCAAACGTGCGTTTGCCCCATGGGCAAAGAGATGTGGTTAAAAGTTAAAAGTAAAGACGGGCAAGGGAATGACAAAATATTTTTTGAAGGCAATATCACTGACTGTCGTGCTTGTACACAACGCTATCGTTGTATGCGCAATCCGGCTTCTGCAGACAGTGCGAGTGGACACGGCAGGCAGGTCTCTTTTATTATCAACAAGAACAAGAAAAAGCGGACTTTTACCGACTGGATGAAAGAAAGAATAGACAGCAGTGAAGGTCGACAAATATATAGTCACCGCATGAGTGTCGTTGAGCCAGTGCTTGGTCATATCGGCACGAACAAGACTTAACCGATTTAGTTTAAGGGGCAAAAAGAAGGTACAAGGGCAGTGGCAGCTGTTTTGTTTAGTTCATAATATTGAAAAGCTGGCTAATTATGGACGGTTAATGCAGTAACTTTTTTGCAAAAAAACATACTGTGACGAGACTTGTGCCGTTGTACACAGCGTTCAAGATCAACAAGTGCACATGTTCTGCAGATGAGTGATAAAAACCACGCAAAAAATAAAAAGTATGGTAACTTATTATTGAGATAATAATTATGACCGGCTGGTGATTCAAGTGGTTTTCTTGGGTTTTTCTACAGCCTCGTTATGTTTAAAATTGATCATAATGTCCGCCAATTGCGTAGATATAAATGTAATCTTTATCATACTTATATATAACACGATCTTTTTGGCTTATGCGACGAGACCACAAACCAGAGAGGTTGTGTTTTAATGGTTCAGGTTTTCCGGTTCCAGCTCGTGGGTCATCACGGAGCATTTCTTTTAATAAACGGCAAAGCACTTTGTGTAGCTTTTTGTCTTTTAGCCTAAGTCCTTCATATGTAGTCCAGGTATTACCCTCAAATACCAGTGATCTCATCTAGCTCTCCAGCAGTAGGCTTATATCCCTTATTTTTTGCATTTGTAGTAACTGAGGCTGCAATCTGCTTCATTAAGTCATTGTTTTGTAAAATATATAAGGTTTCTTGCTCACGCTCCCAGTCATCCGCACTTAAAATAACAAAATCATCACCACACCTGCGTGTAACCTTAAGAGGCAAGTGCTCTGTAACCACCTGTTCCACAAAGCTTTTTAAGTTTTCTCTAAATTTATTTACACTAATAGTATCCATTTCTCTCACCTATATAACGTACCGTAATGCCGTACATGGTAATGGCAAAGCCCTAACAAGTCAATTAACGTGGACTCTCAGAATGCGTCTTTCGTTCTTCTAGCCCGCTGTGCAGCCAGTTATTTCAAACGTAATGTTTGTAAAATAAAATTCACGCTATCAACGAGGAGAGTTTTGCGTATAAAAAAGTAGCACTTTTAATATCTGCATCATTAGTTGGGTGCTCGGTAAATGAAGTTAGACCTAAAGCAGCACATGTTGATATTGTGTATGAAAAACCCAACAAAACTAAATGTAAATTTGTCTGTGAAGTTGTTGGTTCGCAAGGTAATTGGTTTACTGGCGATTTCACGTCAAACGAGGTGGCAATTACGTCGGTGACGTCCATTTCGAGTCCGCTGATTGCTGTGATGTAGGTGTCGTATTCTTCCGTTATCCCTCCTTTGGCTATCAGTTCTGATAGTACGATATTGAATCGGTCGATCAGTAATGTTTGCTCAGTCGTCAGGGTGGTGGTATGTTTAATTAAAGCTGTTTTCAAACTACCATTGCAGCTTTAGACTTCTCTGGTGCGGCAATAAGTTCGTCTTCTTTACTTGCACTATCTTTTTCTGTGTTTTCAGATGATAAAAAAGAGGTGGTGGAAAATCTATAATGTTGACAACCAGAGTCGAAGCCGAAGTCCCAGTTCGGTGCTATATCCCGTTTCGACAAACCGGATCTCGCCGCCTGGATCGAGAATGAAACTGGTCGGCACACCCTTGAGGCCAAATCGCTGAGCCAGTTCGCCACTGTTATCAAGCGTCACTGGAAAAGTCAGTTGTTTCTCTAGCATATAGGCTTTAACTTGTACCTCACCCTCAGACCAGGACGCAATGCTTATCACCTGATAGTCATGAGAAATCGATTCTATCGTACCCATTCCTAGATCACAGATTGGACACCAGGTCGCCCAAAAATGAAATAAAACGGGTTGACCTGAAAATGCTGCAATTGTGTAGGTGGTGCCGTCCATCAGTTCGCCACTCAATTCAGATAGGTTGCCGCTCAGTGCGTCACGGGTTTTCCACCAGTTAGCGCCAAGCATAACAACAGTAAAAAGAACGATATAGAGTAGCCAGGAAATCCAGAGTTTTTTTGTCTGTGTGTTCATATTTTGATATTACAGGAAATTGATCTTACCAATTAATAATGTTTCTGATATTCAAAAATATCTCTGGCTGATGTAGTATCTTACATTTATAAGTCTAACTAATTACCTATTAGTCACTAGATGTTAATCAGGGTCAAGATATGTCAGGTCAAATAAAAACAGCAATTGTAGCCGGAGTGGGTGCTGGATTAGGTGATGAGCTTTGTAAGCAGCTAGTCAGTTTTGGTTATCGTGTAGCAGGATTTTCACGAAGTCAGTCTGGTAGTGAAGCATTGGTAAATGAGCTAGGTGAAAATAACTATCGTCATATCAGTTGTGATATTACGGATGTGTCTCAGGTAGATTTAGCTGTTTCTCAAGTTGAAGAAGTATTTGGATCGGTATCGGTCTATGTGCACAATGCGGCTTATTTACATATGCAGTCATTCATTGAAACTGAGCCAACTGAATTTGAGTCTCTCTGGCGAACAATGTGCCTGGGCGCTGTTCACGGTTCACAACGTGTTTTATCTTCGATGATTTCAGAAAAGTCAGGCACCTTATTATTTATCGGTGCGACCGCATCAGTTAAAGCGGGCGCTAAATTCTCAGCATTTAGTTCTGCTAAGTTTGCCTTGCGTGGGTTATCACAATCGTTGGCGCGTGAACTTGGGCCGTCTGGTATTCATGTTTCACATTTAGTAATTGATGGTGTGATGTGGGATAAGCGGGCAAAGGAAAGTTTTGGCATGAGTGAAGACCAATGTATTAAACCAAATTCTGTTGCTAACACTTGCATGCAGTTAATTGAACAAGATCAATCTGCCTGGACTTATGAGATGGATATTCGTCCAGGTGTTGAGCACTTCTGATAGTCAAATGATATTTTGAAATCAAAAGAAAAATCTATCTGGTTGCTTTCTGCTTATCGTTCCGATAGCCATGCTTCTTGGGCTGACTGGTTAGTCGAAACGTTTACACAATTTCACTGGTTTAAAATTGAGCTGCCCGGTCGGCATTTTCGTTGGCGGATAAGAGGGAATCCATTGTCCTGGTTATATGCGTTGCCGGAAGAACTGCCCGATTTTATTCTTGCGACATCAATGGTGGATCTGGCTACGATAAAAGGTTTGCACCCCAGGTTGGCGAATGTTTCCTGTATTTATTATTTTCATGAAAATCAGTTTTCTTATCCGGTTAGTAAGCACCAGGTCGATTCTGTTGAACCGAAGATGGTGCAGTTATATGGTGCGATAGCAGCGGATAAATTACTTTTTAATTCTGTTTACAATCGTGACTCGTTTTTAGAAGGTGTGGGAAACCTGTTGGATAAATTTCCCGATAGTATTCCAGGTGGCATTGTCGATTCTTTAACAGAGAAATGTAGTGTGCTACCCGTAGCGATACATCCCATTGAGCATGGTGAAGTTAAAAATAAATCTTTAATCCTGTGGAATCATCGATGGGAATACGATAAAGACCCACAAGTTTTTTGTGATGCAATTATAAAGCTAAATAAAACTTACCCAGATTTTAAACTTGCCTTACTTGGTAGTCGACCAAAAATTAAACCGGAAGCGTTAATAAAAATTGAAGATGAGTTTGCGGATAAAATTATTGTAAATAAAAAAGTTTCTAAACAAGATTATAGAAAATATCTAGGGCAATCATCCATTGTGGTCAGTACGGCTATCCATGAATTTCAGGGGTTGTCTATCCTTGAGGCGATTAGCGCAGGTGCGGTGCCTGTTGTTCCGGATGGTTTATGTTATCAGGAGCAGTATGAAAAAAAATATCGATACGAAGCGGGGAATAGTCGTGTACTCGCAGAAGTATTGACTGATTATCTGCAAGCAGCGCCCAGGCCACCTGATGTCTCTGACTGGTATAGCGATAGTCTTACAGATGAGTGGTATAAGGTTTTGGTAGCGACGATAGCTTGAGGTTAACGGGGTAGCCTGATTATTTTATATTATTTGTTTTAACCGTAGTTAAAACTGGCTTTGATACTCCTGGTGAAATGGAAGTAAGTGGTACGGGTCTGGCGATCGCATATCCCTGGGCATTATCCACACCGATTTCACGTAAACACTTAATGATGCTTTCTGACGCAGCGTATTCTGCAATGGTTTTAATGCCCATTACCTGTCCAACTTCATTAATCGATTTTACCATTGCATAATGCATAGGATCTTTATCGATATCCATAACGAAAGCACCGTCGATCTTCAGGTAATCAACGGGTAGGCTGGTTAAGTATGAGAAAGATGATAGACCGCTACCAAAATCATCCAGTGCAAAAGTACAGCCTAGTTTTTTCAGAACATTCATAAAGTGGATGGCTGTACTTAGGTGGCTGATTGCTGCTGTTTCTGTTATTTCAAAACATAACAGTTCCGGATTTATCTGATGTTGTTTTATTTTAGAAACAACAAGGTTAAGGAAGTCACGATTAGAAAGTGACATTCCCGATAAGTTAACAGAAATTAAAACCTTATTTTTTTGTGAAGCTAACCATTGAAGGGATTTTTCTACTACCCATTCATCGATTAGTATAATCATATTGTAGCGTTCAGCTGCAGGCAGAAAACTACCTGGAGAAACGATATCGCCTTCTTTGTTAATCATGCGCAATAAAATTTCACCATGTAATATAAATGATTGCTCCTGACTACTAAGAGGCTTTATTTCCTGAAAATATAACTGGAAACGATTTTCTTCCAGTGCCTGATTAATGCGTGAAACCCAGTGCATTTCTCTTTGTTGAATTAGCAATTTATCATCTTCAGCAGTGAATATCTGAATACGGTTTCGGCCACTTTCTTTTGCCAGATAGCAAGCGGAATCTGCATTGCTAAGAACTTCTTCACATGACGATGTTGAATCGGTAATGGTGGAGATACCGATGCTTGCACCAATCGTAAAGGTATTTTCATTCCAGCTGAACTGAAATTGTTGAATAATTTTAAGTAGCTTTTCTGCGATTTCCTGTGTGTCGGCGAGGTTACTATTTTCCAATAGTAGGCCGAATTCATCGCCGCCCAGTCGCGCCAATGTGCCAACGCCTTCCAGGCCATTTTGTAGTAGTAAGGTTATTTGCTTGAGCAGCTCATCACCCGCAGTGTGACCACAGGTATCGTTTACTAATTTAAACTGATCAAGATCGATGTAACAAAGTGTGTTAACCGTTTTTATATTTTTTTGTGCGTTAATGACGTTTTTCAGACGGCGCTCGAATTCATAACGATTGATAAGGCCGGTTAGTGCGTCATGTGTTGCCTGGAATGTCAGCTGCCTGTTTAGCGAGCGCTGTACTGATTCATCATGAATAATTATGACGATGCCGGCGATCTTGTCTTCGTGGTCACGCATGGGTGCGACGATATATTCAACGGGCGTTTCGACGTTACTATTGCGTTGTATCAGGATGGCATTGGTTGGTTTGTCGAGAACGGTTTTATGTTCAACATTTTCTGTCGGATTATAAATTCGTTTAAGTGTCTCTTCGTTTAAGGTGTGCATTACCTGTACCAGCGGTTTGCCTTCCGCTTCACTTTCGGGCCATCCGGTTAATTGCTCTGCTGTTGGGTTAATGGTTTTAATGTAGCCACTAGTATCGGTCGTTATTACGCCATCAACAATGGATTGCATGGTCAGGTGTAAGAAGTTGCTTTGCTTTTTCGCTTGCTGCGCATGTTTTTCAGCAATATCTTTTGCCTTTTTGAATTTTTCCTCAGTTTTCTTATGTTGTATTACTTCATCTTGAAGGTCGTTGATCAATGCCTGAATTTTTCTAACCATAGCATTGAATGCGATGATGGGTGTGGTGATCTCGCTATAACCTGATTCATCAACAGAGGTAAATTCACCGCGTGCACTACTGTTGACCGCACGTTTTAAATTATTCAGTGGTAACAGACCGCGATGTAAAATCATTAGTGCGAAGAGTAAAGTAAATAGAGTCAAAGCTGAGGCGCCTAAAATAATTTTAAAACGCGTCATGTTCAAATTCTCAATAAATGCGGTTATGTCTGAGGCACCGCTGATGCGCATATAGGGCACGCCTTTTTCATGAATAGTATAAGTGCTAATCAAATAATTTTGATTAGTCTGGTTGATTGGCCAGTTACTAGACTGATGGAGCAGGTTGTTTTCCGGGTCAAATATTTTTAAGGGTAAACCAAGTTCAGTTTTAATCTGAGTCAGGGTGTGTGCCGGATTGGTAATGACCTGAATATATCCCCTGGATTTCAGGCTGCCGATGGATATGACTGTGGATAATAACGAACGGTTATTATATTTACAAAGACTTGAGCTGGGTTTTATACGCTGTAGGCTTGGTAATGACTGCACATGCTGGATAAGTTGTGTGCATGGCAGTTGCTTATCATTAATTATGCTCAACCCGCGTTCTGAATAACTAATCAGCTGAAAATCTTTATCGTAAATAATAATTTTTTCTAGTTTAATAAGGCCAATCGTGATATAGAATCGGCTAAATTCCTGATCTAACCAGTAAGTTATATCTTTGATGTTTTTTAATTTGATGGCATCTGAAAATTCAGTTTCATCTTGTAAGCGAAAGCCTAAATCTTTTTGGCGTTCAGTTAGTTCTTCGATTAAATCAGTCGATTTAAGTTTGATTAGTTGACTGGTGGATTCCTTCTGTTGCCCGAAGGCCAGTTGTCTGTATGTGTAATCGGTGGCAATAACCAAAGCGATACCGATGACACCAATGAGTAAAATGGTGAGCGCCAGTGTTTTTTGAAGAGTATGTGATTTGCTGTTCATAAAGCAGGTCACCGAGGTTTTATGTACTGGTATCCTTTTTCATTCCATTCGGCAAATCCTCCTTTAAACCAGGATAAATGATGGTAACCACAAGAGCGCGCAATTTTTATCGAGACGACACTGCGGCCGCATTGCACGCCATTACAATAAAACATGAGGTGGCGACTTTTATCTGTAGTCACATTTTTAAGCGTGTCGCAGTTGGTTTCGATATCAGGTAAGCCAACACTGCTCTCAATATAACCGTGTAAGCGATCACTCTTGATACGTGCATCAATTAGTAGGGGTGGTTGGTCTGAAGTCAGAACTTCAATGAGTTGTTCGGCACTGACTGTTTCGACGCCAGGGATTTTCTCTGGGACGACAACTTTAGGTTGGGTTAAATTCGGTGTTTCTGCCGCGGTTGCATTTGAATTAAAGACAGTCAGCGCCATTAAGCTCAAAATAAAGCCAGTGAGACTGCATTTGAGTAAATAATGTACAGTATAGCAATCGACAGTAATATTATGTCGTGTCATATTTATCTCATATTATTCAATTATTGATTATTCAGCAGATAGCTAATCTCACTAATCATAGTCAATAAATCATTATATGTATGATATATCGACAAATTTTTTTAAAAGCAGACACGCATCACAAAGACGAAATCAGGTTTTTTGAAAAATGTCTGCTTAGCAATTTCGGTTAAAGAGTAATCAATCTCTAGATGTGTCATCAAGCCATCTTAAAGTACAAACTATTGATTAATTCGTATACAATTAGTGGTTTTTTCTGCAGAAATATCTGGAAAAGTTTATGTCACAACAAAATAATGCAAGAAAAGTAGCCGTTGTTATGGGTAGCCAGAGTGACTGGCCGGTCATGCAACATGCTGTTGAGCAATTAGAAGCATTCGGTGTTGAATACGAAGCGAAGGTCGTTTCGGCTCATCGCACGCCAGAGTTATTGTTTGAATTTGCTGATTCGGCTCGTGATAAAGGATTTGCCGTGATTATTGCGGGTGCAGGGGGCGCAGCGCATCTACCGGGTATGTTGGCCGCCAAAACGACCTTGCCCGTGTTAGGGGTGCCGGTTGCTTCGAAGTACCTTAAAGGGATGGACTCATTATTATCTATTGTACAGATGCCTAAAGGTATCCCGGTTGCTACTTATGCAATCGGTGAAGCGGGTGCGGCTAATGCCGCCTTATCGGCTATTTCGATGTTAGCCATTGATGATGATTCACTGGCCCAAAAATTGTCTGAGTTTAGAGAGCAGCAACAGCAGAATGTATTTGCCATGACATTGCCACCGGCTGCCGATTAAATGGCGAACTCAGGTCAGCCTTCGGCGACACCTATACTTCCGGGGTCAACTCTGGGTGTATTAGGCGGCGGTCAGCTAGGTCGTATGTTCTGTGCCGCTGCCCGTACCATGGGTTATCGTGTAGTGGTGCTGGACCCTGACCCTGTTTGTGGTGCCGGTTTGATTGCTGATGTGCACATAAAGGCAGCGTATACAGACCGGGGTGCTTTATCAGAAATGGCGAAGCAGTGTGATGTCATTACGCTGGAATTTGAAAACATTCCATCAGAAAGCGTGCGATTCATCGCCGATAAAACCACCGTTTTTCCGGCCGCAGAATCATTAGAGATTGCGCAGAACCGTGATCTTGAAAAACAGTTTGCATTAAAAGCAGGTTTGCAGCCGGTGCCTTATTTTGCCATTGCCCAGGAAAGTGATCTTCTGCAAGCGGCTGATGAAATCGGTTTTCCTGCGATATTAAAAAGTAATACACTGGGCTATGACGGAAAAGGCCAATTTGTTATCAATGATTTTTCGCAACTAACAGAAGCTTATAAAACCGTTGGTAAAGTGGACTGTGTCTTAGAAAAGCAGATTATGATTCGATGTGAAGTGTCGGCAATTATTGCGAGAAATACCAGCGGCGAGTGGGCAAGCTTTCCGATTTCTGAAAACCAGCATAGAAACGGTGTGCTGCATTTGAGCATTGTGCCGGCCCGTGTTGATGAGGCACTAGCTCAGCAAGCTATTGAGGCTGCTTTCAAACTCGCTGAAGCCCTGTCTTATGTTGGTATTTTGGCGGTGGAATTTTTTGTCAGTAATGAAGGTGTATTGTATTTTAATGAAATGGCGCCGCGCCCTCACAACAGTGGGCACTACACCAAAGATGCCTGCGTTACTTCGCAATTTGAACAACAGGTTCGTATGATGTGTGGTTTAAAGCCCGGTGATACGCGTTTGATGTCGCCCGTGGTAATGGTGAATATGTTAGGCGATTTATGGTTGCCTGATTGGCAAAAGATATTTACGCAGAGTAATATTAAGTTGCACCTTTATGGGAAAACAGAAGCTAGACTCGGGCGGAAGATGGGGCATTTTAACGTTTTGGCGGAAGATGTTGAGTCTGCGCTGGCTGTGGCTGAAGGTGTTTTTACTGAATTATCGGGGAGCTGATTGGGAAAACGTAATGAAAAGTGAAAAGTGAAAAATTAGAAACAAAAACAAGAAATGCAGTCATTGTGAACGTAGTAATGGCAAAATTTTTCATTTTTCATTTTTCATTTTTCATTGCCGACCTATCGTCTCCGATTATCCCTTCCACTCCCTTGATTACGATTTCCACCACCACGGTTTCCTCCGGGTCGACTCCCCCCAGGTCTGGGTCGTCTTTCCATCTTAATCGGTGGTTTCGGTTCAATAAGCAGGTCACCCGTTACTGCTTCTTTGCCAATTTTTTGGTCGATATATTCTTCGATATCCATGATGTAATGGGCAAAATCTTCACAGGCAAAACTGATGGCAGAGCCGCTGGCTCCGGCGCGTGCTGTTCGACCGATGCGGTGGACGTAATCCTCACCAGATTGCGGCAGGTCAAAGTTGAATACATGGCTGACTTCGGGAATGTGTAATCCACGGGCCGCAACGTCGGTTGCAACTAAGGTGTTGAATTCACCATCCTGAAATTTTTTCAGTAAAGTCTGGCGTTTTTTCTGAGGAACATCACCGGATAGCAGCGCAGATTTATAACCATTACCTTCTAACCAGGCATAGACTTTATCAGCAACACGTTTGGTATTGATAAAGACGATGCTACGAGTAGGATTGATTTTTTTCATCAAACCCAACAATAACGGAATCTTTTCTGCATTTGCCGGATAGTAAATAGATTGTTCGATTTTATCGGCTGTTTTTGTTTCAGCCTTGATCCGAACTTCGGCCGGATCATTCATGTGTACATAAGCTAATTCGCCGATGCGGTGGGAAAGCGTGGCTGAAAACAGCAGGCTTAAACGTTTATCAGGCTCGGGGCAACGGTTCAGTAAATAACGCATATCATCAATAAAGCCCAGATCGAACATGCGGTCAGCTTCATCCAGAATAACCACGTCGCAGTTTTTCAGGCTAAAAATCCGTTGCTTAAAGAAATCGATAGTCCGTCCAGGTGTGCCAATTAATATATCGACACCATTTTCCWATATACTGCGTTGTTTTTCGTAATCGGTTCCACCATAAGCCAGACCTAAAGTAACGCCGGTGTGTTTGGCAAGAACCAGTGAATCTTTATGAATCTGAATGGCCAGCTCACGTGTCGGCGCTAGAATCATGGCACGCACCTGTGTTTTCTGGCGCTGCTCATGGCTCGGTTTGGTGAGTAGGTGATTTAAACAGGCAACCATAAATGCTGCTGTTTTACCGGTGCCCGTCTGGGCTTCACCCGCGACATCTTTACCGGTCAGAGCGATTGGTATGCTCTGTTCCTGAATCGGGGTGCAAAATTCAAATCCGGCTTCTTCCAGCCCCTTAAGTAAGCGAGGGTCAAGGTCAAAGTCGGTAAAACGGGTTTCAGAGAGATGATTCATGGGCAGGTAGCTTACATTAATTTACATTAAACGTCCTTATACTATATGTATGCCCCAATAATTTAATAAAAGGGGGTGTACAAACTTTGAAAATAGACTAATATGTGTTCCATCATTATCTTGATTTCAAAATATCTCGAATCTAATAAAATTATAAGCAAGATTAAAAAGCAAAATTATTAATAAATATAAAAAGCAATATTATTCTAAATAAATTCTTTAGTCGTCAGCTTCTATCACGAAGCGGCGATAAATAATATTTAATAACTAAAAATAAATGAGGTTTCACGTTGAGCAGCGATATTGTTTACGTTACAGATGATACTTTTGATCAGGAAGTATTACAGTCAGAAATTCCCGTGCTAGTCGATTACTGGGCAGAGTGGTGCGGTCCTTGCAAAATGATTGCTCCCATACTCGATGAAATTGTGGGCGATTACGCCGGCAAGTTAAAAATAGCTAAACTCAACATCGATGAAAATTCTGCGACACCACCTAAATTTGGTATACGCGGTATCCCAACTCTAATGATTTTTAAAGACGGTGATGTTGAAGCAACCAAGGTCGGTGCATTATCAAAATCACAATTAACGGCATTTATTGATAGTAGCTTATAGCCAGCAGCTTATAGCCAGAGATAGCTACTATCATAAACAAATATTCTTTTGAGGTTATTGCTTACGTGCGTATTGGATAGTCAATACATCAATGATTAAACTAGTACCAATAACCTTAAAAGTAGATAATCATTATAGAGCTTTGTCTGTTAGCTCTTTAAAACCCCAACAGGTATTTTTATTAACTCCTAAACTCAAATCAAACGACCTTTCCCATTATGAATCTTTCCGAATTAAAACTAAAACCCGTACCTGAATTACTCGAGCTCGCTACATCAATGAAGCTCGATAACGTTTCCCGCTTAAAAAAGCAGGATATTATTTTTGCTATCCTCAAAGCACACGCAAAAGGCGGTGAGGATATTTTTGGTGGAGGGGTGCTGGAAATTCTTCAGGATGGTTTTGGTTTTTTACGTTCAGCAGAAGGTTCCTATTTAGCAGGGCCAGATGATATCTACGTATCGCCAAGTCAGATACGACGTTTTAGTATGCGCACTGGTGATACCATCGAAGGTAAGATTCGACCACCTAAAGACAGTGAGCGTTATTTTGCGATGCTTAAAGTGGATAAGATCAACTATGATCTACCCGAGAATACGCGTAACAAGATTGCGTTCGAAAACTTAACACCACTGCACCCCAATGAGCGCCTGATAATGGAGCGGGGAAATGGTAGTACGGAAGATATCACCGCCCGTATTATCGACCTGATGTCACCCATTGGTAAAGGCCAGCGTGGATTAATCGTATCGCCACCGAAAGCGGGTAAGACGATGATGTTAAATCATATCGCGCAATCGATTGCAGCGAACAATCCAGATTCTGATTTAATCGTGTTGCTGATTGATGAACGCCCGGAAGAAGTAACCGAAATGGAGCGCAGTGTTCGYGGTGAAGTGGTTTCATCTACCTTCGATGAACCTGCCAGTCGCCATGTGCAAGTTGCAGAAATGGTTATTGAAAAAGCCAAACGCCTYGCCGAACAYAAGCGTGATGTGATTATTTTGCTTGATTCAATCACCCGTTTAGCTCGTGCATACAACACCGTTATTCCMTCATCGGGTAAAGTGTTAACCGGTGGTGTTGATGCTCACGCATTACATCGTCCAAAACGCTTCTTCGGTGCAGCGCGTAATATCGAAGAAGGCGGCAGTATTACCATTTTAGCAACGGCATTAGTTGATACCGGTTCGAAGATGGATGAAGTGATTTACGAAGAATTTAAAGGTACCGGTAATATGGAGATTCATCTGGACCGTCGTATTACAGAAAAACGTATCTTCCCTGCGATCAATATTAATCGTTCAGGTACACGTCGTGAAGAGTTRCTGACTAAACCGGATGAGCTACAGAAGATGTGGATTCTGCGTCGTCTRTTACAACCTATGGATGAGATTGGTGCAATYGAATTCCTWATGGGTAAGTTACAGGCAACCAAGACCAATGCTGAGTTCTTTGATTCGATGAAGGGTTAGMAGGCAGCTATGAAYAACGAATAGTGAAAAATGAAATTTTTACTCAATAAAAAAGGATGGCTGAGCTATCCTTTTTTATTGGAAACACTAGAATAGAAGATGAAACGTTATTTTGGCACGACTTTAACCAGAATGACGGAGTGATTATTGGTTTAGGTGTTTTCTCTGGTAATCGCTCTGTGTCCGATGTCTGTGCGATAGTAAACCTCTTTCCAGTTGATTTTATTGACTACCTGATAAGCCAGCTTCTGTGCTTCGGTTACCGAGTGACCTAACGCAACGGCGCACAACACGCGTCCGCCATTGGTTACTATATGACCGTCTTTTTCTGCGGTACCGGCATGGAAAACTTTAGTTGAGTCGGTTTCGGTATTTTCCAGCCCGCTGATGATATCGCCTTTGTTATAACTTTCCGGATAACCGCCAGCAGCAAGCACGACACCAAGTGATGTACGTTCATCCCATGAGGTTTCAGCCTTATCCAGTTTGCCATCGATGGCATCCAGGCAATGTTGTACCAGATCAGATTTTAAGCGCATCATAATCGGTTGGGTTTCCGGATCACCGAATCGGACGTTGTATTCCAGAACTTTGGGTATGCCTTCATCATTAATCATAACGCCTGCGTATAAAAATCCGCTGAAGCTATTGCCTTCATCGCTCATGCCTTTTACGGTGGGCTCGATAACCATTTGTATAATGCGGTCGTGCATCTCGGCTGTGACTACAGGGGCAGGGGAGTAAGCGCCCATGCCGCCGGTATTCGGGCCGGTATCACCGTTGTCCCTGGCTTTATGATCCTGCGAACTTGCCATCGGCAATATGTTTTTTCCGTCTACCATGCAGATGAAACTGGCTTCTTCACCGTATAGATATTCTTCTATAACGACCCGCGCACCGGCATCGCCAAATTTGTTTCCAGCCAGCATGTCTTTAACGGCGGTGATCGCTTCTTTATTTGTTTGCGCGAGAATAACGCCTTTACCAGCAGCCAGGCCATCGGCTTTGATGACGATGGGAGCACCTTTTTCTGCTATGTATGCAACGGCCGGGTCTATCTCGGTAAAGTTTCCGTAAAACGCCGTTGGAATGTTATGGCGTTCTAGAAAATCTTTGGTGAATGCTTTTGAGCCTTCGAGTTGAGCTGCGCCTTTTGTAGGGCCAAATATTTTTAGTCCTGCATCGGTAAACACATCAACGATGCCTTCGACTAATGCGGCTTCAGGGCCGACGATGGTTAAATCAATGGATTCACTTTTAGCRTAAGCGAGTAAAGCYGKAATRTCTTCAGCGYTGATATCAATRTTTTTKATATTTTTTTCCAGCGCAGTRCCGGCATTGCCGGGGGCAACGATGACCTGATTAACCAGAGGTGATTGTGCTGCTTTCCAGGCTAGCGCGTGTTCGCGACCGCCRCTGCCGATAATTAGGACTTTCATTGATAGGTTAGTGGAGTGATTTAAAAGATGGGTATATTACACCACAACATGTGATCACGTCATTGCGAGGGACGAAGCAATCTCAATTAGCGATTGAGTTGTTACAGGGAGATTGCTTCGTTCCTCGCAATGACAGACTCCTAGCTGCAGCTATAGAAGTATTGCCAGTCTGTCTGTGTAATTTTTGATAATTCATCTARTAAYRATKGCTGTGGAATCGCTTCTTTAGGAAAAATATCTGTTATTTCAATAAAYAGTTGTGCGTAACCGCCCATTTTTCGCCAGTTGTAATCTTCTATGTTTGATGKGGTTTTACAATGYTCRCAAWAAAGCWTKGTGTCTATGATTATATCTGACCAATTTTTTATCGRTTTTTTGCATTCAGGGCACTGCGGTGGTTTTGCTTGTAYTKGRCTKACGATTAATTGTTTTTGATTGTAGTGGCGTATTTTGATGAAGCAGAAGTTTTCGTTCCTGTCACTGGCTTTAAACTGAATATGGGGTGCGCAGCCCAGGTAGGCAATGTGGTCTAAGTAAGCATCGCCGGTATAAAAATGATTTTCCTGGTTGTTAATGGGGTTGGCAATTAAGCCGATATTTTTTAATGCCGTGATTATTGCTGTGATTAGAGCAGGCGATGATCGTGTCGATTGTTTTTCCGGGTGCAAAAACAGTGAGCATTTTTCAAACGATGTGCTCATGACTTAATCTTCGGTCTTGTCTGTTTTTTTCACCTTGGGTTTATCGTCATCATCCATCAGTATTCGGTGTGCTGGTCCTTCAAGATCGTCAAACTGGTCTGATTTAACCGCCCAGAAAAAAACGCCAATAATAATAATGACGATAAGTAAGGCAATGGGCAGTAGTAGGTAAATTATATCCATAGTAAATTGTCATCTTGATTAGCGGGAGAAACCTTATGCACTGACAGCTCAAGATCTCTCCTGTTGGTCGAGATGACAGTTTGGGTTAAACAGTTTGAGTTAAAATTTCATTCTATTCAATCTTAGAGCGTTGAGTACCACAACCAGAGAGCTGGCAGACATGCCCGTTGCCGCTAACCACGGTTCGACATAACCCATAGCGGCGGCTGGTAATGCCGTAATATTATACAGCAGCGCCCAGCTTAAATTTTGTTTGATGATGCGCAATGTTTTAATGGAGATGTGATAACCATGGTAGATATTTTCTATATTATTACTGATAAGAATCATATCTGCCGTTGTTGCTGCCAGCTRAGTGCCTTTGCCCATGGCGATGGATAGGTCTGCTCCAGCTAGAACCGGTGCGTCGTTGACGCCATCACCGACCATGACAACAATTGCACCCTGTTGTTGTAAAGCTTTCACTTTTTGTAATTTGTCATCGGGTTTTAGGTTGGCTTCATAATGTGTAATGTTAAGTTGCTGGCTAATGTTTTTTACATTTTCATAATTGTCGCCACTCATCAGATGTATTTTTTTATTTTGTTTTTGTAATTTTTGAATAAGTGAAAACGTTTCTTCTCTTAAAGTATCTGATAAGACAAATGTAGCGATGAAGTGATTGTTTGTCGCTAAGAATATTTTATTGGCATGGTCTGAATTATCATTTACTTTTATCGCAGCGGCTTGTTCGATAAATACTTTATTACCAATAAACCATTCGTTGGTGTTGTTTGATAGCGTCACTGATCCCTGTATGCCTGAGCCAGTCGTGTGCTTTAACTGATCAACGTTGAATAAAGGTAGTTTGTTTGTGGTTAACAGCGCTTTTGCGATAGGGTGTTCTGAGTTTGCTTCCAGAGACGCAGCAATGCTGAGAACGAATTCTTTATCATATATATCACTATTGAGAATGATGTCTTCGAGTTGAATTTTTCCTGTAGTCAGGGTGCCGGTTTTATCAAAAACAAAATCACTAGCATGTGCCAGCGTTTCCAGAGCGTGTGCGCGTTTAGGTAATAACCCTATTTTGGCTAACTGCCCACTGGCAGCGGTAATCGCAGTTGGGGTGGCCAGTGAAAGTGCGCAGGGACAGCTGACGACTAATGTAGCAATGGTTATCGCCAGCCACTGTGAGGGATCAACGGTGTACCAGTAGTAAGCAACGATGGCTGAAAGGCTTAACAGGACACTGATAAACCAGCGGGCAATTCTATCGGCGAGCTTGGCGATGGCTGGTTTGGTATGTTGCGCCTGCTCGATTAAACGTTGTATAGAAGATAAAACGGAGTCTTCGCCAATTTTAGTGATGCGGATGATTAGTGGGTTTTCAGTATTTGTGCTGCCACCAATCACTTCATCATCTATTCGTTTGGTTACCGGCAAGCTCTCCCCCGTAATCAGGGATTCATTAATGCCCGAAACACCGTCAACAATAATGCCGTCAGCAGGAATGATTTCGCCGGGACGTACCAGTAAATAATCTCCGATACAAAGTTCGACTACTGCGATGCTTTCCTGGTTTTCAATGGTGCTGGACTGCCTGTCTGCGTAATGAGTAAGTCGAGTAGCGATGACCGGTTTTAAATTGAGCAGGGCTTCGGTTGTTTCTGATGTCTGCTTTCTTGTTCCCATCTCAAAGAAGCGTGCGCTCAGTAAAAAGAAGGTGAACATGGCGACGGAATCAAAATAGACTTCACCGTAACCTTGAATTGTGTGGATGAAACTGGCGCTAAAGGCGATGGCAATACCGAGTGAAATGGGTACGTCCATGCCCAATCGTCGATTGCTCAGGTCGCGATATGCCGATATAAAAAAGACACTGGACGCGTACAATAAAATGGGTATGGTTAAGGCTAAACTAATCCAGCGAAAACTTTGTCGGAACGTTTCTTCCATTCCCCACCAGCTACCGGTGTACATAGCGACGGCAAAAATCATGATTTGCATGCCGAGTAATCCCGATACGCCCAAACGTTTGATTTGTTGTTTGCGTTCCTTTTCGAGGATACGCTGATGCTGATCGGGGTCGTAGGGGTGGGCCAGATAACCAATGCGTGAAATTGATTCGAGAATGTCGCTAAGTTTTATTCGACTGTTGTCCCAGCGGACACGGGCACGGTGATTGCTATAATTGATATTGGCACTAATGACACCATCAAGTGCATTCAGGTGTTTTTCATTTAGCCAAACGCAGGCGGCACAGGTTATACCTTCGAGAATCAATGATACCTCTAATGTGTCTGCACCATCAGTTTGGCTGACAAATTTATTTTGTACGGTAGTTGAGTCGTAGGCTTTTAGTTGTTGCAAAAAGGCCGGTACGATGGCATCGGGTTTTTCAGCTGTGCTTGTGCGGTATTTGTAAAAATCATCCATGCCGCTATCAATAATTGTCTGCGCTACCGCCTGGCAGCCATAACAACACATGGGTTTGTTGTTATTTTCATATTTTACGAATATATCCAGTTTTTCGTCGACTGGCAGGCCGCAATGGAAGCATGAGCATGTTGTAGTGTTATTATTCATTTGTTATTTATATTAAAAAAAACTAGCAATAAGTTATATCAATTGTTTACAATGAAAACCCCAGACAAGCATTGTTGCTCGCTAGGGGAGAAGATCTGAATATAAAGGCCGTATAATACTATGAGTTTATTAAAAGCGTTTGATATTAATCATTTGAAAGTCAGTTGTACGAAGTGTAACTTGCGAGAGCTTTGCTTTCCTCATGGTATGGCTGAAGATGATATGTCCAATCTGGAGTCTGTGGTCGATCAACCTAAGCCGATTCATAAAAATGAATACCTGTATCGCGATGGTGATGAGGCGAAAGCTTTGTATGCCGTGCGTTCGGGCTGCGTTAAGACCATGGCGGAAAGTTCTAATGGTGAGGAGCAAATCGTTGGTTTTCATATGCCGGGTGAATTATTCGGACTAGATGGGTTTGCTGAAGGTGTGCATACTTGTAATGCCGTGGCGCTGGAAACGTCAAGTGTCTGTGAGTTGCCACTGAATAAGCTCGAAATGTTATGTCATGAACTCCCCGGTTTGCAGAAGCAGATGCGTCGTATTATGGGTAAAGAAGTCAGTAGTGATCATCGATTATTATTATTGTTAGGCAAAATGACATCTGAAGAACGTCTTGCCAGCTTCCTGTTAAGCTTCTCCCGGCGTATGCAGGAGCGCCACTGGAAAGAAGATGAGTTTAATCTGATGATGCCCAGGCAGGATATTGCGAATTATCTCGGCATGGCAGTAGAAACGGTGAGCAGGTTATTTGCCAGTTTTCAAAATGACGGGCTTATTAAAGTGGATCGTCGTCATATCACCATCCTGGATATGAATCAGCTTAAGGTAATGGTTGGTGAATGTGAGAACAGTTAATTAATCAGAGTTGCCCTGGACGTATAGGTGTTAACCACCTGACAAATTTACATATGTTCACATGATAATAATTGACATAAGTCATGTCTTTTTTTATGTGGCGAAATATAATCACTGCCTTATTTATTTTGTTGAATTAACATCTTAGCGGTGTAATATAGAGGGGCTTCACAAAGAAGTGTCCTAATAAAAATAACTGCCGGAGATTGATTGTATGTTCTCACACCTATTCGGAATTTTGTTTAGTCCMTCTGAAGAGTGGAAAAAAATTCGTGATACTGACTGCACTGTTGGTAAGTGTTATTGTGGTTATGTTTTCATTATGGCGGCGATACCCCCAGTTTCAGGTTACTTCGGTACGACCCTGTTCGGCTGGGAAATTGGTGCGCGYGAAGCAATTAAAYTATCTCATGARAGYGCRTTMACCATTGCTATTGCTTACTATTTTGTGATGTTAATTGGTGTCTTCAGTATGGGTTTAATGATTCACTGGATGGGCAAAACTTATAAGGCTGAACAAGATCTTTCACGTTGTGTTCGTCTGGCTGCGTTTACTGCAACACCATTATTTCTTGTTGGCTTTATCGAGCTGTTGCCTATTTTATGGCTGAATTTTGTTTTCGGACTTCCTGCTCTTGCGTACTCAGTAAAACTGCTCTACACCGGTTTACCTATCATGATGGAAGTGGATGAAGATCGCGGCTTCCTGTTTTCCAGCGCGGTACTGGCTGTGGGTATGGTAGCGCTTGTGGTGATGATGGCRGCGATGGCTATTCTATGGTTTAACGGRTTTGCACCACAGTTTGTCGATTAGTGGCATATTGTCGTACTAATAATCTTTAAGGTGATATTGATAAGTATTGCTACGTGGTAATGTACTTATCTATAACCAGACCAGATAACTATTTATAAATTATTGAAATAAATAATCGGACACCANTTTATGAACAATGAAACAATGACCTATGATTATACCGTGGTACGGCAGTTTTCAATCGCGACTGTTATCMTCGGTATAGTYGGTATGTTAGTMGGTGTACTAATTGCGTCGCAGTTGGCGTGGCCGGTACTGAATTTTGATACGTCATGGCTGTCTTTTGGTCGCCTGCGTCCGTTACACACGAATGCAGTGGTGTTTGGATTTGGTGGTTCGGCATTATTTGCAACCTCATATTATGTTGTGCAACGTACCTGTCATGTAAAATTGTTTGCGCCGAAACTAGCACAGTTTACTTTTTATGGCTGGATGCTGGTTATCGCTTCGGCAGTCGTCACTTTACCTTTAGGCTACACTTCTTCAAAAGAATACGCTGAGCTTGAATGGCCGATTGATTTGTTGCTTACGGTTGTCTGGGTGTCTTATGCTGTGGTGTTCTTCGGTACGCTAGCCAAGCGTCGGGTAAAACATATCTATGTGGCCAACTGGTTTTTTGGTTCATTTATCCTGACGGTTGCGATCTTGCATATCGTTAATAGTGCGGCACTTCCGGTTTCTTTCATGAAGTCTTATTCTGCTTATGCCGGTGTGCAGGATGCGATGATACAGTGGTGGTACGGACATAATGCGGTAGGTTTTTTCCTGACGGCGGGTTTCCTTGGCATCATGTATTATTTTATTCCGAAGCAGGCTGAGCGTCCGATTTATTCTTATCGTTTATCGGTTGTGCACTTTTGGGCATTATCTTTTACCTATATCTGGGCGGGGCCGCATCACCTGCATTACACTGCTTTGCCTGACTGGACACAATCATTAGGTATGGTTTTCTCACTGATTTTATTAGCACCTTCCTGGGGGGGCATGATTAATGGCATTATGACCTTATCCGGTGCCTGGGAAAAGTTACGCAGTGATCCCATTCTTAAATTCCTGATTGTCTCCGTTTCGTTTTACGGTATGTCAACATTCGAAGGMCCGATGATGGCMRTYAAAACAGTGAATGCRTTATCACACTACACAGACTGGACTATYGGYCACGTTCATTCCGGTGCWTTRGGCTGGGTAGCRATGATYAGTATCGGCGCCATGTACTTCCTGRTTCCTAAACTATTYGATACCAARCTTTACAGTYTGAAGTTGGTCGAAACCCACTTCTGGATAGCYACCATCGGTATCGTGCTGTACATCACCTCGATGTGGATATCKGGCATTATGCAGGGCTTGATGTGGCGTGCGATTAATGATGATGGCACTCTGACCTACAGTTTTGTTGAGAGTGTTCAGGCGATGCATCCGTTYTATATTRTTCGAGCGGSTGGWGGKTTATTRTTYYTGATTGGTATGTTTATTATGGCGTACAACCTGRCTAAAACTATTGCACAGGGTAAAGCGATMMAWGCTGAAATTCCTGARCCCGCAGCTGCGCACTAGRCGCACTATATCTGACATCAGAGGATAATAAATATGTCACTTCACATTCAAGCTGAAACTAAAGTCGGTGTGCTAATTGTTTTATCAATACTGGTGGTTAGYTTTGGCGGTCTCGCACAGATTGTGCCTTTGTTTTTTCAAAAATCGACAACCGAASCCGTTGATGGTTTAAAACCATATACTGCATTGCAGTTAGAGGGGCGAGATATTTATATTCGCGAAGGATGTGTTGGATGTCATTCACAGATGATTCGACCCTTTCGTGCTGAAACTGAGCGTTATGGTCATTATTCTGTCGCYGGYGAGTTTATTTATGATCGTCCGTTCCTGTGGGGTTCGAAACGTACAGGGCCTGATTTACATCGTGTTGGTGGTCGCTATTCCGATGATTGGCATCGTGTGCACTTAATCAATCCCCGTGATGTTGTACCCGAATCGATTATGCCGGCTTACCCCTGGTTAGCTGAGAATGCGCTCGATACCAGCGATATTCAGACCAAAATGAAAACCTTGGTCATGTTGGGGCACCCTTATTCTGATGCCGAAATTGAAGCCGCTCCTGCCGCTTTAGAAGGTAAAACAGAGATGGATGCTGTGGTGACTTACTTGCAAGGCCTGGGCTTGCATATAAAGCAGCGTCGTTAAACGGTGGGCGCATTGGGGGATTTATAACGATGGATACAACATTACTTCAAATACTCTGGACGGTTTTTGCCTTTGTGTTTTTTATGGCTGTCGTTGTTTGGGCATTAAGTGGTCGTCGCAAGAAAGACTTTGATAAAGCAGCAAGAATGGCGATTGATGATGACTATTCATTAACTGACGAGCAAAAACGTTAACTAAAACATTATTATATTTAGCACTATTCAACGTTTTTAGATAATGAGTAGTACTGAAAAATGATATTGGAAATATTTTTATAAGGTTATGAGGAATTACTATGTCTGACTTTACCAGTGAATTCTGGAGTTGGTATATTATCGCAATCGCAGGCGGTGGTATTGTCTGGTTGGTCTATCTATTGAAAGCCACGAATAAAGCTGACGCTAAAGAAGATCAGGGTGTGCCAACCGGGCATGTCTGGGATGAAGATCTGGAAGAGTTGAATAACCCGCTGCCGCGCTGGTGGTTGGTGATGTTTTATATGACCATTGCGTTTGGGGTGGTCTATCTTATCCTGTATCCGGGTATGGGTACTTTCAAAGGTGTATTGGGCTGGACTCAAGTTGGTGAATACGAACAGGAAGTAGCGGATGCTGATGCCGAGTTTGGCCCCCTGTTCGCTCAGTTTCAACAGACACCGATAGCGGAGTTGGCAACCAATAAAAAAGCCATTAATGCAGGTGAACGCTTATATATGAGTTACTGTTCAGTATGCCATGGCTCGGATGCACGTGGCGCACCGGGATTCCCTAATCTTCGTGATAATGACTGGTTGTATGGTGGTACACCGGATCAGATCGAAGCCTCTATCATGAATGGGCGAGTCGGTATTATGCCCGCCTGGGAAGCGCCTCTCGGTGGTGAAGAAGGGGTTAATCAGGTGGCTAATTATGTGATGAGTCTGGCAGGGCGTAAGATTGATGAAGAGTTGGCATTAGCAGGTAAACCTAAGTTCGGTATGTTCTGCGCGGGTTGCCATATGCCGGATGGCACCGGTAATATCGCATTGGGTGCGCCTGATCTGACTAATAATATCTGGTTGTACGGTGGTTCACCGCGAGCTATCAAAGAGTCGATTGCAAAAGGGCGTAAAGGTGTAATGCCTGCTCACAGAGAGTTTCTGGGTAAAGATAAGTCGCATGTCCTGGCTGCCTATGTTTATAGTTTGTCTCATGAGTCTGACTATAATAAGTAGTAGAGTCTTAGATATTGAGTAGAAAGCCTTGTACAGCTTGTATGAATAATAGTATTAGGGCAGTATAGAAGCATGAATGCGATACCCCTTATACAGCGTGTGGTAGCAATACTTTGGCCGTCTTTTATCATGGCCGGTATTGCCACCATTCTGTTTACTACTGCATTCGATCCCGCCGTTATTTTTATCGATTATGATATCAGTCGAATCGGTGGTTACAGTGTCTTCTTTTTTCTGTTCTGGTTGTTCGGCGCGATTACTGCAACGGCAACCTGTTACTTTTTAAAGCCCTGTGAAGCGCTGAGTAAACGACGAGATAATCAGCAAGCAGAAAATTCTGCTTCAGTGTAATTGCTGACCTGAGACTCCAGTTAAATCTGTCTGTAGCCCATCGAGAGTATTGTTTAATAATACCGTTAAACACGACTAAATTTGCGCCAGAATAACAGTATAAGGTAATAAGCTAATAATGGTTGATAAGGCATCTACAGCTAAGCGCGCGCCGGCAGTTGACACGAAATCGTCTGATGATGTTGAAAAGTCACTGTATGCGAAAAGCGAAAAGATCTATCCGCGTGAAGTGCATGGTTTATTTGCTGCGTTACGAACAACCGGTGTGGCGGTTTTGTTAGGCATGTATTACATCACGCCATGGCTGCAATGGGATGGACGTCAGGCCGTGTTATTCGATTTACCTGAACGTAAATTTTATATTCTCAACATGGTGTTTTGGCCGCAGGACTTTTTTTATCTTGCCTTGATGTTGATTGTGGCCGCGTTGGGTTTATTTTTTGTGACCAAACTTGCTGGTCGAGTATGGTGTGGTTTTGCCTGCCCGCAAACGGTTTGGACAGAAGCCTTTTTATGGATAGAAAGAAAAGTTGAAGGCTCACGACCCCAGCAGATGAAGCTGGATAATGCGCCTAATTCATTTCGTAAGATTCGTATCAAAGCCACCAAGCATTTTATCTGGATTACTTTCTCGCTCTTTACCGGTCTGACATTTGTTGGTTATTTCTCGTCGATGCGGGAACTGACAGCAAACTTTGTCACCTTTAATAACGGTCCCTGGGAAGCCTTCTGGATCTATTTCTATGCGCTTGCTACATACGGAAATGCGGGTTGGCTAAGAGAGCAGGTATGCATGTATATGTGCCCGTATGCCCGTTTTCAGAGTGCGATGTTCGATAACGATACGATGATTATCTCGTTTGATACATCACGCGGTCTACCGATGGGAGCGAGAAAGAAAACAGCGGACAAAGTTGAAGCGGGGTTGGGTGACTGTATTGACTGTACCATCTGTGTGCAGGTTTGCCCGACGGGGATCGATATTCGTGATGGCCTGCAGTATCAGTGTATAGGTTGCGCTGCCTGTATCGATGCCTGTGATGACGTTATGGATAAGATGGGATATGAGCAGGGTCTCATTAGTTACACCACAGAAAACGCCATCATGGGTAAAAAAACGCATATACTTCGACCCAGTATCATCATCTATGCATTAATTTTATTGGGTATAATCGCTGCCACTTTTTATTCAATTGTGACACGCATACCGATTGCCATGGATGTTATACGTGATCGTAACAGCCTTTATCGTGAGACCAATGAAGGCCTGATTGAAAATGTTTATACTATTAAATTAATGAATATGGATAAGCAGAATCACATATTTAAATTAAGCGTTGCTGGTATACCTGATCTCCTACTTAAAAAGGACACTGACATTATTGAAGTAAACAGTGGTGAAATTATTGAGTTACCAGTACGTATACAAGTCGATGCCTATAACCTTAAGAGTCGCAGTAGTGAGATCTTCTTTACTCTCGATGCTAAAGAGGTTGATGATTTAACGGTGACTGAAGAAGCACGGTTCTTAGGGCCAGCTTTTAAATAAAAGGTTGGAGTTTCGTCAGAACTTAGGTTAATTAATAAGAATTGCCTTAAAATAACATTTTTCTTTCCAGTCATTTCGGTTAAAGGCGTACCAGAATGACGAACAAATATAGAAGTGATAATAAATTATGGAAATTATTGAAACCAATAAACCCTGGCATAAATATCCTCTGGTCTGGATGATGATTGCAATACCGTCGTCTGCCGTATTCATGGGTGTTATCTTGCTCTGGCTGGCAATAGATACCGACGATGGTCTGGTTGCCGACGATTATTACAAGCTGGGATTGGAGATTAATCGTGTCATTATTCGTGATAAAAAAGCAGCTGAACTAGGCGTGAGTGCTATTATTAAGTTTGATAACACCAATAGAGTAATTAACCTTATCTTCAATAAAGGAGCGCTGACAGTGTTTCCAGATACCTTGCAGTTAAGTTTTCAACATGCCACTCGGGCGAATAGTGATGTCGTGGTTAACATGAATCATGGCATCGACAATCAATATGTTGGGAATATCAAAGAAGCGCTAACAGAAGGTATCTGGTATTTCGAACTGGTTGATGATGATTGGAAGATTAATGCACGTAGTCATGTTCAGAAACAGAACGTGATTGAATTAATTAGTGGATATTAAGGGCACCTCTATTAATTGCTTGTGCCCTTAAGACTAGTAAAGAGTTAATCAATGTCATTGCGAGTGCGGCGTAGTCATTTTTTTAAGCGACGGTGACCTTTATGGAATTGCTGCGCCGCACTCTTAATGACAAAATTTTTCATTTTTCATTTTTCATTTTTCAACTCTCTCTCGCCCCAAATTCTAAGAATTCGTCTGATTTTGAAATAGCATGATAAAAAAATTGTAGACTAAGTCTTGACAGTATTAGTTAATTCTAATATACTTATTTTCATTGGTCGTACAGACCATAAGCGCATGAAAATAAATTTTAATTTTGCTGTTAACTAATTTTGAGGATTTAAACTATGAAAACTTTACAACTACTTGCTGCTGCAACTATTTTAGCGACTTCTACTGCTGTTACTGCTGACTGGAATATGCCTTTTTTCGGTGATAACAACAGCTCAAACTCTAACTCAAGCATGAACAATGACGGAACAGGTACAGGATCTGGAAACAGTGCTGCTGACGGCTCTGGTGAAGGTTCAGGTTCTTTTTCTTTCGGTATGAAAGCGTCAGGTAAAGGTTCGGCTAAAGGCGATACTAAAACTGACGGAAGCTACGCGGGTGACAGCCAAACTTCAGGAAACGGTAGCTCTGCTAATGGTTCTAACGGTTCTTACAATGGTAGCAACGATATGAATCAAGCAGGTAATGGTTCAGGTGCAGGTAACGGTGCTGCTGACGGTTCTGGTCAGGCTGACGGTTCTTTCTCTTTCGGTATGAAAGCATCAGCTAAAGGTAATGGTAACGCACGTGGTAACGGTGCTAGCGATTACACGGGTACTAACAGTACAACAACGGCTACACAAACTACAACTAAATAAGTATTTCTTATTTAGAATAAAAACCCCGTCTTCTGGATTCCAGAAGGCGGGGTTTTTTTATGCGCAACACTATTGTCGTTCCTAATTATCGTTTCCTCTTATCGTTCCCAGATGGATGGGGCAATGTTTGTTCAGACAGCCATTTTCTGAATCACAACCTGGTTTCTACCGGTTTGTTTTGCCTGATATAAAGCCTGATCCGCTTTACCCAGTAATAATTTATCAAGGTCATCGATAATCTTAGGTGATAGTTTTTTATCGCTGGATTGCAACTGGAGTTTTATCTGACTGAGTGATGCCAGTCCGATTGAAACCGTCATGCTTAAAGTGCTGTCTTCGATGATGAGTTTTTGTTGTTCGACCTGGCTGCGTATGCGTTCGGCTACTTCGTGTGCAAGTTGTATTCCGGTGTCGGGCAATATGATGGCAAATTCCTCACCGCCATAGCGCGCTACAATATCACTTGAACGTACTTGTTCGCGCATGAGGACAACCAGTCTAACCAGAACCGCGTCGCCAACCTGATGGCCATGTCGATCATTAATCTGTTTGAAGAAATCGACGTCGATAAACAGGCAAACTAAATCAGTTTTCTTGCGTACGCAGCGATCAACTTCGTGTTTTAAGCGTTCATCAAAATAGCGTCGATTGTAGGCATTGGTTAAACCATCCTGATAGCCAAGCTCTAACGTGCGTTGTCGATTGATACAGTTTTCGATTGAAATGGCAATCATCGCGCCCAGCTTTTGTAAAAAAGCGGTACCGTCATCATGGCTATATCGTGTCGGGTCTTTACTGAGTAATAATTGAATGCCAATGATTTCGTCGCCACGTTTTAGTGGCAGTATGGCGGCAGACTGGTATTTATTGGTGTCTTTAATATTGATTAACCAGTCGTATTTGTTAATGATGCGGGTGCCAAGCACGGGCGTATTCGGAATATCTGAAATTAGCAATTTGCTGGTTTCGGTATCGATGAAACTCAGCCCTTTATAGCTGTGTTGGTAGCTTTCAGTCAATAAACGTTCGACTTCGTGGAAGCGATCAACCAGGCAAAGCCTGATCTCGTCGATACGAAATTTTTTCTGATCTTGCAGTAGTAAATTAAACAAATCGCCGGGGCCCTGAGCGGCGACAACAGACAAAGAGAAGTCATCAAACGAGGTTTGCGTTTGTTCGTTACGGCGTGCTTCCTTGAGAAGTTTGTCGAGTTTCTCCCGCAGTTGCCGATTTTCTTCTAGGCGGTTATCTTCCATGAGCGTATTTATACCATGTTTCGCAAAATAGGAAAGGTTTTACGAATAAATTAGATATTGTCTACTTTAAGGGTGCAAGCAATTAATAGAGGTGTCCTTAAGAGTTTAGTGACGGAAGTGGCGCATTCCGGTCATAACCATCGACATACCGTGTTCGTTTGCTGCAGCGATGACCTCTTCGTCACGCATTGACCCACCAGGCTGGATGACGGCAATGATGCCCGCTTCGTGTGCCGCATCGATACCGTCGCGAAACGGAAAGAAAGCATCAGAGGCCATAACCGAGTTTGCGACATCGAGTTTGGCGTGTTCGGCTTTAATGCCGGCAATGCGTGCGCTATTGATGCGACTCATCTGGCCGGCACCGACACCGATGGTCATATTATTTTTTGCGTAAACAATGGCATTCGATTTAACGAATTTGGCTACTTTCCAGCCAAACAACAAATCTTTTAATTCCTGTTCGGTTGGCTGTGCTTCGGTGACGACTTTCATTTCGTTCAATAACAGTAAGTCAGCATCTTGTACTAGTAAGCCACCATTCACCCGTTTGAAGTCCAGTCTCTGGTTGGTGCCTTGCCATTGACCACATTCCAGTAAACGTACATTTTTCTTTTCAGCAACAGCGGCGATGGCGGCTTCGCTTATGCTGGGTGCGATGATGACTTCGACAAACTGACGCTCAACAATGGCTTTGGCGGTTTCACCATCCAGCTCTCGATTGAAAGCAATAATGCCACCAAAAGCAGATTCTGGATCGGTGCTGTATGCCGCATCATACGCTTCCAAAATGGTGTTGTTGACGGATACGCCGCAAGGGTTGGCGTGTTTAACAATGACACACGCTGCGCCGTCTTCTTTGCTGTCAAACTGCTTAACACATTCTAGTGCCGCATCGGTATCACCGATATTATTGAAAGACAGCTCTTTTCCCTGAATCTGTTTTGCGGTAGCGATGCAGGCGTTGCTTACATTTTTTTCTGTATAAAATGCAGCATGTTGGTGCGGGTTTTCACCGTAACGCATTTCCTGCACTTTGTTGAATTGTAAGTTGATGGTGCGGGGGAGTTCCTTCATGGTGATTTCGCCTTCATCATTTTTATGCACTCGACCCAGATAGTTAGCAATCATGCCATCATAGTTCGCTGTGTGCTCAAAGGCTTTTACCGCAAGATCGAAACGCGTGGCATCGGTTACCATGCCTTCGTTATCGCTTAGCTCCTCAAGGACCCGCGAGTAATCAATCGGATCGACGATGATGCTTACAAAGGCGTAATTTTTAGCGGTTGCGCGTACCATCGCCGGACCACCGATATCGATGTTCTCAATCGCATCGTCCAGAGTGCAATCTTCTTTGGCGACGGTGGCTTTAAAGGGGTAGAGGTTGACGACGACGAGGTCGATGGGTGCAATATCATTGTCCTTCATCACCCCATCATCGATGCCACGGCGTCCTAATATGCCACCATGAATTTTCGGGTGCAGGGTTTTAACACGGCCATCCATAATTTCGGGAAAACCGGTGTGTTTCGATACTTCCATTACAGGAATCAGATTATTGATAAGCAGTTTGGCTGTACCGCCGGTGGATAGGATTTCTATACCTTGGTCATGCAGTGCTTTGGCAAATTCGATGATACCGTCTTTGTCGGAAACACTGATAAGTGCGCGTCGAACGGGACGCAAAGATTCGTTGGTCATATTACAGCCCTTACAGGAATTTTTGGAAGGCGGGAATTATAACCAGAGCCGGGGATTATGTCACTGACTGCGACTTTTGTTTGTAAGCTTGCCAATAATATAAACCATTTCATTTGTAGGAGCGGTTTGTAAACCGCGATGAAGGTTTAAGCCCAGCCAATCGCGGTTTGCAAACCGCTCCTACNGAATGAGGTRAATTATTTTAAAAYTTTGATTATTTATGCAGATTATAACTACGTAGTTTYTTACGCAATGTGCCGCGGTTGAGTCCAAGCARCTCAGCTGCGCGGGACTGATTACCTTTGGTGTGTTCTAAAATCGCTTCAAACAGCGGTTGTTCAATCTGTTTGAGAACCAGGTTATACATATTATTTGGCTGAGTACCGTCTAATTCATAGAGGTAACGGCGAATAGAGTGTTTTACCGCGTGGCTTAGTTGTGAGATCTCCTGGTTATTGTTCTCGGCTGAGTCATCAATATCATTGGTACGGGTRTTTTGAAAGTCTTGTATGCTCATGCTGCTTTTACTATCCTTATTGCTGTTGAGGAGTGGTATAAATCAAAGAACTGACTTAACAGTTCAAGTTGTACTTTTGCTTCATCAACCTGATTTATGCGTTGTCTAAATAGTTCAACATCCTGATTGTCACTGCTAGCGGAATCATTMATRCCGATTGGGCTATAGCAGGTCTTCAAGTACCATCCAATGTGCTTGCGTGCGATACGAACGCCAGCGYGCTCGCCATAAAATTCGTATAGATTTTGCAGATGTTCAGTTAATACCGTGTTGACTTCATTAGTATTAGGTGGGGAAATGAGTGAGCCATTGGCAAGGTATTGTTTTATTTGATCAAAAATCCAGGGGTTGCCCTGTGCAGCGCGGCCAATCATTAAGCCGTCGGCCTGTGTGTAATCCAGTACTGATTTTGCAACCATGGGGCTACTGATATCACCATTTGCAATGACTGGAATAGAGACGCAGGATTTTACCGCCGCGATGGTCTCGTATTCAGCTTCACCTTTGTATGCATCTAAGCGTGTTCTGCCGTGAACAGCCAGTGCTTGAATGCCACTCTGTTCAGCGATTTTAGCAATGTTGACCGCATTTATATTGTCATGATCCCAGCCGGTGCGTATCTTTAAAGTAACGGGCACGTCGACAGCATTAACCACTGCAGACAAAATCAATGCGACCAGTGGTTCATCTTTTAATAGAGCGGAGCCTGCCAGTACGTTACACACTTTTTTGGCAGGACAGCCCATATTGATGTCGATAATTTGAGCGCCCTGTGCCACATTAAAACGTGCGGCTTCAGCCAGTTCAAGTGGATTGGTGCCGGCTATCTGTACGCTGCGAATGCCTTCTTCATTTTTATGGTTAAGTCGAAGCTGAGTTTTTCGGGTATGCCATAAATGTTTTTTTGAGGTGACCATTTCAGAGACGCACAAATCAGCCCCTAGTTGAAAACAAAGATTTCTAAAAGGGCGGTCAGTTACCCCTGCCATGGGTGCCAGAATGATAGGTGTGTCGAAATGGTATGAGCCGATATTCATCAGTCTGCTATTTTGACAGATTCTAGAAAATTATAAAACCGTAACACGACTGTTCTGATAACTTAATTTTGTCATCTCGACCWGWGGGRGAGATMTTRAGTGCCGYTGTACAARATYTYTCCCWCWGGTCGAGATGACAATAACTGGATTKGATGATGTTAGTNTCGAGTATATACRATYRTAACRACATATTGTGTGTGGGTATTMGATTKAATRGCTGTCRGTCRTTATGYGTTACAAAAAATTAAACTCGTAGGTCATCGCCTGTTTGCCGGGATCCTGAATTTCAAGTGTGATRCTAGTATKGATGTCGGGTTCCAGTAATTTGTTMTGTGCMACAAGGGGGTTGTATTCYTCTGGAAAAAAACGCCTTGCYGCTACRGTGSCGCCACGAATATTTGAAAATTCGATTTGCATAACCGGGTAGGCYTGYGCAAAACGGGCATTATTTTTCATGGTGACATCGATTAGWAGCGCCCCTTTTTCTCTAGGGTGRGAATAGACATTGCGTGTAATGAGTTCAATTTGTTCCGGRGCACGTATTGAAGARCTGCCACAGTCTACGYGTTTGCAGACTTGTTTGAATGTTGCCTGAAGCTCAGGTATGGGCATAAATTGATCACGATTGARCCAGATATATTSCAGCACCAGTGTGATGCTTAATASYAGAATRCCCAGACTCCAAAGARYCGTTGATRACAGGGARTGAGRTKGGGRTGWATACGTGTCTCGGTATTTTTCAGGTACGATGTGCTGAAGYGAATCATCGTTTTCTTCATCGAACAGGTCAAAAACGTCTTTATCMACTTCTGGYGTTTGGTTTTSATTGCTCGTCGTTTCATCCGTTGTTTTATCCGCCACTTTATTCGTTGTGTTATTCGAAATAAAATAGTCATGGCTTGAATGTGGTTCGTCGGTAGAAAAAGTTTCCTGGCTAGACGATTCAGTCGTTTCGGTGGTGTCAAATACTTCGGAGCAAACACCGCATCGCACAAACCCATCAGCGGCCTGTATTTGAGTATCAGTTACTCTGAATTTTGTATCGCAGTGTGGGCATTGTGTCTGCATGAGTACGGTTCTATTAGTTTGTTATTTAGTGGGAAGATTAAACCCAATGTTACCCTGCAGTCCACCACTATGAATAGCAACGACAGTTGAACCTGGCTTGAAATGACGGTTTTTTATTAATTCGAATAAACCATAAAACATTTTAGCTGTGTATACCGCATCCAGCATGAAGCCATATTGTGTTTTAAAGTCATTAATAAACTGGAAAAGTTCATCGTTAACTTTTGCGTAACCCCCAAAATGAAAACGATCTTCGATGCGCCAGTTTACATTTTYWTGACTATTAGTTGATTCGCCATSRTATTGATGTAGGTAATGTTTAACCTCATTTTCAAGAAATATGCCGCCTTTAAGTGCGGAGAAGCCGATGGCTGTTTGCGGGTGCGTTTTTTGTCCCGCTTTCATTGCTGCTATCAGACCGGCTAGTGTTGCGCCGGTACCACTAGCGCAGCAAATTACATCAAATGAGTTTTTCAGCTCGCTATCTATTTCGGTCACTATTTCTTTACAGCCTTGAGTCGCCAGTAAATTACTGCCACCTTCTGGCAATATGTAAGTATTTTTATATTGACGTTTCAAGCTATCAAGATAGTGCGAATCATTTTTGTTGCGATAAGTTTTACGGTCGATATAAACCAGTTTCATGCCACATTGTTTGGCAAAACTCAGAGTAGGATTGAGTGGCTCATGCTTTTCACCGCGAATATATCCGATGGTTTTAAAACCAAAATAGTGCCCTGCCGCAGCCGTGGCATAAATGTGATTCGACCAGGCGCCACCAAAAGTCAGCAATGTTTGGCAATCATTTTCTCGGGCAACGTTTAAGTTATATTTTAGCTTGCGCCATTTGTTGCCGCCAAATTGGGCATGGATTAAATCATCACGTTTTACGAAAAGCGTAATACCGGCGTTGTCTAGAAAGGGGCTATGTAATGGTTGTAAGGGGCTTTCGGCAAGATTGGCCGATAATACTTTTTCTGATCTGGCAGCGTTCAATAAGTTTTAGCGTGCTACGACGTGAAGAACAGTGGTGTATTCAAAATAAACCATACGATCATTGTAGGTCCAACGTGTAATGGGCGGCTTGCCTACACTGTTTGAAATTGCGATAGGTTGTCCGTATTCGAATTGTACTTTATCCATGCTCATGCCACGACGAGGATAATCAAGTAGCTGTATTTTTAAGGTTTCACCTGCCTGGATTTCTTTTGCAGGTAGTTGTACTACATCACCCGTTTGATAGGTCTGTTGTTGCATCATTAGGTCGACAGATGAAGGCGCTTCAGGTTGCGCATCGGCGGCCATCGTTGGGCGTGATTCAGTGTTATCTTCGACGACTTCATTAACTCTCTCACCGCGATCATCCATGGCAGGTCGATTCGCAAATACGTTAGCTGAACAGAGTGATAATAACAGTGCCGAACCTAGCGTGACACGCAAGCTAGCTGGATAGCAAGTTGATTTCGTTTTTGTTAATAATCGGTTCATGTGTACGCCATTTGAGATTGGATTGTTTTTATAATACCCATAAGTGTAGCAGCAGATTGGTTAAGTGCTAAGGAACCTCTGATTAATTATTCTTTAAATTTTTTCATTACCAGACAGGCGTTGGTTCCGCCAAAACCGAAGTTATTAGACATGGCAAGATTGAGTTCAACATTATCACGTCGCTCAGTCACAATCGGCATATCGGCCGCTGCCTCATCGATATTTTCGATATTGGCAGAAGCCTGGATAAAGTTATTTTGCATCATAAGCATGGTGTATATGGCTTCTTGCGCACCCGAAGCACCTAGCGAGTGACCGGCTAGTGATTTACTGGAACTGATAGGGGGAATGTTATCACCAAACGTTTGTTTGATTGCGTACAGCTCTTTTGCGTCGCCAACGGGTGTGCTGGTGCCATGAGAGTTGATGTAATCCAGGTTCTCTTCGATGCCCTGCATGGCCATTTGCATACAGCGAATCGCGCCTTCACCCGAAGGTGCGACCATATCAAGGCCATCGGATGTTGCGCCATAACCCACAAGTTCCGCATAGATTGGTGCGCCACGTTTAAGTGCGTGTTCGAGTTCTTCAACAACCACGGTTGCGCCACCGCCCGCGATAACAAAACCATCACGGTCAGCGTCATACGTTCGAGAAGCTTTGTCAGGTGTTTCGTTGTATTGGGTGGACAGGGCGCCCATTGCATCAAATAACATGCTGAGTGACCAGTGTTCTTCTTCACCACCACCGGCAAAAATAATGTCCTGTTTACCGATTTGGATTAATTCGTAGGCATTGCCAATACAATGTGTACTGGTTGCGCAGGCGGAGCTAATGGAATAGTTCACACCTTTTATGTGAAAAGGTGTCGCTAAGCATGCGGATACGGTGCTGGCCATGGTGCGTGGAACCATATAGGGGCCAACGCGTCGAATGCCTTTCTCCCTGAGAATATCAGCTGCGGCTACTTGATTGGCAGAGGAAGCACCACCCGAACCCATAATGATGCCGGTGCGTACATTTGAGACCAGATTTTCATCCAGTTTTGCATCGTCAATGGCCTGCTGCATAGAGATATAAGCGAAGGCGGCCGCATCACCCATGAATCGTCTTACTTTACGATCGATGTGTTCGGTGATATCGATATCGACACTGCCAGCAACATGGCTGCGCATGCCCATATCCATATATTCCTGTTTAAATTTAATGCCTGAACGACCCTGTTGTAGTGAGTCCAGCACGGTATTTTTATCATTGCCGAGACAGGAGACGATTCCTATACCTGAAATTACTACTCGTTTCATTTTGCTACCTTAAAAATCTTCTGTTGACGTAAATAAGCCGACGCGTAAGTTTTTTGCTGTATATATTTCACGTCCATCAATAGCCATGGTTGCGTCAGCAATTCCCATAACTAATCCGCGTGCAATGACACGTTTTATATTGATTTGATAGTTGACCATTTTACCCTTAGGTAGAACCTGACCGCTGAATTTAACTTCACCCACACCTAAAGCACGACCACGACCGGGATGGCCTAGCCAGCCAAGATAAAAACCAACTATTTGCCACATGGCGTCGAGACCCAGGCAGCCTGGCATAACCGGGTCATTTTTGAAGTGACAATCGAAAAACCACAAATCGGGTTTGATGTCGAGTTCTGCCTGAATTTGACCTTTGCCGTATGAGCCACCCGTTTCAGAAATTAATGTAATGCGGTCCATCATCAACATATTGGGAGCCGGTAGTTGTGCGTTGCCGGGGCCAAATAATTCACCACGGCTACAGCTGAGCAGGTCTTCATAGCTATAAGAGCTAGGACGAGTGTTTGATTCCGAATCGGCAGGCATAATTATTCTCGATAGTTTTATAGGGTAAGGTGTTAATTGTTTTTATTTTTATCCAGGAGCTTGTCCGAGAATAGAAGCTGTAGCGAAAATCACAGAATCGTACCGCCATCCATGGGCATAAAGGTTATAAGCTCAGATTATGACCTTTCTGGAATTTGTAGTAGGTTTTCTATTCTTGGGAAAGCTCCTGTCCATTTTATCGGAAAATCATGTACGATGAAACGCTTTATTAAGGTAAACAACGAAGTAAAAGCCAAAGATGGGTGAAATTTTAATCTTATTGCTGATTTTCAGTGCAATCTGGTATTGGTGGGATACACAGCAGTGTAATGAGGTAGCGTTGCAAGTGTGCAGGCAAAAGTGCTCGGCAGCTAATTTTCAACTATTGGATGCGACAGTAACACGTGAGCGCAGCTGGTTGAGAAGAGGCAATGGCGGAGCAGTACAGATTTGTCGCTTATATAGTTTTGAATATGATAGTGGAGCGCCATCGGGTTTTATTTATTCTCAACCTGAGCCTAGATCTGAATTTGGGGAGCGCGAGCAGGGGTATATTGTTTTGATTGGGAAGCAGGTGGTTGAGACACACTTAGGGAGTAAGGGTATTTGATGGTTTTTTGTCCGTGTGAATAAACTGTCTGGAATAATTTATTCGCACGAACATAGCTTATATTTTATCCTGACGTTCTTGTTTGTCTTCCCTGCTATTGGGATGGCTGTTTCGCACCGTTCTACCTTTTATTTACTTTAGCTTAGCGGTACTTGCACCGCAGGGTAAACGAAGAAGGGGGGGGCAAAAGAAAAATCTAAAACCCCGTCATTCCCGAATGCTTCTGTCGGGAATCCAGAACCCAAACCAAATGTAAGCAAACAAGAATAATCGCGGAATACGTTTTCGTTGCTACAGGGTGTTTTTATTTAAAATCAAAAATTAATTACTAGTAATTTMCAACTAGACATTTACAACTAGAARCAGGAGTCAAAYAATACACAATAAAAAAGCCGAATTAACGGCTTTTTTATATAACTGTTTTTAAGTCCTAAATTAATAGGTAAAGAATCGCTTATTAAAGCGTAAACGAGCGGGACGTTTTTCACCTTCAGGCATGACTTTAACATCGAATTTTAAATATTCACCATCGCTAATTTTGGTTTCAGCGAGGTAATAAATTGCATTGCCTTCAGTAATTTCTTTGAACTCCAGCTGTTTTAACTGCCCTGTTAAATTACTTGCATGACCGGTGATGGTTGCATTAGAGGGCTTGCCTGTTGTGCCCATGATTTTTTTAAGAACAGCTATATTGATTAGAACACGATTACTTGCGCGTGGCAGATTATGTTGTTTGGCAACTTCTGGAGAGATTGTGTCACTTCTGAATGCATTGTAATGTATAACGTAATCACCAAATTCTTTTGAATTTTCCGCGTAGGTATTCAAGCTGAATAGTGCAATAGTAAGAATAAAGAGTGCTTTAATTGGGTTGTTAACAGGATGCATACGGATTCCTCATTGTGTATTCATTATTATTGTAGGCTAAATACATTAGCACAGCGTACTGCTTGTGGCATTTATACTGATTTTAACCAGAAACTACAGCTATATCTCAATAGTATTACGCTTGTTCAATCTTAACAACCGTTTTTTTGCTATTTATTTAAGACAGTATGTCGAGAAGTTGTTGGCCTATGCAGCGTAAGCGCCAGCCTTGTACGATATTTGATTTTGTATCGTTAACATTCTTTTCGGTTTCAGAATCAGTGGTATTGTTGATAATTAAGTTTTCAAGATCTTTTCGTGAGCTGAGAATCGCGCTGGATATTGCAAGTTCTTCTGCCTTATCGTTAACAAGTTGCTGAAGATTTTTTAGTTTGGCTTTTTGCTGATTGTCTAAAATGCTGAAACGATTATCGGGCCACTCACTTTCAGGTGTTTGTTGTGCAAACTGTATAGTCTCGATGAGTTGGTGCTTTTCGTTTTCATTTAGTTGGTATTGGCTTTTGTCACGGCTTGTTATAATAGGGTCGAGATGATTGATTGTTTCGGGTTTATCGAATGCCAGTTGTATAAGTACGGTGTCGGCTAATATTTTTCGTCGGGTTCTATCTTTTTGTTGTGCAAGTTTCTCACGCCATTCTGCAATAAGCTGTACGATGATTAGCGTATTTCGATTGAGTTTTGTTGCACCTTTAACCCGCCGCCAAAGTTTTTTTATATCGACCTGAAAGTTATTTTGATTGTTGGAAAGGTTGGCGCATTCTTCATCGAACCATGATTTTCTTCCGTCCTGTTGTAACTTATCATCGAGGATGCGGTGTAACTGATAGAGGTATAAAACGTCGTCACCSGCATATTGTATTTGTTTTTCTGTTAGCGGACGTTGCARCCAGTTAGTTCTTGTYTGYGATTTRTCGAGCWGAATGCCAAGTTCATTTTCGACTAGTGAGGCGTAACCGATTTGATGATGATCTGTTAAAAGAGCATTGGCAATTTGCGTGTCATAAATATTGTCAGGAACYTTGYTCAGATARTARTAGAGCACTTCCATGTCTTGCGAGCAGGCATGAAAAATCTTCGTTATATTTTTATTGAGCAATATTTTCTTAAGTGCAGGTTTGGCATCGAATGCTACGGGGTCAATACATATCACGTTGGAATGAGTGGCAATTTGTACTAATGCAAGTTTAGGRTARTAAGTGGTTTCACGTTGGAATTCGGTATCGACAGCAATGATAGATTGCTCGGATAKRTGGTCRAGTAKCGCATCCATGTCACTGGATGATTCAATTAGAACAGGYTTCATTTTGCTCAGAGGTACCCTGGGTGTCGTTGAWAAAATTTATATTTTTGGYTGGAGTAATTCAATTTCATAACCATCYGGGTCGGCGACAAAGGCTAGCAGGGTGGTGCCTGCGTTCATCGGCCCAGGTTCGCGGATGATTTTTCCACCGGCTTCTCGTATTTTTTTTGCAGCTAGATAAACATCGTCAACTTCTATTGCCAGATGACCAAAGCCTGAGCCCAAATCGTATTCTTCGGTGCCCCAGTTATAGGTGAGTTCCAGAGCGGTATGGTGTTTTTCATCACCGTAACCTAAAAAGGTGTTGGTAAATTTACCATCGGGGTATTCTTTTTGGCGTAATAAAGTCATGCCCAGAATTTCAGTATAAAATTGAATGGAACGTTGAAGATTGCCAACGCGTAACATGGTGTGGAGTAATCGCATAATGGTGCTTGTGTTAATAGATGTGCCCTAAAGCGTGATTTTATATAGTACCGTATTTTTATCTGAGAGGGTGGTTAAGGTTTTTTATTTAATTGGTTATATCTCTGCTGTCGCGTTATCGTGTCATTCTGGCGAAGACCAGAATCTATCTATGAGTAAGTAGGAAATTTCTGACTGAATACCGCTCTTAACAGTGGATACCGGCTCAAGCCAGACCGGTATGACGGGTTTTATCTAATAGTTTTTGTTGCTGGCGTTATACTGTTTTCATTTCTATTAAGTAATATTTCTGTGTTTCATCTGTGCTTTCGCGTCTTTGCGGTTTAGTTTTTAAGGCTTTTCTTTTAAAGCTTTATGCTTAGTTTGAATGAAATCCTTGTGTGGGACATGTAGCAGTTCAGCTAAGCGTCGTAACAGATGCTCTTCATATTTATCCAGTTCGTGATCAGCGTACGCCAGTTTCCATAGGTCTTCTACCAGCGCGATTTTTTTCTGCTGTGAATAATGCTCATTAATTAATGAAGTGAACTGAAAATAATCGGTGGCTTCATGTTTTTCATTGTTTGCCAGATCGATTAATGCTTCTATTTCTGTATCGCTTAAATTGAATCGTTGTTTTAATAGTAGCTGTAATTTTTTCTCTTCCTGTTCGGTTACCTGTTCATCAGCATGTAACATTTCCACCATTAATGCAGCTGTTGCCATATGCAGTCGCCGTTCAATAGGAATGGTGTCTTCTGCGTTATCATTTAAATATTGATTGAAAAAGTTTTGTAATTTGGTAAACATAGATACGGACGTGGGTTATTGAGCGTTATTATTTATGTTGTCTAACAGAGATAAGGCGTATTCGATTTGTTGTTCACTGTAACCTTCTATTTGGTATTGGCCGATTAGCATCATTGGAACAGCGCCTGAACCGTGCTCACGATAGAGTTTTTTTCCAATTTCAGTGCTCTCCACATCGTATTCACAGTAGTCGATTTTATTTGCTTGAAAATATCTTTTTGCCTTATAGCAGTAGCTGCACCACCATGCGCCGAGCATGATTACATCGGGTTTGCCAGCAATAATTTCGGGTGTGCAATCGATGGTGTTGACGGGTTCATGGCGGTTGATGAAGACGAAGCCAATAACCACAATGACAATAAACATCAGTCCCTTTAGATTTCGTTTGGGCGGCATTTTACTTTTGTTTGCGCTAGGGTCATTCATGGTCAGTTAAGATTTGATTTGTGTAAACAGGTTCAGCTTAACTTAGCGTTGTGAATAGCGATTTTGAGTGCGGTATTGGCGCTGATATTGCCGTAATTGTGAGATAAAGTGGCGACGATAGTAGAGGATGGCACTGGAACCATTCGCTTTTACATCAATAATTTTCCAGTTATCACCATCGCGACGCATACGAAAATCCAGCCGAACAGGCATGCTATCGGAACGATACACGCTGGCACTGGCAAAGGCTTCGGCTGGGCCACGGTAGCGAGCAGGGTAGAAACGAACACGTGTGTTCTCGGCATCAAAACTGCCCAGGTGTTTAGATAAGCTGGTTAAAAAGGTTTCACGAAGGTTTCGCTGAAAGTCAGATTTGTCACTTGCGCTCATATTGCGTGCGTAGCGTCCAGTAATCCAGTGGGACATATTGTCAAAATCAAAATTAGGGATGATTTGATTTTCAATAAAACCACGTAGTTTCAATGGGTTGACTTTGTTTGAATGGCTACTGAATGCAGTAATTTTCCCCAATGTGGTTTTGATTACATAAGTCGGGTCAGCCGGTGTTACGGTTTCATTCGTTGATGTATTGGCAATGGCCCACGACGAAAAGGAAATAAAAGTGACGAAAGTAAAAAGACGTAAGGTGTTTTGGGTTGAAACATGCATTATTTTGTACCTGTCGTTTGGCCATCCATTGATATGGATTGACGTGAAAGTATAGCGTTATGATAACAGGAATTTATTGGTAAACAACAGGGGAGGGTATTCTGGAGGATCCAGAGTAATCTTAGTCGAACACGCATTATTTCGTTCCCGCGCAGCAACGTGAAACGAGGCATATTCTGGGCGGGTTAGTAAAACTTATATTTTGCGATGCGTTTTATTTTGACTCCGCTGGTTTTTCCAAAAATAGTGACGCGAGTGATGATGGGGGCGTTACCCTGACAATAATTTTCGAAAGGTGTACGTCCTTTTATATCGAAGTCATCTAATGTGATGGTGAAGGCTGATGATATCGATGCACCGCAGGTACCGCTCAAGTCTCGACTGAATATCTGGGGTTCGATGGTAATGGTGTAATCACCCGAACTCAGTGTGCAGGTTTTAGTGATTTTTTTTGTTCTGACTATGCGAGTGCGTTTTGTGTTACGTGTGATTTCAACCAGATCCCATGGAGAATAAGTCCCGTCTTCATCGGAGTATTTATATGATGCACCTTGTTCACCTTTTAATACGGAGTTGGTCAGCGTGATTATGTCGTCTACAGGGTTGCATTTATAGGTAACCAGAGGGTAGATTGTCTCTGCCGCACTGGCACCTGCCGAATAAGCAACACTTATAAATAAACAGATTGTCGGTGTGAGTCTAATCATTTCTTTATTGCAAGCCGTTCTAACTCAATAGACTTGTTTCTTCTTTTCCTGGAACAAAAAATTCATATTATTTTTTGGTAGAGTGCAGATAAAGTATAGTGAAAAATGGCTGTTATGGCTAACTCAATGATAAATCGTGTATAAGTGCTTGTCAGAGTAGTGATGCGCTTCATGTTTATCGGGCAAAATAGGCTGTAATCCCGTTGTAAGGTCATTTAGTTGTAATAATAATCGTACTTATTCAATAGGTTCTTCATAAAAGTCCAGGCTTCGTTGTAAGTCAGACCACTTTCTTTTGGTATGATGATTTTTATGTACAGTTTTTTCGGATGCTTTTTCTTTAGTTTGGCTAGTTTACTGTGCATTTGTTTTTCTGAGACGATGGTGTAATTCTTCTCGCCAATGCCTTTAAAACGAATGCGTTCTTTGCCTTTTATGCGTTCGAAATTTACGCTAACGACATGTTTTCCTTTTGCCGTGCGTGCGGGTTTGATTAGTTTATCGTATTTTACCTTGAGTGAACCAAAGTCATCTTCCAGTGAGGCCATCTTGCGTGACTGGGTATCGCGTTGTTGTGTGACGATAATGATTTTTTGTCGTTCCTGTTCGAGTTCATTGTGTTTCTGTTCGATGTCGATATTCAGTTGCGAGAGGTTGTTCTGCATAGCGGAAATGTGTGAGCTCAATCGTATAATTTGATTTTCATTTTTATCGACAGTGCTCTTTAGTTGTTCATTGTCTGTTAACACGATGACGATTTGATGATCTTTGTCTTCCAGTTCCATATTGAGCTGATTTGTCTGCTCACTTGCCTGTAACATTTGCATGCGTAACATCGAAATTTCATTTTGAGCCTGTGCCAGTTGTTCTTCTAAGGTGGCGTTTTCCAGGGAAGTATTCTGGATGATTTCTTCAGCATGTTGTTCGGCTGCCATGCTATTGCGTAGTTGATCGAACAACTCGCGGTTTTTTACCATTAATAATATTGAGGTCAGCAAAAAAATAATGACCACGACCATCATGATGTCGGTAAATGATGGCCAGAAGCTTTCGCTGTTTAAATGCCCCCGACGTAGGTCAACAAATTCTTCGTTCACGATGCTTATCCGATTAGCGTGGCGACAGACGGAAGCCGTCGCGCAACAGTGATTTTATTTCTTCGATGTCACCACTTAAACGCATCAGACTATCGGCATTGTTACCGGTTAAAGCGCTGAGATTTTGACCGGCTTCAGCAAAATCTGCCTGTGTGTTAGCCATAACCTCTGCGGCTTCACGTAATGCTCGCACCAGATTGCCGACTTCGTGCAACATGCTATCTGTCTGGTAAGTAAATCGTGGCATGATGTATAGCGTGGTCGCCTGTTCGATACCGCTGAGCAATTCAGTTTGCACATCCGTTAATTTCATATAGAAATAACCAAAAAATAAATAACAGACTATTGCAGTAGCGGTGGTGGATAACGCAGTAGACATACCATGTATGACAATACTCATTCCGCTAATACCATCAACACTGTCGATAATATCTGATGCACCGAGCAAGGCGATGGATAATGAGATGATGGTTCCAAAGACACCGGTTAGAATTAATATGTTACTGATAAAACGTGGCAGACTTAGTCGGGTGCTTTCTGTGGCGGATAATGTTGATGCTAATGCGCTGTGGTTAACCGCAACATTATGTTTGCTAATTTCAAGGACTGAAGAGTAGCGATTGTGAATCAGGCTTTTTTTACTGATGCCATTGGTTGGTAAAATTTCTTCGTTATCCACATTTTTTATAAATCGAGCCAGCGCATTTTCTTCACGACTGTAGCTTAACAACAAAACGATAATGCGGAACACGCCCAATAAAAACAAACCGAAGATGCTGCCGTTAACGATATAACCGGTATTGGTCGCCTGATTTTTGATGTAAAAATTGATTAAAAACTCATGGTTGAAAATGGCTAAAAAACCAGCCAATAGCGATAATATCAAAAATTGGAATAAAACACCGCGGCTGTAGTTTGCTTTGTACTGGACCATATTGAACCTGCTGTTCTGTTTTGAGCGCGCAAAAATAATAGAGGATTAATTGTTCGCGCGTAAGTGTAGCCGAATATTAGCATAAAGCAATATACAGTTTTGACTAAAAGAGAGTTAAAACAGATGCTTGTGGAATTTTTCTCGTTGCCACGCTGGAACACGAAAACGAGAAATACTGAGTTTGGGTGTGTACGTAGCGATGGCGACCGGTTAAAACCATATCGGTATGACGATGAATAGTGATGCATTATTTATTCATACCAAAGTTAATACCAATAGATAGACGATATTCAGGACTATTATTGCGGCTGACTTCATGTCGTACGTCTGGTTTGAAAAARATGAAATCACCGRTTTTMGGTGTTATCTCAATTTTTTCAGAATYTTGRTARATRATTAGATTKCCTGARTTTTCAGGCACATYKACATAATACACMGCWGACAATAATTCATCGTCATCATCGTGTGTATGYAAAGTGGTTGTTGACTCWGGTGGCATGTAGTTNAACCAGTAACCCGCGCGTAAACCTTYTRCTTTAAGTATGTTTTGTGCGAGTTGCGTTGCTTCGTTTATTAGTAAAGATAGTGCTGGAATCTGTTCTTCGTTTAAGTAAATGTTCTCGTAACGTCCACCGAATAAATGTGATTTACGGATATTGGGTGAATCAGAATATTTAAGGAAATCGAGCGTAATTTTTTTATTGTCAATATTTGTTGAACGGGTAATCCGTGTGTATAGGTTTTTGTTTRATGGCATAGGCATAACTAATAACTGTRTAGCGAATATAGTTGTGATGTGAAATCAGCCGCAATTTTATCAAAAAATGGTATTCATTTGTTGGTGGTAACAGGCTAGATGATGACTCTTTCTGGTTAACTTGTTGATAATGTGGGATTAAAGTTGAATTTTTTGTCTGTCTCTCTTTGCAGGTGCAAGCGGCCAATATGCTGTTAGTTTTGTTATTCTGGTTMTATAATYTGATTATTGTCAAATACTATAAGGTGTTATCACGACGCCATGGAATGCTATGCGATTAAGAGATGTTACTAATATGTTAATAAAAAGAAAAAGACTGCCTGTCGTTATATTGAAATTTACAGTGTTGTTTACAGTTGCAGTCTTGACCACTGGCTACAGTCAGACAGCATCTGCTGAAGTATGGGCTGATGTTCGTGATAACGTAATAACTTCGAATGGTGTGTTTGACTGTACTGAGTGTCATAGTTATTTAAAAACGATTGCGGGTGATTCCTCATCTATTTTATCCAGGCACTCAGCACCTGATAATACAGATTTTGATGGTGCCACTGACCTGACTGCTTACAATAATATAACAACACTATCGGCTTATTTCGGCTCAACAGCCGACGTAACATATGGCTTTGCCGATGGTTTTAAAGACAGGGTTTATGAATGGGCAGCGGATTTAGTCAATACGGGTGCTATGCCAATGGATCCGACTGTAGATGTGGCACCGGGCCCGCCTGATGGCATCATCGATGACTTTGTGGATGCATCTGATCTTGATGCAACCAGGATGGCAACGATATTAACCTGGGCGTTACAGGGCGCGCCTTATGCGGCTGCCAGTGCTACCACGTCTGCAGCAAGCGGTATCACCAAAACCGGCGCAACTTTAAATGCAACCATTGATACCAATGTTCATTCAGGAACGGCTGTACCTGGAACTTATTTTTATGAATATGAAGAAGAAGTGGCGGGTGCAATCGGAGCTTATGATTCTTCTACTTCAGCGGTACCTCGTTCATCGACTTCTTCGACGACTTCAACCGGCATAGCAATTAGTGGATTGAGTTGCGGGACACAATATAATTTTCGTGCTGTGGCTACAAACGGTAGCGGTTCAACTAATGGCTCGAATATTACATTCAATACCAGCTCATGTACTGCGCCTGAAATAGCCGAAGGTGCTTCAATCAGTCCTGCTCTCTTCGATGAAGATACGGACATAACGTTTACTCTCAATCGTACCGATAATGACCCCGGTACATTGACGTGGTCGGTACTAACTCAAGGCTCCAAGGGTACATTCAGTTTTGATACTTCAGATACCGATAGCCCGGTAACTGTACGCTATTCACCGGTATCTAATCAGAATGGGGCAGATACTGCTGGGCGAATTCGTATTACTAACAGTACTACTGGGTTAACAGATACCATAATCGTGAATATAGATATCACGGCAATAAATGACCAGGGAGCCATCACCTCGACACCATCAACTTCTGCAATTGAGGATGTACAGTATAGTTATCAGGTTGTGAATAATGACCCCGATGATTCTTTCGGTTCGGGTTTAACTATTTCACTGAGTAATGAGCCCGCAGGCATGGTTGTCGGTGGCAGTACTGGGTTGGTAACCTGGACACCAGCAAATGGTGTTGTTAACTCAGGTCTGGTTACCGTGACCGTCAGTGATGGATTGGAAAATGGTGCTGTGTCGGTAATGCAGCAATATACAATAACGGTTACGGCAACGAATGATCCCCCAACGATTACGTCTACTGCAAGTACATCGGCGATAGAAGATATTCAATACAGTTATCAGGTGCTGCTAAATGATGTTGATGATAATAACAATGGAACCGATATCGATTTTACTTTGAGCAATGCCCCTGATGGCATGACTGTTTCGTCTACGGGCCTTATCGCATGGATAGCAACCGAAGGTGTATCAACATCGGGTGCAGTAACGATTACTATCGAAGATGGAAATGAGGATAACTCTATGCCTGCAGTGGGTAATGGTGGCGTGGAAATATTTACTGTTGGTGTAACCGCAGTCAATGATTCAGCAAGTATTACCTCAACGGCAATCACAACGGGTGATGAAGAGGTTCCTTATAGTTATTCCGTAACTGCGAGTGATGTAGATGATATGGGTGGTTTTGGTTTTCCGCCGAATGCAAATCAATTGCAAATTACCCTAAGTGGTGAACCTGCGGGCATGGCTGTGGATACGTCTACAGGTATTATCACCTGGACGCCACCACGTACTGGCGCACAGTTAGCCTACAACAATATTTCAGTAACGGTGCAAGATGGACTTGAAGATGGTGCGGTTGTTTCTCAGCAAGTATTTAGTGTAATGATAAACATCGACGATACAGATGGTGATTTAATCGCGGTTTATGCAGATAACTGCCCAGCTGATGCCAATGTTGCTCAGGCAGATAACGATAACGATACGGTTTATGTCGCTAATGCGGGTTTCCCGGTTATTGGCGATGTAGATCAGAGCGATCCATTAACCGGCGGTGATGTCTGTGATACCGATGATGATAATGATGGTATGCCTGATGCATTTGAAGATATGTTTGCCTTCCTTGATCCATTTGATTCTGCAGATGCGAATGCGGATGAAGATGGCGACGGGTTAACCAATCTGGAAGAGTACAATCTTGACAATTCAGGTGCGACAATTGCTACGGACAATGTTGGACCAGATGTGATTGCCCCTGATGACATTATCATTGATGCGACTGGATTATTAACCGTTGTTGATATTGGAACAGCAACAGGAATCGATGGTAATGAAGGTGAAGTTTCATTATTCAAAGTTGCACTAAACGAAACCGTTGCAGACTGTAATGCATTGTCCAGTTTGGAGACAGATATCGTATCATTCCGTCCCGGTAGTCATACCGTTACCTGGGTGAGCTGTGATAGCGGTGGTAATTTGGGTAGTGATGACCAGATTGTTAATGTAAAACCATTAGTGAGTATGGCAGCGGGTCAGTTTATCGGTGAAGGTCAGGCGGTCAGTATTGAAGTCGTGCTTAATGGTGATGCCATCGCTTACCCTGCGACAGTCGATTACACCTTTTCTGGAACAACTGTGGCAGGTATTGATCATGATGGTGTTGCTGGAACGGTGACATTTTTAGATAAAGGCGAGGTCGGAACGATAAGCTTTAATACGATAAGTGATACGGTGGTTGAAGATGATGAAACCGTGACCGTTACTTTAAGTGCGCCATTTAATATAACGCTGAGTAATGCGGTTACGCATACCGTAACAATTACCGAAGCGAATGTTGCGCCGCAGGTTTCATTGAGTGTGACGCAACCCGCGGCCGTATTGGATACGAATAAAGGCAACACGCTTTACACGGCTGATGGTTTGGCGACAATCATCGCGAATGCGACAGATGGTAATGGTGATGCGTTAAGTTATGACTGGAGCGCGACTGATGCAAACTTGTTTGCTGCTGCGACCATTACGAATGGTCAGTTTGATTTTGATCCTTCTGCATTGACTGTTGGCACTTTCTATAAAGTATCGGTAACTGTTAGTGATGGTCAGTTACCGGTGACAGTTGATCGCCTGTTATTGATTAAAACAATAGAATCCAATGCTTGGGTACTCGGACAGGACGATGATGATGATGGTGTAGATAACCTCGCTGAAGGATATGGTGATGAAGACGGTGATGGTATTCCTAACTATCTAGATAATATATCGACACCGGCTAATGCGATAGAAAATTATACTGCGAATCTTGAAACCAGTGTTCTGATTGAAACCGATCCTGGTTTGCAAATCGCACTGGGTGAAACCGCTATTGCGTCGAGCGCARCGGGTGTACTGATTGGTTTGCAGGATATCGTTGATCATGGTGGTTCAGGTGGTGCTGCGGTGACGAATGCGGCAACCGATCATACTTTCCTAAGTGGTCTACTGAACTTTGAAGTGTCCGGGCTGACTGAATCGATAGTGTCAGTTAATGTTGTTGTGCCATTGCAAGCTGCCATTCAGGTTGATACGATTGTTCGTAAATATAACAGCATGGGTTGGTTTGACTTCGTTGTTGATGACCTCAATGAAATAAGAAGTGCCCCGGGTATTGGTGGTACTTGTCCGCAGCCTGCCAGTATTTTGTATACCGTTGGTTTAACCCCCGGTCATTTATGCTTACAGTTAACCATTCAGGATGGTGGTGCAAATGATGCAGACGGTGTGCGTAACTATATTGTAAAAGATCCCAGCGGGTTAGCGCTGGCGCCCGAGTCTGAGGTAGAGGTGGATGCAGAAAGCTCTGGTAACAGTAGTGGGCGTTTAGGTTCTACCAGCCAGTGGTTTATGTTGGTGTTTTTAATGTGTACCGCTTATTTGTGGCGTGAGCGCAGATTGCGCCGTACCATTAAGAATCATTAATCAATGGTACCTTAAATCTAAAGTTTCTTTGTCTGCTGTCATCCCTGACAAAAGCGTTCGGGAGTGACAATCTATATTTTTCTGGTCAGTACATGCTCTTGCCTGGGAACGAGTAAAGGCTCAAAAATAGGGGAATGTGAATTTAAAAATTTTTAAATAATTTTTGAAAAACGTTTGTTGTTTTCCTGTTCCAGATAACGGTCAAACTGCATGCAAATCGACCTTGCCAGTAGTCGCCCATTCGTTGTTATGAGAAGTCTTTTTTTATTCACTTTGACTAATCCGTCTTCAGTCATTTTCTGAAGGTTTTCAAGTGAAGATTTAAAATAGGTTTTAAAATCAATCTTCCATTTTCTTTCAAGCTGTTCAATATCTAGTTTGTTATTACACATTAACTCGTTAATAACTTCACGACGTAATATATCATCAGCTTCGAGTTCAATGCCACGGAAGATAGGGATTTTATTTTGTTTTAGACAGGATTCGTATTCATCAATCGTACGTACATTCTGGCTGTAGTTATCGCCGATACGGCTGATAGCAGTAATGCCCATCGCAACCATGTCGCTATCAGCATGTGTGGAATAACCCTGAAAATTTCGGTGGAGACTGCCTTCTCGTTGTGCTTTAACTAATGAGTCAGATTCTTTTGCAAAGTGATCCATACCGATATAGACATAACCTGCATCCTGTAATTTATCAATACACAGTTGCAGGATGTTTAGTTTTTCTTCAGCGGATGGCAATTCATCTTCGTTGATGCGGCGCTGTGGTTTAAACATTTCGGGTAGGTGGGCATAGTTATATATTGCGATTCGGTTTGGGTTTAATTCAATGGTGGTGTCCAGTGTTTTAGAAAAGCTGTCTACTGTCTGTTTTGGCAAGCCGTACATCAAATCAATATTAATTGATTTAAAACCAAATGATCTTGCTTCGATTATGTGTTGCTTAATTTGTTCGGTTGACTGTATACGGTTGACCGATATTTGAACTTTTTCATCAAAATCCTGAACACCGATGCTGATGCGATTAAAGCCCAGGCGGCTAAGATTTTGTAAGCGTTGCCGGTCAACAGTGCGAGGATCGACTTCGATGCCGAACTCAATCTCATGATTGGCTGGAACGTAAAAGCTTTCGCGTATGCATTCGATTATTTCGTAAATTTCTTTATCATTTAAAAATGTGGGCGTACCACCACCCCAATGTATCTGAGTGACGGGACGATCTTTTGCGAATAATGCTCCCTGTAATTTAATCTCTTGTTTGAGTAGTTTTATATAAGACGCAGCTTTTGATTTATCTTTGGTGATAACTTTGCTGCAACCACAGTAATAACAGATGGTGTCACAAAAGGGAATGTGTAAATACAGTGAAAGTGGGGAGGGAATCGGGTCTTCATTACTGTGTTTTATGCCACCGAGATAATCATCAAGATTAAAATCGGTGGTGAATTGGACAGCGGTTGGGTAGGAAGTATAACGAGGCCCGGAGGTATCGTAACGACGTATTAAGTCTTTATCAAAGACAATTTTATTTTCCATAAATTACACTATTGAATTAACGAAGATTTAAGGGCGCAAGCAATYAATAGAGATGCTCTTAATGGTATATGCTACGTAATCTGATGTTTGCGTATCATGACTTATATCAATTGGAGCATTGATTAGAAATCGCTGGAATTCTAATGTGTTTAAATCTTATAAAATAATTGATGGATTTAAGGCATTGAAAGATCTGAAGCATAAACGATATGCTTCAGATCCTTGATGAGTATTTCTTTATCTTTTTTATTTAAAAAAGAGCCCAGTTCAAGTTCTTTACCGTGAGAGCGTATATATATTTGTTTCGGATAACCGCGAATAGTGGGGTTTTTAACAAAAATTTTTGCCCACATACGATGATATTTCCAGGATTTTTCTACTTGATAAGTCCCGCGGTCGACGATGACCGTACTATCATCAAAAGTGATGACTTCGGTGTTTATATTGGCGCGTAATCGATAGTACAGACAGGCAAATAAAAAGCCGATTTCGAGACCAGCAAAAGGAAAAATGAGCCATAAGCCTTTCAGTGCAAAATAGCTTGAGATACAAATAGCAATGAAAGCCAATGATGCTACAATTTGCATGTTGAACTTCCAGCTGGACGAATTATTAGGCCTAAGTACTATCGTTGCAGAGCCGGTATTTTTATTGATTTTGGTTTCNNNRASCAYGATTNGGGNRTAATKMYTGYKKMTKRYMCMYTTATTAYRAGGYYTCWGMRAATTATATATAGTTAATGGAGGCGTCCTTAAGTATTGGAAATATATGATAATTAACCAGAGTCACATCAGGTAAGTGACTAATTGTCATACAAAAAAAGCGAGTAGATTAATAAATTATGAAGAAGAAGCTTTATTTTCCTTTGTTTTTCGGATACTCTGGATTGGGTTTATTAATTCCGGCTGGTTCAGCTGGTGTTTTTATTTAAACAAGATAATAATACAAATGTAGAGGCACAAAAATGGCGGATCTTTTTTCAGATGAATGGATGAAAACGTTTATGGACGAGTGGAATAAGGAGCCAGCATTAGCGGGTGCACTGGCTAAAATCAATTTTAACTCGGTCATTGGCTATGGTTACCAGGGTGATGCTACCCCGATAGGCGTTATTACTGTAGAAGATGGTATTGTCACTTCGGCAGGTGCCTTTAATGGCGAAGATTTAAGTTGGGATATTCGTGCTAAACCGGCAAGTTGGGATAAGTGGATAAGCAAGGGTATTGGTATGACCGGACTTGGTATGGCATACACAACGGGGAAAATGAAATTTGTGGTAGGCGATTATATGGCAATGGTTAAAGATCCACGCATGGCGGGCCCTTTTATCAAAAGCTTTTCTGTTATGGGTAACGTTTAGATCTGAACTTACCTTAAGCAATATTGCTATAAAAAAGCCGCAGATCATGCGGCTTTTTTTTGTCTGTTTTCGGCCATGAGCGGACTTTTAAAAGAAAAAATCTTGTCCGCGAATAACGCAAAGAACGCAAAAAAATCGCAAATAAAATATTGTTTCTTTTGCTTTTTTCGCGTCTTTCGCGTCTTTCGCGTCTTTTGCGTTATTCGCGGACTAACCGTTTTTAATCTTTTAGATGTCTGCTAAGAGTCGGATGCCGACATTTAAATAGTATTAATTAATTTGCAAAATCATGTTCACATCACTAAATCAAAGAGCTAGTATTCGTGCCTGTTAATAACTGGCCGCCCACCGCCAGTAAAAAAATAATTCTTGAAAGAGCGCTAATGTTGAAAAGCATCCGGGCTTTTTTTGATGCTAGAGATGTCATTGAAGTGGAAACGCCGTTGCTTTCTCAAGCGGCAACGACTGATCCGCATCTTAATAGTTTGCAGTCACGGTTTCGTGATCAGGTCTGTTATTTAAATACTTCGCCGGAGTACGGCATGAAACGGTTACTGGCAAACGAGCCGGTATCTATTTATCAAATCTGTAAAGCATTTCGAGATGATGAGCTGGGCTTGTTTCATAACCCTGAATTCACTCTGCTTGAATGGTATCGACTTGATTATGACTGCGAGCAATTGATGGATGAATTGCAATGCTTAATCGAGTCTTTATGTCAGCACTCTAATTTATACACAAAAGCAAAAATATCCTTTCAACGTGTCAGTTATCGGCAGGCATTCGAAAATACCGTTGGTTTTAATCCGCATCAAATCACTTCGGCTGAGTGTTATCGCTATGCTCAGAAACATGATGTTGAAATCCCGCAAGGTTTAAATGAAAACGACGAGGTCGATGACTGGCTGGACTGGTTGCTTACTCAACGTGTACTGCCGGCATTCCAAAAAGAGGGTTTTACTTTTCTTTTTGATTACCCGGTATCACAATGTGCTTTAGCTAAAATTGGGCAAGATCAGAAAAATTGTCCCGTTGCGAAGCGATTCGAACTGTTTTTCGGTGAAATTGAGTTGGCGAACGGTTTTCATGAATTAATCGACCCCGTTGAGCAATTGCAGCGTTTTAAACTGGAAAATAATGCAAGAAAACGAAAGGGTTTGGAGGGGGTTAATATTGATCATTACTTTATTGCTGCACTTGAAGCCGGCATGCCCGAATGTTCAGGGTTAGCCCTTGGGTTAGATAGGGTCTTAATGGTTTTGGCCGGTGTCGAAAATATTGAGCAGGTATTAACCTTCTCATGGCGTAATGCATAAAAGCCAATAACATGATAAAACCAACTTGAAAATCAAGCCATTTTTACGTCATCTTGGCAGGAAAGAAGTGTTTTTTTATGTTTGATATAAGTGATGCTTTAAGTAACAGAAAAGCCTTGCTTTTTTTGTTGTTGCAGGGCAATCTCTTCTATTCTGGCGTTACTTTTTATTTCTAAATAGGTGCGTCTATCCGTTAACTTGTGTAAATGAACATGAAGGTAGCTTTTGGCATGTCTATAACTAGTCGAATTAAATTTCCCTTAACTCTCTCGCTAACACTACTTGTCGGATGGTCGGCAGTCACACTGGCTAATTCTCAGTCAGCTCAGCAAGCAGGCAATATTTATACAGTTAGTGTCGCGCCACATGGCGGGTACATTATTCTTGGTGGCAGTGTTATCCCGCTTAAAGAAGTCACACTTGCCGCTCAAACAGCGGGACGTGTTGTTAATATAGCCGGTGAAGAAGGGGCTGAATTTACGGCGGGCACCGTGTTGGTTAAGATTAACGATGATAACTTACTAGCGAAGAAATCAGCGGCAGAGGCGCAGCTATCTGCATCGCAAAATGCGATGCAAAATGCGCAGGTTCAATATAATAGAGAATTGTGGAATCCACGTGTTTATAACCCGCGTCCTATGGCGGGTATGGGAATGCCATCCATGTTTGATGGTTTTTTTGACAATAATGAATTTATGCCTGGCGGCGGCAGTGGCGGCAATAAAAGTATCGAAAGACATGCTGATTTAGTGACGCAAGGTACGCAGGTTGCCAGTGCTCGCTCGGGTGTTACCGAAGCTGAATCCGGTTTGCGTGCAATCAATGCAAAACTGCGTGATACCAAAGCGATTGCGCCTTTTGATGGCGTCATCATGCGTAAGATGGTTGAGATTGGTGATACCGTTCAGCCCGGCCAACCTTTAATTATTTTCTCCTATTCCAAATTTTTACGTATTCAAACAGAAGTTCCCGCACGTCTGATGCCAGGTTTGAAAAAAGGCATGGTTGTTCCCGCCCGTCTGGATGTGGGCAATACACAGGTTAATGCTCGTGTCGCTCAGATATCACCTATCGCTGATGCCAGGCAGCATACAGTGACCGTTAAGTTTGATTTACCAGAAGGTGTGCCAGGTGGTCCGGGCATGTATGCTGAAGTCATGATCCCTGATGTCAGCTCGCCGACACAGGCATTGCCCGTTATTCCAAAATCTGCGATTAATAAACGTGGAAGTTTGCCGTCGGTAAAAGTGCTTGATGAAAATAATGTGCCGAGAATGCGTTTGATTCGTACCGGCAAGGCGATTGATGATAAAAATATTATTGTTCTTTCCGGACTGAAGCCCGGTGAAAGAATTTTAACCGGCGCACCTGTTTCAGGTGAGAAGCCTTCTGTATCGTGGGATGATTGATACAAATGGTTAGCAGAGAACGCATTATCGGGTCCGGTGATGTGTTGGATTTCCCAGGTTGAATTCTCATGTTGAATTCTTTTTCGGGGTCTGAGGTGATAATCAATTAATTAAATAGCCAGCGGGATAGGGCTAGGTAGTGGTCGTCACTTTACTGTTCTCAAGTGTGTTTGATGAGGAGAGAATTAAGTGATAAATGAAGACAAGAATAATAGAGTGATTGCTGAAAAATGACTGATGAATCAAACAAAAACGAAAGCGAAGATCTGAAATGTGAAACACCGCCTGTGCCAAGCATTGGTGGGCATAAACTGGGTCTCGCCGGTAGCATAGCCCAAACATTCATTAATTCACCTGTAACCCCCATGTTACTAGTAGCAACGCTGCTCATYGGTATCATGGGTTTAATCTTYACACCCCGGCAGGAGGACCCTCAAATATCGGTACCGATGATAGACATTTTTGTGTCTTAYCCTGGTACATCTGCCTCGCARGTTGAAAGTCTGGTGACTAATCCTCTGGAGCGCTTGCTTGATGAAATCCCCGGTGTTCGGCATACCTTCTCAGCAACACAACGTGGCAGTACCATTATTACGGTTCAATTTCTTGTTGGYGAAGAYCTGGGTGAATCGATWGTAAAAGTCACTGATAAAATCAATTCGAATATGGACCATATGCCACCGGATGTGTTGCCKCCATTAGTTAAGCCGGTCGCCATCGATGATGTGCCYACTATTGCGATYACGCTCTGGTCAAAAGAGGTGAGTGACAGTATTTTACGTATTATTGCCAACGATGTTCTRCAAGARCTGGGRCAGGTGAAAAATACCGGWAAAGGTTTTGTTGTCGCGGGTCGTGCGGATCAAATCAGTGTYGAAGTTTTACCYKAGCGACTGGCGGGTTATGGAATCAGTCTTCAGCAGGTAGCGGGTGCTATTTCAGCGGCAAATACACAGAAAAACGTGGGTGCAGTAGAAGCAGGCAATACCTCGTTTACGGTTTACTCCGGTTCATTTTTACGTTCGGCCTCTGACATAGAACGTCTGGTTGTCGGCATGAATGGTAGCTCKCCRATYTATATGCGYGATGTSGCTGTTGTYGMGCATGGWCCTGAAGATGCCCAGAATATTTCATCTTATTATGCCGGCCCTTCTTATGGYGGTAACGAACGTCCAGATGGTGATCCAGCGGTTACCATCGCRATTGCTAAGAAAGAAGGYTCRAACGGTGTATCCGTATCCGCTTCAATTCTAGAAAAGCTGGAAGAATTAAAGGGTGARATCATTCCCGACAATGTCYATGTCGAAATTACCCGTGACTACGGTAAATCAGCTAAYGACAAGGTTAATGAATTATTAGGTGCCAWGTTTGAAGCGACGGCKGCGGTYGCGCTRTTGTGTATTATTGGTCTGGGTTTTCGCGCTGCATTTGTTGTAGTGACCGTTATTCCTGTGGTTATCCTGATCACTATCTGGTGGGCCTGGATCATMGGTTACACCATCGACCGCGTCAGYATGTTTGCTTTAATCTTTGCCATCGGGATTATGGTAGATGACGCCACGGTGGTGGTAGAAAATATATTCAGGCACTGGTTGGAAAAAGGTCGAACCACGCTTGCCGATGCGGTCGATGCCGTACGTGAGGTCGGTAATCCGACTATTTTGGCAACCTTTACTATTATTGCTGCGTTGTTACCGATGGGTTGGGTTAGCGGTTTGATGGGGCCTTACATGCGCCCCATTCCTGTGATGGGTGCTTCTGCAATGTTCTTCTCGTTAGTGGCTGCTTTTGTCTTTACCCCCTGGTTTGCTGTTCGTGTCCGTCCAAAACTGGAAGCACTGAAAAAAGCTGAAAAACGTGAGATTAAAACACGCAAGATTATCTCTAAATTCTATCGTCCACTGATTATGCCGTTGGTTAATAGCCGYAAGATGGGACTAATATTCTTAGTCAGTATCATYGGAGTAACGGCATTATCTGTTTTATTGTTTTACMCAACACAATGGGTAGCGGTAAAAATGCTGCCRTTTGATAACAAGCCTGAGTACAGCGTCATTATCAATATGCCAGAAGGCACAGCGATGCCCGTTACCGCGAATCTGGCGCATGAGTTGGCAATAGCCATTAATCAAGTGCCTGAAGTTGAAGCGGTGCAAACTTATGCGGGTACGGCTCAGCCATTTAATTTTAATGGCATGGTCAGGCATTATTATTTAAGGCAGCAACCGTGGCAGGGTGACTTGTTAGTCAGGTTGCGCGATAAAAATGACCGAGAGAAGACTAGTCATCAATTAGCCGTAGAAGCGCGTGCTTTGTTAACGCCTATCGCTAAGAAGGCAGGTGCACGTATYGCGATCGTTGAGATGCCACCGGGCCCRCCTGTATTGCAAACGGTTGTGGCAGAAATTTATGGTCCAGACGCAGAAACGCGTCGTGAAGTGGCCAGAAATATGACCGAGTTTTTTGAGAAAGCAGAAGGTGTGGTTGATGTCGATAACTACATGGTTGATAGCTCGCAGCACTGGCGCTTTGAAGTCAATAGAGATAAAGCCATCCGTCATGGTGTGACGGTTGACAGTATTAACGGTACTTTGGCAATGGCTATGGGTGGTTTCAAGCTAGGCGATATAAAAACAGCCTCAGCCATCGAGCCCACCTTCATTGTTATTCAAGTACCCATGGCAACGCGTTCGCAGGTTAATCAGTTGAGCAATTTGCCGATGGTCACATCAGTCGGTACGATTGTGCCACTCGGTGAGCTGGGTCGTTTTGTCCTTGAGCTGAATGAGCCGATTATCTGGCACAAAGATTTACGCAATGTGGAATTTGTTGTCGGTGAAATGGAAGGTCGTCTTGGTGCGCCTATCTACGGCATGTTCGGTATTGAAGAGTTTACCGATTTTTACACTACGCCTGATGGTGTGATTATGGAAGGTATGCCAATGAACCTGATTGGCCCACCGGATAGTGACCTTCAGTCCGGTTTCGAATGGACAGGTGAATGGACGGTTACGTTTGAAACATTCCGTGATATGGGGCTTGCCTTTATGGCGGCGATGATCCTTATTTATGGTTTGATTGTTTGGGAATTCCGCGATTTTGCACTGTCGGGTCTTATCATGTCGCCCATTCCGATTACCATGATTGGTATTGCAGGTGGTCACTGGTTCCATGGTGCGGAATTTACCGCGACCTCAATGATAGGCATGATTGCACTAGGCGGTATCATCGTGCGGCAATCTATTCTGATTGTTGAGTTCGTTAAGATTCAAGTAGCACAAGGCATGCCCGTTAAAGAGGCGGCGGTGAAAGGTGCTGAAATGCGTATGCGCCCGATTCTGATTACATCACTAACGCTGATGGCGGGTGCGTTTGCCATTCTTTCTGACCCAATCTTTAACGGTATGGCAATCAGTCTATTATGGGGCGCAGCAATCGGTACTGTCGGCGCGGTTCTAATCATTCCGCTAGGTTGTATTAGTTGTGCTGAAAATTTCTACTACGAAACCAATGATTCGTGCGAGCGCATCATCAGTGATAAGTATGAAGAAATTGAAGGTAAAAAAGCACCTGAAGCCGAGGTGGAAGAATATAAAACGCCATTATGGATGCGTTTATATGGTTTGATTATAGGCATATTTACCTGGATTACTGTCATTGTATCGATGGTGATTAATATCATTAAAATGATATTTGGCATGATTGCGAGCAAGTTTGGCTCTGACGATGATGATTATACGCCACCACCGCCAAGGTCTACTCCGCCCGCAACGCCTCCATCTACGCCTCCGCCGGCAGCAAAAACATCCGCACCGGCACCAGTGAAGAAAAAGGCTGAGACGGTGAAAAAAGCGGTGTCTGAGGAAAAGAAAAAAGAATCGCCGGTCAAGAAAGCGATAACCAAGAAAGCGATAACCAAGAAAACGATAGTCAAGAAAACTTCGGCCGAGAACAAGACTATCACTAAAAAGATTGTCACTAAAAAGTCGACAGTAAAGAAAAAAGTTGTTGCAAAAAAAGTGGCGAAGAAAAAAGTCGTGAAAAAAGCGGTGCCAGTCAAAAAGGCACCGTCTAAAAAATCCCCGCCTGGTGGCCGGCGCGGTATTCGCTTGAAGGCTGATTAGTATATAGAAAGAGTGACGAGGGAAGGTAACGTCGTATGAAAGCGGCGAGGATATAAGTAATTTAAAGAAGGTAGTGTAATGTTTTTTATTGATCGTTTAAGTCGAACCAGTAGTTTTAGTTTGTTAGTTTTATTATTGACTTTTTCATTCATGCTTCAGGCGCAGGTAACCGAGCCAGTACCTGATGTTGCTTCTGAGCCCAGTGCGAGTGCAGGAAAACAATCGGTATATTCCTTTCCGAAATGGCCCGTTAGGCAGCAGGTAAAGAGAGACAGGGTGCCGCCACCGCCACCGGGACCTTATATGTCCTCCGCTTTGAATGGTCATTCAATAAAAGCACCCTCGTTTAGTCATCGAGTTAATAAACCAGAAAGAGTGTTTGATTCATCTAATATTTCGCTGGATACATTTAGTCCAGATATCCCCTGGCCTGCAAATTTAAGGCAAGCACCTTCACGCTGGATGCCAGAAAACGGTTATCAATATGTTCCGCCACAAGTTAGTCATAACAGACAACAAGCCGTGCCAGCGAATAATCACTATGGTTATCGTCCACGGAGTCCACAGATGAATTGGTCTGGTATGCGCTTTAATCCAAATGCCAATAATTTAACAAATAGAACAGGTATGCCGGTGCCAGATATGAGGGGGTCAGATAATCGCTCACGTGGTAGTCATGGTCCGGCTAACTGGATGCCTTCGATGGGCTACCCAGCAAATAGAGGTCAGTATCGGCCTAGCCCAGGCAATACTGATGCTACTATGAGAAACCAGGATCCCGCGAGAATGAATACTCGACAGGGTGGGTTACAGTAATTTGAATCCTGACTATGTGTGATTTGATTTTGATTTTAAAATACACCATGGTTTCTCAGTTCAGGGTTCTTCAAGGTACGTTGTATGCAACTATTCTCAGACAAGCTCCCAGGGATAATCTACAAATCAGTAGTCGGTTGTTGGATGCTTAGTTCATTTGCATCTATAGCAGTGGCGGTTGAAAGTTCAAATCCGTGGGCGCTGCCACAGGCATCCATGGCTGAAGACTGGCAACAAACTGACAGGCAACACAATAGAAAACAGTCGTCGCCATCCAATGCTTCTCAATCGAAGAGCTGGCGTTTTGTTACACCTGAAATGCTTGATTCATTAAAACGTCAACAGACGCAAATGCAGTTGATGCCTGGTCAAATGATGCCTGAGCAGCATCGTGTTGAACCGTCTGGTTCCTGCCCGGTGCAATCGAAGGACGTGTCTACTTTGCAACCGCAGCTTGTACCGGGATTCGGGCCCATGCTGCAAAGTTCATATTTTAGCGGGCAATCGGCAATACTGCCACAGATGCCTGCCGTGGCACCCTCAGATATGCACTATGGCATGAATAATACTAATCCAATGTTCGATTCGCCGGCGGTATCGCCCTGGGGCAAGGGTGCAGATGTGTTGTATCGTGGCGAATCTTTTCCGAATGCCTTTTCTGGATCAGCACCTTCGGCTTTAGGGGGTAAGTTTCCCGGTATGTCTCAACGCGCTTATCCATGGGTGCTGAATGAAGGGCTGCCGAATGAAGCGCTGGGCGGACTATTGCCAATACCGGTTCCGTCATCTGTCGAGGATAGTTACCAGCGTGAAACGCCGGTCGTAACCGAAAATAAAAAGCCTGGAAATTTTGAGAAAGGTAAGGTGGATAAAGTGTTTAACCCTTATGCTTTTCTGCCAGGAGATAGCCTGAGATAGCATTGTTGATGTGCTTGTCTGGATTATGGCTTATAAAGAATAACAAGGGTATAGTGTGTAGTTCATCGCCACATTATGGGTGGCTGCACAGTAAGCGAGTATTGAGTTTTCCCTCGATTCAATGCTGTATTTAATGAGGGTGGAAATGAGGAAATAATATGAAATCGATGATGAAAGTAGCTGCTTTAACGGCAGCATTAGGTTTTGCTATGGCCCCTCTATCTGCTGTTGCAGACTGGAATATGCCATGGGGTGGTAATAACAATAGTGGTGGCGGTAACTTTAATAACGACGCATATAACCAGGGTTATAGCGATGGTTACGGTGATGCATCGGGTTCGGGTTCCGGTGATATGGAAGGCAATTTTGGTTTTAACATGAAAGGCAAAGGTAGCGGTAAGGGACGTGCTGACGGCAACAATGCATATAGTGGTAACAACCGTTGGGATAATCGTTGGAATAATAACAATAACTACAATAACAATAGTGGTTATTATGGTCGTCCAAATTACGGACCACCTCCTGGTTACGGTGCACCTGCTCCACAAGCAGCGCCACCCACTCAGTAAGTACAATAATGGTAAGGCGGTGCCTTAACTGGCACCGCCTTTTCTGTCTAAATTTGATATGCAAATATTTTTGAAGCTAATCTTATTATTGAGCGTGCTATGTGTGGGCTCGCTTCAAGCTGCGTCATTTACTGCGGATGCAGTGCAAATACGAGGGGAAAGTGTCAGTCATGCCAAAATGTTCTGGTTGGACGGAAATGTAAGATTTGAGTACACCGAAGATGGTGTTTCCATGGCGCAGATTTTTGATAATAAAAACAATAAAATTATCTGGCTGGATAATGAAAATAAATACTATCTGGAAAAGGATATGCCAGAAGATGAAAAAGTTATAACGGGTAATATTATAGCGGGCAAAAAAAGTAAAAAAACCAATGACCCCTGTAAGCAATTCTCTGGTGCTGAATGTGTCTTTCTAAAAAAAACAAGAATGAATGGCAGAGAAGCTGAAAAATGGTTAATTACGCTGGATAACGAAGGTAGTGACTTCCACATATTTCAGTGGATAGATGTCAAATATAAAAATATTTTAAGACAGGAAAACTCAAATGGTACAGGTTTGAGCGTCACGATTAAAGACGGTCAGAAAATGAATAGTCGTAAAGTTAGAAAATTGACGATGACTGCATTTAGTGCAACGGGTGAGAAAAAGCAGGGTACGCAGTGGTATGACAATGAGTTAGATATTGTTGTTAAGCAGGAATATCAGAATGATGTTGTTGATGAGCTGCGAAATATAAAAGTTGAAAAAGTCAGTAAAAAATTATTTTCCGTGCCAAAAGATTACGCATTATTTGACACGACAGTGCAAACAGCAATGCAATTTGAAAGCGTTGCAGAAAAAGATAAAAACTAAAACATGAATGCGTTTGACGTAAGTCATATTCTGCATTGATATTGTAATAATTATAATAGAAAAATCTTAAACTAAAAATAGACATTATCGGGTAATGGTTTATGTTAACAATTGTTGGGAATTTAAAGGGTGGTACGGGTAAAAGCACCGTTGCATTTAACTTGGCAGTTTGGTTGGCGCATGACAAAACGGGCGTAAAAGCGTTTGATCTTGATCCRCAATGCACATTATTAGATGTGAAYGAAGTGCGTATAGAAGATGGTTACGAGCCKGCTTTTGAGGTTTCAACCGATCTGGATGAGCTTGAACTGATGGCAAAAGATAAAACACTTAAACAACCRATTATTGTTGATATGAGTGCGACCAATATGCCGGCAATGGAAAAAGCTATTTCACTGGCAGATCGTATTCTAATTCCKGTTCAGCCAAGTCAGGCCGATGTCTGGTCGACGCAACGATTTCTAAAAATTGTTCGCGACAATCTTAATAAGGCGAATAAAACGGAAGTTTTAGGWTTYATCAATCGGGCAGACACCCATATTGGTGTTCGTGAGACAGAAGAAGCGGTRCAGGCRCTGCAAATGATGCAGGGTGTAAAAGCGATGGATATACGTCTCTATCAGCGCACGGCGTACCGACGTTCCTTTAGTGAAGGTTTGGCGGTGTTTGAATTAGACCCCATGGGCAAGGCATCAAAAGAAATGAAGAAACTGGCGACATTATTAGACTAACGAAATTTAATTTCGAGATCTGATTTCGAAATTAAATTAACACGTCGTCGCCGTATTAGATTAAGAGGGTTTTATGAAAATTATTCGCTGGTTATTGAGTCATACGATACTTATCGTATTTATCGTAGCGGTTATATATGGCTACATGTTCTGGGGTAATTTACTTGGTGAAGATACGCCAGCGGGTAAAACCATCGCCTACTTATCCGAAGAATTCGAAGAAGTGGCCGAATTTGTCGATGCAGTTAAGGCTAAGCAAGATAAACGTCAGCAACAGGCCGCTGCCGATCAGACACAAGTGGCAACCGCATCTTCTGAATCTGAAGCGCTGGTTGAAACAAAACTGGAAACAAAATTGAAAACCACTGCCTCCGCTGTCACAGCTAAAGAAGAGCCGGTGCAGGTCGATACTGCCGCCAGCAATATTGAGCAAAAACCGGTTAGTATTAGTTATAGCCACAATGATATGCGAGTCGAGCAAAATTCGGATGGTGACATAACTGCAGTGCGTGAAATTGCGACAGATCAAGCCGATGAGCCGAGTAGTGAGCCAAAAAGTGTTCAAGAAAATAAGCAAGCCAGCGTTTCTCCGGTAACGGGTACATCTATTAGTAACGTGGAAAGTGACAAGGTGTCTGAGGCTTTTGTTTCTGTCGAAGTTGAAGAAAAACTCGATAATCTTAATGAACGGGGCAAGGTAATTGATGCCTCCAAAAATGAAACCCTGAAAGAAAGCTGGATAGTGGCGCGTAAGTCTTTTTATCAGCGCAATTATAAGCAGTCTGAGCAAAGTTATTTAAAAGTAATTGATGCTTCTGAGAATAATTATGATGCCTATGGTGAATTAGGTAATGTTTACTTTAATCAGGGTAAAAATGAACAGGCGGCATCCGCTTATTATGAGGCGGCTGCTATACTGGTTAGACAGGGTCAAAAGAATCGCGCCAGAAGTTTGCTGGGATTATTACACCACCTGGATAAGTCCAAAGCAGTCGAATTAAAGAAGTTACTGGATTCGCCTGCTTAAAGGAGAATCTATAAGAAGGAAGTCTTTTGAAATTTTAGTTATTATTTTTTATTGAGGTTTAACCATGTTTTATGTACTACGTAATTTATTCGCATTAATCGGTGTTGTCGCCGTTGTATTTGCCATTTTTGCTGCAGTAAAAATGGCACCGATGATGAAAACATTTGATTCTTTTGATGAAAGAGCACTGAGTGTCTATATGGAGATGATGGAAAAAATTGTTGAAACCGGTAACGCGGCAGAAGCGACAGTGTGGAAAATTCCCGTTAATGAAGACCTGACGGTGGAAGATGTAGAAGAAACAATGAAATTTGTTGCTAATGAGCACAATATCAAAAACGTAGGCGAGCTTCCTCTGTCTGCACAAATCGAAGCCATGTCAGGTGAGAAATCACGATTCCTTAAAATATTTATGTTTTGTAATGCGTTAACCGCAGCACAAATGCTTGAACACAGTGATGCTTTTTCAGCTTATTTACCTTGCCGTATCAGTCTGGTTGAGGATAAACAAGGTAAGTTATGGTTGTATTCTCTTAATATGGACGCAATGATTTACGGTGGTAAAAAATTACCTACAGACTTAAAAGAGGAAGCTGAAGGGGTGAAAGAAATTATTCTTGATATCATGAATCGAGGAGCAGAAGGCGACTTCTAATGACGGATAAAAAAACAGATAAGCTGAAAGACAAGAATACGGCTGTGAGCAAAGCGGCTGCTGCGTCTACTATAGCAACACAAAAAGCGGCGGCATCGAAATCGTCTGATATAAAGTCGGCTGCAAAAAAAATCAGTGAAGCGGATAAAAAATCTGCTAACAATGCCATTAAGTCTAAAAGCAGTAGCGATAATTTAAAAGCCAGAGCCAGTGAAGCCAAGAAGCGTGCGCAACAAAAAATTCTTGATAAGGCTTATGTCAGTGATAAAACAACGGATCCGCTTGAACGATTAGCTAACACGTTTGATAGTAGTGCCAAACGTTGGGAAATGGTGGTTTACCCGTCACTTTTTGCGTTTGTTTTATTAGCGGGTTACGGTTTTTTCCTTATCTATCGCTTAACGCATGATATTGCTGTTTTATCTCAATCCGTGACACACATGGCTGTGATTGTTGCTGACGTGATGCCGCGCATGTCGAATGACCTAACCAAAATGACGGGCAGTGTTGATAACATGACTGATCATATCGAAGGCATGTCGGGTGATATTGGTGGCATGACATCTGAAATGGGTTCCATGTCAAACCAGATGGATAGTCTGACGCCGATGAGTAAAAATATCGAAAGTATGACCAATAATATGGGCAGTATGAATCGCTCTGTCTATGGCATGCAGCGCGATATGCATGGCATGAATAAAACGGTTTCCAGCGGGCCTTTTGGTATGATGAATGACATGATGCCTTTTAGTTCTAACACTAATGTTCCGCGTTCGATATCACAGCCACCGGTTTGGCCAACGTATAAAACAAACCAACAAAATCCGTATATGCGTTCGCAGCCTATGCAATATCGTTATCCCAATGCTCCTCGACCTGCGAACATAGCCAGTGGCAAAAAATCGCAAGTTAAACAAGCTARGAAGCAAACRCAAGAAAAGAAGGTTAAAGCAACGRCAATAATAGTTGARCCGCCCGCATCGATTATTGAGTATAAGAAAAATCTYGAAAAAAGTCGTGCWGTTACAAAAGAAATAATGATYCCTGATACACGTCCGGTGTCACTTAAAAATTAATTTGTTAAAGATTGTATAAAAGGAAAAATCTGAATGTTGAATCGTCCTGATAAATCGATACGTGAACGATTAAGCAAGCTGGAGTCACATTTAAATAATGAAAACCCATTGYTGATAGATGTGGTTTCGCGATTTAAAAAATTGGATACCATCGCCTATAAGATGGGTTTGCTGGATACAAAAGAATCTTATGCGACGAGTATTCCCTGGTGGCCACTGGTTTCMGTATTGGGTACTTTTTCTGCGGGTAAATCTTCATTYATTAATAATTTTCTTGGTGATAAATTACAACTGACGGGTAATCAGGCGGTTGACGATAAATTCACCGTTGTTACCTACAGCAGCAGTAAAGAAAATCGAGTTTTGCCCGGTGTCGCACTTAATTCAGATCCACGCTTCCCGTTCTATCAGATGAGTGATGAGATTGATAAAGTTACCAGTGGTGAAGGGCGACGTATTGATGCTTATCTGCAGATGAAAACMTCACATTCRGAWAARGTAAGYGGMAARATWATCATCGAYTCMCCSGGSTTYGATGCWGAYGAACAACGCAATGCGATTTTACGTTTAACTGATCACATTGTTGATCTTTCCGATTTGGTATTAGTGTTTTTTGATGCCAGACATCCTGAGCCGGGTGCAATGCAAGATACTTTAGACCACCTTGTTGGCAATACTATAAATCGCAGTGATTCCGAAAAATTTTTATACATCCTGAACCAGATAGATACCGCCGCACAAGAAGATAATCCCGAGGCGGTTGTTGCTGCGTGGCAACGTGCACTGGCTGMAAAAGGCTTAACAGCGGGACGTTTTTATTCAATTTATAATCAGGATCTAGCGGTACCTATCGAAGATGAAGCGGTACGTAAACGTTTTGAGAGTAAGTGTGCTCAGGATAAAGCGGCGATATATGAACGCATACATCAAGTAGAAGTTGAACGTTCTTATCGTATTGTTGGTGCACTGGAAACGATTGCCAGTGATATTGAAAATCAGGTTGTTCCCATTGTAAAAGAAGCGATGACACGTTGGTTGAAATGGGTGCTCACGCTTGATGCGGTCGCTGTGGGTGCTTTTATTGTGATTATGTCTGTGTTGTCACAGTGGTTTGATGTTTGGGCGTTGTTTTCATATGACTTTGCTAACGATAGTGTTTTGTCCTCGATAAAGCTTGGAGTCGTACTGGTTGCGTTTGCTGTGGTACATTTTTCTGCACGACGTTTTTCAGCGCGAAAAATAGCTGAAAAAATAATTAATAAAGTAAGTGTCGATAAGAACCTTGCAGGCAAGAGTCGCGAAGCAAGAACGCTTGCAGGTAATATTAAACAGGCCTTTCTGAAAAACACACAACCATTGCGCAGTGTGTTTAGACCAATGCCGGTTGGCTGGTCGATGCGTTCTAAACGTGTTCTGGCTGAAGTCAGTGGTGATGCCAGTGAATTTATTCAGACTATGAATGATCGATATACCAAACCTTCAGGTGAAAAACCTCAGGTGGATGACGTTACCTCGGATGGAGTTGATGAGACTTTAAAGCCGACGGTTTCTGCAAGTAGATAATTTTTTGCAGGTGTGAGGCATAGGGATATGTCGAATAATTTAATCGTTAAAAAATAACGACGTTAAAGCTTTCATTCCTAATACTCTGTACTTTGTGTCATAAAGAGTGATTCATAAAAAAGCTGACAGAGGTTGTTGTTTAGTTAATCTTAAGACTTTGTTCTTATAGCTTCCATAGGCATTGTCTATGAGTGGAAAACTCGTCCTTAATGCAAACCTTCTAATGCCTAGTCCTGTAGGTGATTTTTTATATCGAGTCCTCCTTATTAAATACTGATAGGTTAAAGAAGTAATATTTTCTTGTTGGCTATATAAATATTTCAGATATATACTCAAGCCATTAGATTTGCTTTTTAAATCGGCTTAAATAATTTTAATGTTAGTTTGATGTCGAATCTTTTGGTGTCATTGTTTTCTATTCCTCATTAGAAATTATTTTATGATAATAAATAACTTAGTCGGTCAGAAAGTAACTTTACCAATAGTCATTATGGAAAATGTCATAGTAGCCAAATTTTTTGGAGGTAGACTCTAGCGGATAGAGATTGTGGTTTCATGTGGGGAAGCTATCACCATTCTATTACTGGTGGTATTGTATGTTTTTTCTCTGTATGAGTTGACGAAAAAATTATTAGCAGAATTTGGAAATGCGTTTTAGGTCAATAAGTTTTCGACTAATGCTATTAACAGGAGAGATAAATATGAATCGAAACGTTTTTATGTGTTCATTGCAGCACCACTTTGATGCTGTAATGTGCAGCAATTATATGCGGCTGATGGGGTAGGTATGCAGACTAACTTCACTACGGTACAACTCACTAATCCTGATATAGCCAGTTTAAATGTCGAACTAAGCGCTTGCTTACAATGTGGTTATTGCGTTGATAACTGTCCAACCTATCAGATATTAGGTGAAGAGTTCGATAGCCCTCGTGGGCGAATTTATCTTATCAATGAGATGTTGGAAAAATCAGAGACGCCTGATACAAAAACAGTCAGTCATATTGATCGTTGCCTGTCCTGCCTGGCTTGTATGTCTACCTGCCCCTCGAGTGTGAATTATATGCACCTGGTAGATCATGGCCGAAGATATATTGAGGAAAATTTTCGGCGGCCACTATTTGATCGCATACTGCGTTCGGTGTTAGCCCATGTTCTGCCTTATCCCAACCGTTTTCGGCTGGCTATGCGTGGGGCGAAATTAGCTAAACCACTGGCTTTTGCCCTGCCTGAAAAAGTTCGCAACATGGTGAAGTTTGTCCCCGATAAGTTGCCGCCGCCCAGTGTAAATGACAAGCCWCAGGTTTTTCCAGCGATTGGTGAACGTAAACGTCGCGTGGCATTGATGACTGGCTGTGCACAAAAGGCACTGAATACAGATATTAATGATGCTACGATTCGCATTTTGTGTCGTCATGGATGTGAAGTTGTGGTCGTGAAAGGTGCGGGTTGTTGTGGTGCGCTGGCTCATCATATGGGTAAGTCAAGGCAAAGTCATGCTGCTGCGGCGCAAAATATTCAAGCCTGGATGAACGAAGTAAAGGGTGAAGGGCTGGACGCGATAGTGATTAATACGAGCGGTTGCGGCACGGTTATCAAAGACTATGGTTATAWGTTTCGAAACGCAAAACTGGCTGAACAGGCAGCGCAGATTTCTACGCTGGCTAAAGATATTTCCGAGGTGTTAGCGGATATCGAACTTRATCACAARRTGAAACCTGATCTGCGGGTTGCTTATCATGCAACCTGTTCTCTGCARTTTGGACAACGGGTCAGGTTYRTRCCGAAAAAACTACTGAAAGCAGCGGGTTTTACTGTGGTGGAACCAAGAGACTCGCACACATGTTGYGGTTCTGCAGGGGTTTAYAACCTGCTGCAGACAGAGATWTCAAGYCAGTTAAAAACGCGTAAGGTTGAGACACTGGAGTCGTGCAAACCGGATGTGATTACGGCAGGCAACATCGGTTGCATGATGCAGATCGGTTCTGCCACGGAAGTGCCGGTTGTGCATACGGTAGAGTTGCTGGACTGGGTGACGGGCGGACCTGTACCGCACTCTCTGAAAGGTACGTCTAAAGTCAACGAGTAGCTGTGTTCAACCAGTGAAACCTGTCCGGTTTCACTGGTGCTTTTGTATTGTTTTATTGTCTCAGTTCGTTAGTAAACACTATGTGCTCTAGTGCAAAACTTTAGCTGCTACATCTATTAGCTGTTTTGATATTATTCTGTTGAATTGATATTCTGCGTCCTTTGCCATCCTGGCGAGAAAATATGTCGTGTATTAAATAATTTTAGTTTACTGCTGCCTTAACTATAGGTCTTCCCTTTAACGGGTGCGGGAGATTAACGGTTTTTTCTCCTTGCTCAGGTGTTTCTTTCTCTGCTAATGGGCAGGGTTTTAATTTTCGAGTTGGCGTTTCTTCCAGTCGACGTGTTGACCACTCTGATGCCAGTTCGGCAAAGGCGAGGCTGGCCGGACTTTTGTATCCCTCTTTGCGGCTGATTAGCGAGACGGCTTTATGCGGTAATTCGGGTGAAGGCATAATGGCATAAAGTCCACACTGTGAACGCACAATACTGCTGGGAAGTACGGTAGCAAGTGATCCGAATTGAACCATTTCTATGATCACACTGAGCGAGTTAGTTTCGATTGCAACGTGGGGTGAAATATTATGTTCGCTGCAATATTGGTCGATGTGATTACGCAGTGCAAAATCTTTGTTGAGTAATGCCAGTGATTCTTGGCCAAATGATTTCGCGTGTATCGGTTTTGTTTGTCCTGAACGAGGGTGTGCATTGCCGACGGCAAGACACAGTGTTTCTTCAAACAGTATGTGTGTATCTATTTTGCTTGACTGTATCTTGCTCGAGAAGGGTTTGGTAAAAGCAATGCCTATATCGATACGGCCTTCAACTACGGCGTCCTTGATATCATCTTGTGGCATTTCTAATGTACTCAGGGTAATGCCGGGATAAAGGTAGTTAAAATTTTCCAGCAAACAGCAGGTCAGGTGATCAGTGATTGGCGTCCATCCTAAACGCAGCGATCCCCTGCTTAAGTCCTGTACGTCACTGATAGCGCGTGTACCTGCATCTATTTCATCCCAGGCTGAACGGACATGACGCAAATAAATTTTACCTGCATCGGTTAGTTGCACTGTGCGTCCAGATCGATCCAGTAACGGTGTCTGCAACGATTCTTCGAGTTGCTTGATCTGCTGAGAGAGAGTGGGTTGTGACACATATAGCGCTTCTGCTGCCCGTGTATAGCTACCGTACTCTGCGATAGCAATCAGGTATTGGAGAGAGCGTGGAAAAACAAATCTTCGTTTCATAGTTGTATCTTATGAAGGTGATAGTTAAATTCTATGATAGCTGGTCCTTATAAGGTTAATAATAACAAAGTCTTAGATTAATGGAAGATATTATTTATAATAATCACAAGATTAATAAAACGCCATGTATTGAGTGCTCAATCTAAAGAATCACTCTTAACCTGAATGTCAGCATAACATGCAAGGTATTTATTATCTGTCATATTAATTATTTTTCAGGTGAAAGAAATTGATGAGTTCAGTAAAGCAAGAAACAGCTTTGTTCGTAAAGATTCTAACAGGCGGGAAAACGTTAAACCATGCATGCTTTTTTAACAGGATTAGGAGAAAAGAATGAGTCCTGATCTGTGTTTGATAAAAAAATCTTTAATTAATGCGGGTATGGCGTTAGTTTTACCGGTGATGGTTAGTCCAGCCCTGGCCTATGATGTAAACGAAAAATTTTTGATTGGCGGTGTTTTGGCAACAACTATCCAGTGCCAGTATATTTCTGATGCACCCGCTGATGCACCCGGTTCAAGCAATACCTGTGAAGGTGCATCGCCATTTCAACCGGAGGTAAGTGTGCGACTGACTGAATCTGATGAGATGTTTTTCAAGCTGGGTTTCGCTGCCGGTAATGGTCTGAACAATGTATCACCGTTTGAAATTTCCCCCTGGGCAGCAGATCTGGAAGATGATTTCAGGGACATTAATGGTCGTAACCGTGATGCGCTCCTTGTTGCCTGGTATAAATATACCGTTACTCTCAGYRATCAACAGAGTATTGRTTTTACCATGGGTATTATCGATGCCACTGACTATCTCGATGGCAATGCCTATGCCAACGATGAGTACACACAATTTATGAAYCCTGTTTTAACCAATGGTCCGAATGTCTTTYTACCATCTTATGATCTGGGTTTCGCGGTGCAGTGGAGCAGCGGTGCCTGGTCTGTGAACGGGGTGATAATGGATGTGGGCGAAAATGATGATGGTAATAACTATARTTTTTATAGTTTGCAGCTGGGTTATCGTGTTAGTAATAGTTTGGGTGCAGGTAATTATACGGTTCTTGTTTCGCGAACTAGTGAGGACTTTCTTGATCCGGGCGGTACGGAACTGGTCAAACGAGCGGGTACCCYGGTTTCCTTCGATCAGGCMTTAGGTAATGTGCTTGGTGTATGGGTTAGGGTTGGCCGTGAGACGGATCACGCAGCGATTAATCACGATGCAATCTATTCAGGTGGGCTTAATTTCAAGGGCGCTAGTTGGGGGCGAGAGGGCGACAATATCGGAATAGGYTATGCACATTTCAATGGTGGTAGTTTAGATATCTCGCACTCAAATGTTGCAGAAGTTTATTACCGCTGGAAACTGGGTGAGTATTTTGGCTTGACGGCAGATATTCAGCACATGACGGATGATTATAAAGTTGGTCAGAAACTGAGTGGTTGGATCTACGGCATGCGGGCTGCTGTCGAGTTTTAAGTCGATTGCTATTTGCACTTTATTCCTATGTTCGTATATCGTGATTCATAAGCAATACCTATGAGGCTGATAACAACATCGTCTTGGACTAATTATGCATTGATTACATAGACTAGAACGTAAGATTAATTGGGTAACTAATCAAGAGACTTGTCTTTAATARCCTACTCGAGAATGTTAATCAGTTAATTAAACTTTATTTAAGTATTTGAAAAAGTGATAAAAACCAGTATCAATTTAATAGAATCAGAATTAGGAGTAATAAAGATGAATACAGTTAATGAAGTAAAAAACACCATTGCGCTAATTGGAACAGGTGCAATCCCCTGGGCAACGGTGTATGCAGTGACCGCAGCGGTTATTGTTGGTGTACTTATTATTGGTACAGTCGGGTTCGCAGGACCAGAGATTCTACACAATGCAGCGCATGACGTTCGTCATGGACTGTCTTTTCCTTGTCACTAAACGTTAAGTGAAATGAAAATGTTCAATAAAATCTTCTTGACCGCTTTGCTGGCAGGAGGCATTGCCGGGTTGTTTCTTGGCGTCGTGCAAAATTTGACTGTTGTGCCGATGCTATTAGAAGCTGAGACTTATGAAGCGACAGGAGGGCATCATGCTGCAGAAACTGGGGCAGAAGGTATTGTCGAAGTCTGGTCACCTGAAGATGGTGGTGAGAGGACATTTTATACCGTCTTGAACAGTGTTCTGGTGGGTATAGGTTTTGGTCTACTGTTAACGGCATGTTATACATTTCGTCAAACTGTTAGCTTGCGTAGTGGTATCTGGTGGGGGCTTGCTGGTTTTGCCGCATTCCATTTAGCACCTGCGTTGGGTTTGCCACCAGAGCTCCCTGGTGATACAGCAGCAGAGGTAGGGGCGCGGCAAGTTTGGTGGGTTTTAACAGTGCTTGCGACTGCGATTGGACTCTGGATTATTGTCTTCCAGCCTGCCCGTTACCTAAAGCTGGCCGGTGTAGCGCTAATTGTGTTACCGCAATTATTTGGTGCGCCACAGCCGGAAGTGCATGGTGGTCTGGCTCCGGATGATCTGAGAAGTACATTTATCCTTACTTCGCTAATAAGCAATGCAATATTCTGGACGGTGCTGGGACTGCTTAGTGCCTATTTCTTTAACCGGATTGGAGAACAGGGCTAGCGGCAACGCAAAGTTCTGTTGTCAGGTATTTTAATGCATATATGTGCAGTAATTTTTATATTTTAAAAGAGGGGGCTTGAGGCTACATAATGACTAAAGAGGAAATGACCGATCTTATTATTGCGTCCAAAAAAGCAAAAGGACTGACATGGGAAACTATTGCGAAAAAGGTAAATCTGGGGCAAACATGGGTAACATCAGCTTGCTTTGGAATGAACAGTACATCGAAAGAAGTTGCAAAAGGTCTTTGCGAAATTCTGGAACTGGGTGATGATGTTTGCACCACGCTGCAGGAGTTTTCACACAAGTCATGGGATAAAACAATTCCGCAGGATCCTGTTGTTTATAGATTTTACGAAATTGTTGGCGTATACGGAGACACTATAAAAGAAACCATCGCAGAAAAATTTGGTGATGGCATCATGAGCGCTATTGATTTTTCGATAGATATAGATAAACAGGAAGACCCGAAAGGTGATCGTGTTGTTATCACACTGAATGGTAAATTCCTGAAATATACCTCGTGGTAATCACCGTCCCCGAAGCGGTGCACTACCTGGCTGGTAGGTGGAAAAAACAGGTAAAGGTGGTCACCATTGCCTGTTCGATGAAGGCATTTTACTCAGAATCAAGGAAATGATTTATTCTCATGTCTACGGCAGAACAAGCTTTGATATCTTTTTTTGAACAAGTCGCTCAAAAAAATAGTGATCAGCTAGAAAAGTTAAAAAACGAACAGAGTTTCAGCGTCACTAATGAACGCTGGTGTTTTACGCTGCCGGATCTGTATTTATTCCTTTGTGATCAGAATAAAGTTTTCTGCCGTACTGACTATAAGCAATTTATACAGCTGATTTTTAGCTGTCTCATCAACCAAACGATTAAATTATACGGAGCTGAGATTACCATTATTAAAAACCTTGGCAAGGTTGATAAGTCTAGTTATGCTCTGGTCTGGAAAAATGCTCTGGAATAACAATGTTTATTGCAAAGCCGCTGCTGAGAACACGTATTCGTTAACACCCAGATTTATCACCAGAAAACCAATCCATATTCTGTTTCATTATTGTCTATCTGTACCAAACGGTAATTTAAAAAAGAAGGTGAAAAATGTCAGATCGTCCACCATTGCCCCCATTTAGCCTGGAGACAGCCACCCAGAAAGTTCGCATGGCAGAGAATGCCTGGAACTTGCGTGATCCGGAAAAAATAGCTCTCGCTTATACGGAGGACAGCCTCTGGCGTAACCGCTCAGAATTCTTGCAGGGACGCGAACAAATCGTCGCGTTTCTGACGCGCAAGTGGGAGCATGAGCATGATTATCGTCTAATCAAAGAACTCTGGGCATTTCATGACAATCGCATTGCGGTTCGTTTTCAATATGAATGGCTTAACGACTCCGGTAGCTGGTTTCGAGCGCATGGCAATGAAAACTGGGAATTTGATGAGCATGGCCTCATGCGAAGACGTGAAGCCAGTATCAATGATGTGCCTATCCTTGATTCTGAGCGTAAATTTTTATGGGAACCCGGTCCGCGACCAGATGATTTTCCTGGCCTGACAGAGCTAGGGCTCTAGTTGATGTCGCGTGAAATAGCTGCATGTCACTGCAGGTGCATATCGCTCCAGCTAATCTGCCATGAGTGCCACCAAAAAACGCTCGGCACGATAGTTTTATTAATCAACGGGTACTGAAGAAGAGTCTGATGACACATTGACTGATAGTGACGGTGATAGTGATTGCGGAACAGTCTCTTGCCGCTAGACGGGACTTTTAGGACAGAATAGATGAAGCGTTACTGGTTTGACCTGCGCCTAAAAACAGGCCGCCGAAGGTATTGTAAAAAAGAGGGGGTTCCGTCCCCCCTAAATATACGGGAGTGAAAATAAACCACGAGGTACTCCTGGGGTCTGGTTTTAATAATTTGARCTGAGATATACTCGACGMTAACTATCTAATTTTGTATCCGATATCGCTATCACCAYCCGTTTAAAGGCTGGTCTCTGTGTCCTTTGAATACACATACTGCTAACGCTATCTTTTACCCAATATACGACGAATAAAATCATCAAAGTAAAAACCTCACTCAGTGAGTAAGGAATACGATAGTGGAAGTTAGGGCGTAGGTACAATACTTAATTACTATTTAAGGGATAGGAAAATGCTATAAGCGAAAATACCTGATACGTGTACGATTTTTAAATAAAATAGGGATAAATTTTAGTTGTGGTTGTAATTAGTTGTTCAGAGGGCGGAGTAATGCACCTGCAGCCGTAGGTCGGCTGTTCAGAGAGTGTAGGAAGGCCTCTATCTGTTTTAGTTCTTTTTCGTTCAGGTTTATTGGCATTAACTCACTGTACCCTGCTGGTGAGTCGGGTGTGGTGTTGTAATGTTTGAGTACRTCGGCAAGGTTTTTAAATTGTCCGGCGTGCATATAGGGGGCTGTTTTTGCGATATTTCGTAATGTMGGAACTTTAAATGCAGCCAGTGTCTCGCTGCGTTTTGTATTGGCAAATCTTAATTCGGCACAATCGGCTTCTTTAGCATCGCTGTATTTGCTTAAGCAGTTAAACTCACTGTCCAGAGCTTGCTGGACACCTTCAAGTCGACCGCGGTCAGCAGCTGGTTTGTCTATCAATGCATAAAATAGTGGCGGCATGTATTCGGGTTTTACTGCAGCTAGATTCGGTGTAGCCACATTATGAAAACTGTGATTAGTGAATAGCGGTCCCTGGTGGCAGGTGATACACATAGCTTTTCCGATAAAAAGCTTTAAGCCTGACTTTTCTTCAGCGGTCAATATGTTTTCGGTATCAGATGTGTTTGTCTCATCGTTAAAAATGGATGCAAGGTAGCGATCAAAACGAGCGGCTCCTGGTATTAACAGGCGCTCATAGGCTGCGATGGTTTTTCCGATATTGACAAATATCCGTGTGGTGGCTTTACGGTCAGCCTCTGACATCTTATGCCATTTTTTAATAGAGCTACTGTCGCCAACGGGTGAAGCCTGTTTGGGGAAGCGTTTTAAATCTGAGAGCTCAGGTAATGGCCCGAACAGGGCTTCATATTGTTTTTTATAGAGCGGATCATTATAAATAATGCGCGCGTACTGTAAGCGGTTGCCACCATGCTCTACGGCTGATTCTAGCGGGCCTAAAGCCTGTGACCATAAGCTGTCACTGCGTCCATCCCAGGAAAACCAGGGACTGTAAGCGATGCCGAGGATGTTGGGTGCGCTACGTGCTGTYTCTCCCATRCCCTGTGATCGGGCCAGACCATCGGTAAAAGTGTTTTCTGGGATATGACAACTTGCGCAGGCCACCTTGCCATTGCCGCTGAAATGTTTATCGAAAAACAGTTTTTGTCCAAGCCTGGCTGCTGCGGGATTATCTGCATACTGGTTACTGGGGTCAGCAGGTAACGGCGGCAAACTTTTAATCCATTGTAACTTTARCAARGCTCGTTCRGTTTTACTCNAGTYTGSARYGGGTGCCGCTTGYGTGTTAAAAACGATACAACAACMAAGTAATAAGYAAGCAAGCCTGYCGTAATTTGATATCSATGAAATTACNNTTNNTNTNATTGTCATTATCAGTRGTTTNGGSGGTGCGATGATTTTTCTACCGTTCTATTMAAGGWGGCATCAAAATTCAATGGTGAATTTTACTTTGTCTGTGATGTCCTGTGTACGGATATCAAACCCTACTTGCCACARCCCGGTCATGCTGAAYTTGAGTCCTTCTACCAGATAATCTCCACCACCTATTTCACTCACTTGTGGTTGTGTGGGAAGGCCGTGTTTATGGGCGGGCATACTACCTCGTACAGAGATGATGGCATTCTCGACAGGCTGGCCATTGAGTGTATCAACATGCAGTAGCCAGCTGTGAATACGGTTCAGTGGCAGTGGTTCGATCTGGCTTCGGTATGATACGTGATAATGGTTGTTGTCACTGGTGGCGGCTGAAGCATGCAATTCGGTTGCAATATTTTCAGCGGATAAAGAATACAAAAAAATCGTCAGAGACAATTGAGTGAGATAGCATTTTATTTTGCTGGTATTTTTCATGATTATCATTATATGGTTACCCTTGTTCAGGCTCTGCCTAAGCGGACACCTGTTTTTCTTTAGTGATAAATATTATACAAACCTAATTGTACAATCCGAATGAAAAAAAAGCTTATAGCTAAAGCGTATAGCTGCCATAGAGAAGGCCGATTGAAGTTTTCCGGTAGCAAATATATCATCTGATGATGGTTTGTAGATTTAAGTGTAAAGATATTGTAAGAATTCTATTGAGATAATCATTTGGATATAATGTTTAAAAACTCATCAAACTTGATCTGCTGCTCATGATGACGGAACAATCACTGCATAAACGGGCAGGCAATATAAAGTTTATACACATTACAGATACCCATTTGCTCGATGCCCCTGAAGAAACCTTTCATTGCCTGAATACAAAAGAAAATTTGGAAAGGGTGTTGTCAGAGAGTCTGAGGCGATATTCGGATATCGATTTTATTTTGTTTACCGGTGATATCTCGCAGACTGGTACGGCAGAGAGTTACATACTGTTTAAATCGGTTTTACAGGGATATGAATTTCCCGTTTATTGCGTTCCCGGTAATCACGACACACCGAAACTGTTACAGCACGTCATTCCGGATGTGCCTGAAAGTTCAATTAATGTAATAGCGTTGGGTGAGTTCTCACTCGTTTTGCTCAATAGCCGGGTAGATGATGGGCATCATGGCATGGTGACTCAGTGTTGTTTGCAGCAACTAGAGGCTCACCTGAGAAATAGTGGTGATCAATTCAACATCATCGCCATTCATCACCCACCTGTTTTAATAAACAGTAAGTGGTTAGATAAGTTGGGGTTGAAAAATCAGAGAGAATTTTTACGGGTTATTCAAAAGTATTCACAGAACATCTTATTGGTATGTGGCCATGTGCATCAGGAGGTCGATCAGCAGATCGATGGTTTACGTTTACTGGCAACGCCTTCGACCTGTCACCAGTATGAAGCAAATTCCGAGCATATGTCACGTACTGCCACACCCGCACCAGCTTATCGCTATGTTAGTCTAAGTAGAAAAAACAACGTCGATACAACAGTGCATTACATTTGATGCTTTATTTTAAAAGTTATGCCATAAAATACATTTGTTCCCTGTATGATTCGAGTCTTCCTGTTTTCTTGAAAACATACTTTTTATTATTTATTTGCGTGCTTGTCTGACATTGAAATGTCATTTTATTAGAGTGGGGTACTTGATAAGTGTGAGACTTCTATTGCTATTATGCTGGCATGTTAGTGTTATATGATTAGGTGGTTTGTACATGGCCTGCCGTTTCATAACTAATGCCTATGAGGCTGATAACAACAAAGTGTTGGACTAATAATGCGGTGGTTCTCTACACTAGAGGCATGAGGTTAATTAAGTAGTAAAACTATTTGCTTTATTAGTATATAAACAAAATACTTATATAGATTAATGGTTAAACAACCTCAGATTTGACGATAGTTAGAATTTATACGAATTAAAAATAAATTTTAGGAGGGTAAAGTACGATGACACCTGAAAGAAAAAAAGCGATGCAGCATATAAATATTGGTTGCCAGTTGCAACCGGCTTTGCATATGCCGCAGCATGCTCCATTCCCCGATTTAATTGATAACGCTCATTTCAGAGCGTATACGCGACAGGTGCATGATGTCGGCGGTGAACCAGATGTGCCAATTGAATGGGAAGAGAAAGAAGAAGAAGTTTGGGAACACAACACTTTCATTACCTGTGAAGTTCTGGCCTGGCGTGGTGTATGGAATGCTGAAGAAAGACGTCGACGGCAGAATGTTGATGTCGGTCAAACGCAGTACCTCGGTCTGTCTTATTACGGTCGTTGGTTGCTAACTGCGGCGAGAATTCTGGTCGACAAGCAATACATCACGAATAGTGAACTATCAGACAAAATGCATGAGGTTAAAAAACGCTATGAGTAAAATACACTACGATAGAGAGCATCATGTAAAAAAGGCAACCGATGTTGGTGATCCCCAGTGTTTCAAAGGCGAAGCGGGTCCGGCAAAATTCAAGGTGGGTGATCGTGTACGAGTGAGAGACTTACCCAGCCTGTTTTATTCTCGTACCATGGTTTACGCCCGGGGTGCAGAATGCACTGTCGCTGAACTGGTATACGAGAGCCCGCCTCCTGAGGATGAAGCATGGGACAACTGTGATAACCCTGAATGGTTTTACAGTGTGATTTTTAATCAGAAAGACCTGTGGCCTGAGTATCCTGAGGCATACGCTAGTGATACTTTAGAGACTGAATTGTCTGAGCGCTGGTTGGAGTTGGTTTAGTAAAAGATAGCGAAAATACAAAAGTAGCTATAACCCGGCTTAACCAGTTAAAAATAATAGATTAGATATTTAAGAGGAAAAGAAAATGGCAGAGAAACATAAAGCCGCACCCATGGTTGATGAAATTAGTGACTTCGAAATTCTCGAAATTGCTGTTCGTGAACTTGCTATTGAGAAAGGTCTTTTCACAGCAGAAGATCACCAGCTCTGGTCTGAATATATGGAAACAGTCGGTCCGCTACCTGCGGCACGCCTGGTTGCCAAGGCCTGGCTTGATCCAGAGTTCAAAAAGCTGGCAGTGACCGATGGTGTCAAAGCCAGTCTGGAAGTCGGTATCAACTGGATCACCGATATGCCAAGTCATTTTGGTACGCCGAGCGACTACTGTAACTTGCGCGTTATGGAAGATACACCGACTTTAAAACATGTCGTCGTGTGTACCCTGTGCTCATGTTATCCACGGCCGATTCTTGGCCAGTCGCCAGAGTGGTATCGCACACCAAACTATCGTCGCCGAATCGTTCGCTGGCCACGGCAGGTGCTTTCGGAATTTGGTCTGGCACTACCTGAAGAGGTAGAAGTACGTGTCGAAGATTCGAACCAGAAATCCCGCTTCATCGTGTTGCCGGTACGACCAGAAGGTACAGAAGGCTGGAGTGAAGATCAACTGGCAGAGATTGTGACCCGTGATTGCCTGATTGGCGTAGCCGTTCCAAAACCGGGGAAAACAGCCAACGATAAACGACCAGTTCATCCAGCTATTAATCCTGTTGATCATTAGGAGGTCTTATGACTGATATTAATCCAGATAAGATCGAGCTTGATAATGAGATGGAAAGCCGAAATCTTGATGAGTCGTCGATTGAGTTGCTTGAAAAAATCAAAATGGAAGGACGCGTCTGGGATGATTTGAGTGAGCAGTACGGGGTAGATAACCCTGACCCACCCTGGCGAATTGCTCTGGAGTGTACCTGTGATGCGCTCGCTAATGGCTACACTAGTCCTTTTAATATCTGTCGCCCTGTTGAAGAGCGTGAGCCACTTGATAGCACCAAGATCGATGCTATAGAACGCAGGTGGGAAGAAGATAAACTTGTTGAAGAGCATTATTCTGAAGTGCCGTTTCCAGAGAGGCAATTGTTAGCACTGGCGCACTCGATGATTCGGCGTGGCATTATCAATRWKRWYRAKSWKGMKRAGCWTRYGRAGMMWATKGAKAMAMKTSWKMAWMKKSTKYRWWTSKTTTGATAAAGAATGAAAAACAACTTAAATATANWRWTAAGANCTGTAACAGGNTAGAGGARTTAATTAATGCCCATACGTGGTGTAACACTTAGYATAAAAGATCTTACCCATCGCTATAACTCRAAGTGCCCGCTGACTTTTGACAAAGTTAATATAGAAGCGGAGYCGGGTGAGGCRCTGATAATTATTGGTCGATCYGGTTGTGGTAAATCGACCCTGCTTCATATTATTGCTGGTTTACTGGGYAGTACGAGCGGCACACTTCACCTCAATAATGAGGCAGTGAAAAAACCGTCATCACGTTGGGTRATGATGTTCCAGGCYCCCCACCTTTTTCCCTGGCTGACTGTCGAGCNAAATGTTGGCATYGGTCTCAAATTTGCCGGCTGGCCGAAAAAMGAAGCCAGTGAGCGCGTTGCCGAAGCAATCGGTCTYGTTCATATGGAGGAGTTTGCTAAAAAGAACGCGCAAAACCTTTCTGGTGGACAGCAACAGCGTGTTGCGCTCGCTCGATCTCTGGTGATGGAACCTGAGTTACTTCTTCTGGATGAGCCTTTTTCAGCGCTTGATGCCTTTACTCGAACAGCCTTGCAAAAAGATGTTCGAGCAATCGCAAAGGAACTGGGAATCAATCTAGTGATGGTTACCCACGATATCGATGAGGCAGTATTGATGGCAGATCGCGCGCTGATTATGGCCGGATCGCCAGGCAAAATAATGCATGATGTAAGAATTGATCTTGAAGATCCACGTGAACGTGAAGACCCTGCAGTACAATCTATGCGTTCAGACTTGATGCAACTGTTTCACGATGCATCACATTTACCATCGGAAGTTGATGCCGACTCTAGTGATGGAGGCACATCTCAAAGTAATTTGGTTAGTACCAACTAAGTGTTTTAACGAATAGTTAAATTAATATTTATTACAATAGTGAGGAGTCGACATGGCTGACATGAAAAAAATTTATACCCTGCATGGAGATGGCGTACAAGATCCAAAACTTGTACTGGATACAGACCCGCTTTTTAAAGGCGTATTAGGTAGCAGCATTACCAGACGAACATTTCTTGGCATGGGCGCTGCCGGTGCATTAGGTAGCATGCTGCCTGGTCCATCATTTGCCAATGAGAAAAAATTTGATCCTGTGGTGCGCCTGGGTTATATACCTATCACCGACGCGGCAGCGTTACTTGTTGCGCATGAGAAAGGTTTCTTCAAGGCGCAAGGCATTGATTCGGCACCGCCGACACTTATCCGTGGCTGGTCGCCATTGGTCGAAGCGTTTGCATCGCACCGATTCAACCTCACGCACATGCTGGCACCGATTCCAATTTGGATGCGTTATAACAACAGTTTTCCTATTAAAGTGACGGCCTGGGATCACACCAATGGCTCGGCTATCGTAGTGGGTAAAAACAGCGGTATTGAAACGGTTAAAGACTTTGGCGGTAAGCAATTTGCGATACCGTACTGGTACTCAAACCACAACATCATCGCGCAAAAAATGATGAGGGCGCATGGAATAAAGCCTGTGATTAGACCACAAGATGCAAAACTGGCATCCGATGAGTGTAACTTTATCGTGTTGCCACCACCTTCCATGCCACCTGCATTAGCTGCGAAATCTGTCGATGGGTATTGTGTGGCAGAACCATTCTGCGCTCTGGGCGAACTTAAAGCCGGTGGTAAGATATTCCGCTTTACCGGTGATATGTGGAAAGGTCATCCTTGCTGTGTTGTTGTTATGCATGAGCAAGATACGATGGATCCTGATCGCGCTGCCTGGGCGCAGGGCGTGCATAATGCCATTATCGAAGCACAGATTTATCTTGGTGAGAATAGAGATGAAATGTCAGAGCTACTTTCTCGTGATGGTAAGAAATACTACCCCTTCCCGAAAGAGGTGGTTAAGCGTGCAATGATGTTCTACGATCCTGCATACTATAAAAACCCGCATGCTATTCAGCATACCGAATGGGGACAGGACCGTATTAACTTCCAGGCCTGGCCATACGAATCAGCCACCGAACTTAACCTTAATGAATTGAAACATACACTGGTAACGGGTGAATCTGGCTTTCTTGAAACGCTTACGGCTGAGCATGTGAATAAGGACCTTGTGAATTATGACTTTGTTAGAAAGGCGCTTGAAGCCAATCCAAAATGGAAAAATGATTCGAGTGTTCCACAGTCAGGCGATCCCTATACCCGAGAAGAGATTTTTGAGGTTTAATGGTTAATGGATAATTCTACAAACGTTACACCCGGCGGTGTCAATATCGACGCGCCTGACAAAGCTAATCCATGCTCCGTAATTTTTAAGTCAAGATTACGGAGCCTGGCTAACTGGGTCGGGGGACTGCTGATACTCGGTATATTATGGTGGTTAGGGGGATATATGCTTTATATCAACCCTGATACCACGAACTTTGCTGACTTCGGTCCTATTCCTACGTTCCAGGCATTTCCAGGCCTGTGGCTAGATGGAACAATACCGAATGCCATATCGTCCAGTAGCTATCGTTTATTCTCGGCGCTTGGCATAGCCATCGTCGTCGGTATACCGATAGGTATTATGATGGGGCGTAGCAAAGCCTTTCGTGAAGTAAGTAACTCACCATTCCAGCTGTTGCGTATGGTTAGTCCGCTGTCATGGGAGCCTATTGCGGTAATCGTGTTCCTCTCATGGAACTCGGCGATTATATTTCTACTCTCGATTGCTGCAGTTTGGCCGGTGGCATTTGCAACCGCAGCAGGTCTGTCAAAAGTGGATCCGGCCTGGTTTAAAGTGGCGAAAAATCTTGGTGCCAACCCATGGCATGTATTGCGCTATATTATTCTGCCAGCGATTACTTTTGATATTTTAACGGGTATTCGTTCTGCCCTGGGTGTCGCCTGGATCGTGCTGGTACCGGCTGAATTTCTCGGTGTGACTTCTGGTCTTGGTTACTCCATAGCAGATGCACGTGAGACTTTGTCCTATGATCACCTCACCTGTATGGTGCTAGTTATCGGTATCTTCGGCTATATACTAGATAGCTCCTGCTCTATGGCAATCAAACGTTTCAGTTGGCATCACAAAGAAGAGCCATAACGGAAACAGTCATGATCTTTATTAAGCAAAAAAATAGTTTTCCATTGGGCCATCTGGTTCGGTGGGAGGCGAGTCAAAACTTGCCCTGCGAATCACATAGTACTGTCTGGTGATGTTTGTCAGCAGTCTAATTAATTTATCGGAGTTTTAATAATAATGTCCAGGAAAATCCACATAGTCTGCCTTTCAGGTACACGCGAAAAACTGCAAATGGCCGCGATGATTGCATCGGTTGGTGCGGCAAGCGGTGACGAGGTCACCGTGTTTTTTTCTATGAATGCACTTGCATACTTCATCAAAGGCGATAGCACAGAGGCTCCGGTGGAAGGCGAATTTGGAACGCTACTGGCGCATAAGGGCGTGCCACCTTTCAAACAATTATTCCAGCAGGCGGCCGAGCTCGGTGACGCGCAACTATTACCGTGTTCGATGGCGCTGGACCTACTGAAAATTACGGATGATGACCTTACCCCTGAATTTGGTAAAGCAACAGGGCTAACTAAATTTTTGATGGATGCCGAAGGTGCGCAACTGCTCAGTTTCTGAGTACGGCAAAAAACAGTTAATGAAAAAAATTACCGGAGAGATATCAGATGAGTGAGACCAAAGTTATTGATGCATGCAACACCTACTGTCCTGGGCCATTGATGGAATTGATTACCTACATGAAACAGGCAGAGGTGGGTGACACACTAGAACTGTTATCAACTGACCAGGGTACGGCTTCAGATGTTCCGGAATGGGTTAACAAAATTGGTCACGAGATGGTTAGCAGCGAAAAAATTGACGACATCTGGCACATCAAGGTTCGCAAGGCGAAATAGCACGATACATTTATCAATGTGATATACCCCTGGTACAGCGCCAGTAGTTTCATAAGAATTTTGAACTAGGAGAATATAATGAGAATATTAATCGTTGGTGGTGGTACTGGCGGTACCATTATTGCCAACAATCTCGCACGGCGATTAGCTCCCGAGATTCGTAAACACAAAGCCAGTATTACCATGCTGTCGGCATCCGACAGACACATGTATCAGCCCGGTTTGCTGTACGTCGCATTCGGACAGATGATGCCGGATGAACTCTATCGTGACCAGGCAAGCCTGCTCGAAACAACAGTTGATTTTCATGTCGATCCAGTCGAAGAATTCAAGCTTGATAATAATCAGGTAAAGACCAAAAGTGGTGCCGTCTATCATTACGATGTACTGGTGATCGCTACCGGCTCACGCACAATGTCTAATAAAATTCCCGGTTTAGAAGAGGGTGGGGAGACGTTTTATACAGAAGAAGGCGCAGTTAGTATGTTTAAAAAACTGCGAGAATTTAAGGGTGGTAAGGTTGCCATGGTTGTTGGTGTACCTCATAAATGTCCAATTGCACCGGTTGAAGCCATTTTTGCATTGCACGATTATTTCGTTAAGCGTGGTATCCGTGACAAAGTTGAAATYAAATAYCACTATCCTATTAATCGCATYCATAGCATAGARAATGTYGCYAYATGGGCCAAGCCCGAATTYGAKCGCATGGGCATYGARTATGAGACGCTGTTYAATATTGAAGAAGTGGATGTGGAAAACAAGATAGTGAAGAGCATGGAAGGTTCGGAGTATAACTACGATCTGTTAATTTCTATCCCGGAGCACCATGGCATGGAAGTGATTGAACGGAATGAACTAGGTAAAGATGGCTGGATTCCAACTGATCGTTATCAGCTCACTATGGAAGGCCAAGATAATGTTTATGTCGTAGGTGATACCACTAACCTTCCGGYCAGTAAGACAGGTTCGGCTGCGCACTTCGAAGCAGAAATAATTTCTGAGAACATTGCTTCCATCATAAAAATTGGCGCGCCCGTCAGCGAATACGATGGCAAAGTGTACTGTTTCATCGAAGCGGGTCACGATAAAGCCACCTATGCCAATTTTAATTACCAAAACCCACCCGACCTGAAACCCGCTAATAAATCAATGCACTGGTTCAAAATGTCTTATAACCAGATGTACTGGACTAGTGTACGCGGTCTACTCTGAGGAGCTACATTATAATGACCACCGAGACAGACAAATCCACCGACGCGACGGATAACATTAATCTAGATGGACTCACTGAGCTCGCGACGCTAGTGGGTGCAGCCCAGGACGCACTTACTGATGACATGGTTACTCGATTGTCTTCAGTGTTTAGCGAAGGCATTACACTGCTTGACCGTCTAGTACGTAATGAAGGTGTTGTACATTTGCTCAGGGAGCTTGATCGACCAGAGAACCAGCATTTTTTGATCAGCCTGTCCAATGCCATCACTGCGGCTAGTCAAGATCTTGCGACGGCACCGCCAGCAAAAGGTGGTGTTATAGGCCTATACAAATTAGGTTGTGATCCAGGTACTCAGGAAGGACTGCGCATGGTATCGCTGATTTGCGCTCGCCTGAGTGAAAGCATGCGTGAGATGCATCGACACGGAAGCTAACAACTTTAATCAGGGTGTCACTCACTTACCTATCGGGTAGATGCAGTGATACCTGCCGTTTTAAAATTTTTGCTGACTGTGAAGTCACTCATCATCATGCAGTTTTTTTGTGATGATACTACATGCACTATGACTTGTTCATAGTGTTAGCAGGTTCTTATGTCCTGCCTTTTTTCCGCACATTTATCACACTGAAATTTCCTCTTCACATTTACTGAACAAGTACGATCTGTGATTTGATGTACTTTCTGCTAGTTACAAGTTTTTAACTTATCGTTTTAACTTATACAGGCGGAGGTATTTCTATCTATAACCAACTCCTATGGACTCAATAACAACAAAGTGTTGGACGTATAACACCCTAATCTTTTACATTGGTATTAGTTAATTGGAGTAGCTTAGTTATTCGATGCATTAGGTATTCCTAATGTTTTATAACTTGGCTAATACCAGAACTTGTTTTGGTTCTGTATACCGGAAGTGCAGATTATATCCATCAGGTTGATGGTGCTGAAAAAAATGGATCGATATTGGGATCGCATCGGTCATCTGAATTTGTACCTGAAAGGGAAAGCACTATACAACAAACCCTTAACATAATTTTTTAATATAAATTCGGCGGGGATGTGACGGAGTGAGTCTTAGCCAAATTTTCTACTAAATGAGGAATATCCATGTCTACACGTAAAATTGCTTCATGTCTCATGGCAACCGCCACCTTTGCCATCGTCCAGAGTGCTGGTGCTGTGGGTTTGCCTGATATATCTAATGCTCATACAGGCAAACAATTAAAAGAAACGAAGAACATTAACGCCGCATTAAAAGGTGGCAAGGCCGATCTGTCATTACGCTTACGCTATGAAGATGTATCGGACGACATTCCTGCTGGTTCTCCTCTGGTTGGCACCGAGGATGCTGACCTGTTGACCATACGCACAGCACTGGGGTATAGCACGGCTCGTGTTCATGGATTTTATGGTCGCATCGCATTTGAGGCCACCACAATTATAGGTGATACCAATGCACTGACTGTTGGTGAAGACCTGACTTTTCCACCGGGGCCGGCAGGTTCCCGCATTGCCGCAGGTCATTCTGTTATTCCTGATCCGCAGAAGGAAGAGTTTAATGAAGCCTACATCGGCTGGCGCAGTGCATCCAGTGGCTGCAAAAGTGCACCGGGAGGCTGTAACGGCGGCACCACGGTGAAAGCGGGGCGTCAGGAGATTATCTATGATAACCATCGCTGGGTGGGCAACATCGTCTGGCGCCAGAATTTCCAGAGCTATGATGCGGTACGCATTGATAATACATCGATAAACAATCTCAGTTTGTCATACACCTACCTCAACAAGGTGAACCGTACTTTTGGTCCAGACTCACCATTTAATGAATGGTTAATGGATGATTCACATCTTATTAATATCTCGTATAAAACACCGATAGGCAAGCTAGTCGGTTACGGTTATCTACTTGACTTTGATGACAATCCACGGACGCCCTTTCCAGAAGGTGTGGGTGTAGGACCGGGTATTACAAACTTTGATTCTGATACCTACGGTTTACGTTTCACGGGTAAGCACAAGACAAGTGATTCGTTCACTTTATTGTACCAGTTAGAATATGCAAATCAGAGTCCTTCAAATGATGCGGCTGCAAATCTGGATGACAACAACTATACCCTGATCGAAGTTGGCGGTGCTTTCAAACTGGGAGGTAAGCCAGTGGTCGTTAAAATAGGACAGGAAGTACTCGAGGGTAATGGAGTGAATGCGCTGCAGACACCATTAGCCACGATACATGCTTTCAATGGTTGGGCCGATAAGTTTGTCGGTGCGCCTGGTGGCACATCAACACCTGTTGGTGGTCTGGAAGATACCAGCATCACTCTGGTGGTAAAAGGCTTGATTGGTAAATCTAAACTAGTTGTCCAGTATCACGACTACCAGGCTAACACTACGGTTAACGGTATTGATGCTTACGGTGATGAGATTAGCCTGCTGTTTGCCAAGCCGTTTACGAAGGAGTGGTTAGGTTTAATTAAATATTCCAGCTTTACTGCTGATTCAAGTTGGGAAAATAGTGCATCTGGTGGCGTTGGCGCAGGTGCTTTCGATACCGATAAGTTTTGGGTGATGGCTCAGTACAAATTTAAGTAAGGAGAGGTGGCCTGGCTCGGGCGAAGTTGTTTGAGTTTGGCTTTGATTACAATGTCGCTAAAACTTTGGGGGGGTAACTCCCCCCCCTTTTTTTATCTTCACATTTAGGGCTATTGAAAATATTAGTCAGTATTTTTTCTGTAACGCTTTTGCAGTCATGCTGGTATGCTGGTATAACGTATAAAAGCCTGTGGCAGGTGTGGTGAGTAATGAAAATTGACGAGGCGGAAGCACTATCGACAGCAATGCAGTTTGCCAGGGACGAACATAAGGAAAGTAACCTCTTTATTGATGAAGAAAAATATACGATTATTTTTGAAGAGGATGGGTTTGGCCGTACTGTTCTCGAACTGGATGAAAACTATTGGGTGATTACTTTTACCCTTAATACTACAGGAGAAAGTATGTTTGATTCCGGATCTGAATACTTTGTTGTTTTGGTTGGTGCAGAGTCAGGTGAGCCTCACTGGCTTCCGATGATGTAAGTATTTAATGTCTTTTCACATCAGTACTTTTTGAAATGTAAATTTTGTGATGTAGGACAGTGGGTGAATAAAAAGTTGTAAGAAAGGAAATGATATCAGAGCTTCAGATAAATTGAGCCTTAAGATATGTAGCTGCCAAGAGGTGAAATGGAGGAAACATACAGAATTTTAAACAGAGTAGGTATAGCGTTGTGTCTAGTTGGCGTGATCGATATTATTGTTTTTATCTACTGTGCCAGAAACGATATAAATTATTCTTCAAGCTTTAATATATTTGCAGTGGTTGCAGGGTTGTTTTTAATCAAAGGCAGTATTCGTGTCGCACGTATCATCACATTATTTTCAGCCTTCCTGTTAGCCGCTTTTGTTGGTCTACTTATCACTTTCCCGTTGATGCAACCTGTTGAATTACAGTTGATAGACTTTAAATTAAATCCTGTGTCCAGGCAGCTTTCTATCGTTTTTATGCTGCTTGCTACCGGTTTTATATATTGGGTCTATCGACAGCTATCCAGCGAGCCGGTTATGCTGGCAAGAAAAAAGGCGGGTTTAAGTTATGGTTTTCCAAAACAGGCCGTTGCTCTGGGTATTATTCTGGTCGCTGGCCTTTCATTTGCTATGAATAACCTTAGTAACAGTGACAGTGCATCTCAAGCTAAAATCAAAGCCAATGAAATTTATGGTGATACTTATGCTTATCATGTTACGCACATAAATAACTCCGATGGTTACGTTCTTGCGCGGCTTACCGCATATAACGAATCTGAAATACGTTCAGTAGAGGTGAAATGGAGAGAGTAAAAATAGTGAATAGAATATTTATCGTCGTATCTTGCATTGATACCGTTTATATATTGCAGACTTGCGTTCAGAACACATATTACAGGTAATGAAAAAATGACTCATCGTTTTTATATGGTTGATGTCTTTGCAGAACGATCTTACGCCGGGAACCAGCTGCCGGTCGTGCTCGGTGCAGAAGACCTGTCAGATGAAATGATGCAGCAGTTTGCTGCTGAGATGAACTTTTCGGAAACGACTTTTGTGTATTCTATGCCGGAGCAGGACGGTGGGTACCGCGTACGTATTTTTACGCCGGCGAGGGAAATAGCCTTTACCGGCCATCCGATTTTAGGGACAGCATGGATTATCCAGCGCCACCTGATTACAGAGGATTGTAATCAGGTGCAGCTTAATATCGAAGTTGGACAGGTTTCGGTGACGTTCGAAACAGCTGCTGATGGTAAAGAAATTGTCTGGTTTCAGGCTCCAGCGATGGAGCTAGGGCAGACTTCTACCGCTAAACGACTTGCTGCAGTACTTGGCCTGAAAGAGGAGGATGTCGGCACGGAAACGCCGATACAGGTAGTGTCTGCCGGTACTTCAGCGATGATGGTTCCTCTTCGTAGCCTGGAAGCGTTACGGCGCAGTATGTTTAATCTTGATGCTTTTAGTTCGCTTGCGAATGAAGGTTTCCCACCACTTGTCTATTTGTTTTGTGATCAGACGCACCTGCCACATAATGATTTGTGTGTAAGATTTTTCTTTGAAGCACATGGCGTACGAGAGGATCCAGCAACGGGAAATGGTGCCGCTTTCCTCGGCGCTTATTTACTGGAGCATCAAAGTGTCGCCGATTCTGTGTTGAATCTACGTATTGAGCAGGGACATGAGGTTCGCCGACCATCGTTGATTATGCTACGAGCGCAGAAAAAAAATGCTAGCCGGAAAGTGGAGGTAGGTGGTTATGTTATACCTACGTTGCAGGGAGAATTGCTTTGATGTGTCAGCTTGCAAACAAACTATTTGATTGAGTAATTAGATGTCATCAGTGCCACAAATACAAAGACCTGCTTCTATCGACGATAATATCAATCAGTTAAATAATGAGCGGGAAATCAATGCGGATTTTAATGTTTCTGTCAGCGTAGAAACAAAAATTAATGAATGGCGGGTTTCATCAATAACCGGCAACAAAAAATATTTCGAACGTATTGAAAAAAATAAGTTGTGTCTCACTATGTTGGCGCAGTTTCCGGCAGGACGTGGTTTTAAAAAATTTGGTTATGAACGGGGCGTAGAATTTTTCGTAATATCGGGCGTTTTTTCAGATTCAGAAGGAGACTATAGTGCAGGCTGTTACGTGCGTAACCCGGCCGGTACTTATCATGAACCATTTACCCGTAATGGCTGTACTGTCTTATTTAAGTTGGGGCAGTTTCAGCCATTGGATCGTAAACGGATAGTCATTGAAAGTAAGAAACCGACGGTCAGGTGGCTGCCCGTGGGTGAGCCGGGCGTTTCTCGTTTAGCGCTGCACCATTTTTCTGAGGAAGTAATTAATCTCTATCGAATCCGTTCGGAGTGTTGGTTAACCTTCAAACATCAAAAATACGGTCTGGAACTGTTTGTTTGCGAAGGCGCTATCACTGTGAGTGGCAAACGTTATGAAACAGGCGACTGGTTGCGTTATCCCGCCGGAAGCAGAGTTAAGGTTTCCGCTATCGGTGATGTTTGTCTCTATGTAAAACAATATATTTTCCGGTAACAAAAATGCCTGCTGTATATTTCAGAATCAACCATATAGGGTAAAAATAAGGAAGTAAAAATACAAAAATAATAAAAAGATCAAATAGCAGGCGTAGCCAAACACTGCCCTAGTTTAATTTCTGCTTCTGCAACCATCGCACTATCAATCTTCATCTTGTCTGTAGCCAATACTATTACCGTTGAACCCAGATTAAATCGACCCATCTCATCACCCCGCTTGAGCACGATATTTTTATCGCTGTAATCAAATCGCCTAATTTTTTTAGCTTCACCTGTTATTAAACCGTGCCACACCGTTTCCATGGCAGACACATTAATGGCACCAACTAATATCATCGCCATGGGGCCCTGTTCCGTTTCAAAATAACAGACGCAACGTTCGTTGCGTGCAAACAGTCTGGGAATGTGACTGACGACAAAGGTCGCTACACTAAACAGACGTCCCGGTACGTATAACATCTGCTTAAGTGTGCCAGTGGCAGGCATGTGAATACGATGATAATCTCTGGGTGATAAATACAAGGTAGCAAACTGGCCATTATTAAAGGTTGCTTCCAGTTCTTTATCGCCACCGACCAGCTCTAATAAACTGTAATCCTGTCCCTTGGCTTGAAAGATGCGGCCATTTTTTATTGCCTGCGCCTGACTGACCGAACCATCAACCGGGCATAACCAGTTATTCGGGTCATGCTCAAATGGTCGACATGCCGGTTTTAATGCGCGTGTAAAAAAAGCATTGAGCGATTCGTAAGCGAACATGTCTTCTTCGACGGCTTCATACATCTTTACTGGGTTTAAACGGGTATAGCTGCGAATAATCCCGTTTTTCAAAGGTGGCCAGGTAATCCGCGCGCCTTTAAACATCAACCAGGTGATGGCGTGGTGTGGAAGAATATAAAAAAGCCAGGCGAGTATTTTTTGTTTCACGATAATATTGACTGCTTAGTATTGTGATTTTTTAACAATCACTTCAAGGGTTTGGGTGGCGTTGTTGTTCATGGTGAGTTTGATGGTGACGGTATCACCCTCTTTGAGTCGTTTAACAGGGTTGAACAACATGAAATGTTTACCACCACGTTTCAGGGTGACATGGTCATTGGCAGGAATGAGCAGGTCATCGTGTCTAATCATTCTTGCCATGCCGTTTTCATGCTGGGTTTCATGAAATTCGATACTGCTATATAAGTCAGACTCCGCTTTAACGATAGTGGTGTCCTGCGCGCCATTATTTTCAATGGTCATATAAGCCACCATCACTTTGCTGACAGGGGGGGCTTCTGCAATCCAGGCGTCTTTGACAGAAAGTGTGTTTGGGGCAGAGGACGCTGCATTGGATACCAGGATAAATAGCAGTATCAGTGAGGTAAAAGTGTTTTTCATATTCTAAGTCAATCAAAATTAATATTGTGAAGCGAATTATAAGCGTTGTGCGCCTTGCATGGAAGACGCCTAAATAGATACAATGATGCAATGATAAATAAACGTGAAATTGCTAAAGATCTGGTTACCTTGCGTGACCTGATTCGTTGGGGAACCAGTCAGTTTAATGCTGCTGAATTGTGTTTTGCACAAGGTATGCCTGAGGCAATCGATGAAGCCGCTTATCTGTGTTTGAGTGCGTTACATCTGCCACCTGATTTTAGTGTTGAATAYTTTGACTGCGTGCTGACCATGGATGAACGCTTGCAGGTTCTCGATTTATTTCAGCAGCGAATCGATCAGCGTAAACCTTCGGCTTATATTACTAATGAAGCGTGGTTTTCTGGTTTGAGTTTTTATGTAGACGAGCGTGTATTGATACCGCGTTCACCTATGGCTGAACTTATTCAACAGCAGTTCTCATTATGGGTGGCACCTGACCAGGTTGAAAATATTCTGGATCTTTGTACAGGTAGTGCCTGTATTGCTATTGCCTGTGCTTATGCTTTTAATGATGCCCATGTTGATGCCAGTGATGTGTCGTCAGATGCTTTGGCGGTAGCAGAAATTAATCGCCAAAATCATGGTCTGGAAGAGCAATTGATGCTGCTGCAGTCCAACCTATTTGAATCGATTGCGGATAAACGTTATGACATAATAATCAGTAATCCGCCCTATGTTTCTGCGTCAGAAATGGCACAATTGCCGGCAGAGTTTGAGCATGAACCCGGATCGCTGGCGTTGGCTGCAGGTGAAACCGGAATGGATATTGTCTTACCCATGCTGAAACAGGCCGGCGATTACTTGACAGAGCAAGGTATACTAATCGTTGAGGTTGGTTATTCGCAGTCAATACTGCAGCAGCTTTTACCTGATGTGCCTTTTTTCTGGGTTGATTTTGAGTTTGGTGGTGAAGGTGTGTTCGTATTAACCGCTGAACAGCTGGAAAAGCATCAGGATGACTTTAAGCGTGTTAAAATTTAGTCTTCGTGCCTGTCATTCCTGTATGTCATTCCCAATAAAAACATTCGCGAATGACAAATATAACCAAAGCGCTCATTTTATGTTTTACAGACAAACTCTCAATAGGAAATAAATTAATAATATGTCAGGCAATACAATAGGAAAATTGTTTAGTTTAACCACGGCGGGTGAGTCGCATGGTGCGGGTTTAGTTGGCATCATCGATGGTTGTCCTCCGGGTATCGAATTAAGCGAAGAAGATTTGCAGGTCGATCTGGATCGTCGCAAACCCGGTACCTCGCGCCATACCACGCAACGTCGTGAAGCAGATAAAGTTAAAATATTTTCTGGTATTTTCGAAGGTAAAACGACCGGTACCAGCATCGGATTGATAATTGAAAATACCGATCAACGCTCAAAAGACTACGGTAATATCATGGATCGTTTTCGTCCWGGACATGCCGATTATACCTATCAGCAGAAATACGGTATTCGTGATTATCGYGGTGGYGGTCGTTCTTCCGCGCGTGAAACGGCGATGCGTGTTGCCGGCGGTGGCATTGCGAAAAAATTTCTTAAAGATCGCTATGGCATAGAAATTTATGGCTATATGTCRCAACTWGGCCCGATAAAAATGCCRATGCTTGAAAAGAGCGAAATAAATAACAATGCTTTTTTCTGYGGTGATGCTTCACGGGTAACCGAGTTAGAAACTTATATGGATGCACTTCGTAAGGAAGGCAATTCAGTCGGTGGCAAAATTACCGTGGTAGCGGAAGGKTTRCCRCCCGGTTTAGGTGAGCCTGTTTTTGAYCGACTGGATGCAGATATTGCTCATGCCATGATGGGTATTAATGCGGCTAAAGGTGTTGAAATTGGCGATGGTTTTGCTTGCGTCGAAGCCAAAGGCACCGAATTTCGTGATGAGATAACACCGCAGGGTTTTAAGTCGAATCATGCGGGTGGCGTATTAGGCGGTATTTCATCGGGTCAGGCAATCATTGCACAYACCGCATTCAARCCGACTTCAAGTATTCGTTTGAGTGSCGATACGGTTGATGTTGAAGGCCAGGCTATTGATGTGGTCACGCATGGACGACATGATCCTTGCGTTGCCATTCGTGCTACGCCTATATGTGAAGCCATGTTGGCAATCGTGCTGTGTGACCACCTGTTACGTCAGCGTGGTCAGAACATGGACGCGCATTCGAAAACCCCCGTCATTCCTGCACACGACCCTGAACACAACCCTGAACACGACTAGCCAAATAGCCCGTTTGGACTTTTTGGTTTAAGCACTTCCATTATTTTATCGGGTTCGTGTTTTATAGAGTTCGCGCATTGCGAGCTGAATCGCAATTAGTAAAAATAAAGAATCCAAAAACCATGAACCCGTCTCGCCAAAAAAACCAGATTCCATACTGGCGACTCAGTAATTTTTACTTTTTCTATTTCGCTTCATTAGGGGTGCTTATTCCTTATTGGAGCTTGTATCTGAAATCACTGGGTTTCAACAGTTTGACCATCGGCGCACTGGTCGCCATTCTGCCTGCAACCAAACTTATTGCACCTTACCTCTGGGGCTGGATTGCAGATCATAGCCGCCGATCGATGTGGATTATTCGCATCGGCTGCGTGTTATCAATAATGAGTTTCTCACTGGTATTTATTAGTCATGAATTAGCGTGGTTGGTGTTTGTCATGGTGTTGTTCAGTTTTTTCTGGAATGCCACACTACCGCAATTTGAAGCCATGACGCTCAACCATCTGGGTGACGATACTCACCATTACAGCATGGTTAGATTGTGGGGATCATTGGGGTTTATCGTTATTGCGGTCGTAATGGGGGAATTGTTAGGGAATTATGATGCGGATGTGATTCCGGTTGTGGTTTTAATTACCTTCATTATCATTTCGATAACCAGCTTTATGGTGCCGGAAAAATTAAATACGCCCCATGTTGATCATTCGCCCATTTGGCACGTTATCAAACAACCGAAAGTTCTGGCATTTTTAACGGTTTGTTTTTTGATGTTGTGCAGTCATGGACCTTATTACACTTTCTATACTATCTATCTAGAAGAACTGGGCTACAGCTCACGGATGATCGGTATCTTGTGGGCTGTCGGCGTGCTTGCCGAAGTCATCATTTTTCTACTGATGCATCGTTTATTGCCCGCCTTCGGTGTCCGTAAATTACTTTTTATTACTTTACTTTTAACCACATTGCGCTGGTTAATCATTGGTTTCTACGCCGATAATTTAACCATGTTAGTGATTGCACAACTGATTCATGCCTTTTCATTCGGCGTATTTCATTCTGTCGGCATTTCACTGGTGCACCAATATTTTACCGGCAGTCATCAGGGCAGGGGGCAGGCACTGTACGCCAGCGTTAGCTTCGGTGCGGGTGTAGCGGTTGGTAGTTTGATAAGCGGATTGTTATGGGATCAATGGGGTGCAGGTGCTTTATTTGTTTTTGCATCGTGTTGTACCGTGCTAGCCTTTTTTATTGTGTGGCGATTTATACAACCGCTGCCTGTTAACGATCAGTACTCCTGATACAATAAACTAACGCTTCAGTATTTTTAATAACGCATTGGCTGGGCTGGATAAAGTTCTTGATGCATGCAATAAAGTGCCTAGATGCCGTGTCATTTTTACATTTCTGATATTTAATCGATGTAAAGAGTCATCAATCATCGACTCAGGTAACACGCCCCAGCCTAATCCGTTTTGAATCATCGCTTTGATCGTCTCCAGATAATTGGATTCCATAATTATTTTAATATTTGAATCCAGCTTTAATGCCTGGTCGATAATGTCACGTGTGTGCGTGCTGTGAGATTGAATAAGTACGCCATACTCAGATAACTGTTTAACGGAAGTGGTGTTTGATTTGGCGAGTGCGTGGTCTTTCGCAACAACGATTTGCATGTGGTCGGTCCATACGGGACGCGTGGTTAAGGGTTGGGTAATGGTGTCGGGTAAAGTAATAAGCGCGAGTTCGATGCTGCCTTTTAAAATTAGATCGGCGGCTTGTTCAGAATCCATGAATTGAATGTCTAACTCGACTTTCGGGAATTGCCTGGTGTAATCCCGTAAAATGGGAGGTAAGCGGTGYARYCCGATATGGTGACTGGTGCCGAATCGAAGGTGGCCGCTGATATCGGTACGCAGTGAACTGATAATGCGTTTGCTTTCCTCAATCTCAGAAAGGATTTTTTGATAGCTGGGTATCAGTGCTTCACCTGCCTGTGTGAGCTGGATATTTTTACCGAGGCGATCGAAGAGTTTGCAGTCAAGAGAAAATTCTAAGCTTGATATGCGTTTGCTGACGGCGGGCTGAGTGATGAATAGCTTTTCGGCAGCCCGTGAGAAGGAGCCGGTTTCTGCCACCATTAGAAATGCTCGTATGTTTTGTATGTCCATGATTATATGAGAGTAAGTGGTTTGCGGGTTTCGTCATTGCGAGCGAAGCGTGGCAATCTTATGCATGAGGTTGCCACGCTTCGCTCGCAATGACGGGGTTTTTAAATAATTTTGTTAGCGTTTTTTAAGTATATTTTATATATAACCAAAAGTAATCAATAATATAAAAATTATGAATTTGTTTTATGACGAAAATCAACGTATTCTTGCTTCATCAAAAATAGTCGTCAGGAGAGACCTATGTTTAAAAACATGATTTTTACATTATTACTTACTGCTGTAGCCAATGTGCAGGCTGAAGGGTTTTTTCTGAGTAGCACTGATATACAGGGGCAAATTGCTAATGCGCAGGTATATAACAGCTTTGGTTGTACCGGTAAAAACATCTCGCCACAACTAAGTTGGAAGCATGCCCCGGAGGGAACCCGGAGTTTTGCGATTACCGCTTATGATCCTGACGCACCGACCGGCAGTGGCTGGTGGCATTGGCTGGTTTTTAATATTGATCCATCTGTCACTGAAATAAAAACAGGTGCAAGCACTAAATCGATGCCAAAAAATGCAGTCGAAAGTATCACGAGTTATGGCAGCAACGGTTTTGGCGGAGCCTGTCCGCCTAAAGGTGATAAAGCGCATCGTTACATCTTTACAGTGTATGCATTAAATACTGAAAAAATTGAACAGAATGCTGACGCTCGCCCGGAACTGATCGGTTTCTTTTTAAACCGTCATGCGATTGCCAAGGCTAGCATCATGGCCTATTACGGCCGATAAATTAATCGCGGTTGACTGGATATAAAATTATGAGTAGTGCAAAAACGCTTTACGATAAATTATGGGACGATCACGTCGTTCGTACTGAAGAAGGGGGTACGGCATTGTTATACATCGACCGTCATCTGGTTCATGAGGTGACATCTCCGCAGGCATTTGAAGGCTTGCGTATAGCCGGTCGTCAACCGTGGCGCGCAAGCTCAATCGTAGCGGTACCTGATCATAATGTGCCGACTACCGATCGCAGTGTTGGCATTGTTGATCCGGTTGCCAGATTGCAGGTAGAAACCTTAGGCAATAATTGTAAAGAATTTGGTTTAACTGAATTTGATATGTCTGATATCCGCCAGGGTATCGTACATGTGATCGGGCCTGAGCAAGGGGCAACCTTACCGGGCATGACGGTTGTTTGTGGTGATTCACATACCTCAACACACGGTGCGTTTGGTGCCTTAGCATTTGGTATTGGTACCTCAGAAGTCGAGCATGTTTTAGCCACGCAATGTTTAATGCAGAATAAAAGTAAGAACATGCTGGTTTCAGTGGATGGAGAAGTGCCCGTTGGGGTGACCGCTAAAGACATTGTGCTGGCAATCATTGGTGAGATWGGAACCGCGGGTGGTACCGGCTATGCCATTGAATTTGGCGGTGATGCGATTCGTGCATTGTCTATCGAAGGTCGTATGACGGTTTGTAATATGGCCATCGAAGCTGGTGCTCGAGCGGGAATGGTAGCGGTAGATGCAACCACAATAGAGTATGTGAAAGGTCGTCCCTATTCACCAACAGGTGAAACGCTAACCGCTGCCGAAGCTTATTGGTCGACATTACATAGTGATGAGGGCGCGCATTTCGATCAAGTTGTGCGTTTAAATGCGGCTGAAATTAAACCGCAGGTTACCTGGGGCACCTCGCCTGAAATGGTGGTGGATATCGATTCAGTGGTGCCCAATCCTGATGATGAAAGCGATAAAGTAAAAGCCGATGGCATGCGTAAAGCATTAGCCTATATGGGATTAAATGCAGGTACACCGATAAATGAAATAGAGCTTGATAAAGTTTTCATTGGTTCATGTACCAATTCGCGCATTGAAGATTTACGTGATGCAGCAAAAGTAGCTAATGGCGGAAAAGTAGCGAGTAACATTACGCTGGCGATGGTAGTGCCGGGTTCAGGTTTGGTGAAAAAACAGGCAGAAGAAGAAGGCCTGGATAAGATATTTATCGAAGCGGGATTCGAATGGCGTGAACCAGGTTGTTCCATGTGTCTGGCAATGAATGCTGATCGTCTGGAACCGGGTGAGCGTTGCGCTTCAACATCCAACCGGAATTTTGAAGGCAGGCAGGGGCAGGGTGGGCGTACCCATCTTGTGAGTCCAGCGATGGCGGCTGCAGCTGCAATTAATGGACATTTTGTGAATATATAGATTGAAGAAGTACCTGCGCATCCATTGCGACTATACGCTGCAAAACCTGCAGGCAGTTCAGTAATGGCTATACAACTTGTTTTTTAACAAAAATTAATAACATGATGAGGGTTTTAATGATGAGAATAGTAACAGTGAAATTTGTAATTCGGTTATTAGTAGTATCGGGTGTGCTTGTGTTGAGTGCCTGTAGTAACACATGGGAAGGAATTAAAAAAGATAGTAGTGAAGCAGGTAAAGTAATAGGTGAAGCGACACAGGATGCAGGAAAAGCCATTAAAGAAGCTGCTGAATAATGCAGGCGTTTACCCGGCACACAGGAATTGTTGCACCTTTAGATCGACCCAATGTCGATACAGATGCGATTATTCCTAAACAATTTTTAAAGTCGATTAAACGTTCGGGCTTTGGTGCTAATGCTTTTGATGATTGGCGCTACCTAGATGAAGGTGGGCCTGATATTGATAATGCAGGGCGTAAAGTAAACCCGGACTTTATTTTAAATCAGCCACCTTATAATGAATCGACGATTCTTCTCGCTCGCGAAAACTTTGGCTGTGGTTCATCACGTGAGCACGCTGTCTGGGCGTTAGATGATTTTGGTTTTCGCGCTGTCATCGCGCCGAGTTTTGCTGATATCTTTTTTAATAATAGTTTTAAAAACGGTTTGTTACCCATTGCACTTGATGCGGCTGTGGTTGATGATTTGTTTAATCGAGTCAATGAAAAGCCTGGATTGAAAATATCGATTGATTTAGAAAAACAAACAGTCAGTGTAGATGGTGAGAAGCTGGCTGATTTTGAAATCGATGATTTTCGTAAACACTGTATGTTGAATGGTCTGGATGATATTGCATTGACCTTGCAGCATGCGGATGAAATTAAGGTTTACGAAGAGAATAGAAAACAAACCGCTCCGTGGTTGTTTTAACTTTAAACGTTGAATTGCAGGAAATGGGAACGAGAAAGTATCCCCGTCATTGCCACGCTCCGCTCGCAATGACCACTTGTATTTAGCGTATAATTACCTGTCCAAATTTATGGGCTTATATTTAGAGAGAAACATGAGTTTAAAAATTGCAGTTATGCCCGGTGATGGCATTGGTGTTGAAATTATTGCTGAGGCCGTTAAGGTTTTAGAACATTATAAAAGTAACGGCCGTCTTGATGCAGAGTTGACCAACGCACCTGTTGGCGGAGCCGGTTACGATGCCGCAGGCAAACCGTTGCCAGATGAAACACTGGCGCTGGCAAAAGCATCCGATGCGATTTTATTTGGTGCCATCGGTGGGCCGGAATATGACGGCCTGGCACGTGAGCTTCGTCCTGAAAAAGGCTTGCTTGGTCTGCGCTCTGAGTTAGAACTGTTTGCAAATTTACGTCCTGCTATTTTATATCCGCAACTGGCTGATGCCTCATCATTAAAACCGGAAGTGGTTTCTGGTCTGGATATCATGATTGTTCGTGAATTAACCGGTGGCATTTATTTCGGTGAGCCGCGTGGAATTGAAACCGACGCTTCGGGTGAGCGTAAAGGATTTAATACACTGGTTTATAAAGAGAGTGAAATTGATCGCATCAGTCGTGTTGCATTTGATATCGCGATGAAACGCGGTAAACGTTTATGTTCCGTTGATAAAGCCAACGTGCTGGAAGTGTCAGAGCTATGGCGCGAGGTAGTGGTAAAAGCGAGTGCCGATTATCCTGAAGTTGAACTCAGTCATATGTATGTCGATAACGCTGCTATGCAGTTGGTGAAGTGGCCAAAGCAGTTTGACGTAATGGTAACGAAAAATATGTTTGGCGATATTTTGTCAGACTGTGCCGCCATGTTAACCGGTTCAATCGGCATGCTGCCATCGGCGTCTCTGGATGCTAACTCAAAAGGTATGTATGAACCCATTCATGGTTCAGCCCCCGATATTGCAGGTAAAGGTATCGCTAATCCGTTAGCAACCATCTTATCGGTCGCTATGATGTTACGTTATAGCCTCGATCATGCTGAGTTGGCTGATGAGATAGATGCGGCGGTCGGTCGCGTTCTGGATAAAGGGTTACGGACACCGGATATTATGGCGAATGGCTGTAAAGAAGTGGGTACGGTTGAAATGGGTGAGGCTGTATTGGCTGAGTTGTAAAATGTGGGCTTTCCGCGAATAACCGCGAATGAACGCAAATATTAAAAAACTATAAAATATTTCACTGTTGCCCTGTTAACTTTATGTTAATGAATCAGAGCCACCTTAAATCAAGGCTCGGCTTAGCAACCTATAAGCATGCTGTTAACTATTCGAGACATAAAAACAGCCTTATTTATTTTCGTCATCTCCGAATGCTTGTATCGGAGATCCAGCGTTTAGGTACTGTAAAGTCACTGGAGATTCCCGACACAAGCATTCGGGAATGACGACAGCTTGTAGTTACGGGATGACAGTAAAATATTCTTATTTGTGTTCCCTCGCGTTCATTCGCGGAGGATATTGTTTTTAAAATTATTTAGTGAAAAAGATTATGAGTAAAACATACGATATAGCAGTAGTAGGAGCCACCGGCGCGGTGGGTGAGACCATGTTGTCGATTCTGGCTGAGCGCAATTTTCCTGTTGGCAAAGTCTATGCTCTGGCGAGCAGTCGTTCGGTCGGTAAGCGTGTTGAGTTTGGTGATAAAACACTGGTGGTAGAAGACACCGATAAGTTTGATTTTTCAAAGGTACAAATCGGTCTGTTCTCAGCGGGTGCATCTATCTCGGAAAAATATGCCCCTATTGCGGTAGCGGCAGGTTGTGTGGTTATTGATAATACTTCACAGTTTCGTTATGACGATGATGTTCCGCTTGTCGTGCCTGAGGTGAATCCGCATGCCATTGCCAATCACAAAACACGCGGCATTATTGCAAACCCTAACTGCTCAACCATTCAAATGCTGGTTGCGTTAAAGCCTATCTATGATGCAGTTGGTATTGAACGTATTAACGTCGCAACTTATCAGGCGGTATCGGGTACAGGTAAAGATGCTATTGAAGAGTTGGCCGGTCAGACGGCAAGGTTGTTAAATGCTAAGCCGCTTGAAAGCAAAGTGTATCCAAAGCAGATTGCATTTAATGTTTTGCCGCAAATCGATGTATTTATGGATAACGGCTACACCAAAGAAGAAATGAAGATGGTGTGGGAAACACGTAAAATATTTGAAGACGACTCTATTATGGTGAACCCGACTGCGGTGCGTGTACCGGTTTTTTACGGTCATTCTGAAGCGGTGCATATCGAAACAAAAGAAAAAATTACGGCGGAAAAAGCCACCGAGTTATTATCAAAAGCAGAGGGTGTTCAAGTACTKGATGAACGCGTAGATGGCGGTTACCCAACGGCTGTTACAGAAGGCGCGACCAATGATGCCACCTATGTTGGACGTATCCGTGAAGATATTTCACATGAGCGTGGACTGGACATGTGGATCGTATCGGATAACGTGCGAAAAGGGGCGGCATTAAATAGCGTACAAATTGCTGAGATTTTGATAAAAGAGTATTTATAACCTATAGTTAYATCTGCATACTTAAWGTAYGTTGTKAATARTAGCTATYGCAGGKCGCAGTMCCAKYRGGTTTTGTYTGTRYNAAGTTGTCTGRRTRGATRACTKTWWGRRCAKKAARYKAWRCYSYYGGGYGWKWSKKKRTTCTGYATAAATAGCTGAAAAATAAGAATAAATATCAGTTAATACTTGTTTTGCATGGTTCTATCTGGAACGCTAGAAAAAACGCAGAAACAGGTGGTAACAGGATGAATAGGGGACTCACCAGTGCGTAAATCACCATCTCGTAAATTACTCGGTGCCGTTATTGCGGCGGCGTTATTAATACCTAATGCAGGTTTCACCCTTGGCCTGGGKGAAATTGAAGTKAATTCGGCRYTWAATCAAAARYTAAATGCYGAYATAGAATTRYTATCMGCWGCGCCKGAAGATTCAGAAACGATTATCATTAAACTGGCTTCTCGAAAGCAATTTACTCGTGCCGGATTAGATCGTCCTTACATGCTGAATGATTTACGATTTAAAATAGAAATGATTAATGGTGTTCCCCACATCAAAGTGTCTTCTTTTAGCCCAATTCGTGAACCGTTTTTAAATTTCCTGGTTGAAATTGACTGGCCAAATGGCCGTCTGCTTCGCGAATACACGATATTACTTGATCCACCTGTTTTTATGACCCAATCAGCAGTAACGCCTGTTAACCAAGGAGGCACATCCAGCACTGCCGGGTTTCGCCCCACCTCTGGCGGCAACACAAATATAGTCCCTGTCGCGGCGCCGGGTATGCCAGTGTCAGCGAGACCTGAATCATCTGCTATGGCGGCTCCTGCAGCCATGCCAACGCAAATTGCACCGCAGTCTCGGACAACATGGGCTCCTGCACCCGTTATGCAATCACAGGCATCAATTAATCAACCTGTTGGTAGCTACAAAATAAAATCCGGTGATACTGCCTGGAGCCTGGCCGATGCCATGCGGCCGGATCAATCTATCACTGTGCCACAAATGATGGTTGCCATGTTACGGGCTAACCCGGAATCCTTTATCAATGAGAATATTAATGGTTTGAAACGCGGTTATATATTACGTGTTCCAGATTATGAGCAAATTGCATCGATTAGTCCGCAACAAGCGCAGGCACTGGTTAATGAGCAGGCGGCACTCTGGCGCCAATACCAGCAATCACAATCGGGTGGTCAGCCTGTTTCAGCGATGGAAGCTGAAATGGGTGAGATGGGTTCCGCTACCGAAATGAAAGCGAATGGCGAGCAGAACGATGCCTATTTAGAAATTGTGAGTGCCGGTTCTGGCAGCTCGACTATGAGTGGTAAAGATCCGACAGCGATGTCTGCACGGGAGCTACGTGCTGAGCTTGCGCTGGCACGAGAAAAAGTTGAAACCGGTCTTGTTGAAAAAGAAGCGCTGAAACAGCGAGTCGATACTCTGCAACAACATGTCGATAAAATGAAAGGTATGTTGTCGATTGAAGATGCCGAAATGGCTGAAGTACAATCGTTAGGGATGGACGCTGAGTCAGAAATGACTGACCAGAGCATGGCGGAAAGTGAGCTTATGGCTGGCGCTGAAGAAGGCGCGATGGAAACCGAAGACAAAATGGCCGAGATGTCGGATGAAGCCGTAGAGGAAGAGGCGGTCGATGGCAAGATGGCTGACAGTGAAGCGGGTGAAGAAGCTGTATTCGTCGATGAGTCGGAAGCCGGTTCTGAGGAAATGACTGAGGGAATGACTGAGGCAACAATGGAGCAAGCGCCCGCGCAGGTCATTCCAGAGACACAAATAGCGCCACAAATGGATACTGCTCCACAGGGGCCCATTTCAAAAATATTAAATAATCCAATGATGATTGCAGCTGCAGGTGGCGGCTTATTGTTCTTAGCGGCATTGGTTGGTCTGATTATAAAACGTCGTAAAAAATCGGCAGAACAAGAAGAATCAACCGTATCAAATGGTTTCGATGATTTAGAAAGTTTAGCTGATGATATAGCGGAAGAAACAGCAGATGATGTTGTGGACGAGGTAACAGAAGCGGCAGAAGATTTCGATTCTGATTCAACCGTAATTCTAGATGCTGCAGATGACACCGTCATTGCAGAAGCTGATGAAAGTGAAGTTGAAGACGAGGAACCACGTGATGATGTGATTGCCGAAGCCGATGTGTATCTTGCTTACGGTATCTATCAGCAAGCAGAAGAATTATTAACACAGGCTATTGCTGATAATCCTGATCGTGATGACTACCGTGTGAAACTAGCCGAAACACATTATGCCAGCAAAGACGCCAGTGCTTTTGTTAAAACGGCGACRGACCTTAAGTCACAGGTTGAAGAAAGTTCACCAGCATGGAAAAAAGTCGCCGCAATGGGGCAGGAACTTTGTGCCGATAACCCAATGTTCCAGGGTAGTATGATAGGCATCGTTGCAGGTATAGATTCACTAACAGCAGATGCTCCAGAGATGGATTTTGATCTCGGACTGGATGAGGTAGAAAATTCTGCCGATTCATCTGATCTTGATTTAAGCCTTGGTGATGACCCACTTGAACTTCCTGACGAAGACGGTAGTGACAATTCTGACCCAGCGAATGAACTTGCATTTGATTTGAGTGAAACCGGCGCAGAGGACGAAAGCACTGATAGTAACGATGATTTCTCACTGGATATCGATGCATCAGAACTGGATATTGAAGCTGAAAAAGAGTCTGTCGAAGCGGCAGACAGTGAAGAGATTGATCTTAGTGATTTAGATATCGGTCTGGATGATGCCGCAGACATTGCTTCTACAGACATGGATTCTACTGAAATTGATCTTGACTTTGGTCTGGACGATGTTGCAGAAAAACCTGAAGAGGAAGAAGAGATTTTACTCGATCTGACTGATGATGCGGCTCTGGATATGGATCTTGGGTTAGATGACAGTGCATTAGACGAAGTCGTTATTGAGCCAGCTGAAGCCCAGCCTGAAGAACAAGCTGAAGCCCAACCTGAAGACAGCGTTGCTAGTCCTGAAGTGAGTGATGACGAAGAAGAAGACTTTGATTTATCCAGTCTGGATGATGTTGATGAAATCAGTACCAAGCTGGATTTAGCTCGTGCCTACCTGGATATGGGTGACCACGAAGGCACTAAAGGCATTCTTGAAGAAGTGCTGGCGGATGGTAATGATGAGCAGAAACAGGAAGCCAATGATTTAATGGCAAAACTGGACTGATAGTAATAGTGCAGTGAATAACTATTAGTGAATAGTTAATAGTACAATGGCAACGCTAGTCTGTTTACAGGCTGGCGTTTTTTATTGTAAATTGATTAGAGGTTCCTTTAGTTTATATACGCATGAAAAATCAAAGAATCGCACTCGGTATCGAATACAACGGCAGTCAGTTCTGTGGTTATCAGATGCAGGCAAAAGGCACGCGTACTGTGCAGGAAGAATTAGAAAAAGCTCTGTCAAAAGTGGCCGCTTCGCCCCTGCGATTAACTTGTGCCGGCCGAACGGATACCGGCGTACACGCAACCGGACAAGTCGTACACTTTGATACCACTGTGAAACGAGAACTGAAAGCCTGGATGCTGGGTGGCAATACTAATTTACCGAGAGATATTTCGATTCACTGGGTGCGTGAAGTAAACGATGATTTTAGCGCTCGATTCAGTGCCGTCTCACGCAGTTATCGATATCTGTTATATAACCGTCGAGTTAGATCGGCAATCTTTCAACATAATGTTTCCTGGTCATTTGAACGACTCGATGAAACACTGATGCATCAGGCGGCACAGCATTTATTAGGTGAACATGATTTTTCAGCTTTCCGCGCTTCACAGTGTCAGGCTAAACATGCAATACGTGAAATGCAGAGTATCAGTGTTAAACGTGTGGCTGATTACATAATACTGGATATCAAAGCCAATGCTTTTTTGCATCATATGGTTAGAAATATCGTGGGCAGTTTAATGGTGATTGGTCGTGGTGAACAACCAGAAAAATGGATGTTAGCGTTATTACAGGGKCAGGATAGAAAGCGTGCCGGCATGACTGCATCCGCCGCCGGATTGTATCTGGTTMATGTAGAATATCCATCTGARCATGGTCTRCCAGACAGCGGCTGGTTGCCTGATATMTGCTGATGCTTACACTRTTTTCTACTCATTGAGGCTTATAAAAATTTATGCGTACCCGTGTTAAAATTTGTGGCATTACCCGAACTGAAGATGCACAGTTATGCATTGATGCGGGTGCRGATGCAATTGGTCTGGTSTTTTATGAAAAAAGCCCTCGTTTTRTTAGCCATACGCAGGCACAGATAATTAGTCAAACTATGCCGGCTTTTGTCACGCGTGTTGCCTTGTTTAAAGATGYCGATAAGCAGGYTGTTCAGTCARCTTTAGATAATGTTGGCATCGATTTAATTCAATTTCATGGCAGTGAGTCAGTAGAATTTTGTGAGCAATWTACGCTGCCTTATATAAAAGCGGTGGGTATGAAAGCCGYACATTGTGATGCCAGCTACCTTATCGCCAGCGCAAAAACTTATTCGACAGCAAAAGCACTTTTGCTGGATGGCCATGCACCGGGTGAGGCGGGTGGTACCGGCGAGACCTTTAACTGGTCTTCGATTGCAGCCATAGACAAACCCGTCATTTTAGCGGGTGGTTTGACTGCAGCGAATGTTAAACAGGCAATCGACAGAGTGCATCCGTTTGCAGTAGATGTGAGCAGTGGTGTGGAAAATGCACCGGGAATAAAAGATAAAGTTAAAGTTGCTGAATTTATGCAACAGGTGAATTTAAGCGATAAATAATAAACTAAATGTCATTTTTCCCGACGGCCGAGATGACGCTACATATAATACATTGAAAATTAAGAAATGATTTTGATATGTCAGATACAAATAAAAATTCAGAAAAAGTAGATTACGCAGCGATGCCTGATGACCGTGGTCATTTCGGTATCTACGGTGGAATTTTTGCATCAGAAACATTAATGCAGGCACTCGATGAACTTCGCGATGCTTACGAGAAAATGAAAGTTGATGCGGATTTTCAGAAGCAATTTGATGAAGACCTCACACATTATGTGGGTCGTCCCAGCCCATTATATTTCGCAAAACGTTTGACCAGAGAAGTCGGTGGTGCGCAGATATATCTTAAACGCGAAGATTTAAATCACACCGGCGCACATAAAATAAATAACACCATCGGTCAGGGTTTACTGGCAAAAATGATGGGCAAGAAACGTATTATCGCGGAAACCGGTGCCGGACAACATGGCGTCGCTTCGGCTACCGTTGCGGCGCGTTTTGGTATGGAGTGCGTGGTTTACATGGGTGCTGAGGATATTATCCGACAGGCGCCCAATGTTTATCGGATGAAGTTGTTGGGTGCAAAAGTTGTCGCCGTCGAGTCGGGTTCAAAAACGCTGAAAGATGCATTAAATGAAGCTATGCGCGACTGGGTAACCAATGTTGATGACACCTTTTATATCATCGGTACCGTTGCCGGCCCGCATCCGTATCCTGCTATGGTACGTGATTTTCAGACCATTATAGGCCGGGAAGCAAAACAGCAAATGCAGCAACAATGTGGCTGTTTACCGGACGCGCTGGTCGCCTGCATTGGCGGTGGCTCAAATGCAATCGGTTTATTTCATCCTTTCCTGGAAGATGAATCCGTTGCCATGTACGGTGTTGAAGGTGGTGGTCTGGGCATTGATAGTGGTAAACATGCGGCGCCATTGTGTGCCGGTAGTCCGGGTGTATTACACGGCAATCGTACCTATTTGATGGAAGATAAAAACGGGCARATTATTGAAACGCATTCTGTCTCCGCGGGTCTGGAYTACCCCGGGGTCGGTCCTGAGCAYTCCTGGTTAAAAGATATCGGTCGAGTGAATTATGATGCYGCCACAGATGATGAAGCACTGGCAGCGTTTCATACATTAACGCARGTTGARGGCATTATCCCGGCACTGGAATCCAGTCATGCTGWTGCTTATGCTATGAAGCTTGCTGCAACCATGAAGCCGGAGCAGCGCATTATCGTAAACTTGTCTGGTCGGGGTGATAAAGACATTAATACCATTGCCAAAATTGAAGGTATTGAACTGTGAGCCGCCTTAAAACATGCTTTGCTGAGCTAAAGRCGCAGTCAAGAAAAGCGCTGATCCCCTATGTTATGGCRGCAGATCCKGTGCCGGAAATGACTTTGCCATTGATGCATGCCATGGTTCAAGCYGGTGCAGAYATCATAGARTTGGGCGCGCCATTTTCAGATCCAATGGCAGATGGCCCGGTTATTCAACTCGCRGCCGAGCGCTCGCTAAAGCATGATACGAGTTTGTTAGATGTCTTTGAGTTRGTTAAAGCTTTCCGYGAAACYGATGATARGACGCCTGTTATYATTATGGGTTACCTCAATCCAATCGAAGTAATGGGCTACCAGAAGTTTGCCCAACTTGCYGCTGCCAGTGGTGTTGATGGTGTSATAACGGTAGACATGCCGCCAGTTGAAGCCGCTGAATATGTGCCGGCATTGCAAGCWGAAGCATTGGAYCCTATATTTTTACTGGCGCCAACCAGTCCGGCARAACGTATTAAAAAGCTGGCCRAAATTGCCAGTGGCTTTGTTTATTATGTTTCATTAAAAGGTGTGACGGGTGCGGCTTCACTGGATGTTTCCAGTGTTGAACAGAAGGTCGCTGAAATTCGCCRGTATATTGATCTGCCCATTGGCGTCGGTTTTGGTATCAGTGATGCCWAATCAGCCGCTAAAGTGGGAGCTTGTTCAGACGCGGTTGTTGTCGGCAGTGCCATCGTCAAGCAGATGACCTTAAATGAAGGTAAAACGGAAGCTGAAAGAAAACTAATTATCAAAGAAATCAGTGATATACTATTATCCATGCGAGCGGCACTTGACGCGATATAAATCTGTGGATTTGATTTCTACACTTTGTATTTCCATATTAGGGTATAAAAAATGACTTTGAGCTGGTTTGAAAAATTAATGCCAACAAGCATTAGAACCGATAGCAGTACCAAGCGCGGTGTGCCTGAAGGTTTATGGACCAAGTGTACTGCCTGTAACGCAGTTTTATACCGTGCAGAACTGGAACGTAATCTGGATGTCTGCCCCAAGTGTAATCATCACATGCGTGTTTTTGGTCGTAAACGTCTAGAGATATTTTTAGATGACTCACCCACTGAAGAAGTGGGTGCAAATCTTGTTCCCTTTGACAAGTACAAATTTAAAGACAGTAAAAAATACAAAGATAGATTATTGCAGGCGCAAAAAAACACCGGTGAAAAGGATGCCTTAATSKKATKAWRRGRCAAGKTNAAARSAGTRYCKGTKGTYGCCGCYGCMTTTGAKTTYMRWTTTATGGGTGGTTCGATGGGAGCGGTAGTCGGTGAGCGTTTTCTTAAAGCAGCGACGCTCGCATTAGAAGAAAAAWTTCCTTTTATTTGTTTCTCTGCATCGGGCGGTGCACGTATGCAGGAAGCCTTATTCTCATTGATGCAAATGGCTAAAACCAGTGCAGTACTAGCAAAGTTAGCCAAAAATAAAATCCCCTATATCTCAGTTTTAACGGACCCGACTATGGGTGGGGTTTCGGCAAGTTTTGCTATGTTAGGTGATGTCCATATTGCTGAACCTAAAGCACTTATCGGTTTTGCCGGCCCACGTGTTATCGAACAAACCGTAGGTGAAAAATTACCAGAAGGTTTTCAGCGCAGTGAGTTTTTACTGGAGCATGGTGCCATCGACATGGTTGTTGACCGCCGTGATTTGCGTGATCGTATTGTTAGCCTGGTATTAATGTTATCCAACAAACCGGCAACACAAACGAGTTAAGTTTTTTACTGTGATTGTTTGCTTTTGACTCAAAGCGGACAGTTACAAAATTAAAAAAAGATTTACCACAGAGGCACAGAGTTCACAGAGAAAAGACAATGTAGTGGGTTGGCCCAACGCCACTAGTTATTTTCTCTGTGCCCTCTGTGCCTCTGTGGTGAAAAATGTTTTGACCGTCCGATTATGGCAGTAAGCTGAAGTTGTAAATTCGAATATACCCAATCCCCATTTTACTCAATGCGATTCAATAACCTCAATGACTGGCTAAGCTGGCAAGAAAGTCTCAACCCTAAAGAAATTGAGCTTGGCCTTGATAGAGTCTCTGCTGTATCGAAACAGGCGGGTCATACCAATACCTTCAACTGCCCATTAATCACGGTTGCTGGCACCAATGGTAAAGGTTCAGTTGTTGCCATGCTGGAAGCAATGGCCATATCAGCAGGTTTAAATGTGTGCAGTTATACCTCGCCACATCTTTTTCAATACAATGAACGCATCAAAATTAATTCACAGCCGGTATCCGATACTGAACTTTGTGAAGCGTTCGAACGTTTGGATCAAGCACGTGGCGAACATCCGCTTACCTATTTCGAATTTGGCACTCTGGCTGCTATTGACCTGTTTTATAAACAGCAACCTGATTTAGTGATTCTGGAAGTAGGACTAGGCGGGCGTTTGGATGCGGTGAATATTATGGATGCAGACATCAGTATATTGACCTCGGTTGCAATCGATCATGTTGACTGGTTAGGTGATAATAGAGAATCCATCGGTTACGAAAAAGCAGGGGTATTTCGTTTGGGTAAACCGGTTATCTGTGGTGATAGAAAAGCACCCACCAGTGTTACCTCTCATGCTGAAAAATTAAATTGTGAGTTTAAGCAACTCGGTTGTGACTATGATATCAGTGTCGATAAAACAAAGGGTCAGTGGAGTCTTCATAGTGAGTTGACAGATTTGTCTAATATCGACACACCCTCTTTATCGGGTTATTTTCAATATGAAAATGCGGCGACAGCAATCATGGCTCTACAGACACTGAAGGAAAAAGGTTTACTCGCGCCATCGCAAACTAATAATTGGTTTGAACAGGCTATCATTGCTGGTCTAAAGTCCATAAAACTGTCGGGTCGATTTCAACAAGTTAATGAAGTACCACAGGTGTTTGTTGATGTGGCGCATAATCAGCAGGCCGCTCAGGCGTTGGTGTCACAGTTGAAATCAACTCAAAATGATAAGGCTAATATTAAAACATGGGCAATTCTGGCCATGTTATCGGATAAGGATGTACGCGCTGTAATAGAACAAGTTTCTACAGAGATAGACTATTGGTGTTTTGCCGGACTGAAGTCTATTTCTCGAGGGTTATCGGTGAATGATTTTTCAAAACAATTGCCAGATATTTTGATTGGTAATGATTTTATAGGGAAAACAAAAGAAGCAAATCAGTGTAAAATGTTTCCCACGGTAGCCATGCAGGCAAACTCGGTGACAGCAGCATGTGAAAAGGTGCTGACGATGATTAATGAAGATGACCGCATTATTATTTTTGGTTCATTTTATACGGTAGCTGAAGCAATGCAATTTTTCGAAAAAGTGAATAATAATGGTGTGGAGACGGTAGCTTAATGGAAGCCCCTTTACAACAACGTATCGTCGGTGCCATCGTTCTGGTTACACTGGGTGTTATCTTTATACCTGCATTATTAGATGGTTCCGGTTATCAATCACGCCAGACTCAGGATATTAAAGTAAAAGATAAACCTGATTTTCCACCTTTAACTCAAAAAAAGCTAAAGCCCATTCCAACGCCCGTTGAAAAAATTCAGCTTGAGCAGGAAAAAGCATTAACGCCTAAGGCAAAAAAACCGATTAAATCCTTTGCTCTGCAAATCGGTACTTTCAGTAGCAATGAAAGCGCATTAAAAATGCGTGATAAATATCGAAAACAAGGTTATACCACCTTCATTTCCAAAACCAGTAATAAAGGCAAAAACAGTTACAAAGTTCGAATCGGTCCCGAACTCGAACGCAAGGTTCTGGATAAACTGAAAAGAGACCTTAAAAAATCGCATAAGATAGACGCTTATGTCGTCAACTATCCATAGTGGTATGTATCTCGCGCACTCAAGAATGTCCATTTAGAGTGAGAGAGGTATATCTAAGACAAATCGTATTTACAAACGGGTATAATGCCCCTTTAGAAAAACACAAGTGATCACCATGACAGTTGTCGACGTAGTCGTTATAGTTATAATTTTGCTCTCTGCCTTGTTTAGCTTAATCCGTGGATTTGTTAAAGAGGCTATCTCATTAGCAACGTGGATTATCGCTATCTGGCTGGCAGCAACCTTTGCCCCACAACTGGCTGATGCCTTACCCAGTAATATTGAATCGGAAGCAGTCCGGCAGGCAGTTGGATTTGGCGTGTTATTCGTGCTGACATTAATGGTCGGTGCTATTGTCAATATGCTGGTCTCACAGGTAGTAAAGAAAACGGGCTTATCTGGAGCTGATCGTATTTTCGGGATTGTCTTTGGCTTATTACGCGGTGGTTTGATTATTATTGTTTTTGTCGTTATCGCAGGTATGACACCACTGCCTGAAATGGAGTGGTGGCAAGCATCAACATTATTACAGTGGTTTGAAAATGCAGCAATGGTCATTCAGGARTAYATACCKGATGATCTCRGTCTTTCTTATCARTCAGCTAYACCAAATCAGTAACCCTGGAGAAACCTCNNATGTGTGGGATTACCGGAATTGTTGCGCATAGCGCAGTGAATCTCGATCTGTACGAATCACTATCCGTTTTACAACACCGCGGTCAGGACGCTGCGGGTATAACRACCTGYGAAGAYGGCCGTTTCTAYATGAAAAAAGGTAATGGCCTGGTTCGTGATGTGTTTTTTAAGAAACATATGGAACGCCTGCCTGGAAAAATGGGYATTGCTCATGTACGTTACCCAACAGCAGGGTCTTCATCTTCAGCTGAGGCGCAGCCACTTTATGTGAATTCACCTTACGGTATTGYGCTGGCACACAACGGCAACCTGACCAATGCTGAYGAATTAAAAGAACAACTTTTCCAGTCAGATTTGCGTCACCTGAACACCGATTCCGATACCGAAGCTTTACTCAATATTCTGGCGCATGAGCTACAGCTTAATGCCAAGCCGATCTTTGATGTCGAAGATGTTTTTACCACTGTATCCGCTATTCATCGTCGTTGCCGCGGTGGTTATGCCGTTGTCGCAATGGTTGTCGGTAAAGGTATTTTGGCGATCCGTGATCCTAACGGTATACGTCCGCTCTGTTACGGTATTCGTGAAACCGAACTGGGTACGGACTTTATGGTTGCTTCTGAAAGTGTGGCATTGCAGGCACAGGGTTTCGAGCTGGTAAGAGATGTTGAACCGGGTGAAGCAATATTTATCAGTGAGCAGGGCGAGCTATCCTATAAACAGTGTGCCGATAAAGTAAAACTTTCGCCGTGTATTTTTGAGTACGTTTATTTTGCACGTCCTGATTCCATTATTGATGGTGTTTCCGTTTATAAATCACGTTTACGGATGGGGCAAAAGCTGGTTCAAAAAATATTACGTGAAATGCCTGAGCACGACATTGATGTGGTTATCCCCATTCCTGATACCAGTCGAAGTACGGCACTGGAAGTTGCCTACCATTTAAATGTGAAATATCGAGAAGGCTTTATTAAAAACCGATACATCGGTCGTACTTTTATTATGCCGGGTCAGAAAGAACGAAAAAAATCGGTTCGTCAAAAACTGAATCCTATCGAGCTGGAATTTTCGGGTAAGAACGTTTTGTTAGTTGATGATTCTATTGTGCGTGGTACTACCTCCAAACAAATCGTGCAGATGGCGAGAGAAGCCGGTGCTAAAAAAGTCTATATGGCTTCAGCCGCGCCACCGGTAAGGTACCCCAATGTCTACGGCATCGATATGGCATCCCATGCTGAGTTTGTTGCGCATAACCGCACTGTTGAAGAGATTGCTGAAATTATCGGAGCAGACTGGCTGGTTTATCAAGATCTTGAAGACCTGATAGCGGCAGTGCAGAAAGGTAATGCTGAAATTAAACACTTCGATAGCTCCTGCTTTAATGGTGAATATATCACACAAGATATCGATGACGCTTATTTCAATCGACTGTCTGATCAACGTAATGATGTTGTCAAACAACATAAGAATAAAATTGCGAGTCAATTATAAATTTCTTATGAAACGATACATACTCTTATCGCTGTTTGCTTTAATAAGTTTCAATGTCAATGTTCATGCCCATGAACCCGTTAAACGTTATAACCAGATAAGTTTAGAAGCTTCTTCTTCAGCAGATGTTGATAATGACACCATGATGGTTTCAATGTATGCGCAGGAAGAGGGGTCAAAAGCGACGGTGTTAAGTAAGAAAGTGAACAAAAAAATTAATTGGGCACTGGCAAAGCTAAAGCAACATAAAACAATCAAGGTCGAAACAGAAAGTTACACAACCAGTCCTGTCTATAACAAAAACCAGATTGTATCGTGGCGGGTGCGTCAATCAATACAACTGGAATCTAAAGATATGTCGTTGATGAGTGAAGTCTTAGGTGATTTACAGGCGCAGCTCAGTTTAAATGGCATTTCCTTTGATGTTTCGCGTGATAAAAGAGAGCAGCAAACAAAAATTTTAATCGATGATGCTTTAGCGGCTTTTACTGTAAGAGCAAAACAAATTGCCAATAAATTACAACATGACAATTATAAAATAGTGAATATTAATGTTTCGACTTCGGGTAGTAGCTCGCCACGTTATAAAAGCCGAAATATGAGCATGATGGCAGAAGCTCAGGTTGTGCCATCATTTTCTGCAGGTGATAAAACATTAAGCGTGCGTGTTAGTGGTTCAATCGAACTTCAATAACTAAAGGGCACAAGCAATTAATAGTGGTGCCCTAAAGAATTGCTAATCCAATTTATCTTATCGTTTCTTATATCACGTGAAGCTATAAGTTCTCAGGCACAATCAGTCCCATTGACTCTGCCAATATTCCCATGCCGATTAATAACCATAAGCCAATACCCAATACGATTAATGCGATATTCCACAGGCTGTATTTGTGATTGAGATAACCGAGCATATCGCCATTTATTCGGTTGACGGTAGCCTGAACTTTGAGCATGGGGTAAACGCTCAAACAAAATAAAGCTAATGAAGTAATGATGACGGTACTGCTCATCATGCCTTCGAATGCAGTACTGTGCGTTGATAGACGGTCCAGGATATGACTGGCGACAATGCTGGCGACAAAAAAAGTAGCCAGTGCATTGGCATTAAACTGATGTTTTTTCTCCAGTCCTGTTGCTTGTGCATTGATGCGTCTAAATAAAGCATGGGTGAAAAATATTGAAAATATCGCACGCAAGACAGGGTAGATTTTTTTATCCATTAGCGGTTGCTGGAGTTTCCAGTTTTTATAGAACCAGTAAATGCCGTATAAGCCAAGACTCAGGATGTATAGAGTCATGAGCTTGCCTTCTGAAACGGGAAAAAATTGAATTTTTTTCTGCTCAGTACGGGTAGTTAGTATTTCGGAGGCGGCATCTTTTGCTTCACTATCGGTATTAAAAGCTGTCATCTCTATAATCCATGTATTTGCAGTATATAAAGATTATATGATACTTGTTCAGAGGTGCACTACGTAATTTTAGAAAACCAGACAGCGGAAACCCAATATTTGGCAAATGGGCTATTGATTATGGATTCAACTGTGTGATACTTTGAATTTAATTAAACGATGGTACGCCCGTGAACTCAATTAAAATAAACATATCGAATCAAAGTCTGAGTCTGCTTGATGAAGATAATACCTTGCTTCATCAATATGATGTGTCGACTTCTAAGTATGGTACGGGTAATGAAAATGGCAGCGAAAAAACCCCGCTAGGCCTGCATCGTATAAAAGATAAATTAGGCGGTGCGATGCCGGTCAATGAAGTTTACATAGGACGTGTCCCCCATGGCAATCTGGAAGAATGTAAAGCCAATGGCGTGGTTTTACCGGATGACGTTATCATGAGTCGTATCATGTGGTTGGAAGGCATGGAGCCGGGGAAAAATAAAGGGGGCTATGTAGATACTTATCAGCGCTATATTTATATTCATGGCACCAATCATGAAGAAACCATCGGCACACCCAGCTCGATAGGTTGTATTCGAATGTGCAATAAAGATATTGTCGAATTATTTCGACTAGTTGAGTCAGGTAGTGAAGTGCTGATTGAAGAATAGAAGCAGGAAGAATAGAAGCAGGAAGAATAACAGTAGGTAATATAACTTGAATGTTTGATGATATTGTATAGAAAGATAATAGAAGGTTAAAAAAATGTCAGAAAAAGATTTAGAATTTGGCGATGAATTTGAGTTCGCAACGCGTGCAGTGCGTGCAGGTCAGGTAAGGACCAATGAAGGCGAGCACAGTGAGCCAATATTTACCACCTCCAGTTTTGTTTTTGCCTCAGCGGCTGAAGCGGCAGCCCGTTTCTCCGGTGAACAACCGGGTAATATTTATTCACGATTTACTAACCCAACGGTGCGAACCTTTGAGCAACGACTGGCATCATTAGAAGGTGCTGAATGTTGTGTCGCGACCGCTTCGGGTATGGCTGCGATTACGGCGACTGTGCTGGGTTTATTAAAAACCGGTGATCACATCGTTTCATCTCGAAGTATATTTGGTTCAACTACCGTATTACTCAATAATATTATTGATAAGTTAGGGATTAAAACCAGTTATGTTGAATTATCTAATCTATCAGCATGGGAGCAGGCGATAACTTCAGAAACAAAACTGCTGTTTGTAGAAACGCCGTCGAACCCACTGACTGAGTTGGTAGACATTGCGGCACTTGCCGACATCGCCCACAAACACGGTTGTTTATTAGCGGTAGATAACTGTTTTTGTACCCCTGCATTACAACGTCCGATTGAGTTGGGTGCAGACATTGTTATCCATTCCGCGACAAAATATATAGATGGTCAGGGGCGCTGCATGGGCGGGGCTGTTTGCGGCACAGCAGAGGTAGTTGGCGATGGCGTATATGGTTTTTTACGTTCAGCAGGTCCAAGCATGAGTGCGTTCAACGCATGGGTGTTTTTGAAAGGACTGGAAACGCTGGCGATACGCATGAAAGCGCACAGTGCCGGCGCGTTAGAGCTGGCACTGTGGTTAGAGCAACAGCCCGAAGTGAAATGCGTGTATTACCCGGGTCTGGAAAGTCATCCGCAACATGAACTGGCTAAAACACAACAGAGCGATTTTGGTGGTCTGTTATCGTTTGAATTAAACGGTGGAAAAGAAGAAGGCTGGCGTTTGATTGACGCAACTAAACTGTTGTCGATTACTGCGAATCTGGGTGATACAAAATCGACCATAACACATCCGGCATCAACCACACATGGACGTTTAACACCGGAGCTACGTACTGAAGCGGGCATTTCTGATGGATTAATTCGCATAGCGGTTGGTCTGGAGTCCATAGAAGATATTAAAACAGATATCTTACGTGGCATGCGTTAGCATTAGTCGCTGTCACTTTTAACTGAAACATAAAAACAAAACGTCATTGCGAACGCAGCACTGCGTTCGCAATGACGTAATACTTTTTTGACTAGTGTTTTAATATGACAGAGCTAACAGCACGTGAACTCCTTATTATGTTGTATGAAACAGCATTGGATGCGGTCGATGGTCGTTATCTAGTTAACCAATGGTGTAATAAAAATAAAAAGCCGTTCACCCATTGTATTGCAATGGGTAAAGCTGGCGCTGCGATGTTGCAAGGCGTACATGATGAATTACCCTCACTAAAACAGTCKCTGTTAATTTGCCCGCCATCRAAGATCACACGAYCCGTTAARAAACTTAAAAACACACAGTGCATCGCTTCATCGCATCCTGTRCCCGATGCTTCTTCGCTTCAAGCTGGCGAGACACTATTRCATTTCCTTGCTGAGRTGAATGATAGTGAYGAATTACTGCTGTTGATTTCAGGTGGTACATCGGCACTGGTCGAAGTGCTGCGTGARGGTGTATCACTCGATCAACTGCAACAAATTAATCGCTACCTGATAGCCAGTGGTAAAGATATTCATCAGATTAACGCATGGCGACAGCRGTTTTCTGATATCAAAGGTGGCGGWTTATTAAAATACATCAAGCTRTTATCGGTRACACAATTGTTGCTCTCTGATGTTAAGGATGATCGAGCYGARTTTATWGGTTCAGGTTTGTTAGTTCATTCKAATTGTGCTGTAGATKAYGATGYTTAYTTATCCTCTTTTAGTGCAGCRGARRRTSCGGSTTRCMTGCAMTCTACGGTATCGGTTGATACCCATATTATTGGTAATATCAATCTTGCCATGCAAGAAGTTCACCGTGCAGCAATATCTGAAGGCCTCAATAGTTATCTTTATCCGGAGTTTTTAGAAGGTGACGCGTTTGATGTAGCTGAAAAACTTTATGCGCATTTGAAAAATGCAAAACCGGGAATTCATATCTGGGGCGGTGAAACCACGGTACGCTTGCCTGAAAATCCTGGTGTAGGTGGGCGCAATCTTTCACTGGGATTAGCTTTTGCACAACATCTTTCCGATGATTCAACTATTCATTTGTTGGCGGCAGGCACCGATGGAGACGATGGAAATTCCAATTGTGCAGGTGCCGTGGTTTCAAAGTTTACTATTCAAAAAGCGAAAAAAATGGGTCTGAATATTCAGCAGGAACTGGATAAAGCCAATGCCGGTATCGTGCTGATGGCGACCGATGATCTGGTTCAAGGCACGAATAGTCATACCAATGTGATGGATATCGTGATTGCATATATCATTGATTAAAGGGTACAAGCAATTAATAGAGGTGCCCTAAAGACCACTGTCATTTCGACCAGCGGAAAAAATCTTAAAGGCTGCTGCACAATATATCTTCCGCTGGTTGAGATGACATCAGTAGAGGCGTATTGTATTAGTATTAAGGCGAACGTAGTTTATACGACAACCAGAGCTATTCTTGAATCACCTGGCAGATTGAAATTAAAAATAATAGGCTGTTGTGTGCTTGTACAGTGAAAACATAAGTTCCCAGTATGGTTGATGCATTTGCAAACTAGAATATAATGATTGCGTGATTTATTCTACTTTTTGGTGGGGTTATGATTAATTCAAAATACAGGCAACGAAGTCAATTATTTGGCACTAGCAGGTTATATGGTTTTGGGACTATGGTTTTAAGGGTGCCTTTATGGGTGTTTTTATGGGTACTTGTATTTGTACAGCTTGTTCAGCTTGAGTCTGCACACGCAAGTAAGACAGACCCTCAGCTTGAAACCGTACAGGTAAGACAGCAATTGCTGACTCGTGAATTTCGTTTAGATGGCGAAGTTGAAGCCATCCATAGGGCCACTGTATCTGCTCAGACAAGCGGCATTATCCAGAAAATACTGGTTGATGTTGACGACTATGTGGAAAAAGGTAGCGTTATTGTTCGCCTTAAAGACCTGTCACAACAGGCAAACTTGAAAAAAGCACTGGCGGGCGAAAAAGAAGCCATATCACATTTATCGAAAGCCAAAGATGAATATAAACGTGTTAAAGATGTCTACGCCAAAAAAGTCGTTGCTAAAGCAACAATGGATGATGCTACGCATGCGCTATCTGCATCAAAAGCACGTCTGGAATCTGCACGGGCGAATCTTGAGCAAGCACACGAGCAATTGTCATATACCCGGATAAAAGCGCCTTACAGTGGCATTGTCACACAGCGACATGTTGAAGAGGGTGAAAGTGTTCAGTTGGGAACGAAGCTGGTAACGGGTGTTTCACTGAGCAAACTTAGAGTTAATGTGGATGTGCCGCAGAGCCTTATCAATAAAATCCGTGTGTACAGCAAGGCGTATGTTTATATTGATGCGGCGATTGGYGGTGGTCAGGTTCAGGTCGAGGTGGAAAAAATCACYATTTTTCCTATCGCAGATCGTGCTTCAAATACCTTTAAAGTCAGGCTGGATTTACCGCCGGARATTACCGGTTTGTTCCCTGGCATGTTTGTAAAAACATCWCTGGTYATTGGAGAAAAACAGGTACTGATGGTGGAGCAACAAGCCATCGTGCAACGTTCTGAACTAACAGCGGCCTATGTGCTGGCTGAAGATGGTTCGATTCATTTCAGACATGTGCGAATGGGCAGAACTAAYGGTAATTTACAGGTGGTTTTGTCTGGATTGACTGAAGGAGAAAAAGTTGCGCTGRATCCTATTMAGGCCGGCATAATATTAATGCAGCAACGRCAGGYAAGTCAACGCTCAGCAGGGCGCTCCAATGACTAGGCTTGGCATTTCAGGAAGCATCGCTAAACATTTTTTAACCACACAGATTACGCCCTTGCTTGCCCTGGTTGGCGTATTGTTGGGTTTGTTTGCGGTTTTGATTACACCGCGAGAAGAAGACCCGCAAATTAATGTTACCTTTGCCAATGTTTTTATCGCCTTTCCCGGTGCTTCTGCGGCTGAGGTAGAAAGTCTGGTGGCGACCCCTGCAGAGCAGGTGATTTCAGAAATCAGTGGTATTGAACACGTTTTTTCAACATCAATGCAAGGTATGGCTGTGCTGACGGTTCAGTTTCTGGTTGGGGAAAATCGCACTGATGCCATCGTTCGACTGTATAACAAACTGTATTCAAACCAGGACTGGTTACCCGCTAATCTTGGTGTCGGTCAACCCATTATTAAACCCAAAGGCATCGATGATGTCCCCATTCTCAGCGCTACCTTGTGGTCACAAAATGCTGAAGTAGGTGCTTTAAAATTAAGTCAGGTCGCTCATGCACTGGAAACGGAACTAAAGCGCATTGATGGCACGCGTGATATTTACACCATTGGCAGTCCGACAAGAGTGGTACATGTGGTGTTAGATCCACAGGCACTGTCTGGCTATAATATTGATATTAATGACTTGAGAAATGCCTTGCGTGCCGCAAACACAGTACGTACCGGTTTAACCATAACCACAGATAACCGTGAGATTCTATTGCAGGCGGGTGTTTTTTTAACCGCAGCAGAAGAAATTGCTGGATTGATTGTTGGCATGTTTGATGGTAAAGCGGTGTATTTGCAGGATGTTGCCAGTGTTGAGTTCGGTGTTGATTCACCCTCACAATATGTTTCCATCGCAAAAGGCAAGGGCAGTCTAGCACTGCAAAATAATACGGAAACCATTGTGCTAAATCACCCGCAAACGGCGGTGACATTGGCCATTGCTAAAAAGCCGGGGAGCAATGCGGTTGATATTGCCGATCAGGTTATTCAGCGTCTGGATGAATTAAAAGGCACTTTTATACCGGATGATATTGAAGTCACTATTACACGAAATTACGGCGTTAGTGCTCAGGAAAAGGCTAACAAGTTGATACAGAAGCTGATTTTTGTCACTCTATCTGTGATTTTGCTGGTGATGTTGGCACTGGGTTGGCGTGAAAGCCTGATAGTAGGTGCGGCGGTAGCCGTCACTCTGTTAATTACCCTGTTTGCCTCCTGGGCATATGGTTTCACGCTCAACCGGGTTTCACTGTTTGCGTTAATTTTCTCTATTGGTATTCTGGTCGATGATGCGATTGTGGTGGTAGAGAATATTCATCGTCATATCGCGCTGGGTAAACAGAAACTGGTGGATTTAATTCCTATTGCGGTTGATGAAGTCGGTAGTCCGACCATACTGGCTACCTTCACCGTTATTGCCGCCTTGCTCCCCATGGCATTTGTTTCTGGTTTGATGGGCCCATACATGAGYCCGATCCCCATTAATGCCAGCATGGGCATGCTGGCATCACTRGTGGTTGCCTTTGTTTTTACCCCCTGGTTAACTAACATTGTTCTGTCTAGAAATCATCAATCCAGYAATCATCAACCYGGCAGCCAGCMAGCAGATGCTGAAWAACATTCAGCAAAAAATTTGATCATAGAAAACTTCTTCACTCGTATCATGACACCTTTCCTGGGTGGTGCAAAAGGCAATCGCAATCGTTGGTTATTACTGGCTACAATAATCACACTGATTCTGGCCGCTATTTCACTTGTGCTTGTRCAGGCGGTKGTATTGAAGATGCTGCCTTCAGACAATAAAACAGAATTTCAGATAATTTTGGATATGCCAGAAGGGACAAGTCTTGAACAAACCAGTCGCGTATTACATGAGATGGGTTCATACATTGGCAATCTTGAAGAAGTGACGGACTATCAAATTTATGCTGGCACGGCAGCACCAATCAGCTTTAATGGGTTGGTGCGTCAGTATTATTTGCGTGAGGCAGCCAATCTTGGTGATATACAGGTCAATCTGGTGGCTAAAGACCTGCGTCAGCGTAGCAGTCATGAGATTGCTGCGGCGGTGCGTGAGCCACTACAAAATATTGCCAGACAGTATGATGGTAATGCAAAAATTGTCGAGATACCACCGGGGCCACCGGTCATGTCCCCCATCGTTGCTGAAATATACGGACTGGACTACGAAGGGCAAATACAACAGGCAAAACAGTTACGTGCAGTGTTTGAAGCCACAGACAATATAGTCGATGTTGATGATAGCGTGGAATACCCAACAGAAAAGTTGAACATAATCATCGACCGTCAGCGTGCAGCAAGATTAGGTGTGTCACAACAGCTAATAATTGAGGCATTGGCGACGGTTTTAAATGGCTCTGATGTAACCTATTTACATGGTGTAARCCTTAAATATGCAGTGCCTGTTCGWATTGAATATGCTGAGGCGGACAAAGCGGATATCGAACAGGTGCTGGCACTGCAGGTGCGCTCAGTGAATGGCAACCTGGTACCATTAACYGAACTGGTTACTATCGATCGAGGGCAGCGTGAGAAAAATATCTATCATAAAAATTTGCTGCCCGTGGTCTATGTCACAGCAGATATAGCGGGTGATGTTGATAGCCCGCTTTATGGCATGTTTGATATTGCCGGCACACTGGGCGAACAGAATGGTCTTGAACAATGGTATACAAAACAGCCGGAAAATCCTTATAAATACAGTTTGAAATGGGATGGTGAATGGCAGATAACCTATGAAACTTTTCGTGACATGGGAGCAGCGTATGCGGTAGGTTTGTTACTGATTTATCTACTTGTAGTGGCACAATTTCATTCTTACAAAGTGCCGCTGGTCATCATGGCACCAATACCACTGACCATAATAGGCATCATGCCCGGACATGCCTTGCTTGGTGCGCAGTTTACCGCCACCTCCATGATAGGCATGATCGCACTCGCCGGGATTATTGTACGTAATTCTATTTTGCTGGTAGATTTTATTAATCAGCAAGTGAGAGAAGGCATGGAATTTCAGCAGGCGGTTATTAACTCGGCAGCAGTTCGTGCTAAACCCATCGTATTAACCGGCCTTGCTGCAATGATTGGTGGTTTCTTTATTATTGATGATCCGATATTTAATGGCCTGGCAATTTCCCTGATTTTTGGTTTGCTGGTTTCCACCATTTTAACGCTGTTGGTAATCCCGGTAGTTTATTATGCAGTAATGCATAAAAAGTTGCATTTACTACAACGCTAACAGGTGTTTTGTATGCTTGTGAAACACCTGTTTTCCTCGTAAAAAAATCTGTCATTTATCCCCTAATGTTTTTGTCGGGGACCCTGTGTTATTGATTACTTCAAAGGCCTGGATTATAGCCCACATTCATGTGGGCTACCCTTCGGGCTATGCTGAGCATGTTTAAATTCGTTCCAAACGAATTTATCACGACAAAGTCATTTGGGAATGGAAAACACTTATTACCTGGCAGTACCGAGGCTCTGCGACTGAAGCAGAGTTGTGAGATATTATTTGAATTATTATTAGTAAGATGAGTCACAGGGCGTATGAGAAAACTATTAACTATCATTTTATTCACTTTATCCGTCATGACATCATTTCAGATGCTGGCAGAGGAAGTCACAAAAACAGTCGTTAGTCCCGTTAATCGCGTTGCATTGTTAGAACTTTACACATCAGAAGGCTGCAGTAGTTGTCCTCCCGCGGATCGTTTTTTGAGTAATTTAAAGGAATCGGAGATTAGTGATAAACGCTTGATTGCAATGGCTTTCCACGTAACTTATTGGGATTATATTGGCTGGAAAGATCGCTTTGCTAAAAAACAGTATGACCAGCGCCAACGTCAGCTTGCCCATAAAAAGAGAAAAAATACTGTTTATACGCCGCAGTTTGTTTTGGCTGGCGATGACTATCGTCGACATTCGACCTTCAATAAAGATATAAACAAATTGGTTGCTGAAAAAGCGCGGGTTAATCTTGAGTTATCCATGAAACCGAATGGTGATTTATTGAACCTGAAATTAAAATCCGATATTACTGAGAGTACTGTAAAAGAGGTGGGTTTTTATTTTGCTGTTGTTGAAAACAATTTATCCAGCAATGTGGATGATGGCGAAAATGAAGGTGAAAAATTACACCATGATTATGTCGTTAGATTATTAGCTGGGCCCTATTTTCAGAGTAAACCAGAAAACCAGTTAGTCACTGAATATACTGTTTCATTAGGTAGTGACTGGAAAAAACAGGATTTAAGTATCATTGCTTTTGCGGAAAACCCTCATACCGGGGATGTGTTACAGGCAGTGCGGATTAAGTATTAATCAGCGTTGCCATAAGTTGTCGCAATCTAAATAGCACTACATTGTCATCTCGACCAACGGGAGAGATCTTAAACTCCGCTGTATAAGATCTCTCCCGTTGATCGAGATGACAATGTTGTTGTTAAAAATATATCCCACTGGTCGAGACGACATCAGTAGAGACCTATTGCATTAATAAGTGTTGGAAGTGCTTTATTATTCGTTATTGTTGTTATGGTTAAAACCTAGTACTGCATAGATTGGGCAGAACGCAGCAATGCCCGAAAGCAGAGGGAAAATGCCTAACCAGCCTAAGCTCCAAAGATTAATCCACTCGAAACTCAGTATCGAAGTCTGTGGGCCAAACCAGGCGAGGGTGATAAGACCGGCGCCAATAAGCGTCCTTAATAATTGCCCCAATCCGTTAACGTTACACATCACTATCTATACAATAAACTAGTCAAAAAGAGTGACTATGTTAATGCATTTAGGTGCTGTCGTCCCTGACAATGATAAAAAAGTTATTTATCTGAACAACTTTTAAAACCAAACAGTGAGTAAGCGGGACAAAACTTAAAGATGCCTGTTGCAAGAGGGATGATACCTATCCAGCCCCACACAATATTTTGACCGATAATTTGATCACCAACAAAAACCAGACTCAATAAAGACACACCTGCAATAATACGAACAATACGATCAATTCCGCCTACGTTACACATAATAATATCTCTTGTTTGATTGAAAAACAGTATATTAGCAAACTCTTATATTTAAGTCTATAACCCAATCACATAACAATATGACGTGTTCTCAGAAGGGTTTAAGATTGGTACCAGTGATTGCGTAACGCGAGAAGGACTTTGTTGCTGTAGACTTTAGAACCACGACTGCCATTGTAACGAGCGAGTGCTTTATGCAGGTCATTTTTTTCCATATCCATATAATATTTTAAAATAGTGCAGCCCATTCGTAAGTTGGTTTTTAGTTTTATCAGATTATCGTCTGGATGACCGATTTCGTTTAACCAGAAGGGCATAACTTGCATTATACCTTGTGCGCCTGACTTCGAAATTGCGTAGCTGTCAAAATGGCTTTCCACTTCAATTAATGCAAGCACAAGTTCAGGTTGCAGTTTTGCCCGTGTCGCTTCGAGATGGATTTGTTTTAACATAAATAACCGCGTTTTTTCATCTTTAACAAAACGTTGCAGTCGATTAGACATATCCAGCAACCAGACTTCCGCATGAAAGCGATCATCAAAACTATCGGATGAATTGATTGCTTCGGTGAGCAACTGACGCAGTTTTGGGTCAACCGCCTGGTTTTCAGCAAAAACCAGCGAGCAGGTTAATGTGTTGAAAATTAACAGTATGACTAAAATTTTTAAATGTGTGAGCATGCTTAAATGTATTGCGCAGGTGAGTGCATAAATTGTATTTTAACCACAGAGAGCACGGAAAAAACAATTAGTGGCGTTGGTTTTTCCAATGTAGGTGTGAATTTATTCGCACGATAAACGCTAACTTAGGCACCAGCGTGCGAATAAATTCACACCTACATTGTTCGTACGCACCCACTACATCATCCTGTCTTTGAGTTTTCTGTGTTTCTGAGGTGAAATATTTTTTAGTTTTTAGTGTGTTAAAAATTTAACAATATCATTTATCGCAATATCCTGACTTTCTTCAGCATCTCGTTTTTTATATTCCACTTTATTTTCTTTTAAACCACGATCACCAATAACCACACGATGCGGTATACCAATTAGGTCAAGATCAGCTAGCATGCCACCGAGCCGTGCTTTTTCATCATAAAGCAAAACGTCGAGTCCAGCTGCAGTTAGTTCATCATGTAATTTAATAGCCGCATGACGCACGTCTTCAGATTTTTGCATATTAATCGGTGCGATTGCGACATCAAAAGGTGCCAGACTTTCTGACCAGATGATGCCGTTGTCATCATGGCTCTGTTCGATGGCAGCGGCGACAATACGTGTTATACCAATGCCATAACAGCCCATAGTCATAATGGTTGCTTTGCCGTTTTCATCTAATACTGTCGCTTTCATGGCTTCAGAATATTTTGTACCAAGCTGGAATATATGACCTACTTCAATGCCGCGCACGATGGAAAGCGTGCCTTTACCATCGGGACTGGCATCGCCTTCGACGATGTTGCGTAAATCGGCTGAGTCAGGTACTGCACAATCACGCTGCCAGTTAACACCGGTTAGATGTTTGCCATCCTGGTTCGCACCACAGACAAAATCGGCAAGTTGTAGAGCCGCGTAGTCAGCGATAACTTTAATCGACAAACCAATGGGGCCTAATGAACCGGCTGAACAGTTAGCGACTTGTTTGATTTGTTCGTCATTAGCAAAACACAGCGGTTCAGCGACAGCATCTAAGTGTGAGGCTTTAACTTCATTGAGTTCATGATCACCACGTAAGACTAATGCGACAACGCTATTTTCTTCACTGCCTTCTACGAACAAAGTTTTAATACATTGTGATGGCGATACTTGAAGAAATTGACTGACTTCTTCAATGCTGTGTTGATTAGGTGTATCCACTGTTTCAAGATCAGCTGTTGCAGCAGGGCGAGGTTCTGTCGGTGTCAGCGTTTCTGCTTTTTCGACGTTAGCGGCGTAATTACTTTCATTGGAAAAGGCGATAGCGTCTTCTCCAGAATCGGCAAGGACATGAAATTCATGTGAGCTGTTACCGCCAATCGAACCGCTGTCAGCCATTACCGCACGAAACTCCAGGCCAAGGCGGGTAAAAATATTACTGTATGCCTGGTACATTACATCGTAGGTTTCTTGCAAACTTTGCTGCGTGGTGTGAAATGAATAAGCATCTTTCATGATGAATTCGCGTGAACGCATGACGCCAAAACGAGGGCGAACTTCATCCCGGAATTTTGTCTGAATCTGATAATAGGTAACCGGTAATTGTTTATAGCTGGACAACGTGGTACGTGCAAGATCGGTAATAATTTCTTCATGTGTCGGGCCAAAGCAGAACTCACGGTTATGGCGGTCTGTCATGCGTAACAATTCTGGACCGTATTGATCCCAGCGACCGGATTCCTGCCAAAGCTCACCGGGTTGTATTGCGGGCATAAGGACTTCTAGCGCACCACTCTTATTCATTTCTTCACGCACAATATTTTCGACTTTACGCATGACACGTAGGCCTAATGGCAACCAGGAATACAGCCCCGAAGCAAGTTTTTTGATTAGGCCGGCACGTAACATCAGCTGATGGCTGGTAATCTCCGCATCAGAAGGTGTTTCTTTGAGGGTGGTTAATTGAAATTTAGATAAATACATATTAGTGATACTCGGTAGAATAGGCGCATTCTATCAACATTTKAGTTAGGACACCTCTGATTAATTTYCATAAKAATTTTATGAGAATTAATCAGAGGYGYCCTAAATYTACACAAGCATCGCCGCCATTGTCATCAAGCCGTAACTTCATGAAATATTCGTTTGTTCTTTTTGTCGTCTTATTCTATTTAAACTCATCCGTTATTGCGGAAGAATCTATTGTGGCAACAGCGCCTGCACAAGAAAATACTGATGATGTTGTTGCCTCATTGCTTCAGCAAGCCGATCAGTTACAACTAGCCGAACATGAAATATGGTATGCCTTATTACATTACAAGCGTGAAAGTTTCTTTCGGGGTTTTGTTAGTCAGGCGGATGATGATGACTTTTTTCTTGCGGCTGACGGCAAGACAGATTCAACAGCGGAACTTATTGCAAATATAAAAGCGTTTTACCGTAGGCCAGAAAATAATCATGCGCAATGCCTTTTTCCAGCACGTTGGTGGTGGTTAAAACAACAGCTGAAACTATCTGACGAAAAGGATGTGTCCTGCCCGCAGTTTGATGCATTTATGCGAAAAGTGGCACAGGATAAATTGTTTCTGGTTTTTCCAACGATGTATTTGAACAACCCTGGTTCAACATTTGGTCATACATTTTTACGTTTTGACGATAAAGACGATGCTGTCTTGTTATCAAAAACATTGAATTATGCTGCGAAGGTGAAAAAAACAGATGATATAGCCWGTTATGTGGCTAAAGGTTTATTCGGCGGTTATAGCGGAATATTTCGAACCAAACCGTATTACAAAATGGTGCAGGAATATACGAATATTGAAAATCGCGATATATGGGAATACCAGCTTGATATCACGCCTGAAGAAATCAGCCAGTTAGTTAGGCATGTATGGGAAGTGAGAGGAATTGATTTTGATTACTACTTTTTTAGAGAAAATTGCTCATACCGCCTGTTGGCATTACTTGATGTGGTTCGACCTGGTTTACAACTAACCGCTGAAGGTGATTTCCCCTTTTATGCGATACCGGTTGATACCGTTCGTGAACTTGAAGATGCGGGTCTTATTCAGTCTCGGTTGTTTCGTGCTTCATTGGCAACGCAGATTGACGATTTTTTTGCCAGTGAACAAACCAGCAATTCAACGGTAGTGTTAACGCTATTATCTAAAGACACAATACCGGATAGAAAAAGTTTAAATAAAGCCTTGCAGGGTTTAAATACCGATGCAGAAAAATTAAAAGTATTGCAGCAGGCATACAATATACTGCAGTTTAATGGTGAATCATCATCACCAAGGTCGCAGAAAATACWGAAAATCATAAGTGAGTTATCGAGTCCATCGTTATCAAATGAAGATATAAACAAGCAGAATGAAGTTTTGGCTTCAAAACGCGCCTCACCTGAAACAGGTCATGATTCTATGCGTATTGCCGCCGGTTATGGTAAACAGAATGGTCAACACTATATTGACTTAAGATGGCGGCCAGCCTTTCATGATTTACTTGATGCACCGCAAGGCTATGTTGATGGTGCAGCCATTAATATTTTTGACCTACGATTTAAATGGTTTGTGAATAATGAATCAAAAAATAATTTGCGACTGGAAAGTTTGAGATTTTTTAATGTTACCTCGTTGAGCCCGATTAGTTCATGGCAGACGCCAGTCTCCTGGTTGCTCGATATTCGCCTGGATCGTACGCAGTTGAGTCAGTCAAAATCATTTAATAGTTTTATTACGCGTGGCGGCGCAGGTGTGAGTGTAAAAAAACAGGCATTGATGCCTTTTGTTTTGCTGATCGGTGAGTGGAACCTGTCTTCGGATTACGCTAAAGGTTATAGCTTATTAGCGGGTGTGCAGATAGGGACTTTTATTCATTATAAAACCAGCCAGTTTGAATTAAGTTATGAAAAAGATGTAGCCATCGCAGGTTTTGAATTAGATAAAAATATTCTTACTGTAAACTGGCAATTTAATCTTCAGGTTAACCATGCCATGCGTTTACAGTATCGTCTTATAGAATATGATTTTTTTGATGATGAAGACTGGACGGTGGGGTATCACTATTATTTTTAAGTTATAAAAGTGATAAGTTATAAAGGTGAATAGTAATTTAAAATTACGGAATACCTTGAATACTACAATGTCATCTCGACCAGCGGGAGAAATCTTAAAAGGCCGCTGTACAAGATCTCTCCCGCTGGTCGAGATGACATTTAAGTGGGGTATCTTTTTAAAACGTTTTCCCATATCCACCCCGCATATGTCGTTAGGGTTTGCCTAAAATATCAGCGGCGAGTTCGGAGGCCTGTTCCGAGCTTCCAGGTAAGGCATATCGATTATCGGCAATATTCACGTTGTTTCTTTCTAGCCGCAGTCAGTCTTTTTTGGCGCTGTTTTTCACTTAGATAAATATATTCGCCTTTTTTATTAATTTCACGCATGCGGCCACGACTACTAATCGATGCGATATCGTTTGTGGCTTGCTTACACATACGGCGTCTTTCTTTTTTCGAGATCTTAGGTTTCTCATGTTTTTTTGCTTCAGCAGGAGCCGAATCGGTATTTTTCTCATTGCCTTTGGCTTGCTTGTTGTTTTTGATGATGCGAGGTGTAGTCGTTTCATTCTTACGAATGGTGACACGTTCTGCAGCGGTATTTCCAGGATGCGCGCCATAGTGAACCTGCCCGTTTTCATCAACCCATTTATAGACACTTGCTATTGCGGTTGTTTGCAAAAGCAAACTCAGCAATACCGTTATGATGCGGGAAATGACGATTCTATTTATCATGATGTCTTGCCTGATGTAAGTGGTTATCCGGTTAGTTTGTATTATGAACCCAACCAATATTAAGGAGCCTTGGGGTGATTATAGAATATCTCAGGCTTATTGGTGGATTTGTAATCAAGGCACGCGCTTGAAATCATGCTTATTGCCTGATGAAGAGTTTGTAACGTTGAGTGCGAACCCACTAATAAGCCCCGCAGGGTGAGAACTGAAGCGTATATCTACTGCAAAGCAGCTTGCAAGAGACTAAGGTTATTAGTTCTGCAGTGCGACTTGTATTTGTACGCTTTAGGGCTTGTAGAGATAATATATAATTACTAAGAGGCTGCTTAGGTTAAAATGGCTGTAAAATCAGATATTGATGCAATATCCTATGCGCCAGTGTGTTTATGAAACAGGACTACTTCTTTAGAGTGCCACATTTAATTAATTATGGCTGATCGTCGACTAAAAATATTTCACACCGTTGCCCGGTTGTTGAACTTCACCAAAGCCGGTGAACATCTGCATATGACCCAACCGGCAGTAACCTTTCAAATCAGGCAACTGGAAGACCAGTTTAATACTCGCTTGTTTGACCGAACGCATAACAAAGTCACGCTGACTGAAGCGGGCAAGCAGGTTTATATGTATGCCGACCGCATTCTCAAACTTTATGATGATATGAGTCATAGCATTACTGAGATGACGGGCGACGTCAGTGGCGGTGTTTCACTGGGTGCGAGTACCACCATTGCTGAATATATGTTGCCGCTGCTGATTGGTAAATTTAAGATGAAATATCCGGATGTGAACATCAGTCTTAAGGAATCAAATTCCGAAGATATTGTTGCCATGGTTGAAAATAATGTTGTCGATCTGGCGATTGTTGAGGGCTCGGTTAACAATAAAAATTTGATTGTAGAGCAATGTCGAGTAGACCCACTAGTGGTGATTATGCCGAACAAACATGTGTTGGCAACTGAGTCAGCATTGCATGTTAGCCAGATTTTGGGTCACCCCTTTATCTGTCGAGAAAGCGGCTCGGGCACGCAGGAAGCGATTACTAATTATGTCGAAAAGCAAAGTCCCGATAGTGTATTAAATGTCTGTTTCGAACTGAGTAGTCCCGAAGCAATTAAAGGCGCGGTAGAAGCAGGTATGGGCATTTCAATCGTGTCGCGCGCCAGTATCGATAAAGAATTGAAGCTGGGAACTTTGACCGCGGTTGAGTTGTCTCCAAAACTCGAGCGACCGTTTTCATTTGTTCGACAGCGTTATAAATTTAAATCTCGTGCGGCTGATAAATTGTTAGGTTTCGCCCAGGAATTTTGTAAGAATATGGTGTAATCAAAGCTCTCTGTTATTAACATAAGAAAAAAATAATGAGTAATATTAAAAGTAGTATTGCATTAACCGATCTCTATGAAGCGATGGACGATCAACGCAAACAAAGTCTGTCTGACTTTGCTGATTTTCTGTATGCTCAGGCTGATCCCATATCGAAAGAAATACCACCACTAGAAGATATACTGCGCCCGGAGACAGAGACAGTCGTCGGCGCAATTAAGCGGTTGAAATCAACTTACCCTATGATTGGTAGCATGAAGGTGTTTTCGGCAGCCTCAGCCTTGATGACCGAACATATGGTTAACGGCCGTAATGTAGTAGAAGTTATCGATGATATGGAAGTTCTATTTGTTAATGCTTATGATGAAATGTTAAAAGAAAATGCACCTGTAGCCGAGTCCGCTGACGAATGATTACTGTTATAAAAGGCTGGTTTGAAAAACACTTTTCAGACCCACAAGCCATAATTCTGGTTTCAATTCTGTTTCTCGGAGCGGTTCTTATATTGTATTGGGGCGCGATTCTTACCCCCGTGTTAGCAGGTATTGTTATCGCGTATGTACTGGAAGGATTAGTGAAACGATTCAGCAGTCTTGGCGTGCCGCGATTTATTTCGTTTCTGCTTAGTTATACCTTGTTTCTTACCGCGTTAGCGTTAATTTTGTTTGGTCTGGTACCGCTGGTTATTAGTCAGGTTTCACAACTAGTCGTTGATTTCCCCCAAATATTAAATAAAGTTCAAGAATTAATTCTCACCATACCCGAAAAATACCCTCTGTTTGCCGATCAGGAAATTGAAAAAATGCTGGGTAGTTTTTCAACAGAATTAGTTATTGTTGGCCAGAAACTGGTTACGGTTTCGTTATCGTCTGCCGTTGATGTGTTTACTGTGTTGGTTTATCTGGTCGTTGTACCATTATTGGTGTTTTTCCTGCTTAAAGATAAAGATGTCATTCTGAATTGGTTTCGACGTTTTTTACCTGTGGATAGAAGCTTAGCCTTTTCTGTTTGGAAGGAAGTGGATGCCAAAATGGGTAATTACATACGCGGGAAATTACTGGAAATAGTCATCGTGGGCGTGGCTACTTTTATTCCACTTAAAATCATGGGTATGAATTATGCCGCAACCATGAGTTTACTGGTTGGGTTGTCAGTGATTATTCCTTATGTTGGTGCAGTGGCAGTCACCATACCGGTGGCGATGATTGCCTGGTTCCAGTGGGGGGCAAGCAGTGATTTTGTTTATCTAATGATAGCGTATCTGGTAGTGCAATTTCTGGATGGCAATATACTGGTGCCTTTACTCTTCTCAGAGGCAGTGAATATGCATCCAGCTGCAATTATTATTGCGGTATTATTTTTTGGTGGTTTATGGGGTGTGTGGGGTGTGTTTTTTGCCATTCCGCTGGCAACATTGGTTCAGGCAGTGATTAATTCATGGCCGTCTATTCAGGGGAAAAAAACAGAGGTGCCCTAAAGGGCACCTCTATTAATTGCTTGTGCCCTCTGGCTTTACGACCCGTTCAGAATCAAGGCATGCTTTTGAAGCTAGGCCCGCAGTTGTTAATACACGGGCCTGTCGAAAAAGTGCAACGCAGAGTCTGAACGGGTCGTAAAGCCCCGTAGGGCTCGGCCTGAAGCGTGCATCTGCTGCGTTGTAAGCCTTGAGAATGGAATAACCATTCTGCTGCGGCTCACGCCTTGCAGCTACACGCTTCAGGTCACGCAGAGGACATAAGCAATTAACAGAGGTGCCCTTAAGTGAAAGAATGTAACCAGTGTGGACAATGTTGTATCAAATACGGCAATGGCGGGTTAACAACATCAACCCGTCAAATAAACTATTGGTCTGACCACAGACCTGACATATTCAAATACGTTAAGGACGGACATATCTGGTTTGAACCGGAAACAGGTGACCCGATGGAACGATGCCCGTGGTTACGAAAAGAGCCCGATAAAAATATATATACCTGTAAGATTTATTTCGATCGGCCTGATGATTGTAAGTTTTATCCTTCAACGCTGAATGAAATGGTGATTGACGATTGTGAGATGATAGAGCCTAAAGATTTAACTAACCCGAGACAGGGGCAGAAATCGTTAGATATTATTATGCAAAATAGTCGGCTGGAATTTGAGTATTAACCGCTATTGTTTGTCATTCAATTAAGTCCGTTTTTCACCACATGGCGGACATACGGTAAATGTTTCTGAACGACTCTTAACGAACTGTTGAAAACGGTTAGTCCGCGAATAACGCAAAAGACGCGAAAAAAGCAAAAGAAACAATATTTTATTTGCGGTTTTTTTTGCGTTCTTTGCGTTATTCGCGGACAAGATTTTTTCTTTTAAAAGTTCGCTCATGACCGAAAGCAGTCATTTAGTGACACAAAAAAAGCCCCGAAAATCGGGGCTTTTTAAAGCTATTGTGGTAGCTGAGTTAAGTTAGGACTAACTTATTTCTTGCCACCGCATTTGCCTTCGCCGCACTTAGCTTCTTTCGCTTTGTCGCCACCGCATTTGCCTTCGCCACACTTAGCTTCTTTTGCTTTGTCGCCGCCGCATTTGCCTTCGCCACATTTACCTTCTTTATGCTTTTTGTCGCCACCGCATTTGCCTTCGCCACACTTAGCTTCTTTTGCTTTTTCGCCGCCGCATTTGCCTTCACCACACTTACCTTCAGCCACTTGCATATAACCGCTTTCAAGGTTTTGCATGCCGAATGGGTTAGCGTCTGCATTAGCGACGGATGATGCTGACATAGCTGCAACAAAAGTTGTGCCTAACGCGATAGACAGTGATTTTTTCATAGTATTTTTCATTAAAATATTCTCCAATAATTTCGGTGTGGCCCAAAAGGGGTAAGCGAGTCTACAATGTAACCGCAATTAAAGACAAGGTGCTCAGATGTTAGTTCACAAGAATTTTAAGAAATTGTGAATAAATTACGAAATTTTAGCGATTTTTTCTAAACAATCCAGGTATTTAGCTTCGTCTGGCACGGTTTGATCCCGTTGTGCCTGCCACAGTGCTTCACCCAGACATTCCATCATTTGGTGTTCTGCGTCATGTGGCCCACCATGTATTTGGCATAATTTCTGATAATAGTCATTAATGCCTTTCGGTCGATCCGTGCTAATTTGTTCATGCAGGGCGATATGCATGCTCATATGGAGAAACGGATTGCTCTCACCGGTTTCCGCAGAATAGTCTTGATTAACAACGTCTTCATTTTCTAATAATTGATGGTACTCGGGGTGAAGTTCGACGATAGTGGCGACCACCTCCTGCATGGGGTCCATTGGCAGGTTGTTTTTCTTAAGCTGCCAGCAGCTTAAATAGACCTGGCGTAATTCGTTTCTGTTATTTCCGAACATGGTGACGGTATGGGTTGGTATGTAAGTGGTTAATGGTACAGGATGTGTGCCGTACTGTATCTGCTAAATATAAAGAATGAGAGTTAAAATCTATAATACTATTCAAGTTTGTCATGATTTTCGTCGTTTAAAGGGCTTTGAAGATGTGCTGTCGCAACTAAAAATAACGCACTATGACGATAGTGATCTGGCTTATGAACGTTTGTTGTACTTAAGTTTTTAACAATCCGTTTTATTTCTGTACTCACATAAGTCTTCTATCAAGCAGGAACCACATCTTGGTTTGCGTGCGATACAGGTATATCGCCCAAGCAGGATTAACCAGTGATGTGCGTCAACCATAAATTCATCAGGTATGAATTTAACTAATTTCTTTTCAACTTCCAGCACATTTTTTCCAGGTGCAATTTTTGTACGATTAGAGACACGAAAGATATGTGTGTCAACAGCCATGGTTGGATGGCCGAAAGCAGTATTGCGTACGACATTAGCCGTTTTTCTGCCAACCCCAGGCAGGGCTTCCAGTTTTTTCTGATCATCGGGAATGATGCTGTGATGTTCATCTATGAGTATTTTACAGGTGTTGATGATGTTTTTTGCTTTGGTGTTAAATAGACCAATGGTTTTTATATATTTTTTTAAACCGGTTTCGCCTAATTTGTAGATTGCTTCGGGTGTGTTGGCGATAGCATAAAGTTTGGCGGTTGCAATGTTCACACCTTTGTCGGTTGCCTGTGCAGACAGGATGACAGCAATCAGTAATTCGAAGGTGGAATTAAAATTTAGTTCGGTTGTTGGACTGGGGTTATCTTTGCGTAGACGTGAAAATATTTCGGTGCGTTTGGTTTTGTTCATGCCTGGGAGCCTGTCCGAGAGTAGAAGTCGTAGCGAGGGAAAGCTGATTTGAGGTATATTTTTGCATCATTTGAGGCGAATAGTTCCACTATTTAACGAAAAATATGACCAAATTCAGCTTTTCCACAGTAGGCTCTCTATTCTCGGACAGGCTCCTAGTGCCAGAATTATTTAAGTTTAGCCAGCGGTCACGGGTTTAGTGCCTTGACTATCAACTGTCTGTGTCGTGCTCTGACGTTTGTCTATAACATTTTTTAAAGCAATTAATAAACCCAGCCCGATAAATGCGCCCGGTGGTAATACCGCAAGTAAAAAACCGGGATAGTTCTCACTAAAGGTTAAGGTCATCGATTCGCCTATACTACCAAACATTAATTGTGCATTGGCAAAGAGTGTGCCCAGGCCAATCATTTCTCGCATGCCGCCTAGTACGACTAATACCAGTGTAAAACCCAAACCCATCATAAAGCCATCAACAGCAGAATCAAATAAATTATTTTTAGAAGCGAAGGCTTCAGCGCGCGCAATAATCGAACAGTTGGTTACGATAAGAGGAATAAATATACCAAGAACAAGGTATAACTCATGAAACCATGCGTTCATAGTCAGTTCAATGGTGGTGACGATAGAGGCAATGATGAGTACAAAAATAGGAATGCGTATTTCTGATTTTAACCAGGGGCGTATCAATGATACGATGCTATTAGATAATACCAACGTTATTAATGTTGCTATACCCAGTCCTAAACCATTAATTACCGTACCGGTTACGGCGAGTAAAGGACATAAACCCAGTAATTGTACCAGTGCGACATTGTTGGTCCACAGACCATTTTTGCTTATGACGGCAGCCTGATTTGTTGGTATTGCGGATTCGTCTGTCATGGTTGTTTTGTTTTATCGAGTTCTGTACTGTTCGGTTTTTGACTGAACAACGTAACCTTATTTTTTTCGAAGTATAGCAAAGCATCGTGAACGGCATTCACTACAGCGCGTGGGGTGATGGTGGCACCAGTAAATTGATCGAATATGCCACCATCGCGTTTAACTTTCCATTGTCTTTTTTTCGGGTTGCTGAGGGATTTTTTGTTAAAACCTAAAATCCAGTCTGAGTGGGTTATGCTGACAGCATCACCCAACCCCGGTGTTTCTCTGTGTTTGATTATTCTAACGCCTGCTATTTGACCATTTTCAAAAATGCCAATCAATAACTGGATAGGACCATTGTAACCGCTGGGCGCAACACTGGAAAATACCACGGCAACATTTTGTCCTTTGTTTCGCGCACGATAGACCTGTGTTTCTTCTTTGGTATTTAATAAAGAACTGGGCTGAATGGTGAGGGTGTCGAGTAATAAATCATTATCATAACGATTGGCAGGGATGATGGTATTTAATTTTTTTAGTAGTGTGAGTTTTTCATTGTATTTAATGTCATCCACAGTTTGCGTGAACGTTAGACCGACTAATGCTGCCCCGGATACAGCAAACAACATCAACAGTGACGCAGTAATGAAAATATTTTTTATATTTGATGCGAATAGTGTCATGCTGAATTATCTATCCGGGTCGCCATACACTTTTGGTTGAGTGTAATAGTCAATTAATGGCGCTGCCATATTCATCAATACCACAGCGAAGGCAATACCATCTGGATATCCTCCCCAGCTACGGATGATGTATACCAATATGCCGATACCGATGCCATAAATCCAACGTCCTTTAGGGGTAGTGCTTGCTGTAACTGGATCAGTGGCGATAAAAAAAGCACATAACATAGTGCCACCACTGAAGGCGTGAAATAAAGGCGAGCTATTTGTAGAGTAATCGATAACGGTAAAARTATTGGAAATTAATACCAGACTGATTAGGAATGCAGTCGGAATTCGCCAATCGATGACATCTTTTTTAACCAACCAGAGACCACCTGCYAAGAAACATAGATTAATCCATTGCCAGCCAGTACCACTRAGTCCTGAGAACAAGGCACKGTATTCTTCACTGCTGCGAGTTTCGGGAATGTCGTGCATTTGGTTGAGTTGCGTTTTTATTAATTCAATCGGCGTTGCCATTGAGATACTGTCGATGGTTGCGCCGTGGGGTAATGTGCCGAGAAATACCCAGTTAAAGGTGGTACTAAAAYCTGGCCAGCCTCCGCCCACACTTATCGGTGCGCTCCATAAGGTCATTTCCAATGGAAATGAAATCATCACCACGATGTACCCGACCATCGCCGGGTTGAAAGGGTTAAAGCCCAGTCCACCATACAGGTGTTTAGCGACCGCAATAGCAGAGATGGATGCTATTGCGGTTATCCACCAGGGCGCAAGTGCAGGAAGAGCCAGTGCCAGTAAGCAAGCAGTCAGTAATGCGCTGCCATCTTGCAGTGTGGGGGTTACTTCACGCTGCCGAAGTTTTAAGATAATGGCTTCAGTCGTCAGGCATATACTGATGGCAATGGCTAAGTTGAATAGTACGCCCCAGCCAAAAAAATAAATTGAAGCCAGTGTGCCGGGGACCAAAGCATAGATCACCATAAACATCATGTCATGGACGCTGATGTTTTGTTTTATATGTGGTGAAGGTGATTGCTTAAATAACATTTATTTATATGTCCTGATCCGTTTCTTTATTATCTTTTAGAATTATCTTTCTGGCGTTCAGCTTTTTTTGCCTGAGCGCGCGCAACCGCATCTGCGATAGCGGCTTGTTTCGAATCCTTCTTATTGGCTTCCTTATCATTTGATTTGTTTTTTAACATCTCACGTTTTTTTCGTAAACGATCGGCGCGTTCTTTTTTCTGTTTTTCCAGCCTGAGTTGATGGGCTTCATGACGTTGCCGTGCAATATCGGATGCTTTGCGTTCACGCTCTTGTTGTATAAATGTTGTTTTGGCGGCGCGGTAATATTGGACTAATGGAATGTYGCTAGGGCAGACRTARGCRCAGCAGCCGCATTCGATACAGTCAAAAAGATTATGTTCAAGCAGGCGGTCTGTGTTTTTACTGCTGGCATACCAGTATAACTGCTGAGGTAATAAGCGTACCGGACAGACTTCAACACATTTTCCGCAGCGTATGCATGGCATGTGATTTTGTTGTGGGATCTGCTTTTCTTTCGTGGTTACCAGCAAACAATTGCATGCTTTTACAATGGGTAAACGGTCTGACTCAAGAGTAAAGCCCATCATCGGGCCGCCCWTAATGAGTTCATCACTGTCTTCGGTGTATCCGCCACAGTGTTCAATGCATGCTTGCATGGGCGTGCCGATTAATACTTCGATATTTTTCGGCTGAGTTATGCCTTGGCCGGTTACGGTGGTTACGCGAGAAATAAGGGGCTCAGCAAAATAGATAGCACGGTGTATTGCATAGGCAGTTGCAACGTTGTGACATAACACATCAATTTCTGCYGGAAAGCGACTCATCGGTACTTCTTTTCCGGTGAKGATTTTGATTAATTGTTTTTCACCACCGCTGGGATAGATGGTGGGCAGGACTTGAATGCGAAAGAAGCCGGTACCGTCTTCATCAATAACAGCTTGTATCGCTTTTATCGCTTCGGGTTTATTGTCCTCAATTGCAATGATGCATCGTCTGGCTTTAATGATATGACCGATGATGTCGGCGCCAGAAATAATTTCTGCAGCGCGTTCACGCATTAGAACATCATCGCAGCTAATGTAAGGTTCACATTCCATGCCATTGAGAATGAGAGTTTTAAGATTAATCTCGGTTTGTTTCACTGAGGCAGGGAAGGTCGCGCCACCTAATCCGACAATGCCAGCGTGACGRATAATTTTTCTCAGGTTAGATGATGAAGTGTGGTTGTAGTCATCTGCCAAAGGATGGCGTTCAATCCATTCTTCTTTAAAATCGTTTTCGATGAAAACGCATTCATCACTCAAACCTGAAACATGGGGGACAGCATGTAGTTTAATGTCGGTGACGATGCCTGAAACCGGTGCGTGAATGGAAGCGCTAATCAAGTCACCACATTTTGCAATCATCTGACCCTTCAAAACGCGGTCGCCCAATTTAACTAATACCTGGCTGATGGCACCAATATGCTGTTGTAATGGAATGATGTAATGTTTGCTCGGCGCGAGTGAAGTGATAGTAGAGCAGGATGATATTTTTTTATGTGCAACAAGTTTTAAACCACCATCAAATGTAGACAGTTTTTCTTCAGTATAGGGGTTATGGATACGTTTCATTATCTATTCAACTTAACCCGCATGTGGAGATGCAAAATCTGCATCGGGTAGTTTTGCTATCCAGCTGCGAGTGGTCGGTTTCACTTCAAATACGTGAATGCAGTCAACCGGGCAGGGTGCAATACATAAATCGCAACCCGTGCATTCCGATTCGATGACGGTGTGCATTAATTTTGCAGCACCTAAAATGGCGTCAATAGGACAGGCTTGTATGCACAAGGTACAGCCTATGCAAACTTGTTCATCGATGCGCACGATGGTTGGCAGTGCTTTTTCTTCGCCATGTTCTGCATTGAGTGCTTTTACTTCTACGTCGAGTAAATCAGCCAGTGCAATGATGGTCGCTTCGCCGCCGGGCGGGCACTGGTTAATATCCGCTTCGCCATTGGCCATAGCTTCAGCATACGGGCGACATCCGGCATAAGTGCATTGTCCGCATTGAGTTTGTGGTAGCAAGGCATCAATTTGATCGACTACCGGATCACCCTCGACTTTAAAGCGAACAGCAGAATAAGCGAGCAGTAAACCAAACAAACTGGCGGCAATAGCAAGTGTGATTATGACGGTCAGCATGGAGTTATATTTTTATTAGTCCGGTGAAACCCATAAATGCTAATGACATAATGCCCGCTGTGATTAGCGCAATGGATGTGCCTTGAAAAGCTTCGGGTACATCGGCTACGGCTATGCGTTCTCGCATTGCAGAAAATAAAATTAATACTAATGAAAAACCGACCGCTGCACCAAAACCATAAAACAATGATTGTAAAAAGCTATGCTGCTCCTGAATATTTAACAGAGCAACACCGAGTACGGCACAATTGGTGGTGATTAAGGGTAAAAAAATTCCCAGAACGTTGTATAACAATGGGCTGGTTTTATGCACCACCATCTCGGTAAATTGAACCACCACGGCTATCACCAGAATGAACATGATGGTGCGCATATACTCCAGCCCAAGGGGGGCCAAAATAAATTCATTCACCATATAACTGCTTACCGACGACAGTGTTAGCACGAATGTGGTCGCCAACGCCATGCCGATTGCAGTTTCAAGTTTTCGGGAGACACCCATGAACGGGCACAGGCCAAGAAATTTGACCAGTACAAAATTGTTGACCAATATGGTACTAAGCAGGATCAGCGCGTATTCTGTCATGCGCGCATTCTAGCATTACGTCTTAGTTTTGAGTTGATTTAAGTTAGAAAAAACATGAATAAAATCAACAAGGAATGTAGGTTTTTATACCAGTGGTTGAAGACCTGGCGGAGGGCTACAGGACGAGCACAGGTTTCATTCTTGAAATTTCTATGCTCTGAGAATCAGCTGTGACCCTATTCCGTCCTTCTTCTTTTGAAATATAAACAGCCTGGTCAGCAGATTTATAGAGTTTATCGAAGTCTTTGTCGTGGTACTCATTAAGGGTGGCGACGCCTATGCTGGCCGTTACTTTTATTTCAGCAGGATTAGCCAGTTCGATCATAGAACGAATATTTTCGGCTTTGATTAATGCATCAGTGATGTTGCAGTGTGGGAGTAGTACCAAAAATTCTTCTCCACCAATGCGCGAAATGATATCACCCTGGCGACAGGTTGCCATCAGTAGTTTGCCTATCTCAGACAGGACGATATCACCCGTGGTGTGTCCTAGCTCATCGTTAATTTTTTTAAAGTGATCGAGGTCAAGAATCATGACACTCAATGCGTGCTTGTAACGTACCGCGTCTTTAATGTATTTAGGGGCATACTTGTTAAGGCTATGTCGGTTATGGCAAGTGGTTAACTGGTCGGTCATTGCGATGTTATACAGTGATTGTTGTTGTGCGCGTACCTGATCCGCCAGTCGTTTATTGGTGATTAAATTATTCACTCGTGCAGCKAGTTCTTCCTCAACCGGTGGTTTGGTTACGTAGTCATTGATGCCAGCATGTAACAGGTCAATTCGTAGTTGGGTATCATCATGACCGGTCATAGCCAGTACCGGTGTCTTCGATATATGCGTATTTTGCGCTCGAATCATGCGCACTAAAGAAAGACCATCCATTGTACCTTTTAGCATGACGTCGGTTATRACCAGRTCAAAATCKTCATYGATGAAAGCGTGRAAMGCTTCTTCTGCAGTAAGAAAATGTGTGACCTCAAGGTTTAGTTTTTTAAGRTAGCGAATAACGATATGGGCAACCGATGCACTATCTTCTACATACAGTATTTTGCCACCCTGAATATCAAATGTTTTTTCACCCTGAATATAATAACGAATACTGGACTTCAGGTATGTGATATTGGTTTTGGGAAAAATATCTTTTATGCCGGCTGCTCGCGCATTTTGCATCAGCGTCGCATTTGGCTCAGAGGTCAATAAGATGATSGGGGTGTTCAGGTCGCTATCTTTACAGTGAGCAATAAAATCAGAGCCGCTGTTATCRAATATGTGCTGCGAGGCAATGATTAGATCAAACCGCGTGGTTTCTGTTGCTTTGAGCAATAAATCCAGGCCTTCTTCGCCGGTTCTGACACAGCTGACTTCGCAGTTTAATTCGACGAGCAGGTCGTGTAGAATTTTCTGAAATAAACGTCCATTTTCTAATACAAGTACTTTCATCGTCCTAATTGTAATCGAGTTTCGATATTGAATTAGAGTATATGTGACAAAATGTCATTAATTGCAGATAGACGGAAAAACAGTCTTAATGTGACCACATATTTATGCTTGTATTTGGATTTAGTCCAAATGTGAGGCTATTTTACCTTCATGCCCGGAACCGCGCCGTCATCAGGATTCAGAATGAATAAGTCTTTGCCACCCGGGCCGGCTGCCAGGACCATGCCTTCAGAGAGGCCGAATCGCATTTTACGTGGTGCTAAATTTGCCACCATGACGGTCAGTTTGCCTTCCAGGTCTTCCGGTTTGTAAGCGGATTTTATTCCAGCAAAGACCTTTTTAGTTTGACCATCTAAATCTAAAGTTAACTGTAATAATTTATCCGCACCTTCGACATGTTCCGCTTTTACGATTCTGGCTATACGTAGATCGATTTTGGCAAAATCATCGAAACTTATTTCATCCGCAATGGGGTCATCAGCTAAGGGGCCAGAGGCAGGTTTGTTTTCTGTAGTCGGCATATTTTCAGTTGACGCTTCGGTAATGGCATCGAGTTGTTCTTTTTCGATACGGGTTAGTAAGGGTTTAAATTTATTGATAGTGTGAGCAAGTAATGGCTCGCTGATGTTTCCCCAGGTTAATTCTGTATTCAGAAAAGTTTCAGCTTTTTTTGCGGTAGCTGGCAGTATAGGTTTCAGGTAAGTCATCAACAGTCGGAACATGTTCAGACCTTGTGTGCATATTTTTTGCACTTCCTGTTCACGACCTTCTTCCTTAATGAGTACCCAGGGTTTATTTTCATCGATGTAAACATTGGCTTTGTCTGCCTGTGCCATGATTTCACGTACCGCTTTATTGTATTCACGGTTTTCATAATGTTGAGCAATCAGTTCGCCAGCGGCTACGATTTCGTTATACAGGTCAGCTTCCGGAAGCTCAGCGGATAGTTGATTGTCAAATTTTTTGGTGATAAAACCGGCGCAGCGGCTGGCGATATTCACCACTTTTCCGACCAGGTCAGAATTGACACGTTGCATAAAGTCTTCAAGGTTTAAATCAATGTCATCCACACTGGAAGAAAGTTTAGCGGTGTAGTAATAACGTAAATACTCCGGATTTAAGTGCTCCAGATAGGTGCGTGCTTTAATAAATGTACCGCGAGACTTCGACATTTTCTGACCATTAACCGTCAGGAAACCATGACAGAAAACCCCTGTCGGTTTGCGGTAACCAGCGCCGTCTAATACAGCCGGCCAGAATAAAGTGTGGAATCGAGCGATGTCTTTTCCGATGAAATGATACAGTTCGTTTTTGCTATCGGTTGACCAGTAGGCATCAAAATCGATTGGTTTTTCAGAGGCCGCAGTTTTATCGCACAGATTTTTAAAACTCGCCATATAACCCATAGGCGCATCCATCCAAACATAGAAATATTTTCCCGGTGCACCAGGAATTTCAAACCCCCAGTAAGGTGCATTTCGTGAGATATCCCAATCGCGCAGACCGTCTTCAAATAATTCTTTTTGTTTATTGGCTATCTCTGATTGCACGTGGCCGTCTTCAATTAACCACTGTTGCAGCATGTCTGAAAAGTCACTAAGTTTGAAAAAGTATTGTTCCGAATCTTTTTCGATCGGTGTTGCACCACTGACAGCGGAAACCGGATTTTTTAATTCGGTCGGGTCATAAGTCGCGCCACAGACTTCACAATTATCGCCGTATTGATCATCAGCGCCGCATTTTGGACAGGTGCCTTTGATAAATCGATCAGGTAAAAACATCTCGGCTTCGGGGTCGTAAGCCTGTTTGATGGTTTCGGTTTTTATGTGGCCTTCTTCTTTCAGCTTTAGATAAATGCTGGAAGCAAATTCACGATTCTCCTCAGAATGTGTCGTGTAGTAATTGTCAAAATCAATGTGAAAATCTGCAAAGTCCGCCTCATGTTCTTTCTGTGTGGCAGCGATGAGCTCTTCGGGTGTGATTCCATCTTGACGAGCACGTAACATGATGGGGGTGCCGTGGGCATCATCGGCGCAGACGTAATAACAGGTATTACCACGTAGGCGTTGAAAACGCGCCCAGACATCAGTTTGAATGTATTCAACCAGATGGCCGAGATGAATAGGCCCATTGGCGTAAGGCAGGGCGCTGGTCACCAGAATATTGCGTTGTTTGTGAGTCATGATGCTGGGGCTAATGAGGCCGTTCGTGCAAGGGCGCACAATTTAGCATTTTGGCTAAGCCATTGCACTAAAAATGAGAAATCAGTGTACGATTAGGTTGTATTAGCGTCAACCTTGTTTCTCTCGCAGAGGCGCAGAGGACGCAAAGGTTTTTTATGTCTTAATGACTCTAATTTTGTATTTTTTCTCTGCGTCCTCCGCGCCTCCGCGAGATAATCATATTTAGTCATCTACGAAAAATCAGCTTTACGGCTGTTGCTGGCTTAAGGGCATTGCTCTTATGCCCCTGTTTATAGTATAAACAGCTAAGACGGTGCTGATTAATTATCATTACCTTAAGCTAAAAATACAGGCGAGAAATTATGGACCAATTCGACCGTTTTTACGCATTACACAATATTTTCAAAATAAAAAAACACCCTGTCTCACTCAGCTATATTATGGACGAACTGGAATGCGCGACCTCAACCGCAAAACGTCTAATTTCCAGAATGCGTCTCTATCTTGATGCGCCCATCGAATACAGTCGACAACATAATGGTTACTATTACGACTACAGCAAAACCCGTAATTCGCATCCTTACGAATTACCGGGTTTATGGTTTAATACCTCCGAATTACACGCCCTGCTTACCACCCAAACTTTATTAGAAAATGTTGATCCTGGTATTTACAGCCAGCAATTATCACCATTAAAACAACGTATTCAGTCTTTGTTAGAACATACCGGTGAGAAATACGATGACATTAGCCAGCGTATTCGTATTCTCTCTATTGCGCAGCGAACCTTTGATAATCACATTTTTCGCCATGTCACAACAGCCGTGTTACAACGAAAAAAATTAAAAATAAACTACGCAGGAAGACAGCAAACACAAGCAACAGAACGCAGCGTATCACCACAACGGCTTATCCATTACCGATATAACTGGTATTTAGATGCCTGGTGTCATTTACGAAAAGAATTTCGTACCTTTGCTGTTGAGCGCATTACTTTTGCTAAAGTAGAAAACAGCAAAGCAAAAACATTCAGCCAGCAAGCCCTTAACGAATATTTTGCCAGTGCCTTTGGTATCTTTTCAGGCAAAGCCAAACACACTGCTGTTTTACATTTCACCCCTGAACGTGCTCGCTGGGTAGCGGAAGAACAATGGCATCCACAACAACAATCAAAGTGGCTGGACAATGGAAGCTACGAATTGTGCATTCCCTATGGCAACGCCACAGAACTCATTATGGACATACTAAAATACGGCACAGATGTAGAAGTGATTAAACCTGCCAGTCTGAAAAATGCAGTAAAACGCAAAATTCACAGCATGGCGCAACTCTACCAATAGTGGTGTAAGCTTAAATACAAAGCAAAAAAATAAAGAGTATTAATAATTGAAACTAGACACAATAGAAACGGTTGTTCGTGCCTTGAACAATGCAGATATACGTTACATAATTGCAGGCGGCTTAGCTGTGAATGCGCATGGATATTTACGGTTTACCTCAGATATTGATCTGGTCATTGCCCTTGATAAGGAAAACATTATCCATGCTTTCAACATACTGACTGAAATCGGTTATAGGCCACAGGTACCCATTACAGCAAAACAATTTGCTAACCCAGAACTCAGACAACGGTGGATTGATGAAAAAGGCATGCAAGTATTAAACTTCTGGAGTGAAATACACAAAGAAACGACACTGGATATTTTTGTAAGTGAGCCATTTGAATTCAATGAAGAGTATCAGCATTGCATGGAAGGCGAATTACTCCCCGGTTTAAGCACGCGCTTCGTATCCATTCCAACATTAATAAAAATGAAAGAAGTCGCAAACCGTGCACGCGATATTGACGACATACAGCATCTTCGCTGGATTTTGGAAGAGAATAAACAGCATGACTGATAACAATAAAAACATCGACTGGGAACAAACCACATGGGAAGGCAGCCGTAAAGCACAACTACGACAATGGCTAAAACTCACCTTACGAGAACGTCTACAGGCCGTTGAAAACATGGGAGAGATTTCGCAACATTTCAAGCAGATGCGAGAACAGGGACGATTTAAAGATACTCAAAAAAAATGATTCACAGGCTCACCTAATGAGCCACCACATCAGCATAATGGGAACAAGGACACTCTTATGAAGATGGCTAAAATGAAAAGACGTAACTTTCTACAGACATTACTGGGGCTGGCAGGTACAACTGCCCTGCCAGCAAACAGTAACAAACTCGACCAGCAACAKACCGAACCACTCAAACTGYTGSAAACCAGYATTGCCGGGTTTCAGTACTACGAAGGTGAGCGCCTGTTCAATCARCTYAACATYGGYGACCCGCTACAACTACGCCGCGCCCCGGAAAACAAGTATGACAAACGTGCGGTAGAAATATACTGGCAGAGCAATATGCTGGGTCACTTGCCCAGAATGGCGAATATGAGCGTGAGTCAGATGATGGATAGAGGTGAACRAATAAATGCACGTATAACAAAATTGACGCAACCGGATAATACGTGGCAATGTATAACCCTTATTATTGAATGGAATAACGAAAACAAYAATGAAGCAGGGTAAGCTTCAATAACAAAATGGAACAACTGACCGACCTTAAGGGCACCTCTATTAATTGCTTACGTCCTCTGCGTGACCTGAAGCATGTAGCTGCAAGGCGTGAGCCGAAGCAGAATGGTTATTCCATTTTCAATGGCTCAGAACGCAGCAGATGCATGCTTCAGGTCGCGCCCTGCGGGGCTTAACACCCGATTCAGACTCTGCGTTACACTTTTTTGATATGCAATAAGCATGGCTTCAAAAGTGTGCCTTGATTCTGAACCGGGTGTTAAGCCAGAGGGCGCAAGCAATTAATAGAGGTGCCCTTAAGTAAGTTCCTGAAAGCAATGAGGATGTATAAAACCATGGCTACAAAGTCTACCAAAAATAATAAATCAGGGATTAGAATTAAAGGGGTCGGTGACAAATGAGAATCATTAGCATATAACATGCTCAAGTCTTGCCTTATGCCTAACAACATTCAAACATGCACCGTATATTTCTCTGCACTACCCTTTACTTTCTCTACAGGATATTTACGTTTATTAACTTCAATTTTTCTTTGAGCTGCTGTTAATAGATTGATATCGAGTTTGTCGGCAAGGCGGATTAAATAGATAATTAAAGAGGGCGACAACAAATGAGAATCATTAACTAATATCACTTCTCTCCCACCGCGATAAGTACTTCAGTATTAAACCAAACACCGTCACTACCGAGCACATCTTTTATTTCCATAATGTGCTCTTCTTTAAACAACGCTTGCTCATCCTCTGTAAGCTGATTAAGCAAACTTCTCCACCCAGCGTTCCAAACTACGTCCCACCACGAAAATACAATGAATAATGAAAAGTGAATAATGGAAACATTACTGTTTTTCGCCTACGGCGATTAAAACCTCGGTGTTAAACCACACGCCATCGTCGCCGAGCACATCAGAAATTTCTTTTATGTGCTCTGCTTTAAATAATTCTTGTTCATCAGCTTCAAGCTGATTTAAGAGGCTCCGCCATCCTGCATTCCACACTACGTCCCACCACATTTGTGGATCGGTCATCTGGTAGCCTAGTGGTTCGTGGTGTATAGCAATTTTTGTTATACCCACCGCATTGAATTGTTCTTTTATTAATTCTTCCGTTGCCAGGCGTCGCCATGACAGTGGCGGCACTTCCCTGCCGGTTGATTCGAAACGTTTGATGAAAATATCGGCCATGGGTGAAAAGGCTTCACCGGTGAAGGTTGTTATGGCAATTTTACCACCAGGTTTTACAGTATTAGCTATATTGTTTAGGCCTTTGGTCATGTCTTCTAAGAAGAATAGACCGAAGCTGCTGGTGGCTACATCGAATGAGCCCTCTTCGAATTCTAAATGGTCGAGGTCCATCTGTTTGAATTCGGTATTATTCAGGTTTCTTTCAGTGGCTTTATTCTTTGCCTGTTGTAGCATGCCGGATGAAAGATCGATGCCGGTGACTTTGCCCTGGCTTAGTTTTTCTGCGGCGGTTAGTGCAACGCAGCCGGTGCCTGTGCATACGTCGAGCAGGTTATCTGTTGGGTTTAGTTGTAGGTGTTCGACTAGGCGTTTTGCGGTTTCGGGGAAGAAGGATAATGAAGGGTGGTCGTAGCCTGCGGCTACGGTGTCGAATCCCTGTTGGATCATTTTTTTGCGATCAGGGTTTTTCATGTTTTTTTATAGGTTTTTTTGTACAAAAAAGTTAGTTGTTTGCATAACCTTTTCGTGCGAATAAATTCACACCTACATGGTTCCTTTTTTAATGTTTTGCGCTCATTGTGGAGACAGTATACCTATTTTCAATTCCTGCTTCTAATATGTATAACGTCCCCGGAATTTTCTAATTAATCTTTAACTAGGTATTTATTTTTGGTCAACCATTCTTTAAGAATACTCTCAATCTGCTTTGTAAATGACCGATCATTGTCATCAGCAGCTTGTTTAGTGAGCTCAGCTATCTGCGGAGGGAGATAAATGGTTGTTCTTTGTTTTTCATTCTTATCTTTTTTCATGGTGATTCATTATGACGTTATAAATCACTTTGACAACGAATCATTTTGATGTCAAAGTAGCGTCAAATAAAAAGATACTTTAAATATCATATTACCCAGTAAGGCTTACCAGTACATACAGTAATCTCTAAAACTACACGGTTGCAAACTATGGATAGTCGAAAATTCAAACAGGTTAAATTACCAGAAAGTCACATTATCAGCGATACCACTCCCTCATTACTCTCGCATCGAGACACGCTGAACAATGTCGCTAGTACCATGGCTTTACTTCAAGAGTTAAATTTATCCCGAAGCTTGCCCCCCAGGGCGACAAATGGTTTGTATTTAGTTCAGGCAACGTTGATTGATGCGGTGAAATATGTGAGTGATTCTTTAGAAGTAGAGCCTTAGTGCCATTTTATACTGTCTCCGAAAATGGCTTAGCCAGACCCGTTAGAAATCTCGGTGGTTCTCAAGTTGGGCTCAGATTGTTCTATTTGAAGAAATGCTCGCGGCGTAATTAATTAGCGAAGTACTAATTTAACCATCCATGTTTAACCTGGTATCGTCATTCCCGAATGCTTGTGTCGGGAATCTAGTGACTGGGTAGTACTTAAAACGCTGGATCTCCGATACAAACATTCGGAGATGACGGTAATGAAGCGTGCTGGATTTCCGACACAAGCATTCGGAGGTGACGATAATGAGGCGTGTTGGATCTCCGGCACAAGCTTTCGGAGATGACGATAATGAAGCGTGCTGGATCTTCGACACAAGCATTCGGAGATGACGATAATGAAGTATGCTGGATCTCCGGCACAAACATTCAAAGATGGCGATAATGAAGCGTGCTGGATCTCCGGCACAAGCATTCGGAGATGACGATAATGAAGCGTGCTGGATCTTCGACACAAGCATTCGGAGATGACGATAATGAAGTATGCTGGATCTTCGGCACAAACATTCAAAGATGGCGATAATGAAGCGTGCTGGATTTCCGACACAAGCATTCGGAGTTGACGAAAATGAGGCATGCTGGATCTCCGGCACAAGCATTCGGAGATGACGGTATTGAAGTATGCTAGATCTTCGGCACAAACATTCAAAGATGGCGATAATGAAGCGTGCTGGATTTCCGGCACAAGCATTCGGAGATGACGATAATGAGGCGTGCTTGTAGGTTGCTAATCCAGGCTTTGATTTAATGTTTAATAAAGTTAACGTTTCAGCCGTGATAAACGATATATCTTGCCACTGTCGGTAGAAAAATAAAGCCTGCCCTGTGGACTTTGTGTTAGCGCACGAATCCGACCGACGGTATCTTTCAGTAGGCGTTCTTCTTTAATAACTTCACCCTGCTTTGATAATACGATGCGATTGAGATGACGCAATTTCAAAGCGCCTGAGAACAGATTCCCTTTCCAYTTTGATAGYGCATCMCCCGAATACAAAAGCAGGCTTCCCGGTGCAATTGAAGGTGTATAGACTTTTACCGGTTGCTCCATATTCTCACGATGCGTGCCTTCACCGACAGCGATTGGCCCCCAGTATTCTTTGCCATAAGAGATWACAGGCCAGCCATAGTTKGCACCGGCTTTGATAAGATTAATCTCATCACCACCRCGCGGCCCATGCTCTATYGACCAAAGGCGCTGATTWTCCAGATCATACGCCATGCCCTGCGGGTTTCTATGGCCAATACTCCAGACTTCAGSYAACCACTTTTTATTTTTGGAATAGGGATTATCCGCCGGCACACTACCATCAAGATTCAAGCGCATAATCGAACCGGCATGATTCGTTAGATYTTGCGAATTATCACGAACACCACGATCACCGATACCAAAGAACACATGACCTTTACCGTCAAAGGCAATACGGCTACCAAAATGATAGCTCTCATCCGTWTCAGATTTTGTTACCAGTAATTCTTGCCAGTCTGCAAAGGTATCGTTAATCAGTTTGGCCCGCGCTAAGACCGTGGCACCTTCGGTGTCGATATCTACATCTTTTACATAGGTAAAATAGATCCAGCCGTCTTTTTCATAATGCGGTGAAAGCGCAATATCGAGTAGACCACCCTGCCCTTGTGCTAAAACCGCTGGCGCATTTTTTAACAGAGTGACTGCGCCACTATTAACATCAATACGTTTAATCGCGCCACTACGCTCAGTAAGCAGTAACTGATCTTGCGAGATAAAACACATGCCCCAGACAACCCCTAAACCTTCGACAACCTTCTCCAACTTCAGCGTCATGCCTTCGCTTTTGATGGAGTCTGTTTTACTGGCGAAAACAGGCAATGCTATAGATAAGCAGAGTGCTATAAATAAGTAGAGTATTGAAACAAAAATTTTGATATTCATCGTGAATAGGTTTTTAAATTTAAGTTAAGGGTAAACCCTGATTAAACAGGTATATGCGTAACTCTCAGATAATGTATAATTTTACTGGTTTCTTTAAAACAGTTTCACTTATAACATAACGAATATAACACGGCGGACAAACATGCCACGATTGTTAATGACATTATTTATATCACTGCTTTTCAGCCATGTTGTACATGGCAATAATGAGACCGTGCCCGTTGATTACCTACTTCAACAAAAAGAAGCACCTGAAGGCGTCGTCTTTGAAATTGTCAGCGATGAAGATGACTTGCTAGAACAGCTATTACCCGACATCAAACACGCTATAACAAAGCTGCGAAAAAAATTTCCTGAATTACCCATCGCCATCGTAACCCACGGTAAAGAACAGTTTGCCTTAACCACTAATAATTCTAGTAGTCAGACTCACAGCCTGGTAAAAGCTCTGGTGGTCGATGAAGTTGAAGTTCATGTCTGTGGTACACATGCAAGCTGGTACGGTATAAGACCCGAGGATTTTCCCGATTACGTTGACGTAAGCACAACCGCACCATCACAGCTAAATGATTATGAAGAAATGGGTTATGAGTTAATCGTACTCACTGAGTAGTTAGCTATCCATTGTAAACAAGCAGCGGTGACACACCTCAAACACCGGACCCAATACAAGCCATTCAATTTCAACTGGAGCACGTTGAGTTAAAAGATAAAAATGCCATTCCCTTTATTGGTCAAGCTGGACGTGTATCAGAAGTATTGGCTTATAAAAAAACTTACCTTACCAACTATTCATAAGTTCGAAGCTGGTCTTAACATTCCAACAGAGTGTTTGATTAAGGATTATACGTTGAAGCGATCGTAAAAATTCAACCGTGTCAAAGACACAATTGTTTTTAATATTAAGTAAATGCTGCTCTCTAACCCGATTTTTTGAACATTTTCACTCAAGAAAGGACATAAAACGGGCATTTGATATATATAGTACTAAGTACTATAATTAAGATAATCGCAATATTAAAAGGCAGGGAAGCTATGCGTATTTTTAAAACCAGAGTCTTTAACAGATGGGCGAAAGGACTACTATCAGATGACATCTTGTTAGTGTCTGCCTATCAAATAGCAGCAGGTAATTTTGATGCTTCACTTGGTAAGAAAGTATATAAAAAACGTATCGCACTAGCAGGAAAAGGTAAAAGTGGTGGTGCACGTACTATCGTTGCTTATCAGGAAGGCAATAATATTTTTTTTGTGGAAGGTTTTACTAAAGACAAGAAAGACAACGTGACATCAACGGAGAAGATTGCATTGCAGAATGCCGCTAACGTGTATTTAACACTTAGTGTTACCGCTTTAAAAAAAGCAGTAACAGAAAATAAATTAATAGAGATAAAACAGGGGCAATCCAGAGGTAAAACATGAACAAGTCGATCTTAGAAAATGTACATGAATCAATGCAGGATTTATACGAAATTGATTTAGTGGATAAACAGACTATGCGTGAGTTTGATTCTTTGTGCCTACCTAAAGTAAAAGAATATAGCTCATCACAAATAAAAGAAATAAGACTTCGAAATAAAGCCAGCCAGGCAGTTTTTGCCGCTTATTTAAATACAGGTGTTGAAACAGTCAGGAAATGGGAAGCTCGCGGTAAAACGCGTAAACGTCCTAATGGTACAGCTATGAAGCTAATCAGCATAATAGAAAAACACGGAATCGAAATACTGGGTGCTACCTGAGGTAGCTCTGTATATGCAATCCCCCCGAAAAATAACAGGCGTTAAAAGTAGAAAATACTCGTAAACTTAATGGAGCCATTTTCTATCAAAAAATCAAGATACACAGACAGTCAAATCCTGTCGATATTAAAGAAAGATGAAGCAAGCACAGCCGCAATAGATTTATGCCGTGAATATGGTATAAGACGCATGATAACCATCTTAAATACGATGGTAAAAATAGCACTGTGTGGGATGAGAAACTAGCCTAATACCCTTCAATTTGTACCACAGTCACTTGTTAGAGCTTTTTCGGCTAAATTTAGCTGGACATGACCATTACAACAAACACGACTATACCTAATGATGTTGAGGCTAATGTGAGTTTTCGTAACTTTGGAGTTTGCCATGCCATAATAAAACCTGTAATCAACAATAGTAGTAGTGCAATAGCAAATACAGCAGCATATACCTTAAATGGTTCACCCCCTTTTGCTTTATGTAATTGCACAAACTGGCGGTGCCAGCTTGTATTTTTTATTTTCAATGTTGCAATTAATGGTTGCGATGTTGGCTCAATGATAATATCTATTTTTGAGCCCGTCCATTCTAGTTTGAAGGCAGTGCCAATTTTCTTAATTTTAGCCTGACCTGATGGCGGCTCTATATTTTTTTTATCTAATTCTTTTGTTGCTAAAGAAACAAGTTCCGCGAGCTCAGCTTGAATAGGTTGTTGTAGATTTATTTCATAGGTATTCGTAACATAGTTACCTTTTATACCCCATGTATAGAGAGCGCCAGTTACAAAAAACATAATTGCTACCGGTAAGATAAAAGCAGCTAGCAACGCGTGCGCTTTCATTAGTGTAGAACGATTAAATATTGCCATTTCGGTTACCTTTTTCTATGTTTATACCTAGTGCCTTGCTCACCGGTTTAGGTGGGTTGGCGGTTTTTTTAAGTGTTTTTCAAAAAAATGAGAGCGTACCCAAATCTGCGTGCATCAACTTGTTAAATTTTTACATTTCAAAACACTATAATAAGCCATTTTAAAAATATCTGGTAAGCTCCGGGCCTCCCTTTGCATTCATTGATAAAACGAATAAGCTTATATTAAAGTAATAGCCCCCATCATGGAAGTAAATTGATTTTGTTTCTGAATTCGTTTCTGAATTCGTTTCAATTTTAATTATAGGCGTAACACCGGCCCAGGCTGCCAACTTAGGCTTATGATTAATTCATCCCTTTGATTCTTGTGTTCATTACACTTTTTTGATTTTTGATAATAAAATGAAGCTCCGTTATGTGGGGCGCTGATTTTGTCGATTAAGTCGACTATCTTATATCATTTTAACTGTTCAAAATTCTTACCCGTAGGGTACTGAAAAACTTGCAAATCAAACTCAGTTAACACCGCCAACAGGTGATCAAAAATATCTGACTGTATCGCTTCATAAGCCAGCCAATCGGTGGTGTTGGTAAAAACATATATTTCTATAGGCACACCCTTTTCACTCGGCGCCAGTTGTCGTACAAGAAATGTATGTTTGTCGTGGATCATCGGGTGGTTCTTTAAATACGCCTTTATGTACGCACGAAACGTACCAATGTTGGTTAATCGACGACCGTTAACCAAAGTCTGCATATTTATATTTTGGTCTGAATTAGACGCTTCAATTTCAGATATTTTTGATTTCAAATAGGGAGCAAGCAATTCAATAGACTTGAAATTATTAATCATTTTCTCATCACAAAAACGAATACTGGTTTGGTCGATAAATAGGGCACGTTTAATTCGACGACCCCCGCTTTCTGACATCCCGCGCCAGTTTTTAAATGAGGAGTCAATTAACTTATGCGCAGGGATTATCGAAATGGTTTTATCCCAATTCTGTATTTTCACCGTGTGCAGCGCTATATCAATCACGTCACCATCAGCACCGAATTGAGGCACCTCTAACCAATCGCCTATTTTAAACAAGTCATTTGAATGTATCTGAATACTTGCAACAAACGATAGAATCGTATCCTTGAATATCAATAATAAAACGGCTGTTAATGCACCAATACCACTTAACAAATATATCGGTGATTTGTYGRTNTAKTMNGKCKWTMACAATAATAGCCGCCAAAATATTCAATACAAGTTTGCTGATCTGTAAGTAGCTTTTAATGTTCAACTGGTGAACAAATTTACTTCGGCTATAAATTTCATTTACCGCATCAAGCGTAGCGTTCACAACGAGTATAAAAACGATAACCAGAAAAGCGGATAAATACTGTTTAATAACGTGGCTATAATCTGGGAATAAATCCGAAAATAAATAAATAACCAATAAAGGCACAGCGAAAGCCATACGATTAAGCACACCTTTTTCGGTTAAAACATCATCTAGATTTGTAGCGGTTTGTTTAAAAAATTTTCTTAAAAATACAAGAATAATTCGACAGGAAAATAAATAAGAGAGCCAACTTGTACCTAAAATTACGGCAGCTAATATATAAGGACCACCATTCATACTAAGCAATACATCTTTAATAACAATTATCTGTTCATTCATTTGCGTCACCATTAAGCAGCAAGTTCAAAATATTGGCCGTACATTAGAAAGTTTTTCGCGAAGCATTTTTTCCGTCATGGCAGCGTTAAAAAGGGTCTCAAAATGCGGGGACACGTAGTGTCAAACTCTGTGTAAGTTACGCTTTCTCGACAATTTTCGCATTACCATAACGAAAAATCCACACCGTGCAAAGTATTCTATTAAGCAATTAACACTAATATTAGAAACAATTGCCTCCGGCACCTGGTTTTGTCTGGTTTTGAAACATTGCCGGGTCAGGATATTAATTAAGGGCACTTCTGTTAATAATTTATTGCCTACCGATAATGAGAGACCTTTGCGTGAGCCATTCACGAATATAAAGGACTAAAAACCATCTACTTTACGTTAGAAAATTGTCAATATCTAGATATTAACTGCGATTCCCTGCCTCAATTAAACCCTTTTTATTTCATTTTTCTATCGCACCTGTATCATGATACAAAGCTCTCAATAATATAAAAAATACTCAGGAATATTAAATAATGGAAAATACA
>NVWZ01000026.1 GCA_002746365.1 Thiotrichaceae bacterium
GAGGAAAATGAAATCCTAAAAAAGGCCGCCGTATTCTTTGCAAAGGAACTGGGCTGAAATACAAGAAACTGGGGTCAGAGCACAGTTGTTTCTAATATTAGCGGAAACTGTGTACTGACCCGAATGGCACTAAGTTAAGCCTGTTTTGCATAAACTCTGCCTCGATGTGGTGTGACTCTCATTTCATGTCGCGGAGCAGTCAATAACTGGTAAGATTTGGGGCGTCTTTTTACCGCACGCGGCTCACTTCTTCCAGGCCGTTCTTTTATTATGTTTTTTGCAATCGCTTCATATAAATAATTCATTAATCGATATACATGCGATTTGATATTTCTGGTTTGGTTTATCAATGGCTCCCACTGTCTTAGTGCTTGTAAACTTGCTTTAAAACTAACGCGGCGACTGTCAGTTTTGTTTTTTCTAGCGGCTTCCAGCATTAAACTACGGATACAATTATAAGCAATAAAATACATGAGTATTTCCTTGCGCACCATACTCGGTGTTTTACAACGCAATATATCCATACCCATTGTCGTTTTCAAATCTCTAAAATTTAGCTCAACGTCCCAGCGTTGGAAATAGAGATTCGCAATATCATGAGCAGGGTATTTCACGGCATCTAACAATGTTGTAATAATGTGAAATTCGGTTGATCTAAACCCTGGCTGATCGATTGTTATTTTAATTTGTCTCAGTAAAAAATTATCAGGCAGATCATCCCAGTTTGAATGAGGATAACTTGATTTCACAGGTTTTTTCCAATGGATGAGAAAATCATTTTCGCCCAACACCTTGCACGCATCAGCCGCAGTAACTGGCTTTCGTCTAGCCAATGTAATGACAGAGTCAACACCCATTTCTTTAAAGCTATGTAGGTCATAAAAGCTGCAAAAACCCTTGTCTCCAAGGAAAATGTCGCCTGCTTTAAAGGTGCTCCACTGTTTTCTTAGCATGGGTAATTCGCTACTTTTCTTGTTGCCAATTTCATAACTGAGCATGGCTCCTGTGTGTAAACAAAAACAGGCGCAGATTGACGCTTGTGGAAAACCGCAGCCCGGTTTTTGTAAAGCTTGCTGAGGCCATATTTCTTGGTTCTTGTCTGTGTCTGGCATACTCACACCTGTACCATCAACAACGACAACTCGTCGATTGTGAAACCTTTTGGCGTCAGACATAGCTTGAAGTTGTTCAGTTGTGTGCTTAAATATTGAAGTAAGACAATCAGTAGATAATTTATTACGTGCCTGACAATAGGCAGCGGTAGATGATGAAGGTAGTGTTTTTTCTTTCATTGCAGAGGCAGCTTGAAATTTTCTAACAACTTCTTTACAACCACCATCAGCATCTAGAATTTGAGAAAAGAACGCCCAAAATGTATTGTGTTTGCTAAACAACCGTTGACGACTATGCTCTCCTGATTCAGCAGGCTGGAGAAAATAATCTGGAATAAATTTACCAAGGCATTCGCCAAGCTGACTATATGATTTCTGTTTTAGTTGGTGAATTTTATCCGCTAATATTTGTTGCGCTGAGCGCGGTTTTTTTCGAAGAGTTTGAAGATGAAAACCGGGAAATAAAGGTGTTGTGTTTTGCATAGATAATGGTGTCATTTAGGCATTAAATTACATGTTATTATCTCATGCTACAGGTGCTTAACTTAGTGCCATTCAGGCCAGACCCAGATTATCCGGATACTCGTCAGCCAGGCCTTTAAAAACCGATGCGTTTCCCAGCCCCCATGAAATACCTAAAACGAATAACAATGCGGTAAATACCCAGATATTAAGACCGATACCAAGGTTCCAGTCTTCACCCGATATGACTTTAATCGTCATCGCAGTCTGCGGGTATGACAACAAAAACAGGCATACCCAACTCACCCACATCACACCCCAGGTAACGACGTATGCACCGTATTTCTCAGAAAGCCATCCGCCCAGTACTCTAACCAGACCAGAAGGTAAAACAAATATACTGGCGAGCAAGGCTGCCGTGGTTAAATCAAGTTGGTATTCGATGACATAATATTGAGTTATCCATAATGACAGCCCAACAAAACCACCAAAAACAAGTGAATAATACTGACAGTACTTCCATATCTTTGGATCACGTAATAATCTCAACTGCTCTTTAAAGCTGACATTGCAGGCGCTTTTATGCGCAGGGTCTTCATAAGTGAACAGCCAGAAAACGATGAGCACAAGAACCATTACTACCGCATAGATTTTCGGTACCGATTGCCAGCCCCACATCAGCAGTAAAGCCGGTGCAGCAAAATACGTTAGCGCAGCGCCAGCATCACCTGCACCGAAAACATTCATYGCCAGTCCACGACGAACAGGAGWGAACCATTTTGCGCTATAGGTCGCACCCACTGAAAACGATGCCCCAGCAACCCCTACAAACAATCCCAGAGTAAGAAACTGCCAGTACTGCGTTGCCGAACCAATCAAATAAAGCGGGATAACCATTGACAGAAGCAAAAGTGAAAAAACTCTTCGCCCACCATAACAATCGGTCAAAATACCGACTGGTAAGCGTAACAGCGAACCGCTTAATATTGGCATGGCGACCAGTAAACCGAACTGGGTTGCATTAAGCCCTAGCGACGCCTTTATCGGAATGCCGATAATAGAAAAAATAACCCAGACAGCAAAACAGGCCGAGAACGCCATCGTACTCATGCTTAATACTGAAATGGCCTGCCTGTTATTTGAAATCATAATGGGAAGAGTACCTTTTAATTACCAGATAGATATTTTTTTCATGCCCACGGTGAAGATTATTAATCTTTAATCGCCTTTCTGATTTTGCGCCATGTCGTACATGCTTTTTAAATGCACTTCTGCACGCGCACCAAGATAAACATAGATACCCAAACCCACTAATAATCCGACGGCAGAAAACATCATCCAGACGGCTGCGATAATATTCTGACCATCACCCAGTGCCGACTTGAACATCAATAAAAGCGCTTCTATCGAAACTGCAATCAATATCGCTGCAATAAAACGGGTAATGGTTCGCCGTGTCGAACTATGCCGAAAAATATCTTTATGCATTAACACTTCTTCTTCAATTGTGGTCTTGCCTAAATCGAAAACAGCCAGTGCCAGTGTTAAAAATATAATTACGTGAAAAGGTTTCAGGTAAAAATCATCTCCATCATGTACGCCTGAAAACATACTTATGATTTCACTATATGCGGAAAACAGTAATACCCCAACAATAGAAAACAAACCGATCGCAATTAAACTGTAAACAGCCTTGAACAAAGGATTAAATCGTCCGCGTAAAGTGTCTCCCATAAGAAATTCGATAATTTTTCGCAGATCAATATCCACCACCAGATAAATTTTTTCAGCATCGCCACAGATAGCAACCGCAGACACACACAAGTTTCGCCCAATATTTGAAAAATAAGGTTTACTGACGGTAACGTCATAACCATGTTTTTTGGCTTTTTTGAAATACGGACGCTGACTTCTGTCCGTGCCTTCATGGTGTTTGCCTGACACAGGCTTGCCTTCTTTATTGATGATAGGACTAATTTGCTTACCGTTATTATCCAGAAGATAAATATGATCAACAAAGGGGTAGTGTTCAGAAATTGAAGTAATGGCATCTGCCAGTGCAGCGTCATCCGCGCACAATCTTTTATCACCAACACCGGTTACAAGAGATGCCAGCAACTCGCGAATGGCTTCTCTGTATTCATGATAGCGTTCAATGACACTGATATAACTCATTTCAGCCATACTTGTTACCTGTTATTGCTTACGGTTTTTGGTAGTCGCATATATGTTTATAATGCAAGTCTGATACAAAACATTTATTCATAATCACCACTGGCCAGGTTATCGGCGCTCAAGCCAGACAACACGTAATGTCATTACAGCAAGTATCAATGCCATGCCATACCAGGTTACTGCATAAATAAAATGCACATTGCGAAACTCAATTCGGGTTAAGCCGCCAATTGGCAAACCACCGGGATTAACGCTATTGTCTGCATCAATAAAATACGGTGCAACATTATTTAACTGTCTGGCCTGCGCTATCGCATTCACATCGCGTGAATACCAATGCTCCGCCAGCGGATCATTTTTACGCAGCGCTATTCCATCTGGCTCATTGATGCGTAACAGTCCGGTAACCAGAACTTCACCTTCAATTTGTCCCGCACTACGCAAAACAGAATCGGCATTTTCAACAGACACATAACCACGGTTTATTAAAACTGTTTCGCCAGTAGTCGTTTTTATTGGAGTCAACACCCAGTAACCATTACCATATTCAGTTAAAGCCCAGACCAGCGTCTCGCGTTCGTGCTGAAAATAACCATGAATATAAACGTGTCGGTATTCGTCTGACTCTTGTGAAATACCCGACCAGTTATCCATCGTAGGTGCAGCTACCGGAGTGGCAAAAACACGGCTTTCAATGCGGTCAATTAATGCCAGTTTCCAGTCGAGGCGACTAAGTTGCCAGTTTCCCAGTAATACCAGACCTGAAATAACTACCGCTATTACCGTCAGTATCAACGTGTTTATTAAACAGGATTTTTCTCGCGGTGACTTAACATACGTATCCGATGTAGTCATAGTGCTACCACATCTTTAAGGTGCGTTGCCGATGTCCACCATTGTCGGCATCATATTGCTATTTAAATGGAACATGATCCACATCGAACCAGCAATGGCAAYGACAACTAACATGWCGGTGAAGGTCGCTGAAATTAAAATCCAGCCCTGTTCTGACTTTGCATTTAAGTGCAAAAAATAAATCATGTGCACCACCATTTGCACCGTACCCAGTGCAATAATAAAAAATACCGTTAAACCCACACTGTCCAGCACATCACCCATAACTAACCAGAACGGTATTATCGTCAGTACCACTGACAGCCAGAAACCTGTCGCATACTCACGAAAACTTGCATGTGGCGCACCTTCAACATGTTGCTCCGTTTGTTCATTCGCACTCATAAGATAACTCCGGTTAAATACACTAATGAGAATACACCGATCCAGATCAGATCAAGAAAATGCCAGAACATACTCAAACAAAACATACGGCGCTGATTAGCAACCGTTAAACCAAATTTTTTAATCTGCACCATCAACACAATTAACCACAACAGTCCAAAACAAACATGTAGACCATGGGTGCCAACCAGCGCATAAAATGATGACCAGGAAGCGCTGGATTGCGGCGTCGCACCCAACTGCATTAAATGCATAAACTCATATACTTCAATACCAACAAACGCTACGCCTAACAAACCGGTAATGGATAACCACAGCAAGGCGCCATTAATTTTATTCTGCTGCATCTGCAAAATAGCAAAGCCGTAAGTAATAGAAGAAAATAACAGACAAAAGGTTGCCACCAAAATCAGTTCAATGTCGAACACATCTCTGGGCAATGGCGTACCAACATAGTTCGATCCGAGCACCGCACGAGTGGCGAACAGGATTGCAAAAATCATGCAATCACTCATCAGGTAAATCCAGAACCCAAGCAGCGTACCCTGCGCCTGATGTGGCTCTTCTTCCATATAAAATTTCACCTTTTCATCAGCCTGATTGGCGCTTGTGTCTAAGCTGCTCATGCCTGACTACTCCTGGCAAGCAATTCGCTACGTTCGTTTTCGGTGGCGATTACTTCTTCGACCGGAATATAAAATTCTCTATCATAATTAAAGGTATGAATAATAGAAGCCAGCACAACACTAAAGAAAGAAGCACCCGCCAACCACCAGATATGCCAAACCAGCGCAAAAGCCATCACCGTACTAAGCATGGCAAGCAAAATTCCGGCACCAGTATTTTTTGGCATGTGGATGGCTTTAAAACCTTCGGCAGGTCGCTGGTAACCACGCTGCTTCATATCCCACCAGGTATCAAATTCATGCACACGTGGTGTAAACGCAAAGTTATATTGCGGTGGTGGCGACGAAGTTGACCATTCAAGCGTTCGACCATCACCATTCCATGGGTCGCCGCTGTCATCGCGTAACTCATCACGCTTCTGATAACTGACATACAGTTGTATGAAAAATGCAATAATACCGACGGCGATAAACACAGCACCAACCGAGGCCATATGGAAATAGGCACTGAGCGTCTCGTCAGGAAACTGGCTCAGTCGCCGGGTCACGCCCATCAGACCAAGCGCATAAAGCGGCATAAATGCCAGATAAAAACCAATTACCCAGCCCCAGAAAGAGACCTTTCCCCAGAACACATCAAGGCGGTAGCCGAACGCTTTTGGATACCAGAAGTTAATCCCGGCAAACACACCGAACACAACGCCACCGATGATGACATTGTGGAAATGTGCTACCAGAAACAGACTGTTGTGCAACACAAAATCTGCCGGAGGTACTGCCAGTAACACACCTGTCATACCACCAATAACGAAAGTAATAATAAAGGCAATAGTCCACATCATCGGCAACTCGTAAGTAATGCGCCCCTTATACATAGTGAACAACCAGTTAAATATCTTAGCACCGGTCGGAATCGAAATAATCATCGTCATGATGCCAAAGAAAGCGTTGACACTTGCCCCCGACCCCATGGTGAAGAAATGATGCAACCAGACAATGTAAGACAAAATTGTTATCACCACAATGGCGTAGACCATCGAGGTGTAACCGAAAATTTGCTTGCGACAATGGGTTGCAACCACTTCAGAAAAAACACCGAAAAGTGGCAAAATCAGGATATAAACCTCCGGGTGTCCCCATATCCAGATTAAATTGACGTACAGCATTATGTTGCCGCCACCATCGTTGGTAAAAAAATGTGTTCCAAGGTAGCGATCAAGTGTTAATAGTGCAAGCACCGCTGTCAGCACCGGAAATGAAGCAACAATCAACACATTAGTTGACAATGCTGTCCAGGTGAACACCGGCATTTTCATCAGCGTCATGCCCGGTGCTCGCATTTTGACAATAGTGACCAGCAGGTTAATACCGGACAAGGTTGTCCCGATACCGGCTATCTGTAATGCCCATATATAATAATCCACGCCGACACTGGGACTAAACTGAATCCCCGCTAGTGGCGGATATGCCAGCCACCCGGTCTGACCAAACTCACCAATAAATAGCGAAACATTAACCAGAATCGCACCGCCTACGGTCATCCAGAAACTGAAGTTATTGAGAAACGGAAAAGCAACATCACGCGCCCCGATTTGCAGCGGCACCAGATAATTCATTAAACCTGTTACAAATGGCATGGCAACAAAAAAGATCATAATCATGCCGTGCGCGGTAAATATCTGATCATAATGATGCGCGTTAAGAAAACCCTCACTACCACTTGACGCCATCGATTGATGCGCGCGCATTAAAATCGCATCCGCAAATCCACGCAGCAACATAACCATGCCAAGAATGAAGTACATAATGCCAATCTTTTTATGGTCTATGCTGGTGAACCATTCATGCCACAGATAGCCCCAGAGTTTTTTATAGGTTATAAAACCAAAGACGGCGCCGCCAGCCAAAACAACAGCTATGAAAGTTGCAACTAGAATGGGCTCGTAATAAGGARTAACATCCCATGACAACTTCCCGAACAAGGGAGACCAGCGGTCATCGGCGTAAATTGCTGCGYAATCCTTAGCCATAGTTATTTATCTCCCGCGACTTTTGTCATGTGATTAGAACCATGCTTATCTCTTCGCATATGTTCATCCATGCATATCGTGTCTGGCACGACGCAACGGTTTAGAATCTTGTGGAAAAGTTCTTGTTCAACATTTGCATAGTATTCAACCGGATGAGCAATGGTTTTTTTCTCCAGCGCTAAAAAAGATTGTCTGCCCAGCGATTTTTCAGAAGCACTCACTTTCGCTAYCCAGTCATCGAAACCTTTATCATCGACACCATGAAATTTAAAACGCATCTGTGAAAATCCATGACCACTGTAATTTGCCGAAAAGCCATCGAATACACCCGCTTCATTAATCACTGCATGCATCTGGGTTTGCATACCTGCCATCGCATAAATCTGTCCGGCAAGCGCAGGAATATAAAATGAATTCATCACCGAACCCGAAGTAATCTTGAACTGGATTGGCCGATCAATCGGCGCAGCTAGTTCATTAACYGTCGCAATGCCCTGCTCGGGGTACAGAAATAACCACTTCCAGTCCAACGCCACCACCTCGATAACCAGGGTTTCAACATTTTCATCCAGTGGTTTATCTGCACTGATGCGACTTATGGGCATATAAGGATCTAGCCGGTGTGTTGCCACAAAAGTTAAACCACTCAACACTAGAATAATAGCTAACGGTGCAGTCCAGATAATCGTTTCAAGCGTGGCGGAGTGATGCCAGCCAGGGTCGTACTCAGCATCACGATTGGACGAGCGGTATTTCCAGGCAAAATAGACAGTCATAATGATGACCGGCACAATAACAATAAGCATTAGCAATGTAGAAATTATTATCAAAAATGCCTCTTGTACCGCTATGTCACCCGATGGATTCATCACCACCCAGTCGCAACCTGGCAAAACAAGTAGCCACAGCAAAATATTCAAACCATGAAAAAATCGATTCTTCAATAGCTGCAGGATTATCCTCATATTGATAGACCCTCAACGTGCGCGGTTCGAGCTATATTTTTTTGCCAGCCATGACTCAGCATCAAAAAAATTATTAATTGCTTACTCATCTTTATTTTTTGTTTTATCGGCGATGAAAAGCGCTAATAAGGTGGCAAGTACACCGGACAACAGGTAATAACCCGCAAATTCGAGCCCAAGCCAAACCGTCAGACCAAGCCCGATAATTGGTGCAAAAGCAGCGCCGAATAACCAGCCAAAATCGGTACTTAATGAAACCCCGGTAAAGCGGTATTCAGGCTTGAATTGATGTGGCAAGGTACCACCCGATTGGCCAAAACAAAGCCCGAGCAAAACAAAACCAATCAACACAAAAATCCAGGCATTTTCCAATAAGCCTTCGATGAAAAAACTAAGCACGCCAACCATCAAAGTGACCACGATAAGGAAACGTACGCGACCAAAGTGATCTGCCAGCAGGCCTGACATAACACAGGTTATTGTCGCCAAAACCGCACCGACTGTTTGCATGAATAACAAATCAGGAACGGTCATTACGGGATACAACTTAATGTAACCCAGTGGGAAAATAGCAACCATGTGAAACAAGGTATAAGAGGCAAGCGGTAAATATGTGCCAAGCAAGACTTGTGGCCAGTGATTTTTTACCACCTCCAACACGGGTTTACTGCGCAAAAAGTGTTGYTTAACCGCATTTTTATAYTCCGGCGTATCAAGCAGGCGCAAGCGTGAAAACAAGGCAACCACTTGCAGAGACAATACAACCATGAAGGGGAAACGCCAGCCCCAGTCGATAAACTCTTCAGGGGTTAAGTAATGGGTCAACACATAATAAATTGATGCTGCAATGGCAAAACCAATAGGRCCACCAAGCTGCGGTACCATGGCATACCAACTCCTTTTACGTTTTGGTGCGTTTAGCATCATCACGATAGGCAGCCCTTCTGAAGCACCACCGAGACCAAGGCCCTGTCCGATGCGGGCGACACAAAGCAGTATCGGYGCGACGATACCTATGTCAGCGTAACCGGGAATAAAACCAACGATGATAGTCGACGCACCGAGCAAAAACATTGCCACCGTAATTCTCGCGCCACTGCCGACTTTTTTATCGAGAGGCCCAAAGATTAATCGTGAAAATGGGCGTGCGATAAACGCCAGCGAAAAAACACCAAAAGAAATCAAGGTTCCCGTGATTAAGTCATAATTGGGGAARRAYACTTTGGGRAAAACCARCGCACAGGCAATAGCAAATACGAAAAAACCGAAATATTCTGAAACACGCGTCATTATCACCGTCGCAACTATTTCGTTGGGATGRAAGGTAACTGCATCACCTGRYGAAATATCATGATCTTGATTTGTCGTACTTTCACTCATAATCGATACTCTAATATGATGTCACGCTAGAAATTGGGTTTTTCAGGTGCCTCTTGATACAATTTTAAACTGTCTAAAATTTCCTGCCTGGCTTCATCAACACCACCCCAACCTTCAATGCGAACCCATTTGCCTTCATCAAGATCTTTGTAGTGTTCAAAAAAGTGGGATATCTGATTCAATAAAGTTTCTGGTAAGTCTCTATAAGTATTCACTTTACGATAATCCTTACTTAACTTATCAATCGGCACGGCTAAGACTTTTGCATCATCACCGGCTTCATCCGCCATCAATAAAACTCCTACCGGACGGCAGACAATGACAGAGCCTGAAATCAATGGCACAGGTGAAAGCACTAAAACGTCAACGGGATCGCCATCTTTTGAAAGTGTATGTGGCACGTAACCATAGTTACAAGGATAATGCATCGCCGTTGACATAAAACGGTCGACAAACATGGCGCCGGTTTCTTTGTCCAGTTCATATTTCACTGGATCAGCATGAGATGGAATCTCAATAACCACATTGACCTCATTGGGTACATTTTTTCCAGAACTGACTCTATCTAAATTCATAGGCTTCTCTTATATAATCAGACAACTGTAATCAGGTAACGGTAAATGTTAATGCAGACAGTTCTGCACTCCATTCCACCTCTAATACTTTTTCTTCTTCTACTTCAATACCATGCTGTTGAAAGAATTCAATCGCATGAACGATTCGATCACCTTTCGCATTTTTAATTTTAAACAACAACCCACCACCCGCTTGCTGCACTGGCATGAGTAAAAAGATGGCATCTTTTTTCAATAACACAACAGAATTAATAGCGCTAAAGTAGGTCTCGTACAGCGCACTATCGAGGTATAAGTTGCCATTTTTAAGTAGCATTTGTTTCATAGTTGCGCTACATATTTTTTAATATGATCCATTACTAATTCCACTACACGATCAGCAGATTTTTGTACTTTATCCGACAGACCTATACCCAGGTCAAGACCTTCTGCTTCAATCAAAAAGACATTGATGTCCTCAGGGAACTCATCTTTATAAATACGACGACCGGCGTAGAGCGCATTGTCCCACCTAAAGTCATGTAAGTTGTAACTCGGTTCCGGGATATTTTCCAGCTCCTTACCTGGCACTTCAAATATCGTACCCGCTTCAGAATTACTTTGGTTGGCATCAATAATAATTAAGGCATCACTACCACGAGCCTGAAACATGATGTCCATGCCCGACGTGCCTGCATCAAATACCTGAACATTATCGTATGAGCACTCATGTAATTGCGATATAAGTGTTTGCGCGACATAAACGCCCGCGCCGTCATCTTGTCTATTTGAATTACCGCAACCAATGATGGACAACATTTACAACTCCACACCTACAAATAATAGCAATCGCTATATGTTTAAAATTTACCGATAGTTTTAAACTTTTAAAAATAAGTAAATAATTTCAAGGGAATGCTTTTTTACCATTCAACCATCTTTTCTTGTATTTGCCATCTTCCAGCGCATGTATCAGCACCTCACTCAAATCGTATACTGTGTCATCTAGCTTATGCGATTTAAACCCGTCTCTAGCCGCAGTAAGCATAGTCATGGTTATCGCAGCCAGCACCGGATGTTCTGCATTTTCGATATTGCTATCTTCAGGATTATCAAACGAATGTTTACACGCATCGACATTCGTCGAATGAATTTTTCGACACATTGCCGGCCGCATTGCATAAACACTGCAGGCATTATCAACCAGTAACGGGCAAGCAACATTAGTGACTATACGTTTAGATTGTGACAGCATTGCCAGCTTTGTCTTATTGTCTTTTGCTCTTTCAAGCTGGTGTTCAAATTCTTCACCGCTTAATGTTTTTTTCATATAGTCACTAATGGCAAAGACTTCATTCGCACTTACATCAACTCTGAAGAAACAACAGTAAGAACAACCTTTTTTACACTGGACCCCTTGTTCGACATGAACAGATGCCCCCGTTATTGTTTCATCCAGGCGTTTATAAAAATTAACTGTTGCAGCATTTAATGCAACATAGTCTGCTTTCCCACACTCTTGCGCGACCAGATCACGTTCGTTTTCGAACGCTGCTTTTAATTGTTCTTGAAACATCAATACGCCTTTACTATAAGATTAAACGTCAACATCAGTACTTATGCGTGATTAAAATAATCGAACAAAATTATACTTCACATTATTAAACTAGATACGCCAGAGACGGCAAGACCAACTTTCCTCAACAGGCAACATTAATTCGGGGAGTTCRCAATATTTTCTATGCACCAGATAGTACATACAGGTTTCACATGCCTGATCGTCTTCCTCGTCATCACCCGGGTTATAAGCTTGCAATGTAAAACCCGCGTAAACTAACTTATTGCTGTAATCCTCTTCATCAAGTGTTTGTAACCGTGCCACTAGTTCGTTCACTTCTTCACTGCTATAAGCACGCGGCTCGACTTCAGTTTTTAAACCATTACTTAAATTATCTTCAAGAACAATTCGCAAAGAATCATCAGCGGCTACTTGTTCAGGAGAAATATTTTCGCCATCACTTTCACTCATATTACATACCCAAAATTTTCCGGATTAAATTCTCCACAACCTGCACCACCATTCAGCTTCAACAGGTACCGCCAGTTCAGGTAAATCACACCATTTTCTGTGTACTAAATAATACATACATTCAAGACAGCGCTGTTCGTCTTCACCGTAGGGCTTATCAACAAAACCAGAAATAATAAGCTTTTCCTCCAATGAATCAGGAGCAACATCCCTTAACTCGTCAAGAACTTTTTCAAACTCAATATTGTTTTCTGGAAAGGGTTCGGTTTTAGTCACCAGGCCATTCGCCATTAAGCGACCAATTCGATCACGTAACGCGTCGTCATCATTACTCACGATAACACCTCATAGTTTTTAATTATTATAAAAAAAAGGTGTCGGTACTATGTAAACATAATCACCGACACCCCTTAAAAAAACTTCTAAGAAGTTTTAAAGCGCGACAGCTCTTCGCCTGTCTTCGCATCATGTGCATGCACAGTACATACCAGACATGAGTCATAAGATCGAGCCACATGGCCCACTTCAACAGGATCCGATGGATCGGCTATCGGTGTACCAATCAAAGCTTCTTCAATTGGGCCACGCTCTTCTGATTCATCACGCGGACCTACATTCCAGGTTGTCGGTGCAATGATTTGATAGTTTTTAATCTTGCCACCTTCCACTTCAATCCAGTGACACAGTGCGCCACGAATCGCTTCAGTTGCACCCCAGCCCTGACCATCCTGCTCTTTTGGTTTAATGTAGAAAGGCTCATCAAGACGTAACTCTCGCAAGCAACGCTCGATTTGACGATAGATGTACTTAACTTCATGCATACGTGCAAAATGACGTAGTAGTACATTTGCACCACCCATCTTCTTATACATATCTAACACCAAGCCATCTTTGTATTGAAAATCTTCCATGTGGTCGCCACCGTAAATTAATTCACGTGCGAGTGGACCTGCTTCAAGATGACCGTTTTCTTCATGTACGGTTGCTGTTGACCATGAATAGTTTTTCTCAAAATCATGCTCATTATTGGATATTGGTTTAGTTGTACGATCAAACGGATGTTTTGCACCACCGCCTTCGTCATACCACGCATGGGTAACATCTTCACGCGTCTTCGCCTGATCCATGTGTTTATGTGTGCCCGTTGCGCCATCAAAAACACCACTCGGCATTTGTATAGACTGGTTTCTGCTGTCGATAGTCGGTTTGTTGTATTTTTCTTCGTGAGGCAAGTAACCCCAGGAAATAAATTTATCCAAACCTTTACCGTATTTATCCAGACCAATATCACAGCCCATGCGCCACATCATGCCCAAATCTGAGTTTGCATGTTCTGGCTTTTCATCTAACCATGCCATGAAATCATCATAGGTTTGTATTTCTTCGTAACGCTCTAATGAACAACCTAACCACATTGGCTCTATCCAGTTAGTACGGAAATGCTCAAGAATACCCCATGAACGTGTCACATCGGTTAATGTAGGCGAACACATGACGCCACCCGGCACCATGAAACTTGAATGCGGCCACTGACCACCTAACATCGCGTAGATTTCTACTGGACGACCCGAAATGGTGACGCCAAGTTCGTAATTGGTACCTGTAAACGGCGCCCAACGTTTTACTGCTTCTTCATAAAATGGGCTGTTTTTATAGTTTTTGTTACACATATCAATCATGAACAAACCATAATGATGTCGCGGTAAACTTTGTAAACTTTCAGCTAATTGACCAAGATTACGAGCAATAATGGCATTACGCGGTACTTCCGTACCCCATGCCGTATCCAGCGCCCATGCAGCACAGGTTAAATGTGACGCACCGCAAATACCACATGCACGCGGCGTTACCACCAGACCTGCTTGCGGATCTTTGTCTCTTAAAATAATTTCGAATCCCCTGAACAACTCTGCTGAGGTCCAGGCATTGGTTACTACACCATCTTCAATATCGACACGAACGTCGAGGTCACCTTCAACGCGACCAACTGGTGAGATGTCTAATGTTTGTACTTGTGACATTTTTTATGTCCCCCTTTAAACGACGAATATGTCTTGTTCAGCCCATGCTGGCATTGCAGCTTTCGCGGCACCAGTCAGTTTGATGTAACCTTTTTTATCTACACCTGTTGGTAGATCTTTTGGCACACCCATCACGGTCTGAGTTTTAAATACGGTTCCCGGTGCTAAATCAAAGAATGGGAATTCTGGTTCGGTACAACCAAGACATGGCATACCGGCACGTGTTTTCGATGAAACACGGTTCCACAAAATGCGGTTACAAGGCGAATGCGTCATTGGACCACGGCAACCGAGGTCATAGAACAAACAGCCTTTGCGCTGACCAAATTCAGTTGTAGACACTTTGTAAGCAAAGTGCATGTTTCGAGTACAACCAGTTTGAGTAAAGCTTTGGAAGAAAGTTTTTGGTCGCTGGAATTCATCCAGTGCCAAATCACCTGCACGGCCCGTTGCGATAGCAACCAGTATTTGCGTCACCCAATCCGGATGCGCAGGACAACCTGGAATATTGATGACAGGTAAGCCTGCCTTGCCCTTAAAGTCAGCACCGAGGAAACCGCCATTTGCACGTTTCAGGAACTGCAATCCTTCAGATTCAGAAGGATTAGGTGCGGTAGCAGGAATACCACCCCAGGTAGCACAGTCACCAAGTGCAACAACGAAATCAGCGGCATCGCATAATTCACGCACCCATTCTTTCATTGGACGACCACAGAACCGATTCCATTCACCGGATCCATTAGGTGCATTGACAACCGAGCCTTCGAATACAAATATATCCAGCTTAGTCTCGCCAGAGATACAATTTTTTAAAATATTTTTCACATCATCGCCAAGCTCGACACCAAGTGATGGCTGCCAAAGAATATTCATACCAAAATCTGTTACCAGATCACAGGCACTGGGTTCTTCTGCGTTTAGAAAAGACATGGTGTTGCCAGAACATGCGCCACCCTGTAACCATAGAATATTAGCCATTGTCATCCTCCTAATTAAAATTTATATACAACACCAAATGGTTGATTGAATAATTAAGAGCAACATCTGTGCCAAAAAAACAATAAGCTTATTTAACAGTTGGTTAGAAATTAAAGTGAATGAATACATGGCTTGTTTATCGCTGAAAGCATACAAAGTATGCAACATGCCATGTATACATGATTTGCATCTTCAACATTAATTGTGAAAATTCTAATGTACTAATGTTTTTATTAACCGGCTTTTATAGAGCGATCATACTTGCCATTATAATAGCTCATAACAACGGCCAATTAAGGCGGCTAACTTCTGGCGGGGACACCTAAACAGGGGCCATAAAGTGTAATAGCCTGCTTATGCTTACAGCTATACCATTAGTGCATTCGGTTGTTTCATAAAACAAACCTCTGGCAAACGGCTAGAAAATGTATGTGATACCAACGCCTATTACTAAACAGGCCAGAAGCGCCCTATGTCACGCGGAGAGTAGCCACTAACCGTTTCGATTTCCACATACAGGACATTCACATTCGCCGCCATACCCGTACCAGATGCCATTACACCGACTGCACCAATGTCCTTTCAGGCTAGCAGTMGCCTTTAACTTTTGTGCAAGTTTAGATAAACCTAACTCGCGCGGCGCCTGCTGACTGGTTTTTGGTTTTGTTCTTGATTGCGGAAACGAGACGACTGAATGTGCAGAATCATCTGAACGGCTTTTACCCGTGCCGTTATTTTTCTTATCACCAGAGTTCGACATGGATTTTACGCCACAGCAATTTGCTCACCGAGACGGTATCGTTTAATTTTGTTGGATAAGCCGACACGTGATAAACCCAGTTCTTTTGCTGCTTTACTCTGGTTCCATCGTAGTCGTTCTAGCGTTTCAATAATAATTTTTGATTCCATTTGTTCAACTTTTTCTTTAAGGGTAATACCATCAAGTGAATAATCGATACTCTTCGATTTAATTTTTGGTTTCAATGAAGCAATATGTGGTGACAGTGYTGCCTCTGTAATAAATGTAGCATTATCAGAAAGCGCTATCATGCGTTTTATTTCATTTTCTAATTCACGCACATTACCCGGCCAACTGTATAACAAAAATTGCTCCATAACGCCCGGCGAAACYCCCAGAATGGTTCGATTAGTTTCAGTAGAAAACTTTTTAACCAGAAACTCAGTTAATACTTCGACATCTTCTATGCGTTTTCGTAATGGCGGTATATTTAACTGAAAACCATTTAATCGATAATATAAATCCTGCCTGAATTCTCCGTTACTAATAAGCACATCCAGCGGTTGATTACAGGCTGCAATAACACGCACGTCACATTTGATAATCTTATCGCTGCCTAATGGTTTAACTTCACCTTCCTGTAAAAATCGCAATAAACTGACCTGAAAGGTCGGGGACACATCAGCAATTTCATCGAGAAAAACCGTGCCGCCATCAGCGGCAGGAAATAACCCCATGCGATCACTAATCGCACCGGTAAAGGCGCCACGCTTGTGGCCAAATAATTCTGAATGCAGTAATTCATCTGACATACCACCGCAGTTATGAACCAATAATGGTTGTTCACTTCTATTACTATTGTAGTGAATACCTCTAGCCATTAATTCCTTACCCGTGCCGGTTTCCCCTTGTATAAGAATAGGCAGGTTGGTAATTGAGGCTTTTTTGGCTTGATTGCACAGTGATGCCATGTTTGCGCTGCAATAAATCAACTTTTCAAATTGGGAGTGCGTATCCTCTTCATTCTGGCTCTGATGCTTTCTTAAAACATCTTCAGTCATTTTTAAATCGCGACTCAAATGCCGATGACGATAAGATAATTCTCTGTTTTCCAGCGCCCGGTTAACCAATAACTCAATTTGAATCGCTGACCAGTCAGCTGACACGAATTGGTATATCGCCGCTGCCTCAGTGGCTTTACTCATCTCTTCACTACTGAGGTTTCCCGCGAGCAGGCGTACGACTTCGGGGTGTGATATTCGCGTTTTGTGCAACAGTTCAAGCGCATCAAATTGTCCTGCAGTGTGCTTGCACAGCAGTAAATCAATGTCTTCGCTGTCTAGCAATAACAACACTTCATCAACATCATCAATCGTATTAATAGCGTAATGCTTACTCAAAGTGCGGTGCAACGCGACCGCTTCTTTTGATGTGTAACCAGAGATAATAATTGTTGATTCACCGTTCATCGTCACGAGTATGCATATAAAGTTTACATAAAGCAAATAATATTTCTATACATTTTAATAATCCAATATTAATGCATACTTAATTTGCATATTGAAATATAACTTGACAATTTTTGTTGATGTCGGTTACTCTTCTTGACATAGATCAATAAAAGCAACCAAAAGGGTTGGCTTAAATTAACCAAAGGGGCGTTAAAGTGGCGGATAATTTACCGGAACACGAGTTTAATCAGGCACTTTTAGCGATTGAAGAAGAAAACATCAGCGCCAATGAAAAAGTGGACCTGCTTATCCAGATTGCAACCGGGCTGCAACAAAAACCCAAATCACCGCAACAATTGCTTAATGCCGTTACCCTGTACGATAAAGCACTTGAACTTTGCCCTGAGAGTGAAGCCTTGCTCGCCGCTAGAACACACGCCAGAAAAGGCACGGCTCTGCAGGCCATTCCCGATGACAGTACCGATTACCTCTTCAAGGCGCAGGCTGAATTTGAAACTGCACTACCGGTATTGAACCAGGCAGGCACAGCAGAAGAAGCCGCCGAGGCTGAAATGAATCTAGGTCTGGTACTGCAATCACTCGCCGGTATGCATGCGGTGCCGATTACTGAATCAATAAAAGCTTACCAACGCGCATTAAAAGTTTTCACTCGCACTGCTTACCCTACCGAATACGCCATCTTGCACAATAATCTAGCAACGGTTTATCTCTCCATCCCGATGAGTGATGAGCGTGCAAAAATGCGTGAAGCCATGGCAGTACAATCTTTTCAGGAAGCCTTAAAAGTAATCACGTTTATCGAGCAACCAACTGAATACGCCATGCTACAAAATAATTTAGGCAACGCCTTGCAATACGCTTCCAGTAGTCATGCGGTAGAAAATAATTTACGCGCACTGGAGGCTTACGACGAAGCACTCAAGGTGCGCACTGTTCACGACACGCCATACGAATACGCAAACACTATCTGCAATAAAGCCAATTGCCTGTGCAATTTGCCAGATGATTTAGAAAAACCGGACGAGGGTAATCGCGACAGATTAAGACAGGCTCGAGATTTATACAGAGAAGCCAACGATATATTCAACCAGCATGGCGACATGGCAAAAGTCAGCGTTATCAATGAAACGCTGGAAGAACTTGAAGCAGACATTGGTACCGGACAGGCAGGTTCACGTGGTGGAAAAGGTTTTGGTGAAACACGCATTTAATAAAACATAAACTAACAAAAACTAAATTAATAGAGAGGACATAATCGTGGAAGAAATCATTAATTCTTTAATGGCAGGTGAGATAACGCTAATAACAGGCATCTTGTGGTACATCATTGCGCTTGTTATCGGCGCTATCGGTGGTGCAGTAGGCGGCATGATCGTCGGCGGCAAACACATGGGCTATGAACTGGCAGCAATGATGGGCTGCTTCTTTGGCCCAATGGCCGCGGCCCCTGGGGTATTAATCGCACTTATCATTTTGCTATTTATTTAGACTGTTTTTATTTAAAAACAATCAGGAGAAAATCACATGTTAGATATGGTTATCAATTCAATTATCCTTTTCTGGAAAGGTCGATTATTTCAAGATTTAGGTCACGTCATTAAACAAGCAGTCATCGGTATGGTGATAGCTGCAGTTATTGTCATTGCCGCTGTAAAAGCTGGGCTTGCCTTATGGATGGCCATTGTTATTGCCAGTCTTATTTCCGGTGCAATACAACCGTACTTGTTTAAAGATTTGAAATACGCGTAATCGACTAAAATTCTACTGAATTTTACTGGAGACTTTTATGTCAGCAACAGCCGAAACCATGAGTGAAGCGAACGTTGTCGAACTGGATGGTTTACTAAAAGATATTCAATCGCTGGAATCTTTAACAGTCGACTGGGATGAGCAACAACAAAATACCTTGCAGGCGTTAAAGCAGGCGCATGATGATTTAAACAAGGAAGCGTTTAGCCGTTTGATACGTGCATTAAAAGCTGAACCCGCTGCGCTGGCTGTTTTAAAAGAAGCTGTCGGTGATGAAGTTGTGTATGCCGTGCTTCGCTACCACGGTATTCTCAAAGCCACTTTGCACGAACGTGTGGAAGACGCGCTGGATTCGGTAAGACCGTATCTTGAAAGCCATGGTGGCAATGTTGAACTGGTTGAAATCATACAACCGGAAACGGTTATTATTCGTTTACTGGGTGCCTGTGATGGCTGCCCTGCTTCTGCCTTAACCTTATCCGAAGGTGTTGAAAAAGCCATCAAGGAATACTGCCCGGAAATTACCACCATTAAAAAAGCAAAAGGCGGCGTAACGGCTGCGCCTGTTGATGGTGTGAAAGTCAATTTTGTTAGTCCTTTTGCGCGTAGCGAAGATGCTGGTTGGGTGTTTGTCTGCAAACTCGACAGCATTCCCGAAGGTCAAATTAAAGTAGCAACCGTTGGCAGCAATGAAGTGTTGTTAAGCCGTTTCGATAACAAAGTCACCTGTTATGAAAATTCCTGCGCGCATATGGGTATGCCACTGGATATGGGTGAAGTCAACGAAGGTATTCTTATATGCCCACACCACGCCTTCGAATACTCACTAGAAACGGGCGAATGTTTAACCGCCCCCGAAGTGCAATTGCACACCCATGCAGTGCGCGTCACTGGTGACAAAGTGGAAGTAAAATTATCATGAGCGCACAAGCAGAAAATTTACCTAAAGATTCAAAAAAATCCAACGCAAAATCTGCGAATGTAAAAAAAATTACCATGAAGGTTGCGCCCGACCCTTCATTAAGAGTTGCAGAAGCCAGGCTAGTACCGCATCAGGCATTACTTGAAGCTGAACCCTTTTCTATTCTCGGCGGTGACCGCCTGCCTCCAATAATAACAACGAGTGTTAAGCCCGATAAAAAAACCTGTTTTGGTCCTCGCGGTGGCGCAATCATGGGGACTGATGGGCCACTATGGATTTGTGATACCGGCCACCATCGTTTATTAGGCTGGAAAAAGACCCCAACAGATGACACCACACCTGCTGACTGGGTGATTGGTCAAAAAGATTTTTACTCTGAAGGCCGCAATGGCAAAGTAGATGTGTCTGCCTTCTCAGTCAATGTACCGACTGGCATTTGCGCCTGCGGAGAGGGTATGGCGGTTGCCGATGCCTGGAACCACCGCATATTAATATGGAAAACGTTACCGGAAGACAACAACGTACCGGCAGATATTGTTCTAGGCCAAAACGACTTTTTAAGTAACGAAGCGAATCACGGTAAAGACCATGCCGCAGCAAACAGCATGCATTGGCCTTATGGCGTCGCCTGGATAGACGATCATTTATTTGTTGCTGATGCTGAAAACCGTCGCGTTTTAATCTGGAAAGGCATGCCAACCCAAAACGGTCAAGATGCAGACGTTGTACTCGGCCAGATTAACTTCAAAAATCGCGACGAAAATGCCGGCAACGATCCGAGTGCAATGAGTATGCGCTGGCCACATGGCATTGCAATGTGGCATGGCCACTTATGCGTATCCGATGCGGGCAATAATCGCATCATGATCTGGAAAGGCATTCCGGATAAAAATGGCATCGACTGTGATTATGTACTCGGACAAAACAACACTGATTTAGTAGATCACAATCAATCATTGTATTGGCCACGCGCATACACCTTAAACATGCCTTATGCATTGGCTACGGTTAATGACTGGTTAATCGTAGCCGATACCGCCAGCTCACGAATACTCGGCTGGCACATCGAGGATTTAGCCACGGGCGCTGAAGCGCGTGCACTCAGCGGTCAGGCAAACTTTCATGATAAAGGTGATAACCGCTGGTTACCGCCCTGTGCTGATAGTTTTTGCTGGCCCTACGGCTTACAAACGATGGGCGATACCATCGTCATCGCTGACTCGGGTAACAACCGCGTTAGCTTATGGAAATTAGCCGTCCAATAGACTCCCGATGAATAAACCTGCCAAAAATATTCAAGCTGCCGTTAAACAAAAAGCCGATGATTCTTTTGTCGGCGAAGCAGTACGCGTGTCAGGCATCGTTCAAGGCGTTGGTTTTCGCCCTACTGTTTGGCGCATAGCCAATGCAGCGGCATTAAAAGGACATGTTTATAACGATGGCCAGGGTGTTGTCATTCATCTCTGGGGAAAAAGCAAAACCATCAATTATTTTATCAACGAGCTAAAAAACAATTTACCGCCACTGGCACGTATCGATAATATTCAACGCTCAATAATACATGTCGATGATGCACCTGAAGAATTTAGCATTACGCCCAGTGAACACAATGCGATACAAACCAATGTCACTCCTGACGCGGCTGTTTGCACGCATTGCCTGGAAGATATATTTGATCCACAGAATCGCCGTTACCGTTACCCTTTAACCAATTGCACACATTGCGGCCCGCGTTTTTCAATCATTGAAGCCATTCCTTATGACCGTGCTAATACCAGCATGAAAAGCTTTGCGTTATGTGATGATTGTGCAGAAGAATACACTTCCCCAAGCGACCGTCGTTTTCATGCACAACCTAACGCCTGTTATATGTGTGGGCCGAAGGTTGTCTTTGAACGTATTGATGATAGCGCGGTTTGTATGGAGAGCCTTTCTCAACTCGATGAAGTAGATGGTGCCTGCACCGTATTACAAAATGGCGGTATCGTTGCAGTAAAAGGCATTGGTGGTTTTCACCTTGCTTGCGATGCGACCAATGATGCAGCGGTCATGCGTTTGCGTGATAAAAAACAACGTTACGCAAAATCATTTGCCTTAATGGCGCGTGATATCGATGTCATAAAACGCTATGCGAAGATTACCAAAGCAGAAGAAATACTATTAACCAGTGTTGAAGCGCCTATCGTGTTGCTAGAAAAAAGCGAACAGGCACCACCGGGCGAAAAAAGAAAATTTGGCGAAAAGGTAGGTATCAGAGCCAATGATTTAATTGCCATTTCAGATCATGTTGCACCGGGTTTAAATGCGCATGGTTTCATGCTGCCTTATACTCCGATGCATCACCTCATGCTAAAACGCATGAACCGTCCGATTGTTTTAACCTCGGCAAACTTATCGGATGAACCACAGATTATAAGTAATGACGAGATTAAAAAACGTCTGAGTGAAATATCGGAGTATGTGCTCTGGCATAATCGCGACATCATCAATCGTGTCGATGATTCCGTGGTGCGCATCATGAGTGAGAAGCCTCGAATCTTACGACGCGCCCGAGGTTATGCGCCCGCACCCATTCCCTTACCACCAGGCTTTGAAAAAGCGCCCGATAGTATCGCTATGGGTGGTGAGCTAAAAAATACCTTCTGCCTGATAAAAGATGGCAATGCGATTTTATCGCAGCACATGGGTGATCTTGAAAATGCATTTGCCTATGAAGACTACAAAAAGAACTTAACTTTATATACAGATTTATTTCAACATAAACCAGAACAAATAGTAGTTGATGCGCATCCGGAGTATCTATCCAGTAAATTAGGTCGGCAACAGGCACAAGAAAATACCACAGCGCTTCATGTCGCACAACATCATCATGCGCACATTGCTGCCTGTCTGGCAGAAAACAATTACCCGCTCAATGGCGAACCCGTTTTAGGTGTTGCCTTAGATGGACTCGGTTATGGTGGCGATGGTTCACTCTGGGGCGGTGAGTTTTTATTAGCCGACTATTACTCTGCTGAACGTGTTGGCACTTTTAAACCCATTGCCATGTTAGGTGGCGCAATGGCAATGCGCGAACCCTGGCGTAATACCTATGCGCACCTTATATCAGAAATGGGTTGGTCAGAATTAAAAATGAATTTCGAAGAGCTTGAGCTAATCAAGTTTTTCGAAAGCAAACCATTGGAAACGTTTAATGCCATGTTAGCAAAAGGCACGAACTCGCCGCTTGCATCATCCTGCGGTCGTTTATTCGATGCCGTTGCCGCAGCACTGGGTATCTGTCAAGAAAAAGCACTCTATGAAGGTCAGGCGGCAATCGAACTGGAAGCCATTGTTGATTTAGATACCTTACACAATGAAGATGAATTATTAGCTTACCCTTTTGCTATTCCAAGATTAGACAATCAATTACCGTACATCGAAGCACTCGCCATGTGGCAAGCCATACTGGGTGATTTAATTTTGAACACACCCAAACCCGTTATGTCTGCACGTTTTCATAAAGGACTGGCAAAAATTATTGTCACCATGATTAAAAAACTAACCACACGAGATGAAGAACGGTTCATGCATAACGTGGCTTTATCCGGTGGTGTGTTTCAAAACAAAATATTATTCGAGCTTGTGGTATCACAACTTGAAAAAGACCATTTTAATGTATTCACACATCAACAGGTTCCCACTAACGATGGCGGCATCGCATTGGGACAAGCAGTAATTGGTGCGGCGAATCACATCAAAACTAACAGAGAACTATCGGGAGAATAGTATGTGCTTAGGCATACCTGGACAAATTATAGAAATTACAGACGCAGAAAAAAAACTGGCGATTGTTGATGTGTCTGGCGTCAAACGCCCCATTAATATTGCTTGCATTGTTAACGAAGAACACGACGTTGAATCCTGCGTTGGCGACTGGGTGTTAGTGCATGTCGGCTTTGCCATGAGTCGTATCGATGAAGCAGAAGCGAAAAAGACACTCGATTTATTAATTGAACTAGGTGAAGCACAGGCTGAAATTATGGCTATGCAAAACTCTGGTTTACGATAGCGTCGACTATTTATGAGTGATACCCCTTCACAATTAAAAGCACTTTACCCTTTTTTGCACGGCGATAAAAAAGATGCCGCGCGAGAAAATACTGCCCTGCTCGAATCAGTTAAACAAAAATCCGAGCATAGTATCTCAGTGAAGCAGGCTTTTTTTGAAAACAATGCACAGGCTGTTATCAATGCAGCACAAGCCATTGCACAAGTGTATTTAAATCAGGGGCGCATGTTAAGCATGGGTAACGGTGGTTCAAGTTGTGATGCCTCTCATTTCGCTGTTGAGTTTCAACATCCCGTCACTGCGGGAAGACCTGCGCTGCCCGCTATCAACCTGGTAATGGATACCGCCATGATGAGCGCAGTGGCGAATGATATTGGTATTAAACATATCTTCGTCAGACAACTGGAAGCACACGGTCAAAAAAACGATGGTTTGTTTGGTTTTTCAACCAGTGGCAATTCAGAAAACATCCTGGCCGCTTTTGACAAAGCAAAACAATTAGGCATTACCACATTTGGTCTTGCTGGTGGTAATGGTGGTGAAATGAAATCAAGCGGCTTAGTCGATCACTGCCTTATCGTCGACACCGATTCTATCCATCGCGTACAGGAAGTACATGTTGCTACGTATCATATCTTATGGGATTTAGTTCATACCTTACTCGCAGATCAACGCGGAAAATTGGGTGAACAACCTCATAAAAACGCTAATAAATTAGAAAGGTCGTTATCATGAAATACGTGGATGAATTTAGAGATCCCGATAAAGCCAAAATGCTAATCAGCGAAATCATTGCGATTACTGACAGGCTTGAAGTAACAGAAAAACACCCGCTGCAACTGATGGAGTTCTGTGGTGGGCACACCCATACTATTTTCCGTTATGGCATCGAGCAAATGTTGCCTAAATCCATTGAGTTGGTTCATGGACCGGGTTGTCCGGTCTGTGTATTACCCATGGGCCGAGTCGATGACTGTGTCGCATTAGCTGAACGACCTAACGTCATTTTCACCACCTTTGGCGATGCTATGCGCGTACCGGGCTCGAAGAAAAGTTTATTGCAGGCAAAAGCCGACGGCGCAGATATTCGGATGGTTTATTCGCCACTGGATTGTTTAGAACTAGCTCGAAAAAACCCGGATAAAGAAGTGATCTTTTTCGCACTGGGTTTTGAAACCACTATGCCCAGCACAGCCTTAACGGTTTTACAGGCAGAACAAGATGGTATTAATAATTTCAGCCTGTTTTGTAATCACATTACCACCGTGCCAACCATTAAAGCGATTCTTGATTCGCCTGATATGAAAATCGATGGTTTTCTTGCACCGGGTCATGTCTGCATGGTTGTCGGCGAACGTCCGTTTGATTTTGTCGCAGAAAATTATAACAAGCCACTGGTTGTCACCGGTTTTGAACCTTTAGATATTTTGCAATCTATCTGGATGTTACTTAAACAACTCGATGAAAAACGTAATGTCGTCGAAAATCAGTATGCCCGCATCGTACCTGCTGAAGGCAATGCTCCCGGTATGGATGCCTTATCTAAAGTGTTTGAACTGCGCGAATTTTTCGAATGGCGAGGTTTGGGTTCTATTGACCATTCAGGCGTGCAGATGCGCACAGAATATGCCAATTTTGATGCAGAGCAAAAATTTTCTGTTCCCAATTTAAAAATTGCCGATCCAAAATCCTGTCAATGCGGTGAAGTATTAAAAGGCGTTATCCGCCCCTGGGAATGCAAAGTATTTGGCACCCAGTGCAATCCGGAAACACCGATGGGTGCGTTGATGGTTTCAACCGAAGGCGCCTGTGCCGCTTACTACAACTTTGGCAACCTGGATGAACTACTAGGTAAAAGAGAGAAAAAAGCACAACAACAAAAAGTTGCCAACGCATGAAAACATTAGTCAAAGAGGAACAATCATGAGTTCTGCAGTAGCCAATATACGTCAACGCAGTGGAATATGTCGCGCTAAAACGATCACCATGGCACACGGCAGTGGTGGCAAAGCGATGCGTGATTTAATTGATGATGTTTTCGTTACTGCCTTTGATAACGAAGAATTAAATAAACTTGAAGACCAGGCAAGATTTGATTTAAGCGCACTAATGGACAAAGGCGATCGTCTTGCCATGACCACCGATTCGTATGTTGTCGACCCGCTGTTTTTCCCCGGCGGTGATATAGGTAAGCTAGCTATTACCGGTACGGTTAACGATCTTGCTGTGGGTGGCGCAATCCCTTTATATCTAACTTGCGGCATGATTATTGAAGAAGGCATGTTAGTCGAAGACCTGCGACGAATTGCACAATCGATGCGTAAAACAGCGGATGAAGCCGGTGTAAAAATTGTTACCGGTGATACCAAAGTAGTACCTCGTGGCGCAGCCGACAAGTTATTCATTAATACCGCAGGCATTGGTGTGATTCCTACCGGTATCAATATTGGAACACATCGAGCCCAGCCTGGTGACGTGGTGTTAATCAACGGTTATGTGGGTGATCACGGGGCGGCTATCGTCGATGCGCGCGGTGAAATGGCACTAGAGAACACTATAGAAACCGACTGCCAACCGCTCAACTCACTGATACAAAGCATGCTCGAAGTGTGTCCAGACATTCATTGCATGCGCGATGCGACACGCGGTGGTATTGCCACTGTACTGAACGAATTTGCCCAAGGCAGTAATACCTGTATCCGACTCGATGAAAATGCATTGCCGGTTCGTAATGAAGTACGCGGCATGTGTGAAATCCTAGGCCTTGATCCTTTATACCTTGCCAACGAAGGCAAAGTCGTCGCCATCGTACCGGCCGATGCGGCTGAAAAAACATTAGCCGCTATGCGTGAACACCCTGCTGGTTTAGATAGCGCAATCATCGCCGAAGTTACCGACAAACCCGAATCAACGGTCATTCTTTCAACTAGCTTTGGCGGTCATCGAATCGTCGATATGTTAGTTGGCGAACAACTGCCTCGCATCTGCTAATGACTAACACCAGCAAAAATTCGGCCACGGTGTCAGTAAAAGAAGACACCAGCATCAGCATCATGAGTAAGGATGAGATTATCAGCATCGATTACACTGAACTGGAGAATTATCATAAAGGTGATTCATGGTTTGGCTGTAGCGTCGGTTTTCGCGCCATGCAGGCAGCAGCAAACGTCTGTACTCAGATGTCCATCTGGTCACGTGACAATCTGACTATCGTTAGCGGGCACCCAGGCCCAGGTGTGAAAGACGCCATAGAATTAATAACGCATTGTGTGTCATCAAAACGTTTTCGTTTACTCGATGATACGCCTACCGAAGACTGTAGTCGTGGCATGAAGTTTGAGTGGTGGGTGAGCAATGGTCGTATTACGGTACATGTGAAGTTACATGATAACTTCGTACCAGAAACGTTTTACAGCCTTCTCGACAGATTAAATTCTGACCATGAAAAAGACAGTGACCGAGATAGTTTCGACCAACATAAAAATGATTTGAGCTATCAACTCTGGCATCAGCCTTTAGACAAATTGTTTAACGTAGAAGTGCTCTCTACACCACTGAGCCCAGGTGAACTACCAGAAGGCTTAACCGATGCATGAACTGGGCATCACAAGAAATATTGTCGCCATCGTTACAGAACACGCCGGTGACAAATTGGTAAAACGCGTGGCAATCGACATCGGAAAACTTTCGGCGATCATGCCCGAATCGATTCGATTTTGTTTCGATGTGTGCAGCAAAGATACGCCACTGGAACAAGCTACGCTGGAAATAAATGAAATACCCGGACTGGGCCGTTGCGAAGAATGCGGTGCAGAAATAGAACTGAAACAATTATTTGGCCAGTGCCATTGCGGCTGTAAACGAATCACCTGCATTGCTGGCGAAGATATGAAAATTAAAGAAATGGAGGTATATTGATATGTGTGTAACCTGCGGTTGCTCCGATAACGCTAAAGCGACAATAACAGATTTGGATAGCGGCAATGTCGTTACCCTTGAAGACCCTAATCAAAATCATGAGCACGCACATGACCATACGCATGACCATGACCATGATGATCACGGGCATTCTCATGATCACGTTCATGCACATGACCACAGCGATGACCATGATCACACGCATGACCATAGCCAGCACGATCATGATCATGACCACGCACACGATCATAACCATGATGATGATCACGCACATACTCACGCCAGCATGCACGGCACAACCATTAGCCTTGAAGCTGAAATTCTGGCTAAAAATGATTTGCTTGCCGAACGCAATCGCGGCTGGTTTGATGGTAAAAACATCTTAGCCCTAAACTTAGTCAGTTCTCCAGGCTCGGGTAAAACCACTTTACTTGAACGCACCATTACCGATCTTAAAGATGAGCTACCCATCAACGTGGTGGAAGGCGATCAGGAAACAGTAAATGATGCACAACGCATTAAAGCCACAGGCTGTCGCGTCGTACAAATTAACACTGGCACGGGCTGTCATCTTGAGGCTGACATGCTGGCTCGTGGTATAAAAGAATTACAACCACCTGCTGACTCCGTATTAATGATTGAAAATGTTGGTAACTTAGTGTGCCCCGCGTTGTTCGACCTTGGCGAGAAGTGCAAAGTTGCCATCCTCTCGGTCACCGAAGGCGAAGACAAGCCCATNMARAWMCMYKYAMAWRYWYYKYSMKKYYRMYRKYAYKWWMWTMWWTRRWAWMKRCCYASTGMYKYMWYTRMMCTTCNAANTSWCGAANGAYWRMWTWGWWTWTRCMCKCWCTGTCAATCCAGACATAAAAATATTTCAGGTATCAGCAATGTCGGGCGAAGGTATGGAARRCTGGTACAGYTGGTTAAAAGAACAGGTCGCCTCTGATACAACAAACGAGGCTATCGCGTAATGTCATTCCTTCTATTCCTTGGTTTTTTGATTGGTATGCGCCACGCATTGGAAGCAGATCACGTGGCAGCTGTTGCATCATTGGCAACAAAAACCACTTCGGTGAAAAGCGCAATAAAACAAGGAGCCGTCTGGGGATTAGGTCACACCATCACACTCTTTCTATTCAGCAGCATTGTTATCATGACGGATAGCATTATCCCCGAAACTTTTGCTAACGGTCTTGAATTCGTCGTTGGTATCATGTTGGTATTTCTGGGTGGTGATGTCATCAGRCGTTTAATACGCGACAAGATTCACTTTCATAGCCATCAGCATGATGGCGAAGGAACGCATTTTCACGCACACAAACACACAAGCAAACTTGATAGCAATAAACCGCACGCCACTTCAGCACACAAGCATGAGCATAATACAGACTTTCCAAWWAGAGCACTCTACGTAGGAATGATGCACGGCATGGCTGGCTCTGCTGCGCTAATTATACTGACACTACAATCTGTTACTTCCGTAACCACAGGATTACTCTACATCCTAATCTTCGGCATTGGCTCAATCATAGGCATGGCCGCGCTTTCAGTCATAATCGTTATTCCTTTACGACGCTCAGCAAAAGGTCTTACCTGGATAAACAATGGCCTGCAAGGTGTTATCGGTATTGCAACAATCGCGCTTGGCTCGATACTCATTTACGACATTGGTATTGTTTATATATAAGGTTAACGGTTAAAAATATCATCATCTATTTCTAACATAGCACTATCGCTAGACAATACCTTAAAAAAATTTTAGACACGCTATTAAGGGGATCTGCTGTGTAGAAAACATCGACATGCACAGGAAGTATAAGCACCCTTTTTAATCCTTGTCAAAGTCAACAATCGCCCTGCTCTATTTGAATATCTCTGTATTTAAAGCTTATGCCTCATAGTAATTTAAAACAMTTMKWYYRTWWKTTTTTGCTTCAAAGAGCCAGTAACGCCAACCTTCTCTGTCTTTTGAACATTGTAGTAAGCATTCTTTTTTGCGCCAACGATGCGTAATATGCCATACATGGTCGGGTAAAAAATAACGATTTGCTCGTGGCATAATGCTTTCTCCTTAAAGCGGTATTTTTGTCCTTAAAAGACGGGGTTTAAGCCATTTTATTAGCTATATAATATACATTTTTTTATTCATACAGTTGAGCAGGCTTGGCCCCAATGAATTGCTTCTAGCAAGGACGGTTAATGTATGCCATATCGGCGAGCGAGGTATCTGACAAAGACGTTACTGGGGGGGGTATGATAAGAATGATATTAGGCAGGATATGGTGAGTCACACTAATCAAGCGCGTTGGGGTTGGTACCTCACCCCAACCTACGATTAACTAACTGGCATTGCTTCTTCCAACCCCTTAAGTTCACGAAGCTTGTAAACCGTCATATAAAATATAATGCAATATTATGAAACCACTGAATTCAAGTAATGCCGACCTATCATTTGATCTTTAAGCAATAAGTTTTCAGTCATCGGCTTGTTGTGATCTTGAATTTCCAGCAGTTCACAGATTAAACCACAAATTTCAGTTTGCTTAGGCGCACAGTTTTGTTGATGAGAGAAAGACTTGCCAATCACAAAAAAGGGTATATCGCGTTCTTGCGAGAGAGTCCCACCATGACTTTTATCATCATTCATACCATGATCAGCCGTAATCAGAACCTGATAACCGGCATCAATCCACGTAGGAAGATATTTAGATAACTCGATGTCTGATTTACGTACTGTATTACGGTAATGCGCACTATCTATACCTGATTTATGTCCTGCATTATCGATGTTCATTGGATGTATCAATAAAAAATCCGGGTCGTGACGGAGCCTTAAGGATTCCGCATCAAGGTATAAATAACTATCAGCATAGTGTTCTCCATGATAGAAGCAACCGTATTGAATTAGCTGCTCTGGATCCTGGGTATGGCGATCGCGCACGGCATCGTAAGGGCTACAATTATACAGTTCACTATGCCAATGGAACGCAGCGGCAGCGGTAGTTAACCCTGCCTGACGAGCTAAACTGAAGACACTTTTTTGATTGGAGTTACGCGCTACCTGATTATTTACAATACCGCTCAGGGCCGGGGTAACACCGGTGAGAATTGTCTCATACAGTGGACGAGACATAGATGGCAACTCACACTGCATCTTATAACCAGTGGCTAGTCCCTGCTCTTTAAGAGCATGAAGGAAACCCATGCATTGTTCTGCGGCTTCATAAGCCAGGCCATCAAGTACCACTAGAATTGTTTTATTTGCCATATTTAACTACCGGTATTAGTTACATAAACTAGTTATAGAATAGTTATAAAATATGTACAGATTATTTCAATTAAATGAATTTTTTGTGACAAGCTCAAAAAAAACACATAGAAAGCCTCCAAATATATTTCAGTTACCGAATATTTGGAGCCAGAGTAATAACTTATGAGCGACCGCTCATAGCCGAAAATGCTATGTCAGGGCCGTCGTCCCCATGTCTGCTCTCCATGCATCGTTAAGTTCAGTATAACTGATTATCTACAATAACTTATCTGCAATAAATCTATTCCAATAAAAAAGCCGGCATAAATGCCGGCTTTTTTAGCAACTTAAAACAGTGCTACTTGGCAGCTGCTTCGCGCTCTTTCACTTCTTTAATTACATCTTCAGAAACATTTCTAGGTGCAGGCATGTAATGCAAGAACTCCATAGAAAACTGACCACGGCCTGAAGTCATGGTACGCAATGAACCAATGTAACCAAACATTTCACTCAATGGGCATTCCGCTTTAATGCGAACACCGTTTGCATTCGCTTCCTGAGATTTAATCATGCCACGACGACGATTAAGGTCACCGATAACATCACCAACGTGATCTTCAGGTGTGTATACATCAACCTTCATAATCGGCTCCATTAACTGGGGGCCGGCTTTAGGCATGGTCTGGCGGTAAGCTGCTTTTGCAGCAAGCTCAAAAGCTACTGCTGATGAATCCACAGCATGGAACGCACCATCCATCAATGTCACTTTCCAGTCCAGGCATGGGAAACCGGCTAATACGCCTTTTTCAGACATGCCTCTGAAACCTTTTTCGATCGCAGGCCAGAATTCACGCGGTACATTACCACCAGTTACTTTAGATTCAAATTCATAACCTGAACCTGGCTCACCGGGCTCGATGACGTAATCAATCTTACCGAACTGACCGGAACCACCTGACTGTTTCTTATGGGTATATGAATCTTCAATCTTCTGCGTGATGGTTTCGCGGTAAGCAACCTGTGGCTTACCAATGGTTGCATCAATACCGTGAGTACGTCTAAGAATATCCACCTTAATATCAAGGTGTAATTCACCCATACCTTTAAGGATGGTTTCACCTGAATCTTGATCTGTTTCAACACGGAAAGAGGGATCTTCTTTAATCATCTTACCTAAAGCGATACCCAGTTTTTCAGAGGCACCTTTATCATTAGGCGAGATAGAGATCGAAATAACTGGATCAGGAAATACCATAGGCTCAAGCGTTGCCGGTTTTTTCTCATCACATAAGGTGTGACCCGTCTGAACATTCTTCATACCAACAACCGCGATAATGTCACCCGCYTGCGCGCCRTCTAATTCGATRCGCTCATCSGCGTGCATCTCAACCATGCGGCCGATACGYTCRGTTTTRCCGGTGAARGTATTCARTACKGTCATRCCYTTRTCCATRCGACCKGARTARAYRCGRACRAASGTYARKGCACCAAAACGGTCATCCATAATTTTGAATGCCAGTGCGCGTAGTGGTTTGTCTGGATCAACGATGGCGTAYTCRCCYGTCTCGTTACCTTCYWKATCCACTTCTGGCTGAGGCTTAACCTCAGTTGGATCAGGCAGGTAATCAACCGCCGCGTCCAGCACCATCTGTACCCCTTTATCTTTAAACRCAGAACCACAGTAAGTCGGGAAGAAGTCCATMGTCARSGTACCTTTACGGATRCARCGCTTRATRTCTTCCATTGGTGGYTCGGTACCATCAAGGTACACTTCCAGCACAGCATCGTCCTGCTCGACWGCYGTTTCKATTARTTTTTCACGGTATTCTTCAATCTGGTCAGCCATATCWGCCGGTGGCTCTTCGATACGGTAAGCCGTGGTATCTTCKTCGTTATCCCATRTCCAGGCTTTGCGGGTTAACAGRTCAACACARCCTTTGAACTCGTCTTCGATACCGATGGGTAAAACCATAATTAGCGGAACCGCACCCAGTACGTCTTCTACCTGTTTGGTYACACGGWAGAARTCAGCGCCGATACGRTCTAATTTGTTGACGAARATAACACGAGASACTTCCGAGTCATTCGCATAACGCCAGTTAGTCTCAGATTGTGGCTCAACACCGCCCGAACCACAGAATACGCCGATGCCGCCGTCCAGTACTTTCAGYGAACGATARACTTCAATMGTRAARTCAACGTGTCCCGGTGTGTCGATGATGTTTAAACGGTGACCGCTCCACTCACAACTGGTTGCCGCTGACTGAATAGTAATACCACGTTCCTGCTCCTGCTCCATGAAATCGGTGGTTGCTTCACCGTCATGTACTTCACCGGTTTTATGAATTTTACCGGTCAGCTTTAGAATACGTTCTGTAATCGTCGTTTTACCGGCGTCTACGTGGGCAAAAATGCCGATATTTCTGTATTTACTTAAGTCTACGTCTGCCATGGCTTTACTACCCTGAGTGCACATTCATAAAACATGCGTTAAATTATTGAAAAAGTTATTTAATCCGGCTGCAGAGACAAAAACTCACACACCACCAAATGAGATTAAATTAGCCGGCGAATTATACAGTAAATTTAGATAAAAATGTGGGCGCAAGCGGGCAAAAACAACATTTAGTTCAAGCAAACCCTTCTGCCACCCCATTTAAGAGTACTACTATTGACGTATTTCCATCTCAGCCGTCCCACTAAGTAGCGAATTGCACCTAACAGACAAATAACGCAATATGGCTGATTATTTTGTCATTATGGCAATCCAGTTATATTTTGAGACCTTTGCACGATATAGTTTCTGTCATTCCCGAGTGCTTTTATCGGGAATCCATTGTCTTTTATAAGCGCTGGATCCCCGATAAAAACACTCGAGGATGACAAAATGAAAGAAAATTTACTCCTGTTTCGTATCGTGCAAAGGTCTCTTTAAGAATAAAATATCACTTATGAGAATTATCTTTAGTTTTTTGCTATTACTAACCGGTTTGAATGCCTTTGCTGATGTCATTGAGCGTATCGAATACAAGTATTACCTTATCTCACCGGGCGCGCCCCATGAGATAAAATCCGAGTTGATGCGGCATTCACCCATTCGCCAGGGTAACAGCTCATTCAATGGTCGTACTGACTGGTATATCGACTGGAACTACCAAACCACGTCATCACCCCATGGCTGCCTACTTCAAAATAGCCGGGTTAATGTTCGCGTGGTATACATCCTGCCTGCCTTAAGCGAATACGTGACCGATACACAAACTATCGACGTTTTTAATCAATTTAACACCGCCCTGACCCAGCATGAATTAAATCATGGCAACCATGGTTTATTAGCCGCCAGAGAAATTAATGGCGCCTTTAAAAGTGTACGAGCACAACAAAACTGCCGGCAGATGTCACGAATGTTGAATGATATCGGGAATTCAATTGTGCAAAAGTATGCACAGAAAGATGCTGAATACGATCGCGTAACCCGGAATGGATTTACCGAAGGGGCGGTTATTTATTAACGCCCTTGCGAGTGGAGCGATGCAATCTCTTTAAGCGATTGCATCGCCTGCTGGAGATTGCCACGCTCCGCTCGCAATGACGGGTAACAATAAAATTATTTCTTCTTACCGCGACCTGAACTCTTACGCGCACTTTCGGTTAGTACTTTTTTACGAATACGAATATTTTCCGGTGTTACTTCCACCAGCTCATCGGTCTCGATGTAGGCGATTGCCTGTTCAAGGGTCATGCGCCTAGGCGTGGTGAGTTTGACCGCCTCATCCTTGCCAGATGCGCGCATATTGGTGAGCTGTTTGGCCTTCAGCGGATTGACGACCAGATCATCGGGCTTTGCATTTTCGCCGATTACCATGCCTTCATAAATCTTTTCACCGGAACCGATGAAAAGGACACCACGGTCTTCCAGGTTGAAAAGGGCGAAGGGCACGCTGTCCCCGGCACCGTTTGAGACGAGAACGCCATTGAGTCGTCCATCAATCTGGCCACGGTAGGGCGCATATTCGCGAAAGACGCGGTACATGACCCCTGTGCCACGGGTATCTGTCAGAAATTCGCCGTGATAGCCGATCAAGCCGCGCGAAGGCGCTTTGAAAACAACCCGGGTTTTGCCGCCCCCGGTTGGTCGCATGTCGACCATCTCGCCACGGCGGGTTCCCAGTTTTTCAATAACCACACCGGCATACTCATCATCTACGTCGACAGTGACGTCTTCAATGGGCTC
>NVWZ01000009.1 GCA_002746365.1 Thiotrichaceae bacterium
TGACAGAAATGATAACCGGCGTCGATATCATCAAAGAGCAACTATACATTGCCTCTGGTGAAAAACTGCGAATGAAACAGAGCGATATCATTATTAATGGCCATGCTATCGAATGTCGATTAAATGCTGAGCATCACAAAACCTTTATTCCATCGCCAGGTAAAATTGAGCGTTACCACCCGCCCGGTGGACCGGGTATCCGTGTCGATACACATATCTATGCTGATTACACTGTACCGCCTCATTATGATTCGATGATTGGCAAATTAATTGCTTATGGTTGCGATAGAGAAACGGCACTAGCCCGTATGCGGGGTGCGCTTGATGAAATTAGCATTACAGGTATTAATACCAACATCGAACTGCATAAAGAAATAATCAGTGATACGAATTTTCAGGCAGGTGGCACGAATATTCACTATCTTGAGAAGAAACTGGGGCTATAAACTAGTCCTTGTCATCTCGACCATAGGGAGAGATCTAAATACGCTAACCGTTAAGATCTCTCCCTATGGTCGAGATGACAATATTTGAATACCAGAAGAATTTCACCTCGCTCCCGCACAGGAGTGTGGGAGCGAGGTGATTTACAACTACAGCCGTTCCACCTTGTATCCTTTCTTTCTCAATAGATCCACTATCCCTTTTTCACCCACCAGATGCCCTGCACCAACGACGACAAAATACTGACCTTGTCGATTTAACATCGCATCAATCTTCGCTGTCATTTGAATATTCCTGTCAAAGAACAAACGATCATATATCGCACTAAATGCCGGGTATTTGTTTAGCGCATCGTCAAATAACAATTTACTCATTAATTCTTCATCACCTGATTTCCAAAAACGCACCATGTCTGCCATTAATAGTTCAGCTTCATCGAGTGAGTACAGACTTTCTTTTAGTAGCAGCTCACCATTGGGAATATTCAAAAATAAATCTAATTGTTGCTCCATGGTTTCGAGCTCTACTATTTTCTTCGCATTATTTTTTTCTGCTGCTTGTGTCAGGAAATAGGCATCGATACCTAACTGCGGCGAAAAACCCAATTGCATAACTTGAATAGAAGACAGAGTCAGTACCAACACGCCCGGTTTATAATTTTTAATTGCTTCGTATTGAACATTTAGATGCAGTAATCGCTGGCGTAATTGTCGCCATGTTTCCTCCGTTAAATCATCTTTAATCGTTCGACCCGTTGTATACACGCCTTTCTCAGCAATAAGCTGGCTATAGGCATTGGTATCCGTTTTATTGATATCAAGCTCGACAACCAGGGTATGCGACTGCTCGAAGGCACGATCTATCTCCGGTCGTAAAGGATAAAAACTGCTATCAGCAAAATGTATAGACCCCATCAAATAAACGGTTGCCTGTTTCGATTTCGCCTGCCAGAAAAAAGCTTTGTCATTACCGGCATAAACAGAAGAAAGACACAGAATTAAAGTGACTAACAGAATAAAACGCGTTTGGGCTTTACGCATCTTTTAACGCCAGGGCACGCTTATAAATATCATTTTTGTTTTCACCCGTCATCTTCACCACCAGTGCCACCGCTTGTTTCACCGGCAATTCCGCTAATAAAATAGAAAGATAATGATCGACCTGTGAGGCATCCGCTCTGGGTTCTGCCGCACCTTCTACAATGACGACTATCTCGCCTTTACGTTGATTTGGATCAGCCTCAACCCAGGGAATTAAGTCAGCTAAGGTCATACGCCTGATCGTCTCAAACGTTTTCGTTAACTCTCTGGCAAAGGTAACACGTCTACTTTCACCAAAAGTAGTCTGCATATCTTTTAAGGTATCGATAATTCTGTGGCAGGAAACATAGAAGATCATGGTGCGTGATTGTTTGGAAAATGGCTCAAAAAAATGCAATCTCGCACCCTGTTTAGCCGGTGGAAAACCTTCGAAAGAAAAGGAGTCTGTCGCTAAACCAGCTGCACTCAATGCCGCTATTGCCGCGCAGGCACCGGGTATGGGTACAATTCTTACGTCACGATCATGCGCTTGCATGACCAGACGATAACCGGGATCACTGATTAAAGGCGTTCCCGCATCAGAAATAAGGGCTATCGATTTTCCCGATTCTAGCTCGTCCAGTAACCGAGGCGTTATTTTTTCTTCATTATGCTCATGGTATGCCAGTAATTTTGTTTTTATACATAGATGTGATAACAAACGCTGACTATGTCGCGTATCTTCAGCTGCGATAACATCGACCTGGGCCAAAACCGAAATCGCGCGCTGGGTAATATCAGCTAAATTGCCTATCGGGGTAGCAACAAGATACAATGTGCCCGGTGACACATCTAACTTCAGCTGGTTTGTACTTAATTGGCCTGTTTCAGCTTGATTTTCAATTGACACGCATACACTCACAAAACATACTATTCACCTATTTAGACCGACAACGCGATACTATCTTGAAATCACATACTTTAAAACTATTTTTACTGGCCAGCATCATCTCTGTTTCGGCCTGCGACACGCAACCTGTAAAACCCGACCAGCCGGTTACAGAAGATGCGCGACCGGTCACTGAAGAGCAGGCGACACTAACCGATGAAGCCGAAAAATGGTTAGCCTCAGCGGAAGACAGCGACAACCACTCTGAACAAATAAAATACCGTGCATTGGCTGCCCGTTATTACCTTGAAGCCGACAAGGTAGCGCTTGCACAACAGCAACTGGATATTATAAAACTAACTGCTGGAGCTGCTGCAGATGGCACTAACAAAGCTGCTATTTCACTGTTAGCGACTGATATCGCGATACATAAAAAAAATGTGGTACTGGCCAACCAGATCCTTTCAGCGTCCAGACCCATTTCACGTGATCAACAATTATACTTCTACGCATTAAAAGCAGATTTGGACTATTTATCAGGAAAATACATGTTTGCGGTTGATCGCCGCGTACAACTCGACACCTACATTGTCGATAAAAAAGATAAGAATAGAAACCACAGAAAAATCTGGGGCGCATTATCAACCTTGTCTACCGCGCAGTTAAATAATCAACATTCCAATAACCCGGTTATAAGCGGCTGGCTGGATCTAGCGAAAGTCATGCGCTCTGGTCAACAGAATATCAGTAAACTTGAAGATGATTTGCTCGACTGGGGAACACGTCACCCTTCTCATCCTGTCGGCGAAATATTTTTAAGTGAGCTAATCAACAATTATCAGGCATATACCACAGACACAAAACACATTGCTGTTTTATTACCCATGAGCGGCAGCCTGTCAACCATAAGTCACAGTATAAAAAATGGCTTATTGAGCGCCTATTACTATGACACCAATAGTACGACTAAACCTGTCATAAGTTTTTATGATAGCAGTGACGAATCACTGTCATTTCGACAATTGTACGAACAAGCCATCGACGATGGCGCAACCAATATCATCGGCCCACWAGACAAGGTCAGCATCAACCAGCTTACACAACAAAAAGAGCTAGATGTTCCGACACTCACTCTCAACTATGCAGAAMGCGCCTTTAATAATACTGAAAATTTATTCCAGTTCGGTCTCTCTCCTGAGGATGAAGCTCGTCAAGTTGCCGAGCTGGCCGTCAGACAAAACAAACTTCGCGCGGCCGTGTTTTACCCCGATAGCGAATGGGGTGAGCGWTTAAAAAAAGCCTTCAGCGAACACTATGAAGCACTCGGCGGCAAAGTGTTAACAGTCAACGATTATGCCACCAGCAGCAATGATTATAAGCGCCCCATCAAAGCTTTATTCAACTTAAATCTAAGCGACATCCGTCGCCGCAAGATAGAAAATACGATTAGCGCACGCACACAAAGCGAACCACACCGCCGTCAGGATATCGATATGATTTTTCTGGTAGCAACACACCACTCTGCTAGAGGCATCATGCCGGCATTTAAATTTAACCATGCTGGCGACCTTCCCGTGTATTCCACATCTCACGTCTACACCGGGAAAGTCAATCGTGATCTGGATCGGGATCTGGATGGTCTGACCTTTTGTGATTTGCCATGGGTAATACAAAAYGACTCRCCATTATCAAAAGTATTTATAAGAAACTGGCCWGAACAGGAAAGCCTGACACGGTTATATGCACTGGGTATCGATGCATACCACTTGACATACAACCTCGATTATCTAAATAAAAATAGTTACGCCTTTTATGATGGCCAAACTGGAAACATACAGCTCGATGAAAATAATCGTGTAACCAGAMAATTACTTTGGGCTCAGTTTAAAAAAGGTAGACCGGTTTACTTTGAACCGGTTTTACCCGAGCTTATTGATTTGATGCAAACAAATTCCGATACACAAATAGATAACTAAAATTTGAAAGCGGCGCATCTACAACAAGGAGAAGATGCAGAAATAGCCTGCTGCAGTTATCTCAAATCGCAAGGTTTAAAACTTATCGATAAAAACTTCAACAGTCGTTTTGGYGAAATTGAYATCATTATGYTAGACAARAAAAYACTGGTKTTTGTCGAAGTTAGATATCGAAAAAATAATAAATTCGGCGGTGCACTAGCAAGCATTACTCCGTCTAAACAAAATAAACTACGAAAAACAGCTGAGTTATACTTACAAAAAAATACCCAGCACCAAAATGCACGCTTTGATGTTGTCTCCATGTCAAAAAACACTCAAACTAACCCTGACAAACAACCGTATACTTTTGACTGGATACCGAATGCTTTTTAATATTTCACACAACCGGGCTCAGAGACAAACTTGTCTCTGACCCCTGAGGCAACAATGGACTTAATTTCAAGAATAGAAAAAAACTTTCAAGACAGCATCAACACCAAACAACTGGCGTCTGAAATTCTTGCCGAGCCAATTAGCCGCAGTGCAAAATTAATGACACAGTGTTTTATTAACGGAGGAAAAGTTCTCTCCTGTGGCAACGGTGGCTCTGCTGGCGATGCCCAGCACTTCTCTTCAGAAATGTTAAATCGCTATGAGATGGAACGCCCTGGTCTGCCCGCTATCGCGCTAACCACAGATAGCTCCACCATTACATCAATAGCAAATGACTATCACTACAATCAGGTGTTCTCCAAACAAGTCACCGCACTCGGTCATGCTGGTGATATATTACTTGCCATCAGCACTAGCGGTAACTCAGAGAACGTCAACGCGGCAATAGATGCAGCTCATGATCGCAATATGACCGTCATCGCTTTAGACGGCAAATCAGGCGGCGAAATGGTGGAGCGGCTTGCTATTAGCGATATTGAAATTCGGGTGCCGTCAGAGTCTACTGCGCGTATTCAGGAGGTTCATCTCCTGGTGATTCACTGTATTTGTGATTTAGTGGATCATCAGCTGATGGGCGGTTAGATATTTTTTACATGTATTTGGTTGCACCCTGCTTCTAATATTCACTTCCGCTTTCATTTATCTCCCAACCTGTAGGAGCGGATTATAATCCGCGATTTTCTTTGATTGTTTACATTTTATGGTGTATTCGTTAGACAGGCGTGTTTATTCTGCTAACGATTACTCTTAACAGTTAACCAGTATTTTTAGTTGTCATCCTCGAATGTTTCTGTCGGGGATCCCGCGCTTTGGGGACATTTAAAACCACTGGATTCCCGACAGAAGCATTCGGGAATGACGGATTCTTTTAGTTTAGTTTTTTCTTTTGACTTGCCCCCTCTTCGTTTGCTGAATTTGGCTGCATTGGTAGGGCAAATATTATAGTGAGTGGCCTGTTAGGTCTGTGCGCCCGGACAGCGCATCAGACCGTGCGCGTAGGCAATGCAGCCAAATTCAGGCACCCGCAGGGCAAACGATAGGGGGCGGCCTTTTTTGGTTACTTTTTGGGGCTGCAGCCAAAAAGTAACTCGCCCGCGGTGCGAGTACCGCTAAGCTAAAGTAAATAAAAGAAATAAAATGTACGAGACACCCATCCCAATAGCTGGGTATTTAAAACCTAAACAATAGTAAGCAAACAGAGAATCGCGGATTACAATCCGCTCCTACAGGAGAGTGGAGCAACAAGAAAGTCAGGGTATAAACACAAAGATGCTGACGTGAATCAATTATTCAACATTTCCTATGCCTCACCCTTACGACAGGGCTAACGTGCGTGATAAATAACTACTTCACAACACGTAAGCTAGGCCGCTCTGGTTTATTCGGATCCGGATCATCGTCATTATCACTATCGGGGGCAGAAATCGCGCCATCATCCTCAGAAAACATCATMCCCTGACCATTCTCTTTGGCATAAACAGCCAGTACKGCATCAATAGGAATGTACAAGCCCATYGTCTGGCCTGAAAAACGYGCACTAAAGGTTATTTCAGYATCACCCAGAACCAGRYTACTGATTGCCATGGGCGCAATATTGAGAATTATTTTACCATTTTGAACRTGCTCGGTTGGTACTTGCACACCATCAACGGAAACATCGACCAACAAATGCGGTGTCATTCCATTATCAGCAATCCACTGATACATAGCTCGAATTAAATAGGGGCGACTAGAAGTCATCTGCATARCAGTTAGTATAGCAACTTATCGWTTATCCGGGACARRCCTRAGCGACCTTYCYCKATATTGATTACAGYCTTAACTCTCTTTCAGATTCTGTCARRCTTAAKACAAAACCTTCACGTTCAAATAAACGATCRGCATAAGAGTTAATAGCTTTAGCTTCATTCGGCATTTCAATTCCATAATGACGRAGACGCCATAGAATRGGYGCGACACTGGCATCRACCAAAGTAAAATCYTCACTCAAAAAGTAAGGCATAGTAGAAAAAATTTCAGCMACCGAAGCAATRCTTTCAGTTAGATCTTTTTTTGCTTTGAYAACGGCTTTTTCACCTTTGGKTTCTATAATATCAAYCAGCGGATACCAGTCMTGCTCTACCTGAAATAATGCCAGRCGCGTTTGYGCGCGCTGYACWGGCCCRACAGGCATCAAAGGKGGATGTGGRAARCGTTCTTCTAAATAYTCCATAATCACACGTGAGTTATATAGCACCARATCACGATCAACCAGTGTTGGCAAACTACCATAAGGGTTTAGATCGATAAGATCTTCAGGCAATTTCTTAGGATCAACCTCAGTCACTTCGTGGACAATATCTTTTTCGTTAAGAACGATACGTGTGCGGTGACACTGAATAGTCGATGCCGATGTATATAAATTCATATTATTTCCAATTTAGGAGAGTCGCTGTAAAAATCTAAAAGCGATAAATCTTTGTCTGCTAGCTAAAATCATTTACCGATGCCGGCCACCTCAAAATCAGGTGTCACCAGCAATCAGTAATTAATCTTAATGTACGTCTTTCCAGTATTCTTTCTTCAGTGCGTAGGCAAAGAAAAATAGAAAAACCAGGAATAACATGACTTTCCAGCCCAATTTGTGCCTTTCAACCTGGACAGGTTCAGCAATATAAACCATAAAGTTCGTCAGATCAGCCAGGAACATATCGTATTCAACACGGCTTAACTTACCCGCTTGAATTGACTGCATATGACTAATTTCTTCAACTTCAACACCGCCGTGTATGACTGTTTTGTATACCGGCTCCTGCAAACCTTGCAGTGACCATAAAACGTGTGGCATACCCACGTCAGGGAATACGGCGTTGTTAAATCCTGTAGGACTATCCGGGTCGACATAGAAGCTACGCAAGTAGGTATAAACCCAGTCAGCACCACGGGCACGAGCGGTGAGTGACAAATCAGGTACCACTGTACCAAATGTGTCTTTTGCATATTGATCAGTCATCGATACTTTCATTACATCACCAATTTTAGTGGGTGCACCTTTTTCATTGAAAGTATGAATCATTATTTCACGCACTTCGTCTTCAGACATTTCAAGATCTTTAGCGATACGATTGAAACGCATAAATTCTGCAGCGTGACAACTGTAACAATGATCCGCAAAGTTCTTTGCTCCACGACGCAATGATTCTTTATCATAGATATCGATAGGTGCCTCATAAAGCTTGATGCTACTCGCTGCTGTTGCCAGCATCGGTGTCAACATAGCGGCGGCTAATAATACTAATAATATTTTTTTCATGATGTCACCCTATCCGGAACTGGCTTGGTATTTTCATTTTTAGAGATAACATAGAGCACCACAAAATAGGCGAAATACAGTACTGAGAATAAACGAGACATAAAAGTAATGGTCTCATTTACTGGCTGCATAGCCAACCAACCCAGTACAACAAAACTAACACAGAACATAACCAGGTTAGCTTTGAACAGACCTGAACGATAACGGATAGACTTCACTTTGCAACGATCAATCCACGGCAGGAAGAACAACACAACAATCGCGCCGCCCATCACACCCACGCCCATCAACTTATCAGGCACCGCACGCAAGATCGCATAGAACGGCGTGAAGTACCATACCGGTGCAATATGCTCAGGTGTCTTCAGTGGATCAGCCGCAATAAAGTTCGCATGCTCTAACATGTAACCACCGCCATCTGGCGCGTAGAATAAAACCGCAGCAAAGAAGAACAGGAAGACCACCACACCCACGATATCTTTAACAGAGTAGTAAGGGTGGAAAGGAATGCCGTCTAGTGGAATACCATTAGCATCTTTGGTTTTCTTAATCTCAACACCGTCTGGATTGTTTGAGCCCACTTCATGCAGTGCAAGAATGTGCGCAATAACCAGGAACACAAGCACGAATGGTAATGCGATTACGTGAAGCGCAAAGAAACGGTTAAGCGTTGCATCCCCGATGACGAAGTCACCACGAATCCACAGGGTAAGGTCGTCACCAACAACRGGAATGGCACTAAACAGTGAAATAATAACCWGTGCACCCCAGTAAGACATCTGGCCCCATGGTAATAAGTAACCCATGAATGCTTCAGCCATCAGCGCTAGATAGATGAACATACCAAACAGCCATATAAGCTCCCTTGGCTTTTTGTATGAACCATACATCAAAGCACGCAGCATGTGCAGATAGACCACGACAAAAAACGCGGTCGCACCGGTTGAATGGWTGTAGCGAATCAACCAGCCGTAGGGCACATCACGCATGATGTACTCAACAGAAGCAAACGCCATCGCACCGTCTGGTTTGTAATGCATGGTCAGGAAAATACCTGAAACAATYTGAATCRCTAAYACCAKCAGYGCTAATGAACCAAAGAAATACCAGAARTTRAAATTYTTYGGYGYGTAATATTCAGCTAGATGCTCATTCCACATTTTTGTTGCTGGAAAACGTGCATCTATCCACTCCATTAAGTTACTCATTATGCGGTCTCCTCGTCTACACCAACGATAATAACGTTGTCGCTTACATATTTATGTGGCGGCACAACCAGATTAGTGGGTGCAGGTACACCCTTAAATACACGACCAGCCAAATCAAATGTTGAACTGTGACAAGGGCAGAAGAATCCACCTAACCAGTCTGCACCTAGATCAGCTGCGCCAATTTCTGGACGAAATGTTGGTGAGCAGCCCAAATGCGTGCAGATACCAACGAGAACAGAAAATTCTGGCTTAATAGAGCGATCTGCGTTCTGCGCATAAGCAGGTTGCTGATCAACATTTTCTGAATTTGGGTCATCAAGCATGTCATCTAAAGTGGCAAGATCAGAAAGTGTCTTAGCTGAACGTTTTACAATCCAGACAGGTTTGCTCTGCCACTCAACGACCATCATGCGACCTTCTTCAAGTTTGCTAATATCAACTTCTACAGGCGCACCTGCATTTTTAGCTCTCTCACTAGGCATCCATGAGGATAAAAAAGGAACGGCTACAAATCCGGCACCGACTGCTGCAATCACCGAAGTGGAATTGACTAGAAAGCGGCGACGTTTTGTATCTACTACATTATCAGTAGACATATTGGATATCTCCAAATATTAAATAAAAATTTGTTTTACGTTTTAGTAAAATAAACTGACCTTTATAATTTTAAAGTATCAATTTAACTGTGTAATTTTGAGCAACCCTGTTTTTATCTTTAATAATTAACTTAGGTAATCCGGACTTAGTGTGTAACATTCGTATAATCTACAACTAAAATAAGGACGTACCGGTTGCAAGCGGCGCATAGAATAGCGTAAATTAGCATTTTAGCCAAGTTTAATATAATAAAATCAATAAAAACAAAGGGATAATTAATTTCAATGCCTAAGCAAAATCACTCTTTTCTGTATTTTTCAGCCTGGCTAGCCATTGGCGTATTTTTTGGTCTCAGTATTCTATTGATACGCGGCGACATACACATCAATTTAGGGCAACCAGCCGCAGATTCTAGCGACCAAATTTCAGCCCAGCAATCGGCGCCACGAAAACAACGTGGCTACTCAGAAGCCGTTATGAAAGCCGCCCCTGCCGTCGTTAGCATACAGACCATCATTTGGTCAAAAGCAAGCACAGACGAGCCAGCCGAGCAAACAGTTATTGAACGATTTCTAGGTAAAAACTCCCCTCACCGCCCCAGAAGACAGGCAGAAACCAGTGCCGGTTCGGGTGTAATTATTAAGGCTGACGGTTTCATACTGACTAATTACCACGTTATTTCGCGTCGCGACGAAATTCGCGTACGACTGAATGACGGGCGCGTTGCAAAAGCGAAACTTATTGGTTCTGACCCCGATACAGATCTAGCCATTCTCAAAATAGATTTGGAAAACTTGCCCACACTTAGTATTGCTGATAGTAATCAACTTAAAGTAGGCGATATTGTTCTTGCCATTGGTGACCCCTTTGCCATCGGCCAAACCGTTTCACAAGGTATCATCAGCGCAACGGGGAGAACACGCGTTTCGCAAAACACCTACGAGAACTTCATCCAGACAGATGCGGCTATTAATCCCGGCAACTCAGGTGGCGCATTAATTAACACAGAAGGTGAAATCGTCGGCATCAACTCCAATATATTTTCCAGCACCGGGAATTTCCAGGGCATCAGTTTTGCCATACCAATCGATCTTGCTCAAGAAGTTGCCCAACAAATAATTCAAAATGGTTATGTTGTAAGAGGCTGGCTTGGTGTCGAGGGACAAGAATTAACTTCAAAAGTTTTACGCACCGTCGACCTTGATTCAATGCACGGAATTTTAATTACCGATGTTGATAAAAATGGCCCTGGCGATATCGCTGGTTTAAAACGTGGTGACATCATCACTCGAATCAATCAACAAGATATAATCAGCACCCAGGATATATTGAATTTAGTTGCCGCAGGCAGACCAGGGGATGAGTTTTTGATTGAAGGTTTACGTAAACGACAAAGTTTTACTGCCAGAGCAACGCTGGGGCAGAGACCATTAATGAGCCGTTAAAAGTCTGTCATTGCCGCTTCTAACGCAGCCACAAAAGCTAAATTCTCAGCAGACGTTCCAACCGTGACCCGTAAACAATTTTTTAATAAACCGGCTTCGGCCTTCATATTTTTTATCAGCACACCTTGTCGTTTAATGTCATCAAAAACCTCATTCGCATTTTTTTCCAATACACGAAATAAAATAAAATTAGCCTGACTTGGAAATACTTCCAGCTTCGGTATACCTCGCATCGAGGCTAATAATTGTTCGCGTTGCTTACGAATCATTTTTGCCTGCTGATCAAGCTCATTGATATTATCCAATACCAATTCTGCTGCTACTTGCGTTAAAACATTAATATTGTATGGCAAGCGAATCTTATCAATCTCTTTAATAATATCCGGATGCCCGCATAACAAACCCAAACGCAACCCTGCCAGCCCCATTTTTGAAACTGTGCGCATCACTAGCAAATGATCAAAGTCAGTTAATCTGTCCATATAACTATCTTGCGCAAAGGGATGGTACGCCTCATCCAATACAACCATGCCAGGTGCAATAGAAATAATTTCTTCTATATCATTTTTGTTATAACAATTTGCTGAGGGATTATTAGGATACGCAATAAAAATAATTGCTGGTTTTTTTTGTTGTATTGCGACTCGAATTTTTTCCATATCCAGTGAAAAGTCTTCACTTAAAGGAACACCGACATACTCTACACCAACAAAATCCGCGATCATTTTATACATAACAAAACCCGGATCGAACGACATCAAACACACATCTTTATCGCGATCAGCAACAGCCATTGCCAACATCTGAATCAATTCATCTGAACCATTTCCCAGTACAATAGATTTCCCTGCGGGTACAGCCATCACCTGTGAAAGTTTTTCACGCAGCGACTTTGCCGAGGGGTCAGGGTAACGATTTAAATCAGCCTCACTTAGTTTGACTTGTAATTGTGCTTTCAAGCCATCAGATAGTTGATAAGGGTTTTCCATCGCATCCAACTTGATAAGACCACTAGCATCTGCAACTTGATAGGCGTGAATTTTTTTGATGACTGGACGTATCCAGCTGAGTGATTTTTCCAGCACGACATTCTCTACTTAAATAAATAAATTACATTATACGTTGTTGCCACTAAAGAATAAAAGAATGGCCCATTCCCGATATCTACAACCCAACTCTGTCATCTCGACCAGCGGGAGAGATCTTGACTGTCAGTGTAAAAGATCTCTCCCGCTGGTCGAGATGACATGATTAGGCTATCGAAACCACCAAAATAAATTTTGCACCTTTACTTGAAATAAAATAGTTCACCTACAGATTATTTAACAACGACAAACAACAACCCTTTTTGGAGGTTATATATCATGAGTTTAACTCGATACAACAATCCATGGAATTTACTAAACAGCTTACAACGTGAGTTGCACAACCCTGAATACAATCGCCTGAGTGACGATGACGCTGCAACGGCCAACTGGACACCGTCAGTTGATATTAGTGAAGATGATAAAGCCTTTACTTTACTAGCCGATATACCGGGTGTTAACCCAGATAATATCGATATCTCAATGGACAAAGGTATATTAACTATAAAAGGTGAGCGCCAATCAGTAAGCACTGAGGAAAGTGAAAACCTGAAACGTGTCGAACGTCAAAGCGGTCAGTTTTATCGTCGCTTCACACTTCCTGATAGCGCCGACGCCGAAAAGATAGAAGCTAAATCCGAATTCGGCGTACTGACAATTGTTATACCAAAACAGGAAGTGGCCGTTTCACGAAGAATTGAAGTGAAACATTAAAATGGCACGAAGAATTGAAGTGAAACATTAGAGTGGCACGAAGGATTGAAGTGAAACATTAAAGTGGCACGAAAAGTTGGAATGAAATATTATGAAGTGAAGCGTTAAGAACTATTCACCACAGAGACACAGAGAGCACAGAGGTTTATATTGTTAACCGCGCCGTTGGCGCGTTTAACAATAATACGTTTTTCTCTGTGACCTCTGCGGTGAACACATTTTGACCGTCCCTTTATGACCGGCTTCAGATACAGTGTGACTTACCTCGTTCCCATGCTCCTGCGTGGGAACGAGGTATTAGAGATAAGAACATTAGGAACCTCGGATCTATTAGTGAAATTGTATCTTGCAAGCTGAATAATCCATTTTCGGCGTTGTAAAACTTCGCAATAGCCAGGCTATTACGTGCGTTTTACGCCTTGAACATGAATCATTCAGCTTACAATCTACTTCATTCATAATTAATCAAAGGTTCCCTTATTTTTTGATGCGATACTCAGCCGATCGCGCATGCGCAGTTAAGCCTTCTCCATGAGCAAGGATGGATGCAGTTTTACCTAATTCCGACGCACCCTGAGCAGAGCAACCAATTAAACTGGTCCGTTTTTGAAAATCATACACCCCTAATGGCGATGAAAAACGCGCGGTGCCCGATGTAGGCAGAACGTGATTGGGTCCGGCACAATAATCACCTAATGCTTCCGCTGTATAACGCCCCATAAAGATAGCACCGGCATGGCGAATTTTTTGTGCCCATTGTTCTGCATTATCAACAGAGAGTTCTAAATGTTCAGGCGCTATGTGATTAGCCACTTCGATTGCCTGTTCAATATTAGCGACTGAAATAATAACCGCCCGATTTTCCAGTGAAGTTTTAATAATCTCTTTACGCGGCATGTCTTCAAGTAAACGCTCAATGCTCTGCTTTACCTGTTCGATAAAATCATCATCAGGACAAACCAAAATAGACTGCGCTTCTTCATCATGTTCCGCTTGCGAAAATAAATCCATCGCTATCCAGTCAGGATCCGTTTTACCGTCGCAAACCACCAAAATTTCAGACGGTCCTGCAATCATGTCGATGCCAACCACCCCGAATACCATGCGTTTTGCTGTGGCAACAAATGAATTTCCGGGGCCGGTGATCTTATCTACTTTAGGAATGGACTCGGTTCCGTAAGCAAGCGCCGCCACTGCCTGAGCACCACCAATGGTAAACACGCGATCGACTCCCGCAATAGCGGCGGCAGCAAGTACCAGGGGATTCGTTACACCATCAGGTGTTGGCACCACCATTATTAATTCTTCAACACCCGCCACTTTCGCTGGAATCGCATTCATTAATACAGAAGAAGGGTAAGCCGCTTTACCACCAGGAACATATAAGCCCACCCGATCTATAGCCGTCACATTCTGCCCTAACACGGTGCCGTCATCTTCTGTGAAAGACCATGATTCTATTTTCTGATGTTCAGCATAATGACGCACGCGCTGCGCCGCCAACTCTAATGCTTGACGTTGCTCAGCATCGATAGACGCTAAAGCCTGTTGTAATTGATCTTTATTTAGCGCGTATTCGCTCGCACTCTTTAAAGACATACGATCGAATTTATTGGTGTACTCAATAACGGCAGCATCACCGCGCCTTTTTACATCGGCAAGAATATCGGCAACAATTTTTGCGATATCTCCATCGATACTCGCTTCCCAGGCAAGCGCTGTGTCGAGCTGCTGATAAAAATCAGCGCTGGCGTAATTTAAGGAATTAATATTTAACATTGGAACAATCTCTTACCATTGTCATCTCGAACAACGAGAGAAATATAATTCAGCGAAAAGGCAAGGTTTCTCTCGCTGATCGAAATGACAGGAACGAATTATTAAGGCAGCTCTGATTAATTATGATACAGCAGAACTAATTTTATCGATGATATGACTGATTTTTTCGTGTTTCATCTTCATCGATGCTTTATTCACAACCAGACGTGAACTGATATCAGCAATATGATCAACTGGTTTCAAACCATTTGCCTTGAGCGTATTACCGGTATCAACAACATCAACGATTAAATCAGACAGCCCTACTATCGGACCTAATTCCATCGAACCGTATAATTTAATCAGTTCAATCTGCTCACCACGTGATTCAAAATAACGTTTAGCCACATTGGTGAATTTGGTCGCAACACGTAAACGACCACTAACCCTCGGTTTAGGGTCAATCAAACCCGCCGTCATCAATTTACATTTAGCAATTTTCAAATCAAGTGGTTCGTACAGACCTTCGCCACCATGTTCCAACAAAACATCTTTACCCGCCACACCTAAATCCGCTGCGCCAAATTGCACATAGGTCGGCACATCGGTTGCGCGAATAATAACCAGTTTTACGTCATCATGATTGGTATCAAGAATCAGTTTTCGGCTTTTTTCAGGATCGTCTGTGGGCACTATGTCGGCTGCAGCCAGAAGAGGAAGTGTTTCTTTGTAGATTCTTCCTTTTGAAAGGGCTATTGTAATCATGAGTGCAGTGAATAACGAATAGTTAATAGTGAATAGTTTTTCATGGTTTCAATTTTTTCTTTGCTGTGTTTATGCTTGCAGTGAGTATTTTTTTCAACTCAATTACGTCCGGTTGAATATTTTCGTACATTTTTTTCGTAATTAATTCTGAATCTTTTAACAAGATTATCCAATACTCTGTTTCATTTGCTTCTTTAAGGGCAATGCTTAATTTATTGATGAAGTCTTTTACAGACTGGGCAAATTGCGCCTCTCTGACCAATGCACCTACCGATGTACCAGAGCGTAAAATCTGCTTACTTAGCGTATATTCTTTATGCTGAATGATCAGATATTTATGTAGTCTAACAATTCTTAATGCAAACAAGTAACTCTTATCCCTGAGCACACTTTCCATATATCCCTCATTTTTAAATATTCACTATTAACTATTCGTTATTCACTGCCCTTCATTCATGGGTACGGCGTATCTTTGCGCCCAGTAGTGCAATTTTTTCCTCAATATTTTCATAACCGCGATCGATATGATAGATACGCTGCACTTCTGTTTCACCACTGGCTACCAGGCCGGCGATAATGAGGCTCGCCGAAGCACGTAAATCGGTCGCCATGACCGGGGCCGCTGTCAGTGCCTCAACACCACGAACAATCGCTGTATTACCTTCGATTTCAATATCGGCACCCATACGTTTTAATTCCTGAACGTGCATGAATCGATTCTCGAACACCGTTTCTACTACGGTGGCTGTACCTTCAGCAATGGTATTGAGTGCGACAAACTGTGCCTGCATATCAGTGGGGAAAGCGGGATAGGGTGCGGTACGGATACTGACCGCTTTCGGGCGCTTGCCTTCCATGTCCAGAGTAATCCAGTCTTCACCTATTTCCAGTTTTGCACCTGCTTCACGCAGTTTATCAATCACTGCATCCAGTAACCTGGGATCAGTATCTTTTACTGTAATTTTACCACCGGTGATGGCTGCAGCGACCAGGAAAGTGCCGGTTTCAATACGATCAGGTAGTACGCGGTAACGTGTCCCATTTAATTTTTCTACACCTTCAATGATAATGGTATCAGTACCGGCACCGGAAATCTTACCACCCATAGCATTAATGAAATTAGCCAGATCAACCACTTCAGGCTCTCTCGCGGCGTTTTCGATAACCGTCTCACCGTCAGCAAGCGCAGCAGCCATCATCAGATTCTCAGTACCCGTTACCGTCACGATATCCATCACCAGCCTTGTGCCTTTTAACCGGCTGGCTTTTGCATGAATATAACCATTGCTGACATCGATCTCTGCGCCCATTGCCTGCAAGCCTTTAATGTGCAAATCAACAGGGCGCGAACCAATGGCACAACCACCCGGCAGAGAGACTTCCGCTACACCAAATCGCGCCAGTAAGGGACCAAGCACCAGTATGGACGAACGCATCGTTTTCACTAAATGGTAAGGTGCGGTGTAATTTTCAATGGTTGAGCAATCCACTTCGACGCTCAACTTTTCATCGATGGAAACCATTACGCCCATGCAACCTAGCAGTTCGACTGTGGTCGTGACATCGTGCAAATGGGGTACATTTTCAATTGTGGCAGGACTGTCAGCAAGTAAGGTAGCAGCCAGAATGGGTAATACCGCATTCTTAGCACCCGAAATTCTGACGTTACCGTCGAGGGTAATACCACCATTGATTAATAATTTATTCATTTAAGTTAATTCTCTTATCTCACGATCAATGCCATACGCTTTTGCGATGGTCAACATGGTTTCGGGTAAATGTTCGAAATGTAATTCTATTTGATTTTTGCGTGCCTGTTTTAACATTTCCAGTATTAATGCCAGTGCCGCACTGTTGCTACTGGTTACCTGCGACAGATCGATATTAATTTTTTTATCTGCATTTTTAAATAAAGCAACAGCCTTTCGTATAAGCTCCGGCGCTGTCGTTAGATCAACTGTTCCGGAAATATTATATTGCTGATTGCTATGCTGGGTAATTTCAGCCTGACCTTGTTGCACTTGATTGTCCTGTTTGTTAAAGACTTAGTAAAAGTATGCTTCATCGCCATACTCAAGTACTTTTTATCGGGGATCCAGCCTTTAGTATTGGACTAGATTCCCGATAAAAACACTCGGGAATGACAAGACTATGTAGTATCTTTGCCTTTTAATTTACTGTTTTTTTCACGCAAATAAACCAACAGACCATCAATACCACTTTTGCGTATCTCCTGGGTAAACGTTCCACGGTAACTGGTCACTAAACTAATGCCATCCACTTTAATGTCGTACACTTTCCACGCATTGTTCTTCAGCCGCATACGATAGGCTAATGGAATTGACGGGCCACCTGGTTGAATGACTTCCGCTTTGACTGTGGTCTTACGAGCATCTGCCGCTAATTTCAGCGGAAAAAATTTTATTGTCTGGTCTTGAAATTCAAGCAACGACTTGCTGTATGTTCTTATCAATAAATTCCTGAATTCATCAATAAAATCCAGCTTCTGTTGTTTGCTGGCATTTCGCCAGTTTTTACCCAATGCTAATTTTGCCATGGTGACATCATCGAGATGCGGCAGGATATAATCATCCATCAGCTTATAAACTCGTGCCGGTTCTTTTACTAAAAGATCGTGATCTTTACGTAAAATATTGATGACTTCTGTTGAGGTACGCTCCAGTAATGCAACGGGCGATTCCGTTTCCTGATTCGCTTCAGCCGCGGTAACAGCCTGTGAACCTACCAGCAGTAACGCCGTACAAAATAGTTTTAATCGTTTCATAGTATTTTCCTTATTCTTCATCATCTGCCTGGCTATACAGGAACTGACCAATTATCTGTTCAAGCACTAATGCAGACTGTGTTAAATCGATGGTATCACCTTCTTTTAAATAATCTTCCTCAGCGCCGGGCTCAAAGCCAACAAACTGTTCACCTAACAAGCCTGAAGTCAGGATGCTAGCAGCTGTATCTAATGGGAACTTATTATACTGTACTTCAATAGCCATACTCACAATAGCTTCATAGGTTTCGCTACTATATTCAATCTCCGTCACCCGGCCGATTCGCACACCACCAGCAGAAACCGGTGAACGTACTTTGAGGCCGCCGACATTATCAAAACGTGCTTTTATGGTGTACTGTTCACCGCCGCCATAGCTACTGATATTGCTCACACTCATCGCCAGCATAAAAAATGCAGCAATCGCAGCGGCAATAAAAAAACCAACCCATATTTCTATTTTACGTGATGTCATTATCAATCCCCATACTATTTATTTGCCTATTTCGCGAACATCAATACCGTTAAAATAAAATCTAAAAATAATATTGCCAACGAGCTATGTACAACCGTTCTGGTAGTCGCCTGGCCTAAACCTTCGGCGGTAGGGACACAGTCATAACCTTCAAATACCGCAATCCAGGTCACAGCAAAGCCAAATACCAGGCTCTTAATAATGCCATTATAAATATCCTGATACAGGTCTACCGTATTTTGCGGCTGCGACCAGAAAGCGCCTGAGTCCAGCCCAAGCATTTCAACCGCAACCAGATAGGCGCCCATCACACCAACGGCACTAAATATGGTGGCTAACAGTGGCATCGATATAAAACCAGCAATAAAACGCGGTGCGATAACACGTTTCATCGGATTAACCGCCATCATCTCCATACCCGACAATTGTTCAGTGGTTTTCATTAAACCTATCTCGGCAGTCAATGCCGACCCTGCCCGACCGGCGAATAACAATGCCGTGATAACGGGCCCCAGTTCCCGCAGCAAGGACAACACAACCATCACGCCCACTGAATCTTCAGCACCAAAATCAACTAACGCGTAATAGGACTGTAGCGCCATCACCATACCGACAAATAAACCCGCGACAACAATAATGATCAGTGTCTGCACACCCACGGCGTATAACTGTTTGACCAATAACATCGGGCGAGAAAATAAACTCGCACTAGCCATAATCACGTCCAGCAAAAACAGACTGCCACGCCCTAAACGTTGAAAGCTATGAAGCGTGACTGCGCCAAGGTATTGAAATTTATTTAACAATCTACTGAACAAAACCATTACCCGGTATGTTTATCAGCTAGAAACAAATCATCTAGCAGGGGTTCTGCCGGATAATGAAAAGGCACCGGTCCATCGGCATCACCCTGAATAAATTGACGCGTCCAGGCTGACTCACTATTACGCAAGCTATCTGGCGAGCCACTCTCTACCACCTTACCTGCTGAAATAATATGTATCTGGTCGGCAATCGACATCGTTTCCGGTACATCATGCGAGACCACAATACTGCAAATTTTTAACGCATTAGTTAAGTCACTAATCAATGAAACCAGCACCCCCATAGAAATGGGATCCTGCCCGGTAAAGGGTTCATCATACATAATCATCATCGGATCCAACGCCATCGCGCGTGCCAGTGCGACTCGCCTTGCCATACCGCCAGACAGCTCAGACGGCGATAAATCAGCGGCACCGCGCAACCCCACTGCATTCAATTTGAGTAGGACAAGATGACGCAACATTGATTCATTTAGTTTGGTATGTTCACGCAGCGGATAGGCTACATTTTCAAATACAGATAAATCCGTCAGTAAAGCGCCACTTTGAAATAACATGCCCATACGCTGACGTAATTCAAATAATTTACCGGTCGATAACTGATGAACATCCAAACCATCGACTTCAACAGTGCCGCTATCGGGCCGCAGCTGACCACCGATTAATTTTAATAATGTGGTTTTACCGGTGCCACTCGGCCCCATGATGGCAGWGATTCCCTGACGAGGGATATCCAGTGACAGACCATCGAAAATTTTTCGGTTACCGCGACTGAAGTGTAAATCTCGAATTTTAACTAGGATATCGCTCAAATGACTGCCTTGTTGAAGTACTATTATTTTTGCGGGATTGTAACACGTCAAATCCACCACCACGCTTAGATGTTACAGAAACCTGACCATCAAGCAGCTGCGATTAAACAGCAATGAATAAGATATACCAGTATCGTAACCAATCTTTTCCAACTCAAAAGGCCAACTCTGCCACCTTAGCTTATCGGAAAAGACTTAATCCAGGCCCAATACCGTTTGCCATAATACATCCACCTGCATCATCTCCATACTGCTGAGTGTGGTAAGCGCATTACCGGTTATACGTCGGTTGTCGATGGTTCTCGTTTGATCCAGCATAATATCTGAATCTGTTTGCAGCTTGCCACGTGCAATAATTCGATAACGCAAAGGTGCTGCGGCATCAATTAATTGTGTGGTTAATGGCAGCACTGTTGTACTGGGATGTTCGACTTCATTAAGCAAATCACTCTGCATAATAATGCAGGGACGAACCTTACCAGCCTCTGTGCCCTTTGAAGGGTTAAAGTTAGCCAAATAGATTTCACCCCGCTTAAAGGCCATCGTTATTTGCTGCCTCAAAATCACCCACAGCCTGACTGGCCTGTTCACGGGTTTTAAAAGAGGCGGCTCGGACTTGCTGCTTAAGCGCTTCCCTGTCCAGGTGTTTTACATAACTTCTTACCGCGTCACGAATAACGCTACTACGAGTGGCATGTAAACGTGATGCCAACTGATTTAATAAGCTGTCGAACTCATTATCGGCTTTTACAGTAATGGTTTTCATGGTAATACCTTGGTAATACTTAAGCAAGTATAACAACATCCTCGCTAGATTCAAGAAAAGAAATCGACAGAGCCGGAGCCAGCAAAGCATGGTAAGAACATTACCCGTGATGCGTTGCTTACTGATAGTTAGGGTAACGGATCGAACCTGCCCAGGAACCTTACTCAAAAAAAATATCTAAAACAGTAACTTCAATATCCCGCATTCACGGGATACCCTTTTGTCTCGAAAAGGCACACAATTTATCTACTCGATAAATGCCTCTGCAGAAGGATTCTAAAATGCATCTAAAAAACATCGCGGCGATAGCTGCAACCATGGTCTTAAGCCTTACCCTGTTATCTAGCTGTTCAAGCGGTGGCGGCGATACCAACACAAATCTGGCACCAACACCCGAAGGTGTATTGCTACTGGGTGCCGATGATGACCCTGCTGTTAGTGCAATCATTCAGAAATCATCCGTTCCTGTCGATCCCAGCCAGATTAAAACCGGCGGTCTGCTCAGTACCCGTCTTGATGCGGTGATTAACCCGGCGGCAACGGTGGCTGAAGTGAACACCGCGCTGGAAAGCGTCGGTGCAAAAATCGATGGCATGACAGCAAACAATCCCATACTCGTACTGAGCATTGCTGAAGTTGTCGATAGAGCGGCTGCGCAGGCCATCGCTGATACACTGCAGGCAAACGATGCTTTTTTCTTTGTCACTGTCACCTTTGAAGCAAAACCGGCAGCACAAAATATAGCGGCAGCTGCACAAGGTCTGTCGTCACAACGAATCCTCGCTCAGATGGTCGCCTCCCCACCCTCAGACTGGTATCAGGCAGCACGCTTTCCAGCGCTGTCACGTGCTGATGTCGTTGCCAACGCCGTTAACCAGCCGGTAACAAWAATAATACCCAGCACCTATGCCGCAGGTATCTTGACAGACACCAGTAACATTCCGAACTTCTCTTTTCTTGACGGAATATTTGCTGACGGAACACTGGTTAATGATTATGGTAACGCTGAGACCGATCCGGTGCTGGGCAGCTATGGCTACTCGATTGCATCCTTAATAGGAATCGATGACAGCACGTCGCTTACAAGTGCTTACCCGGAAACCAACAATAACCTGTTGCGAATCGATGCTGCGCCACTTGGCGGTTTGTCGTATACGGGTATTATTACAGTCATTGAAAGCAGTGTGAAAGACTCGATTACCTTCGAGACTGTCAACAACAAATTAATTCTCCTCACCGATTATGTTTATAACGATGATGACTTTTCTGATCGTGACCGGGTCTGGCGAGCCATCGATGCCCTGAACTGGCGTAAAATTAACGGCGGTTTCCTTCACGTGTCTGCAGTGGGCGAACTGGGTAGCAACCCGGGACCTGCCGCTCAGGCAAAGTATTCTTCACCGTTTGCGGTTTCCGAGGCTTACCCCGATCTCTCACTTTTGATTGCCGAAATTCCGGACTTCGATCCAAACTCCCCGGCAGCCCTTGAGTTTGTCGAACTGCGATTCGCGCTTGATAACCGGCCTTCGATTGGCAACCTTATCCTCGTCGGTAGCTCCCGAATCGATGGCTTCACCCGCTCAGATTTTTCAATACCCGGCGCCGATGTCAGAATGATTGGCGAAAACGTTGAAGCCAGCTGTTACACCGTATCGGAAAACTGCGTCGATAATCAATGGCTGATGTCAGACACCGGCGTAGCCGCCGCCCAGATTGCCGCACTGGCCGCCTGGATGCTAAACATGGATTCAACACTGAATGAAGCCGGTGTTATGACCGTCATCAATTACGCCTATCAAAATGGACAGCTGGTAGGCATTGTTGACACCTACGCCGCGTTACTCTCGCTGGACACATCAATTACTGAAGCGCCCATCCGTAAAAGTATTTTAGATGTTATCGACACGTTAGGAACGGGGGTTCGGGACGGTATTTTTGATGAAGGTGATATTGGATACTGGTTCAACACAATCCTTCCTACTTTCCCAGACGGACTGCCGTTTGACTTAAATGGCGATGGTCATATTGGCGGTAGTGACACTGCATGGTTTGATCTGGATATCAATGCTCTGCCGGTTTACACCACCGTGATGCAAACCATCGGTGCAGAAGAAGTTAGTTTTAATGAAGAAGCAGTTACTGACTTTGATGTGTTGTGTTATTACGCTTATTCGGATTTGTATACGGGTGATGAAGCACAACGTGATGACTTGCTACAAGAAATCTGCAATCAACCCCTTTTTCTAATAATTGAGGTTGATGGCCCAGAAGAACTCGAAGCCAATGAATTCGAAACGATTGAAATTAAATTGTTAGATAATTCTGGTAGTGAAAATTTAGCAGGGCTTTTTATTAAAATTATAAATGTCACAGGTGGTTCGGTTAGCACACAAAACGGGGTTACCGACAGCGAAGGTGTTTTTACAACAATGGTGAATTTGAATGAAGCAAATGAGGGTGAAGAAGGTGGGCTAGAGTTTATTATCGAAGTTTCCACCACAGAAAATGGTGATTCAATCACAAGTATTGAGCATTCAATTGATTTAGTGGCACTATCGCCTGATGGCGTTTACTACATTAGTCAAACACATCTGGTTGGCGCGACTTTTTTAAATGCAGATCCGGTCTTACTTTTCGGTTCTAGTGTTTTTGGCGGTAACGGTAATTCTACCGTTACTGTAACCGACGGAGATCCTACGACAGATAATTTCGTGCGGTCACGATTATCTTATGGCGTCTTCAATAAAGTAAATAATGCCATCGTATTCGGAGAGGGCTTGCAGATACAGAGTGTTGCAGATGTTCTACTGAGAGGTGTAGGCTCTATTAATGCAAATTATTCAAGGGTTGGGTTCGAAGTTATAGGCACTGCCATGCCGTATTCATTAATATTCTCTAATAATACCGACGTAGGCAATATGACGTGGGAAATGAAACTAACGGATCAGTCGGGAAATTTCATTGTGAATTGTCCTTTGCAAGGTTCGTGTGGGAATACAACAAACTTTTCAGGGGAGCTTTCTGGGTTGTTAAATGCTGGCATATACATCTTCGAGCTTGATGTTGGACTAACTGGACAGGGGTCTGCAAGAGCAACCGCAATACTTAAAATTGGCGAAGTAGATATCTTTGTTCAGTAGTGTCCGGTTAGAAATTTGCAGTAACTAGAGATTTCACGTTCTCCGGAGAAGTGAAGTGAACATATATCTCGGACAAAGTTGAGCTGGAACAGATATAAGTAAGCCATCGCATACAAAGCAACGACACACACCAAACATGTTTTTCAAAACTTTAGCGCCATTGGATGAAGTCCTGTAGGTCGGGTTAGCAAAGCTTAACCCGACAAATTGGTCTTAAGTAAGCGACATTGGCACCAGAGAGCAATTATTTATAATATTAAAAACAGATTTTCTACTGAGTCTGAATTAAAAATTAATGGAGAAACGCGATGCATTTATGGAAAATACTGCTTATCGTTTTAAGCAGCACCACCTGCTTCGCCGAAGAAGTCCAGCAAGGTAAAATTTACCCGGCAGGTGCTTATGTTGAGTCCAGCCACACCGGTATCGGTCTAACCATCCCGCAGGGCTGGCAAGGCGCGTGGCCGTCTGGGTCAGAAATGTTCGTGCTGGAATCCACCGCTTTAAAAGCCAATATATTTATGGCGATGCAAGCGAGTGATGAAAACAGTTTAAAAGTGTGGATGTCTAACACCATCGCGCTTGATACCAGCGTACAGTTACAACCCGCCTCAAGCCTGAAAAAAGCCGGCAATATCTATACCGCCAACTACACGGTGGTCGGTGCACCACAGCTATCCGCTTACATCGCCGCGCAAATCGTACCGCCTGCAAACGGACTGGCATTTATTGCATTAAGCGCAGATGCCACAAAAACTCGTCAGGTAGAAAAAGTAACCCGCACACTTGCCGGTGCTTTAACCATTAAACCGGTTGCCACTCAAACAACAAACACTGGCAGCGGTTTCTGGCAGGACTATTTCAAAGGTGGTTATATTGTGCGTTATTTTTCCGGTTCCGGTTATACCGAACAACAGCATTTATGGCTGTGCAGTGACGGTAGCTTTCAGTATAAATTCAGCTCTGGTGGTTACAGCATGTCGGGTGCCAGTGGCGCATCCAGCAGTCGTAGCGACGGTCGCTGGTCAGCTAACGGTGCCAGTGAAAACGAAGGACAGCTGATTTTACAACACAGCAATGGTAATCAGAAAAGCTATCGTGTATCACTAGGTAAAGAATTAAAACTAAATGGCAAAAAATGGCTTCCCGATACCAATAAAGTGTGCGATTGATTCTACATAACGCCTTAACTAACCAGCGCGATGCTTTTTCGCGTTCGTGTTTAGTGCCTTGTTAGCCATGATATCGTGCAAGCCACCAGAAACGTATTTATGAAGAACACTAGATACCAGCGTTTGATAAGGTATACCTTCTTCAAGCGCACGTCTTTGAAGCGACTCAAGATCACGGCTTGAAATTCTGATGTTTATTCGTTTGTCTTTTTTAAATGTTTCTTCAGCAACAGCTTGCAACATTTTCTTACGTTTTGGCGTAAGTATTGATTTGAATTCACCAGCTTCAAAATCTTTTAAAATTTGTTTCTCTTCTTTGCTAAGTTTAGGATCGCTCATTATGATTCTCCTAGGTAGATCTTTGTTGCCTTTCTGCTAGGAATGACTGTTTTTAAAAATATCTCTTTACGATTTTCTACATACGGAATCAGGTACGCATAATCATCTATGTTAATAACAAATACACGTTGATTAGGGTATTTTTCACTATTTGGATGTTCGATATCATCTAGTAGTGCACCTTGCTGCAAGTAGAAAACAATATCCTCAAATGAAATGCCACGCTCAGATATAAGTTGTTGATTTTTCGTGGAATTCCAATTTATTGGTTTCATTGAATAAAGTCTAGCATAAATGTGTGCCTATTGGCATCATGACTTATGTTTTGATTTTGACTAACAGCCGGCATATCAACTGTAGCGTCACAGCAAAATTCAGCCGTATCAACCTGGCTGCAGCGCAAACAGCCAAACAAACACCGAGGTTTTAATCATGGAAAAACACAAACTAAAGTTCAGATAACAGCTTATAAGCAGGGATATATTCAATGCCTTCTTTACTGATAAAGTCTTTTTTTCCTTAATACCCGATTCAGTAAAGCCTGCAATTAAGCTGTTCAAATACCTTGCTTCTATATCCCGCATTCACGGGATAGACAGAAAATTCTGAGGGGAGATAATTAGCACAACCGTCAATACATTTAAATCAATGCCTGATTTAACAACCGTCGTTTTGCCATAAAGCAAAACCAGTAAGGAGACATGCCATGTTATATCGCAAACAACTTCACCTCTGTTTGATTATTTTATTCGTCATTAGTTTATCCGCCTGCGGGGGCGGTGGCGACCAGGCCGCTGTCGTTGTGAATGATGACAACAATGAGACCGATGCGCCCACAAACACAGCACCTGCAGAAGACATCATCGCACCAGTTATTACTCTAACAGGTGCTAATCCGCAAACTGTCGAAAATGGCAGCGTTTATACAGAACTTGGCGCTACTACCGATGACACCAGCACAGTTATTATTGATGCTTCAGCGGTTAACCTTGCCATAGATGGAAGCTATATCGTTACCTACAATGCCTCTGACAGCTCTGGCAATATCGCCACACAGGTAGTTAGAACAGTTAATGTTCTGACATCAATCACCACACTTGAAATTAAAAATAGAGATGCTGCGATTTTTAGCGATTTTGACACGCCTGACCGAGCTCGTGACGTAGCCATTGCCGGTAATTTTGCCTATGTGGCTGATTCTGCTGCAGGACTGCAAATACTCGATATTAGAAACCCTGAAAAGCCAACCCAGGTAGGTGCTTTAAATACGTCTAGTTTTACTCTAGGCGTAACCATTGCTGGTGATTTTGCCTATGTGGCTGATGGGGCTGCGGGGCTACAAATTCTCGACATCAAATCCCCTGGACAACCAACCCTGGTACGCAATTATAATACACCAGGTTCTGCCTGGGATGTAAGCATTGCCGGTGATTTTGCCTATGTAGCTGACGGAAACTCAGGGCTGCATATTATCGATATTAGTAACCCGAACGCTCCGGATCTGGTAGGCACTTTTGAAACGGCTGGTTTTGCCGTTGGCGTAACCATTATTGCCGGTGATTTTGCCTATGTATCGACTCAAGGACAGACTATTTTTGAGTCTGGAATACAAATACTCGATCTCAGAATCCCTAACAAACCAGTCCTGGTGGGCAACTATAGAATACCTTTTGAGGATCCCGAGAACGTGACTATTGTCGGTAATCTGGCCTACGTGGCTTATGGAAAAGCAGGGTTACAAATATTAGACATCAGCGAACCTTCCGGCCCAACCCTGGTTGGCAGTTTTAATACGCTAACGCGGGTGGTGCGCAATGAAGGAGTAAATGGAAATACCCAAGGTGATGCACAGGACGTAACCATTGTTGGTAATTTTGCCTATGTGGCTGACGCATTTTCAGGGTTATCTGTCATCGACATCAGCAATCCTGCCAGCCCAACACTAGCAGGCATGTTCACTACCCCGGGTAGTGCTCAAAGTGTAACCATTACCGATAGTTTCGCCTATGTAGCGGATGGAGGTGCTGGCTTACAAATAATCAACATCAGCAATCCTACTAACCCGGCTATAACGGGCAATTTTAATGCAAAGGGTGTTACTCAAAGCGTTGCCACTATCGGTAATTTAGCCTATATCATGGGTAGTTTTAACCATGTGCCCGATATATTATTCCAACCGGAACAGCTACTTTTAATCGATATCAGCAATCCTGCCAGTCCAGTCTGGACAGGCATTTATGACCCTGTCATTCCGGTCGGGACGGACATTTATGAAGGGAGAGCCACTGCCGGTAATTTCACCTATACAGCTGATGGGCTTTCAGGGCTGCAAATAACCGACATCAGTAACCCTAACAAACCAGAGCTGGTGGGCAATTTTGATACAACTGGCGATGCACAGGACGTAACTATTGTCGGTGATTTAGCCTATGTGGCTGATGGGCTCTCAGGGCTACAAATAATCAACATTAGCAACTCTGCCACCCCAACCTTGGCCGGTGGTTTTAACACGCCTGGTTTTGCTAATGGCATAGCCATTGCCGGCAATTTAGCCTATATAGCTGACGGTCTTTCTGGACTGCAAATAATCGACATCAGTAACCTCTCCAGTCCCACACTATTGGGTAGCATCAACACGCCTGGTAATGCTCTAAACATAGCCATTGCGGGTAATTTAGCCTATGTAGCTGAAGCGCTTTACGGGCTGCAAATAATCGACATCAGCAACCCGACCAACCSGACTATAGTGGATAGTATTAATACAATTGGCACTGCTCTGGATGTATCCATTGCCGATGACTTCGCCTATGTGGCAAATGGGCTCTCAGGGCTACAAATCATCGACTTAAGGATTAGCAGCCAATATGAACCGGTAGATTTTACCAATGCAACAATAAGCTTTTCTCTTGACAACACGACCGATAAAAATCTGAGTCTGACTGTAACTACCAACCGGACAGATATTATTACGGTTGGCAACTACATTACTGATTTGACTACGGCAAATTACAGGATGGGGGATATACAAATACCCATTAGTTCTGTTGCAAGCACGACAGGTCTAACGATTGTTACACTTACGATTTCTGATGGCAGCAGAACACTTACAAGGGAAATATACTTTAATGTTTATTGATAATTATTAGCAAAAAGATAGGGCTCGGTTACAAACAGGAATCACTTTATTTTGTAACCTATTCATATTTGTCACCGCCACCTATCTTGTTATTAATGCAGTACTGTCGATGGCAGCCAGGTCAATGAAGCAAGCGCCTCATACAGCTGGCTTCACTCGTAACATAACGGAAGTACGAAACTGGGTTGCAGGTTCATTGTTTGAAGATCAGTAATCCCGTTCACCACTCACGTTTGTACATCTATACAGGCGTGAGTGGTGCAGGTCACAGAGTCAGGTTACAACGTTAATGAGGTAGCTGTACCGGTATCATCACTTTTAATATCAAACACCGCACCAATCTCTTTCGCACGATGCAACATATTCCCCAACCCGCGCCCACTCTTTGCATCCGGCAAAATACCTTTGCCATCATCACTAATTTCGATTACAACATTTTTATTATCTTTCGCAAAAGCTTTAATAGTAATATTTTTCGCCCCGGCATGACGAATCACATTGGTAATTGCTTCCTGCACAATACGCATGACCTGCAGCGCTTTGTGTGGCCCGAAATCATCAACCGCAGGTAGTTCGCTGACCTGCCAGTGCAATTTCAAACCACTGGATTCGAGTTGCGGCTCGATACGGGCGCGCATGGCACCCAGCAATGAAGGGATATCGTGATCTTCCGGGGTCAGCGAATCAATCATGATTCGCAGATCATCCAGTGTGCTTTCGATGGCGTGGACTAATAGTTCGGTGTCCTGTTTGCCACTACGCACCATCGACAACATGGAAATTAAATGCCCACCAACGCCGTCGTGAATCTCTTTCATAAAACGTTCGCGTTCTTCGGTTAGCAACTGTTTATGTTCCATCTGTTTTAAACGCTGATAATTTTTTTCCAGTTGCCGGTGTTTTTCTGCGACCCGCTGTTCCAGTTCCAGATTTAACGACTCGGCTCGTTCCAGAGTTTTTGCAAATCGTTCCAGCAATAAAGCACCAAACACAGAGACTGCCACCGGCGCGGCAAAATGTAATAAACGGCTACCGTCACGCGGCAAAATTTCCATCAACAACAACCAGTCGTGGATACCGAATATCAGCATGAAAAACCCGGCGGGAATAATCAGCACATTTTGCAGATCATCCCGTTCACGGTACTTCACGGTAAAATCCAGTAGTGCGTAACCGGCAATATTGAGCACGAAGGTACTCCAGATTTGATGGCTGAGCAGTAATGACCAGGGCAGGTACTCAGAAAAAATAATCATCATCGATCCGGCGAAAGCGAGACTGAAAATTATTTTTTCACGAACCGGAAATTGCTGCCCCAGATAATGGTGCGTGGCTTTCACCATAAATACCACAAACCAGCCCAGTGCAAGTAGCGACAGAATATTTTGTGTGTGCATCGAGAAAGGCACATCGATACTCATCGCAAAAATATTGTGCGCCGACCAGGTATAAAGCATTAGTGCGTACCAACCGTAAACGCTATCCTGCCGGCGCAACACCCATAACACATTCATTAATACCGCGATTGCCAGCATTGCCGCAGTGATAATGGTTTTTGAAGTAATCAGCGCACTATAACGTTTATTAAATGCCGGGCGCAGTCGTGTATCTTCAGCAAGATAAATTTTACCCAGCAAGCCACTGGCAGCAGCTGACTGCACCTGCAGTGTTAACCTGTTTTCACCTGCCTGCAATAAATTATCCGGCAGCGTAAAATAAAACGGCGGATTATTCATTCTGGCAAACGGGTCTGCATACGCATCACCCTGTTCCGTCTCCCCCGTCTGCCCCAGCAGAATTTCATTTAGATAAATCCTGGCGTTCATCTGCAACACCGGCAGATAAATACCCCAGAGACCCGAGGTTTTTTTATCCAAATTAACCGTTACCTGATATTGTCCCTGGGTAACCGAAGCAGCGGTTTTTTGCCAGTCATCCGGCAGATCTCGGGACGACGGCTTAACATCGACTGCCGCATTAATCGAAGTAAAATTCATACGATCAATGGTCAGTAATCCTGATGGCGGCGTTATTGCCTGCAGATAAATATAACGAAATGAAACCAGCATCAATACACAAAGAAAAATACCACCGGTAACCGGGTAAAGCCGATACCAGCCTCGAATAGAATTTTTCATCACCTAATACGACTCGTTTATTGCGCTATGTCAATTAAACCAAGCTGCACCGCTTCAAATACTGCTTCACTACGCGAACGCACCGCCAGTTTTCGGTAGATATGTTTCACGTGTGAAGTAACCGTATGCGGTGAAATCGCAAGAATCTCGGCAATCTCGGCAAAGTTAAAACCACGCGAGAGTTTGGACARTACTTCTTTTTCCCGCTCAGTAAGATGCGGTAGCTCGATATTTTTATTTTCCGGTGCCGGCGTATGAAAACGGTTAAGCAGATAACGCGCAATCGGCGCACTAATCGGCGAGCCACCCTGTTTCAGCTGGATAATCGATTCGGCGATATAGCTGTTGCTGCCGTCTTTCAGAATATACCCGGTGGCGCCGGCTTCAATCGCCCGTACCACGTGTTTCTCATCACCGAATACCGTAATCACCATGGCATCCGTGGCATAACCACGGCGGTAGATTTCCTGAATCAGATCAGTACCGTCACCATCGGGCAGGCCCAGATCAACCAACAACACGTCGGGCTGATCTTTTTCCAGTTCACTCAGACCTTCACGATACGTACCCACCGCCGCTGTAATATTCAGTTGCGCATGCGCATCCACAATCGAGGCAAGCAGGTCTCTGGTGTGCGGATCATCTTCGATTAGTAATACCGAGTAATTTAAAGGCATTTCCGTGTTCCCTACTTAACAGTTGTGCAATATTTATAACAATATTACACAACGGCGTCTATGCCATGTTTATGGGATATAGAAGCCAAGACTCTGGATAAGTCCTAAACCGGTAGACTTAATCAGAACTTCTCTAATAACCCATAATATCCAGCACCGAACGAAACTTAGCTAAATTTTCCGCCTGCAACTGCGGGTGCTTAACAATAATCGTTGCCTGCTTTACCTGTTGGTTTAACTGCGCCAGGAACGGTTCAATTTTTGCCCGGCTGGCGCGTAAATCCTGCAATGCGTCTTCGATAACTATAAAATCTATACTCTCCGAACTGGCATCCAGCAGCTTAACCTCCAGCAAAGCTGCCAGTTGAATAAACGATTTTTTTATATCACTCGGCATCGGCAGTTCGTCAACCAGAAAAACCAGACCGGCTAACTGTGGTGACAGTTGTTTTAACAACTCTGTTACCTCCGCCAGTGACAGGGTTTCAAACATATCGGCATGACACTGCACAAAAAAATGAAAATCTTTGTGTACATTGTCCAACCAGTCTTCAATCTCATCTTCCGAGGTTGATTGCCAGTAAGACGCGGGTACCAACACGGTATTAAATTCATTGCTGTAATACGACAGTCGCCAATCGTCACCGTCTTCAGTCGGCAAATCTTCTGGGTAAAACGCGGTTGACCAAAATGCATGACGCCAGCCATAGGTGCCTAAAAGGATGCTCTGTTTCAATATTTTTCCTGTTTTTTTGCAAAAGGTTCCTTGGCGATTTACACCACATAGCGTATTCTTCGCATCTGGGAAAACCCCTGCTCTGCTTCAATAATAAATTCAATATTAAAAAAATTCTAACACTATGTTAATAGATTACGCAGCCATCCTCGCAGGTTTTATTTTGCTCATCTGGAGCGCCGATCGTTTCATCATCGGCGCGGCTGCCACCGCCCGCAACTTTAATGTCTCGCCACTCATTATCGGGCTAACTATCGTCGGCTTCGGCACCTCTGCGCCTGAAATGATGGTTGCCGGATTTGCTTCTTTTGATGGCAGCCCGGCCATGGCAATCGGTAATGCATTGGGGTCCAATATTACCAATATCACACTGGTTCTCGGCGTGGCGGCTTTGATAACACCTTTAGATGTGCACTCTCGCATTATCAAAAAAGAACTCCCTATCTTGTTGCTGGCAACCTTTATAGCATTAATTTTAATGCTAGATATGACACTCGATCGGCTCGATGGTTTTGTTTTAGCCAGTTTATTAGTATTACTGATGTGGTGGATTGCCCGTCAGGCAATACGCAGCAAAGAAAAAGATAAGCTTACCGACGAGTACCTGGCTGAACTACCCGATACAATGCCTAATTCACATGCCATATTCTGGCTGATAACCGGCTTGTTACTGCTTACTGCCAGTTCAAAAATATTGGTGTGGGGCGCTGTCAATGTCGCGACTGACCTGGGTATTAGCGAGCTGGTGATTGGCTTGACCATCATCGCTATTGGCACCAGCCTGCCCGAACTGGCCGCATCCATCGCCGGCGCACTTAAAGGTGAGCATGATCTGGCAATCGGCAATGTAGTCGGCTCCAACCTGTTTAATACCCTGGGTGTGCTAGCCATACCGGGGCTTATTCATCCCGCCCCACTGGCCGAGGGCATTTTAGAAAGAGATCTCCCCATCGTACTCATCCTCACTATTGTGCTGCTTATTGTGGGTTACGGTTTTCGAGGACAAGGCAGAATCAACCGCTTTGAAGGCGGCCTGCTATTGAGTGCTTTCATTGCTTATCAAATGCTGTTATTTTTCACTGTAATATAATTTATACGCTGCTGATGCTATTAATGCTACTGATAAACTCAAAACACCATGTCATCAAATAAAATGGATTCAACCACACAAGATTATTCGGCTCACGATTTCAAAAAACTGGGCTTAGAGGTTATCCACACCGAGCTCGCTGAAATCCAGGCCATGCAGTCACGCATCGATGAATCGTTCGCGCAAGCCTGTCGGTTATTATTAAATTGCAAAGGCCGTATCGTCATTACAGGCATGGGCAAATCGGGCCATATYGSWRRSAARATWGCMGCMACYYTRGCSAGYACAGGCASCCCMGCTTTTTTYGTYCAYCCMGGTGAAGCCAGCCAYGGCGAYCTRGGCATGATTACYARMARCGAYGTRGTWMTYGCYWTMTCMAAYTCKGGMAAYACAGCMGAAATNWWCAMYMWTTWKCCCTNTAWTWAAACGCWTKGSYRYGCCACTYATTAGCATGACAGGGGATAAAAATTCAACACTGGCAACGCTGGCCGATATCAATCTGGATGTCAGCGTTTCCAAAGAAGCCTGCCCTCACGATCTTGCTCCCACTTCCAGCACCACGGTCGCACTGGTTATGGGGGATGCGCTTGCCGTCGCCATGTTACAGGCAAGAGGGTTTACCGCTGAAGATTTTGCCCTGTCACACCCGGGCGGCAGTCTGGGAAAACGCTTGTTACTGCACGTATCAGACATTATGCATACCGATGTGCGCCTCCCCAAAGTCCAGCAATCGGCTACGGTTTCAGAAGCGTTGCTGGAAATGAGCAAAAAAGGTCTGGGCATGACCGCCATCGTCGATGMYSWRRAYAAAGTACTRGGYSTMTAYACMGAYGGCGAYYTGCGCCGCTCACTGGATAAAAAYATCGATGTNCACAGCGCAACCATAGACAATGTTATGACCCGTAATTGCATGACCACAACGGCAGAGGAACTCGCCGCGAGTATCGTAAAACTAATGGACGACAAAGGCATCAACGGGCTTTTGGTTACGGACGAAAACAATAAGCTTGTCGGGGCTTTTAATATGCACGATATATTACGCGCAGGCATCATGTAAAAAGCAGTGAATAGTTAATAGTGAATAACGAATAGTGAAAAAACAAAAACTGTTTATATTATCGCTTGTACTATTAACTACTAACTATTAACTATTAACTGAATTTATCTATGCAAGACATTATAAATAAAGCAAAAAACATAAAACTCGTCATCTTTGACATAGACGGCGTCATGACCGACGGCAGCCTGTTCTTCGATAACAACGGCGGTGAATACAAAGCCTTCAATTCATTCGATGGCCATGGTTTACGCATGTTGCAAGAATGCGGTGTCATGGTTGCTGTTATCACTGGCCGCAAATCCGAACTGGTTAAACATCGTATGCACGATCTCGGAGTGACGCTTTTATATCAAGGTTATCGCGATAAAAGGCCGGCATTTGATGCGCTATTAAAAGAAGTTAACTTAAGCAAAGACCAAATCGCTTATGTTGGTGATGATGTTGTCGACCTGCCCATTATGACCCAACTCAATTTTGCTATCGCTGTACAAAACGCGCACCCTTTTGTTAAAAAACATGCACACTGGATAACCGAGCGAAGCGGTGGCCGTGGTGCGGTTCGTGATGTTTGCGAATTCATACTCGAAGCAAAAGGTCTGCTCGACGAAAAACTTCATTCTTACMTCTATTCAGCAGAATAAACCCAGATGAARCGCTTTATCAGTTTCAGCCTTTTYCTGATTATATCCATTATTGCCTGGTGGTCGATAACCGAGTACTCCGGCGATAGTTATCAAACTAAAAAAGCMTCCAGCTCTCGATATGTCGAGGTTTTCATGAATGAATTCGAGCTGACTGCCATGGATGAAACAGGCAATCCCGATTACACGTTAAACGGTTCACATCTGCAACGATTTAACGACTCGGATAAGACCGAAATCAAAAAACCTGTTATTCAATTTTTACAACAAAAAGGTCATTGGAAAATAAGTGCTGATAATGCCATTATCAATGATAAAGAAGAAACCATACAATTTGACAATAATGTTGTCATGCAACAACAAAATATTGAACCTGCGATTACTTTTCGCACTCAAAGCTTGTTATTAGAYACCCAAACACAAATAGCCCGGACCATAGAACCCGTAGAAATTATTCAGGGCATATCCAGTATAAAATCAACGGGCATGRTATTTAATAATATGACGCACGAACTGGAACTCTCTTCGAATGTGAATGGCTACTACCAACCTAATACGGCTACGGATTAAAACCAAACCTTAARCATGRRCAACAASSACMACAATCMAATATMTGATCGGCTAACACGTTTTATCCGTCCCTCACTTATAGGATTGATGCTGTTGAATGTATTCAGCCATGTCTGGGCTGGCGAAACAYCGGAAAAAATMTTCATCACTGCCGACCACATGAAAATGAACATCGAAACCGGTAACAGCACGTATACCGGTCGTGTCAAAATATCTCAGGGAAAGCTGGTGCTGACCGGGGATAAAGTCACACTTGAACAAGGCAATGATGCACTCAAACGACTGATTGTGACCGGCAAACCCGCTCGCTATAATCACCTGACAGAAACCGGCGAATCGATCGAAGCTGAAAGTGAGCACATGGTTTATACCGCTAGTAAAAATACTCTGGTTATGACCATTAACGCACACTTAAAACAACCGGATCATCAGTTGAGCAGCCAGAAAATCGTCTACAATACCAAAAATAAAATTGTCATTGCTGGCGCAGATAAAAACACGSMCAGTAATGGTTCGAAGCCAACCGGCAATCAACGTGTCAACATCACACTGACGCCTCAGGAATCAACTACAAAAAAATAAAATCATGGCCACACTGCGCGCTGACAATCTGGTTAAAGCTTATCAATCYCGCWCGGTKGTKGACGATGTATCCTTTGATGTAAAAAGTGGTGARGTYGTGGGTCTGCTGGGTCCGAATGGCGCCGGAAAAACCACCAGTTTCTATATGGTCGTCGGTCTGGTGCAAGCTGACAAAGGATCCATCTACCTTGATGAAAACAATATCACCCACCTGCCGATGCACGCGAGAGCGCAACAAGGCGTAGGCTACTTGCCTCAAGAAGCCTCTGTGTTCCGGAAATTAAGCGTCGAAGACAACATTCTCGCCGTACTGGAAACAAAAAAAGAATTCAACAAACAACAAAGACAAGAAAAGCTGGACGCACTAATCGATGATTTACAAATAGACCACATTCGCCAAAATATTGGAATAAGCTTATCTGGTGGCGAGCGCAGACGGGTCGAAATTGCCCGTACCCTGGCCTCACAGCCTGCATTTGTACTTTTAGACGAACCCTTTGCCGGCGTTGACCCTATTTCTGTCATAGAAATTCAAAAAATCGTCAAACACTTGACCGACCGCAATATCGGCGTATTGATTACCGATCATAATGTACGTGAAACATTGGGAATCTGTAACCGGGCTTATATCCTCAGCGCAGGCAAAATTATCGCCCAGGGACAGCCCGATGAAATTCTTTCTAACGAAGAAGTGCGAGAAGTGTATCTTGGGCGAGATTTTCGTCTATAAATAAGAATAAGAAACAAAATAACAGATGTAACGGAGAATGAAACGACAATTAGTCTAATGTGCCGACCCACCATACGTGAATACCACCCACCATTCACTGGCGAAGCACTGTTAAACAGACTATCTAGTCTTAGAATAGAATCACCATGAAGCCCACACTTCAGTTAAAACTTGGTCAACACCTGACGATGACACCCCAGCTACAGCAAGCAATCCGCCTGTTGCAGCTCTCCACACTCGAATTACAAAGCGAGATACAGCAGGCGTTAGAAGAAAACCCCATGTTGGAGCATGATGAAGAAAGTGTTGATACCCGTACCGACACCGATGAAAAACGTGACGCAGCATCCGACGCGGCTAGCGACGATCAAAAAGAAGTAAAAGCCGATACTGAAGATCCCCACATGGATTTGGAGAATAATCAGGAGATACCGGATGAACTCGCAGTCGATTCAAACTGGGAAGATACCTACGACATTACCACCGCAACTGCTCCCAGCAGCCAGGCGAGCAATGACTCTGGCAACGATTTTCTGGAAAATCAAAGTGTTGAAGGTGACACACTCAGCGAACATCTGATCTGGCAATTACAAAATTCGCAATTTACCGAAACTGACCAAATTATCGCCATCGCCATCATTGATGCCATTAATGACGACGGTTACCTCACTGAGAGCATCGAAGACATTTTTGATAGTCTAAAAGAAGAACTGGAAATCGAACTGGACGAGGCAGTGGCCGTGTTACACCGTGTGCAACGATTTGACCCCGTTGGCATAGCCGCCCGTGACCTACGCGAATGTTTATTGTTACAACTGGAACCGTTTGACCCACTGACACCCGGATTAGCCGACGTCACCACCATCATTCAACACCATCTGGATTTATTGGGCGCACACGATTATGCCCGACTGCAGAAAAAAATACGTCGCAATGAAGAGCAACTACATGAATTAATTCTCTTTATTCAAGCATTGAATCCAAAACCCGGAGCCAGCATTTCGAAAAATAATGCGCAATACGTGATCCCGGATATCTTCGTTAGAAAACTAAATGGCAACTGGAAGGTCAGCCTCAATCCGGAAGCCTCACCCAATATAAGAATTAACAGTATTTACGAAAACCACCTGAAAAGCGCGGGACGCGGTAAAAATACCAGTTATTTACGTAATAGTCTGCAAGAAGCACGCTGGTTCCTTAAAAGCCTGCAAAGCCGCAGCGACACCTTACAACGTGTCGGTGATGCCATTGTTAGACGCCAACGACTATTCCTGGATTATGGCGAAGAAGGCATGAAGCCCATGGTTTTACGTGATATCGCTGAAGAACTGGAGATGCACGAATCCACTATTTCCAGAGTCACCACTAACAAATACATGCACACACCCCGCGGTGTCTTCGAATTTAAATTTTTCTTCTCCAGCCATGTCGGTACGGCCGATGGTGGAGAATGCTCTGCTACTGCCATCCGATCCATGGTGAAGAAGCTAATCGAGAGCGAAAACCCAAAAAAACCGATGAGCGACAACAAAATTTCTTCATTATTAGTCAAAGAAGGTATTAATGTTGCACGTCGAACTGTGGCAAAATATAGAGAGTCTATGTTGATACCACCTTCCAACGAGCGCAAGCGCTTAGTCTAGGAGTTCAATGAAGACTCCCTCATTAACTGTGGAGAAATGCCCATGCAAATAAATCTGACAGGTCATCATATCGAAGTAACCGATTCATTAAAAGATTACGTAAACGAGAAAATGGCACGACTGGAACGCCACTTCGATAAAGTCAGTAATACACACGTCATTCTTACCGTCGAAGGCAATAGACACAAAGCAGAAGCGACGGTACATATGAGTGGTAACGATATTTTTGCCGATCACACCGACGCCGACATGTACGCGGCGATAGATAAACTAATCGACAAACTCGACCGCCAGGTGAAAAAGCATAAAGAGAAAATCACCAATCATCTACACAACAAACATAATAACGATTTCACGCTTGAAGAGAGCGAGTAGTTACTAACCCCCACCGTTTATTCATGGCACAGCATTGAAAAAACGGCGGATTTTTTAAATTAACCAGGAGCTTGTCCGGGAATAGAAGTCGTAGCAAGGGGAAGCCGATTTGACCCTGTTTTTTTCATCATTTGAGGCGAATAGTTGCACTATTTAACAAAAAGGATGGGGAAATAGGGTTAAATTCAGCTTTTCCGCAGTAGGCTCTCTATTCTCGGACAGGCTCCTGGCATGAGAGACTCAACTCTCAAAGCACAAGCGGTATAACAGCAACAACATGAATCTTGATACACTTATCAGCTCGAACGCTGTTATCAGTAACCCCGAAATAAAAAGTAAAAAACGTGCTTTAGAATTACTGGCCGAACACCTCGCAACCGATGCGACACAGGCTAATCAATCCGAAGAAGCCATCGATTCACTTACCATATTTCAACTTCTTACCGAAAGAGAAAAACTAGGCTCTACCAGCATGGGACACGGCGTCGCCCTGCCTCACGCACGAACCAAACTGACTAATACTGCAATCGGCGCTTTCTTAAAGCTCGAGAATGGCATCGACTTTGATAGCCCGGACAATCAAAAAACAGATTTAATTTTTGCGTTACTGGTACCCGAACATTACACCGATGAACATCTAAAAATTCTGGCAGAACTGGCATCACGCTTCAGTGATGAAAACTATTGTAATTCACTACGTGAAACCAACAACAGTAAAGAAATCTACGACTACCTGATAGACTAATATGTAGTAGTTTGGGTTTACACTATGCCTGAAACCGGTCATGAATGGACTTCCAGGAAAAAATATTTTTTTGCCGCGAAGGACGCGAAGAACGCAAAAAAAGCGCAAAAAAATATTATGTTTCTGATCAGTGGGGCGTAGCGCGCACTGAGCCATCACTGATTTTGTTTTTCTTCGCGTTCTTCGCGTCCTTCGCGGAAAAACGTTTTTAATCTTTTTCAACAGTCCGATTTGAGTGGAAAACCGACTACCGGATGCCCCCCAAACTAAGGTAATATGCCCGTGATGTTATTATCTTTATTACAAAATAGACCATTACACAGTAGCCAGTATTCCGACATAAATGGAGCATTAATATGAAAGAAATTCTTTCCGCAGAATCCATCATCGTTAATCTGGCCAGTAAGATTGAACTTAAATGGGTTGCCGGGGCAGAAGACCCCCAGCTACCCTTACACGAAGTCGATGTGGGTGAACACGCCACACTGATTGGTCACCTCAATCTCATTCACAACAACATTATTCAAGTACTGGGTAAAACCGAATGTGACTACCTTCATTCACTGGATGATGACTTCAAAAACAGCACACTAACCCAGCTGTTTACCAATAAAACGGTTGCCGTTATCCTGTCAGAAGGTTTACCTGTACCCGACACACTCTGTGATTATGCCAATAAATATAACATCCCGGTACTAAGCTGCAAAGCTAACAGTAACGACGTTATCGATACCGCACGTTATTACCTGCACAAACTTTTTTCCAATAAAGAGATTCTGCATGGTGTCTTTATGGAAGTTTTAGGTAATGGCGTATTAATTACAGGCGAAAGCAGCGTAGGTAAAAGCGAACTGGCACTGGAGCTAATTTCACGCGGCCATCGTCTGGTGGCGGATGATGCACCTGAATTCACTCAGATTGGCCCGGATATTCTTGATGGTCGCAGCCCAAGCATCCTACAGGGGTTTATGGAAGTTCGWGGTCTAGGGGTATTAAATATCCGTGAAATGTACGGTGATAACGCAATAAAAATTAACAAATACCTGCGCCTGATCATTCACATGGAAAAAATGAATAGTAACARCCAGGGCGATTTCGACCGCTTAAAAGGCCAAACTAAAATGCAGAAAATTCTTAACGTCGAAATACCGGTTACCATCATACCGGTCGCACCCGGTCGAAACCTGGCGGTCATCGTCGAAGCCGCCGTACGCAATCACATATTATTGAACAACGGTTACGATGCTACCCAGCAACTCATCGATTTACAACAGAAAGCCATCGAAAATGACAAATAATCTATTATGAAACTTATCATCATCAGCGGCTTATCGGGCTCCGGAAAAACGGTCGCATTACACACACTGGAAGACGAAGATTATTACTGTGTTGATAACCTGCCCCTTGGATTATTGCCACAATTAGTCGATAGAATTTTATCGCGCCGCATACAACTATACGAATACATCGCTGTCGGTATCGACGCACGAAGCGATGCCGAAGACCTGCAYGAATTCAACTCCATTATCGACTGGATACGGCAACGTGATRCCGATTCAAAAATTGAAATCGAAATYGTCTACATGCAGGCTGAACTCGACACCCTGATAAAACGATTCAGYGATACTCGTCGCAGACATCCCTTAACTAAAAAAGGTTTACCCCTGTCCGAGGCTATYGAAGTTGAACGCAACCTGTTAAAAGAYCTTGCCRCCAGTGCSAACTTATACGTSGAYACCACTYACACCAATATCCACGAACTAAGAAGTTATATCAAAGAACGTGTCGTCAAACGTRAACAKAGCAAACTTTCTCTTTTRTTTCATTCATTCGGATTTAAAAATGGYGCGCCWGCAGACTCCGATTTTGTTTTTGATGTCCGCTGYCTRCCCAACCCACATTGGGAACCAAATTTACGTGCTTTGACCGGTCAGGACCCTGAAGTCATCAGTTTCCTGCAAGGCCAGGAYGATGTTACAGAGATGTTCGAACACATAAGAAACTATTTAAATTTTGTTATTCCCAAATTTATWAATCARAATAGATACTACCTCACTGTTTCAATAGGCTGTACTGGCGGTCAACATCGTTCCGTTTATATGGCCGAARCAYTRCACGATGACTTCAGRGAYCATATTGATAATGTCTCGATACACCATCGCGAATTAAGTAGATAAACACCATGAGTACCGCCATRGTTCTCATCACACATGAAGGCATCGCCAGCAATTTACTGAATATTGGCAAATCCATTATTCAAAANCCCATCCATAATTTTTCATTTATAGAAGTCCCRATGGAYASYGARRYTGATGAMRTAATWRAAGACGTCGAAAAAAATATCGAAGGCCTTAATCTAGACGATGGCATCATCTTCGTTACAGACATATACGGTAGCACACCTGCTAACATTGCAAAAAAACTTGCCACAAAATATAAAACCAGTTTATTAAGCGGTGTCAATTTACCGATGATTATTCGTCTACTTAACTACCGAGATGAAAAAAAAGAATCCATACTACAAAAAGCACTGGACGGAGCATGTCAGGGCATACATATAAACAATTAAATAAAGCGACAAAAGTGARMATTAAAAGTGAGCATTAGTAAAAAYGTRAAAATYATCAACAAGCTMGGCATGCAYGCGAGAGCCGCCGCGCAATTTGTCCAACTGGCTTCCAACTTCATTTCGCACATTGAAATTGAAAAAGACAATCGTCGTGTAAATGGAAAAAGCATCATGGGCGTAATGATGCTGGCGGCCAGTAAAAACAGTGAAATCATACTGTATGCAGATGGCGAAGATGAAGTAGAAAGCATTACTCAATTAGAACAATTAATCAACAATCGTTTTAACGAAAGCGAATAAACCTTCGCGTTTTAACAATAGGGTATAAGTTTTGAGTATATACATCAGTGGTATTGGCGTTTCAAAAGGCATCGCAATTGGCGAAGCCTTTGTTCTCGCACGCGAGCAACTCAATGCCACGCAAACATCTATCCCTCAGCCACTCATTAAAGCTGAAATAAAACGCTTTAAAAAAGCATTATCACTAGCTAATAAACAGCTACATGATATAAAAAAGAAAATCGCCAAAAATACGGCGGACGATATCGTCGTATTCATCGACACTCACCTGCTCATGCTGGAAGACCCGGCATTTGACGAAGGCACCATTGCCAACATTAAAGAACATGCCTGCAATGCTGAATGGGCCTTGCAAATGCAGGGAGAACGCCTGGTACAAGTGTTCGATGAAATGGAAGACCCTTACTTACGAACCAGAAAAGACGACGTATTGCACGTTGTAAAACGCATTCAAAAAGCGCTGGCTGGTAATGATGACACAATAGATGACAGATCTTACAAAGGTAAAATCATCATCGCTGATGACCTGACACCAGCCGACACAATCATGATGCAACATCATAAAGTCGCCGGTTTCATCACTGAATACGGCGGCCCACTATCACACACAGCTATCCTGGCAAGAAATTTAGGCATACCCGCCATCGTTGGTTTACGACACGCTCGTCATTTAATTCGTCATAATGAAAACCTTATCGTCGATGGTCTAAATGGTTTTGCCATTAACTCTCCGGATAAGAAGTCACTTAAATATTATCGTTCGGTCAAGCGCGATGAATCTGCAAAACGAAATCTACTTAACGATCTCAGCGGAAAACCGGCCGTCACACTGGATAAGAAACAAATAACGTTACACGGAAATATCGACCGTCCAGCAGATATAAAAACCATTAAAAAATACGATGATACSGGTGTCGGTTTATATCGWACAGAAATGCTTTTTATTGARCTCAATCAATGGCCCAATCAGGAAACACATCTAAAAACTTATAAACGCGCGATAAAAAACCTTGGTGGCAAACCCTTAACCATACGCACCATGGATCTGGGTGCAGACAAAGAAATCCAGGACACCCTCGACCACGGYCCTATGGCYCACAACCCCGCAATGGGGTTACGCGCCATCCGTCGTTGCCTTCGTGAACCACAAGAGTTYATGCCGCAAYTACTTGCGATATTACGTGCATCAGCATAYGGCCCCGTGCGCATRATGATTCCCATGCTGACCAACCTGGAAGAATTAGACCAGGTACTAGCATTAATCGAAGAAGCTAAGTCCATACTTACGAAAAAGAAAAWRAACTTCGATAAAAAAATTCCCATTGGTGCCATGATAGAAGTACCCGCTGCCGCACTAGCGGCTGATGCCTTTGCTAAAAAACTGGACTTTTTATCCATCGGTACCAACGACCTCATCCAGTACACACTCGCGATAGACCGTATTGATGATGAAGTTAACTACTTATTCGACCCCCTGCATCCAGCCGTATTAAAATTAATATACATGACCATTGAAGCCGGGAAAAAAGCCGGCATCCCCGTTTCTATGTGTGGTGAAATGGCAAGCGACACGCAATACACACGACTCCTGCTTGGCATGGGTCTGGAATATTTCAGTGTGCAGGCTAATGCTTTGTTAGAGGTTAAGCATATTATTATTCATAGTACGCTTAAAAATCTTCAGGAAGAAGTGGAGGGTATTTTGCAAATTTATGATAGTACAGAGATTAAATCTCGGGTACAGCAGTTGGTTAACTTGTTGTAGTTTTATTTATTTCTTTCGCCTGTCTAATCGTATGAAATTCGCGATTTCTTTACCTCCGTTCCTTTGGTTAGGTTTCAAATTCCCAGCTATTGGGATGAGTGTTTCATACAGTTCTTTTTTTATTTACTTAAATATTGTGGGTCTCGCCCCACTGGCGAGTTACTTTAACCATCATTCTTCGTTGTCATCCTCGAATGTTTCTATCGGGGATCCAGCGCTTTGGGACATTTAAAACCTCTGGATTCCCGACAGAAGCATTCGGGAATGACAGGCACTTTGTTTTAAGTTTTAGTTTTTCTTTTGACTCCCCCCCCCCTCTTCGTTTGCTGAATTTGGCAGCATTGGTAGCGCAAACGAGTTGGAGCGGCTTTTTTGGTTACTTTTCTTGCTGCAAAAAAAAATAAATCGCCCGCGGGGCGAGACCCACAATATTTAAGTAWAYARWAARWKWRCSKYWYAAWAYWYCCAGCYMWWKRGMYKARMAWAAYMRAACCAAANRMAAATCANNAAAYMAMAAMACCCAGACCAATTCACNWMCCCCTCACCACACACATGCTACACTYATAAAAATAACAATAAATAAANAAAGTCATGGAYCAGGATCGCTCACAAAAAACYGAAGATCAAATTCTTGCATTAGCCGATGCAATGAAAACGGGCACCATGCAACATGCTCAAAGCATGTTAAACGAACTYAGCCCCGCTGAAATTGCACACCTGCTCGAATCATTRCCCCATAACGAACGTAATATCATATGGGAGCTGGTTGATTCAGAAAAAGAAGGTGAAGTCCTTATCCAGATYGGTGAAGAGCTGCGTGCGACACTTATYCGCGATATGTCATTACAGGATCTGGTCAAYGCCACTGAAGGCATGGATGTCGATGATCTGGCCGACTTTATTCARTCATTACCTGATCGTGTTACCACTCAAGTATTAACCTCTTTAGATACCCAACATCGAGAACGTCTGGAAGCGGTTCTTTCTTAYCCTGAAGATAGTGCGGGTGGTTTGATGAACACCGACACYGTTACTGTACGTAACGAGGTCACACTTGATGTAGTACTGCGTTACTTAAGACGCATGGACAACCTGCCAGCCAATACTGATAGYCTATATGTAACAACACGGGAAAATCTTTTTGTCGGTACACTGCCATTAACCASCCTACTGACCAGCGACACCGAGAACACGGTTGCCGATGTCATGAATCGTGACACTGAAGTCATCAAGGCCAGYATGGAAGATGATGAAGTCGCTCGAATATTCGAAACCCACGATTTGRTTTCAGCACCGGTTGTCGATGAAAACATGAARCTGCTTGGTCGTATTACTRTAGATGACGTGGTCGATGTRATTCGTGAWGAAGGCGAACACTCTGTATTAAGTATGGCTGGTTTAACCGAAGAGGAAGATCTATTTGCACCGGCTATTCCCAGTGCTCGCCGCCGTGCTATCTGGTTAGGAATAAATTTAATCACTGCATTTCTTGCTTCATGGGTAGTCTCGAACTTCGAAGGCACACTCGAARAACTTGTCGCAGTCGCGGTACTGATGAACGTCGTCGCTAGCATGGGCGGCATTGCTGGCACCCAAACACTGACACTTGTTATCCGTGGTATAGCACTCGGCCAGGTCAGCAGAAGCAACCGAAACTGGCTAGTGAATAAAGAAATTATCGTCGGTTTATTAAATGGTATTGGCTGGGCACTGGTTATCGCGGTTATCGCCATGTTCTGGTTCGATGATATCAAYATCGGTTATGTCATCGCGGCCGCAACCATTATCAACTTATTTGTTGCTGCATTTTCGGGTGTTGCTATTCCCATTATTATGCACAAACTAAATATTGACCCGGCTATTGCGGGWAGCGTTGTTCTGACCACCATCACCGATATCGTTGGTCTTTTTACCTTCCTGGGTCTCGCCACTCTGTTTTTAGTTTAAGGCACCTCTATTAATTCAAGAAGTTTCACTGTTATGGAAAAAATATTCGTCCCCCTGTTTCTCTTTGCCGTTATCGCCTTCGTTATTTTCATCCAACCGCAAACAGGTATGACTGCCAGTGATCTGAATATGACTGACGTCACCAATACAGATGACAGGAAAAAACGTTTTTTTAATTTTATGCGCCCTATTATTGATGAAGAAAACAGCAGGATACTCGAATTAAGGAATAAACTTCTCACCGCTAAAAAACAAAACAATGACAAAAGTTTTGTAACACGTATCGCTCAGTCATACAGCACTGACTGGGATTCTGGAAATGAAAACTGGGACAAATTACTCGAACGAGTCGATATCATTGCACCCGAATTAGCCCTCGCTCAAAGTGCAAACGAAACGGCCTGGGGGCAATCTCGATTTGCACAACAGGGAAATAATTTTTTTGGTCAATGGTGTTATACAAAAGGCTGCGGCATCATACCGGCTAGTCGCAATCGCGGCGCAACGCATGAAGTCACGCAATTTAATAGCGTTAACAAATCGGTACGCAGCTATATTAAAAATATAAATACCGGCCGAGCCTATGCATCATTACGTAAGATTCGCGAAAAAAATCGAACTGCCGGGCAAACACCTAATGCCATTGCACAGGCAGGTGGACTAGTTAACTACTCAGCTCGTGGTGAGCAATATGTTAGTGAAATTCGTTCGATGATTCGTGCAAACAAGGAACTGATGTCAGGAAAACAATAACTTCATTCATTCCTGACGTCGAGAAACACCATCAACTTTTGTCATCTCGACGTTAGGAGAGATCTTGTACACTAAACTTTAAGATCTCTCCTAAAGTCGAGATGACAATCAGTATTGACTTAGAATCTTTTCAAAACTGATTAAAAACTAACCCCTACGACTAGCCTGCATACGCAAACGCAATGCATTCAACTTAATAAACCCATCCGCATCCTTATGGTCATAAGCGCCACCATCATCTTCGAAGGTGGCGATGTTTTCATCAAACAATGAATCATCCGACTTACGTCCAACCACGTCAACATTACCTTTATATAATTTAACGCGAACCACGCCGTTAACAAATTCCTGTGACGCATCAATCATCTGTTGCAGCATCTCACGTTCCGCACTCCACCAGTAACCGTTGTAAATTAATGTGGCATAACGTGGCATCAATTCATCTTTAAGGTGTGCTACTTCACGGTCCAGCGTTAAAGACTCCATACCACGGTGAGCACGTAACATGATGCTTCCGCCTGGTGTTTCATAACAACCGCGTGATTTCATACCGATGTATCGATTCTCTACGATATCCAGACGACCAATGCCATTTTCACCGCCGACACGATTCAATTCAGTCAGCACTTGTGCTGGTGTCATTGATCGTCCATCAATCGCAACAATATCGCCTTTTTCGTAAGTAAGCTCTAAGTAGGTTGCAGTATCCGGCGCTTGTTCAACCGGCACGGTCCAGCGCCACATGTCATCTTCGGCTTCGGCCCACGGATCTTCCAGAATACCGCCTTCGTATGAAATATGCAGAAGATTGGCATCCATCGAATAGGGTGATTTTTCACCTTTATCAAAATCCACTTCGATACCGTGATCGGCTGCGTATTTCATTAATTTTTCACGTGATAATAAATCCCATTCACGCCATGGCGCAATAACATGGACACCGGGTTTAAGCGCATAGGCACCTAACTCAAAACGTATCTGATCATTGCCTTTTCCGGTTGCACCGTGCGAGATGGCATCAGCACCGGTCTCGTTGGCAATCTCAATCATACGTTTAGCAATTAACGGGCGCGCGATTGACGTACCTAACAAATACTCGCCTTCATAAACGGTATTGGCACGAAACATCGGGAACACGTAATCACGAACAAACTCTTCAGTGAGGTCATCGATATAAATTTCTTTCACACCCAGCGCTTCGGCTTTACCACGCACGGGTTCGACTTCTTCACCCTGACCGATATCTGCGGTGAACGTCACCACTTCACATTGATATTCATCCTGTAACCATTTCAAAATCACTGACGTATCAAGACCGCCTGAATAGGCTAATACGACTTTTTTAATCTTGGCTTTCTTATCTTGGGCTTTCGCAGACATGGTGCGTTTCCAGTTGTATATTTTTAAAAGAGGTGGCGATTATACTTAAAAATGGGTGTTACAAAAAATATTTTCACTACAGAGTCACAGAAGATAGCGTGTTTTTAAGCTACGTGCCTACGGCACGTTATCAATAATAACGTTTTTCTCTGWRWMCTCTGTGTCCTCTGTGCCTCTGTGGTGAGAAATTCCTATTCAAAAAGCCMTACCCCAAATCAACGAACCCTATATTAAATTCGACTAAAGTAGCTATAACTTCTATAATTACGCCCCTAACACGCAGGAAAACCCTATATTGTTCCGCGAGTTACCAATAAAAACCAAAGACTTCCTTTAAGTTACGTTATTTTTCAACAAAATGACGCGATTTGTATCGAATGTGCGAGATTGAGATGACAGAGTTACACGATATTGACCCACTGGAAACGCAGGAATGGCTAGATGCATTAAAAGCCGTTATAGAAAATGAAGGCGTAGAACGCGCGCATTTCCTACTCGAGCAGTTAATTGATGATGCCCGCCGCAGTGGCGCTAATTTGCCATTCACCAATAACACGGCTTATCTGAACACCATTCCGACTCATCTGGAGCAACGCACGCCGGGTARTCCAGAACTGGAAAACCGTATCCGTTCATTCATTCGCTGGAAYGCAATGGCAATGGTGGTTCGCGCCAACAAAGAAAGTTCAGAGCTCGGCGGTCACATTGCCAGTTTTGCTTCTGCGGCCACGCTATACGATGTCGGCTACAACCATTTTTTCCATGCACCCACACCTGATCACGGTGGTGACTTAATCTTTATGCAAGGTCATTCGTCACCCGGCATCTATGCTCGCGCCTACCTCGAAGGTCGCCTTGATGAAAGTCATATGGACAAATTCCGTCAGGAAGTGGACGGTGGTGGTTTGTCGTCATACCCTCACCCCTGGTTAATGCCGGACTTTTGGCAATTTCCAACCGTTTCAATGGGACTGGGGCCCATCATGTCAATTTATCAAGCTCGCTTCATGAAATACCTTCATGATCGCGGACTCGCTAACACGAAAGGCCGTAAAGTCTGGGCATTTTGTGGCGATGGCGAGATGGATGAGCCTGAATCATTAGGTGCTATCTCACTAGGCGGTCGTGAAAAACTCGACAACTTAATCTTTGTCATCAACTGTAACCTGCAACGCCTCGATGGCCCGGTTCGGGGTAACGGAAAAATTATTCAGGAACTGGAATCCGTGTTCCGTGGTGCTGGCTGGCACGTCCTCAAAGTAATCTGGGGCTCTTACTGGGATCCATTACTCGCTAAAGATAAAGATGGCCTGTTGGTCAAACGCATGGAAGAGATTGTTGATGGTGACTACCAAAACTATAAAGCCAAAGACGGCGCTTTCGTACGCGAGCACTTCTTCAACTCACCCGAATTAAAAGCCATGGTTGCGCATATGTCAGATGACGATATCTGGCGTTTAAACCGTGGTGGCCATGATCCACATAAAGTTTATGCCGCGTATAAAAATGCTGTCGATCACAAAGGCCAGCCTACTCTTATCCTGACCAAGACGGTCAAAGGTTATGGCATGGGCGAAGCCGGTGAAGGCCAGAACACCACGCACTCACAGAAAAAAATGGATATGGATGAACTGAGYGCATTCGCYAAACGTTTCAACATACCCGTCACTGACGARCAGATTGAAAAWGCCGAATACTAYAAACCGGCTGAAGACAGTGCAGAAATGAMATACATGCAYRAAYGYCGTCAGGCTCTAGGTGGTTACCTGCCCTCACGCACACACCTGGCTGCACCACTGGAAGTACCTGCTCTATCCGCATTTGAYGCTTTATTAAAAGGTTCMGGYGAGCGTAAAATGTCAACAACGATGGCATTCGTACGCATCTTAACCATCCTTGCGCGTGACAARAAAATCGGTAAAAACGTCGTCCCWATCGTGCCCGACGAAGCTCGCACATTYGGCATGGAAGGCATGTTCCGCCAGCTCGGCATTTACTCTTCTGTGGGTCAGCTGTACGMACCACAGGATAAAGCACAGGTGATGTTCTACAAAGAAGACAAGAACGGRCAGATTTTAGAAGAAGGCATTAATGAAGCCGGTGCCATGTCATCCTGGATCGCCGCCGCAACCGCTTACAGTTCACATGGCGTGAATATGATTCCTTTTTACATCTATTACTCCATGTTTGGTTTCCAGCGTATCGGTGACCTGGCATGGGCAGCCGGTGATATGCAGGCGCGTGGCTTTCTTATCGGTGCGACTGCCGGGCGAACCACGCTGGCGGGTGAAGGCCTGCAACATCAGGATGGTCATAGTTTGATTGTCGCATCAACCATTCCAAATTGTGTTGCTTACGACCCGTGTTTTGCTTACGAAATAACCGTGATTATTCATGACGGCATGCGTCGCATGGTTCAGGAACAGGAGAATGTGTATTACTACATTACCTCGATGAACGAAAACTACGTCATGCCCGAAATGCCTAAAGGTATCGAAAAAGGCATCTTAAAAGGCATGTATCAATTCAGTTCAGATAAAATAAAAAAAGATGAACCCAAAGTTCAACTATTCGGCAGCGGTACCATTCTGCGTGAAGTCATCGAAGCCGCAGAACTGCTGAAGAAAGACTGGAAAATCAGCGCCGATGTCTGGAGCATCACCAGCTACAACGAACTGGCTCGCGAAGCCGTGGATTGTGAGCGCTGGAACATGCTAAACCCGAGCAAGAAAGCGCGCGTGCCCTACATCACGCAGCAACTGGAAAAATGCGACGGCCCTGTGGTGGCATCATCGGATTACATCCGCAGCGTATCCAACCAGGTTCGCCAATACGTACCCGCGACTTATACGGTTCTGGGTACAGATGGTTTTGGCCGTTCGGACACACGTAAAAATTTACGTCGACATTTCGAAGTAAACAGTTTTTACACGGTTATCGCTACACTCAAAACATTAGCTGACGAAGGCACCATCCCTGCTTCGAAAGTAACAGATGCAATCAAAAAATACGGCATCGATGTTAAAAAACCTAACCCAATTACAGTGTAATCAGGTCTGACAACAACAGAGATAAACAATGGCAGAAATTAAAGACATTCTTGTTCCTGATATCGGTGATTTCGATGGCGTTGAAGTCATTGAGATTATGGTCGCAGTGGACGACACCCTATCGGTAGAAGATCCCATCGTTTCACTGGAGTCTGACAAAGCGGCGATGGAAATCCCATCGCCGCTTGCCGGCACGGTAAAAGCAATTAAAATCAGTATGGGCGATAAAGTGGCCGAAGGTGACCTATTAATTACCCTGGAAGCATCAGAAGCAAGCGCGGCCGCCGAAGCCAGTGCTGAACCTGAAGCGCCAGCTAAAGAGACAAAAACTGAAGCCGCACCGGCTGCTCCTGCTACACCTGCACCAAAGTCTTCTTCCAGGCCTTCACCAACTGCTTCTATAAGCATCAACGAAGAAGGTTTTAGCAAAGCCCACGCTAGTCCGTCAGTCAGAAAGTTTGCGCGCGAACTCGGCGCAGACTTATCGCGCATGACCGGCACCGGCGCAAAAAACCGCATCTTAAAAACAGATGTCAAAGCCTGGATTAAACAGGCATTGGCCCAGGGCAGTCAGGGTGGCGGACTCGGTGTTGAACCGATGCCGGAAATCGATTACAGCCAGTTTGGCGATATCGACATTCAAGCATTAAGCCGCATCAACAAACTAACCGGAAAATTCCTGCATCGTAACTGGGTAACCGTGCCACACGTCACACAGTTCGACGAAGCCGATATCACCGAGCTGGAAAAATTTCGTAAGCAATTAAATAAAGAAAACGAAAAAGAAGGCATTCGCATCACCGTATTAGCTTTCTTAATGAAAGCACTGGTGTCAGCACTTAAAGAATTTCCGCGTTTTAATTCTGCATTGGACCATACCGGCGAAAATCTGATTCTCAAGCAATACATCAACATCGGTGTCGCCATGGATACACCGGACGGATTAGTCGTACCGGTTATTCGTGACTGCGACAGAAAAACCTTATTCGAACTGGCAGCAGAATTAATTGAAACCAGCCAACGCGCTCGTGATAAAAAACTTTCACCCGCCGATATGTCGGGCGGCTGCATCACTATTTCCAGCCTTGGCGGAATTGGTGGTACATCATTCACACCTATCGTTAATGCGCCTGAAGTCGCCATATTAGGTGTATCACGTTCCAGCATTAAACCGGTTTACGATGGCAAAGACTTTGCGCCACGTTTGATGTTGCCACTCTCATTATCTTATGACCATCGTGTTATTGATGGTGCCGATGGTGCGCGCTTCACTACTTATCTAAGTAGAGTGTTATCTGATACACGTCGTCTACTACTCTAATTTAATAATGCTGCAAAAAAACGCCAGTCATAACTTAACACCAAACACTGTCATCTCGAACGCATGTGAGAGATCTTGTGCACCGGCCCTAAAGTTTTCTCCCGCTGATCGAAATGACAACCGGTAATTACATATGAGCAAAATAGTAAACGTAGAAATTCCAGATATCGGCGATTTTACCGATGTAGATATTATCGAAATACTGGTCAGCGCAGGCGATGTTATCGCCGTAGAAGATCCGTTACTCACGCTGGAATCCGACAAAGCCACCATTGAGATTCCCTCACCTTCTGCCGGCACGGTTAAAGAAGTTTTCCTCAGCGACGGCAACAAAGTCAATCAGGGCGATTTAATATTAAGGCTTGAAATCTCTGACAGCAGCGGCGATACAACTGAAGCACAAGCCGAATCTGACACAGAAACAAAAACCGAAACAACCACAACAGATGCACCGGTTGCCGCCTCATTTAATGGCAACAGTGACCTGCATGCAGAAGTTGTGGTACTCGGTTCAGGCCCTGGCGGTTATACCGCCGCTTTTCGTGCGGCGGACCTTGGCAAGAAAGTTATCCTAATCGAAAAATACGACAGCATCGGTGGTGTCTGTTTAAATGTTGGCTGCATCCCATCAAAAGCATTATTACATACTGCCGAAATCATCAATGAAGCCRCWGAGATGGCTGAYCACGGGATTGATTTTGGYAAACCAAAAATCGAYATCAAAAAACTCGCCGGCYTTAAAAACAAAGTGATYAAACAACTCACTGGTGGCCTGAGCGCGTTAGCRAAACAACGAAAAGTACAGATTGTGACCGGTTACGGAAAATTCACTTCRCCGAATACCATTGAAGTTGACGGTGCCAAAGGTAAGCAGATTATCTCGTTTGATAACGCCATTATCGCAGCCGGGTCATCGGTATTTAAAATCCCCGGTTTACCTTATGATGATGAACGTCTGATGGATTCAACCGGCGCACTGGAATTAGTAGACATACCAAAACGTTTACTGGTTATCGGTGGCGGCATCATTGGCCTTGAAATGGCAACCGTTTATGATGCACTCGGATCAAAAGTTTCCGTCGTGGAATTATCACCCGGTTTAATTCCRGGCTGCGATCCMGATTTAGTTCGCCCATTGATGAAACGTGTTAAAAAACGCTACGAAAATATCTGGTTAAATGCAAAAGTCACTGCTATCGACGCACTGAAAAAAGGTTTAAAGGTTTCTTTCGAAGGCAAAGGCGTACCTGACAGTGATACATTCGATCGCGTATTACTTGCTGTCGGTCGTAGCCCGAATGGTAATCTCATCGATGCAGATAAAGCCGGCGTCACCGTTGATGAGCGTGGTTTTATCAACGTCGATAAACAACAGCGTACAAACGTTAATCATATTTTTGCTATCGGCGATGTAGTCGGTCAGCCTATGCTGGCACACAAAGCCACGCATGAAGCAAAAACTGCTGCTGAAGTTATTTCCGGCATGAAATCTTTCTTTGATGCGAAAACGATTCCATCAGTCGCTTATACCGATCCTGAAATTTCGTGGATGGGCATCACCGAAGAACAGGCAAAAGCCGAAGGCATCGAATACACCAAGGGTGTCTTCCCCTGGGCAGCCAGCGGTCGCTCACTAAGCATCGGACGCAATGAAGGCATTACTAAAGTGTTGTTTGATAAACATACACATAAGCTTATCGGTACCGGCATGGTAGGTACGAACGCAGGCGAATTAATTGCTGAGGCCGTGTTAGCTCTGGAAATGGGTGCGGATATTGAAGACATTGCATTAACCGTTCATCCACATCCAACCTTATCTGAAACTTTTAACTTCGCGGCAGAAATGGCAGAAGGCACGATTACGGATTTGTATATTCCGAAGAAATAATTTTATTCTCGTTCCCACACACCTGCGTGGGAATGAGATAATTCACCGCAGAAAGCCAGAAGACTCAAAGAAAAGATGATACACGTTGGCACGTACGAACCGTAGGTGTGAATTTATTCGCACGACGAACACATACACTGGCACCTGCGTGCGAATAAATTCACACCTACATTACCACTAATTTCTTTCCTTCAGGCCTCCGTGGTTCAAAACTTTAATCTTTTCGACTGCCTGATAAAAGTCAAAAAAAACTCCAGCACACAAAAATACTGCTTGCCTCTACCCCAACACTTCACTTAAAATACTCTCAAATGAGAACATATTGAGAACAAATTGAATAACCAACAAACACTCACCGACAAACAACGACTGACACTGGATTTCATCCAGCGTTACATCGCCATGCACGCCATAGCCCCCAAGCTACAGGAGATTGCTGACGGCATCGGTATCCGCTCACGCGGCGTTGCCCATCGTTACGTACAGGCATTAGTCGATAATGGTTTTATCGAAAATAACAGCGGAAAACAYCGCGGCATCCGTTTACTGCTAGCCAATCCCCACCGCGACGAGTCCACCTTACCGCTACTGGGGAAAATCGCCGCYGGYAAACCCATCGAAGCCATYCCCGGCGAGGACCAGCTGGATCTACGCGATTTTTTTGGGAAGAATAATTTCGCTATACGCGTGCAGGGTGACTCCATGATTGAAGCCGGCATCATGGACGGCGATACCGTTATCATCGAATTTAGAGAAACCGCTAATGATGGCGATATCGTCGTCGCCCTCATTGATGAATCTGAAACCACTTTAAAAAAATTCAAACGCAGCCACCGGGGACGTTATATCAAACTCATCCCGGCCAACAAAGACATGGAAGAAATGGTGTATGAATCCAGTCGTGTTCGAATCCAGGGCGTATTGMTTGGGCAGCTGCGTAAATATTAAAGACTTAAGATCTCTCCTGGCGTCGAGATGACAGCACTCTATAAGTACTATCATCTTGAATAAAATGGCACTGTCATATTAAATAAAAAGGCACTGTCATCTCGAACGTTTTTTTGTGAGAGATCTTATACACCCAAACAACAAAAAGGACTTTAGCTCATGGACAAAAATTATTATGTTTACCTAATAACAAACTGGAATAATAAAGTCTTATACATAGGCGTAACAAACAATCTAGAGCGCCGCCTTTATGAACACAAAAATAAATTATTAAAGGGCTTCACCGAGAAATACAACGTAAATAAACTCGTTTACTTCGAACAAACAAATAACATTGAGTCAGCGATAACACGCGAAAAAGAAATAAAAAAATGGCGAAGAGAAAAGAAAAACACACTTATTGAAAGTACTAATAATAAATGGGAGGACTTAAGCAAACAATGGTAAAYAACTCAGAAAAYACTGTCACTTCGAATCAAAAATACACCGTCATCTCGAACGTTTTTTGTGAGAGATCTTATGCACCAAAATCCAGGATCTCTCACAAAAAACGTTCAAGATGACGCTGCCCTTTTCTTCGAGATAACAAACATTATTAAAATATGACTAGCAATAATCATTGGCAACGTGCCATCGCACTGGTCGACATGAATGCGTTTTTCGCCTCTATTGAACAACGCGATTTTCCTTTCCTGCTTGGCCAACCCGTGGCTATCACCAATGGCATGCGCGGCAGCTGCATTATCACCTGCTCCTATGAAGCACGTGCTTTTGGCATCCGCACCGGTATGCGGATAAGAGAAGCGCTGAACCTGTGCCCACACCTGGTTCAGCGCCCGACGCGTCCCAAGGTGTATGCCAAAGTCTCACGTAATATCATGCATTCACTGATTCATGTCTGCCCGGATATCGAAGTATTTTCTGTGGACGAAGCGTTTATCGACCTCACTTCGTGTCAAAAATTATACGGCACACCCGAACAGGCCGCACGCGAGCTTAAACGAACGGTTTATCAAGCATCCGGCATCTTATGCTCACTGGGTTTAAGCGGTGACAAAACCACGGCAAAATACGCCGCCAAACTTCATAAACCCGATGGTTTCACCGTCATTCCACCCTGGCAGGCAAAATCAACGCTGCAACACGTACCGGTAACCGAACTCTGCGGCATTGCCAAAGGCATCGGCCATTTTCTTGCAGAGCATGGCGTACATTACTGCGGCGATATGGAAAAATTACCCATAAGTGTATTATCACGACGTTTTGGCAATCTTGGACGACGCATCTGGTATATGTGTCAGGGTGCCGACCCCGATCCGCTGCATCCAGATGTCGCCGCACCCAAATCCATCGGTCACGGCAAAGTGATGCCACCCAATACCCGCAACCGCGATACTGTACTTACCTACCTACAGCACATGTGCAGTAAAGTCGGTACACGTATGCGCCGCTTCGACATGGAAGCCAAAACTTTCTGGATTGGTTTGCGCACGGACAATGGCTGGCTGGGCAGTAAAAGYCGATTAAGCGAATTCAGCAACGACCAGCGGCAAATTTATCAACTTGGACTCACTGTGCTCAATCTATACTGGCAAGGKGAAGGCATCCATCAAATCCAGRTAACCGCACTCGATCCRCAGCCTGCCGCCATGCAGATGGACTTGTTCAGCGTACAGAACAACAACACTAAAAAACAACTTAACTGCGCCATGGACAATATTAATGAACGTTATGGTGAAATGACCCTTGCCCCCGCCCGTTTGCTTAATCGTTCAGACATGCCTAACGTCATCGCTCCCGCATGGAAACCCGATGGACTAAGACAAACAATCTGATAGCAATCACTAAAAACAATTAAAACTATAACGTATTGCGTTATATAACGTTAATCGTTATAGTTAAAATATGGCATGCCAACATCCGGGAARAATTTTATTACAACAGTATATTGAGCCACGAAAACTCAGTCAGAACGCACTCGCACGCGCCATCAAAGTCTCACCCAGACGAATTAATGAAATCATCCACGAAAAACGCAGTATTACTGCCGATACCGCAATTAGACTKGCTATTTATTTTGGTGGCAGCGCGACCTACTGGATGCACCTACAGGCCGAATACGAAATAGAAAAAATAAAAAAGAACATAAACATCCAGCTAAGCACCATTCAGTCGCCAGTAAATAATATCGACCCACCCATCAAAGCACCCGGCTCAAAACCCAAAAATAGCCTCAAAAAACGAATAATGCGTTAATTAAGAGCACCTCTATTAATTGCTGACAACCACACAGGTTAATGCTTTAAGACAGGACGAAAATCGCATAAGACAATACGTAACGATTTCATATAAATTAAAAAAAGTTAACACTATACGATGCTAACGCTTTAATGCAATACTTGAGGTACCGACAGATTACACCCCCTTAAAACATGGCAAAGAACAAATTACCCACCACAGCCAATCCGTGGAAACCCCAGTCCAGTAAAATAATTTTTGAAAACCCCTGGTTAACATTACACGAAGAAAAAGTCATCAACCCCGGCGGCGGCTTATCGCATTACGGAAAAATAAATTTTAAAAATCTGGCAATAGGCATTATCCCGCTTGATGAAAATAACAATACCTGGCTAGTTGGCCAATACCGATATGTACCCGATTGCTATTCATGGGAAATACCCATGGGTGGCGGACCAATAAACATCGACCCAATCGAATCTGCCAAACGCGAATTAAAAGAAGAAACCGGGTTAATTGCCAATGACTGGCAAGAGCTGATGAGACTACATACATCCAACTCAGTAACYGATGAAAGAGGACTAGTTTATATAGCTAAAAACCTTACTCAAGGTGAAACAGCATTTGAAGAAACGGAAGAACTRCTCATTCAAAAACTTCCACTAGAAGAAGCCATTGAACGTGTATTAAGTGGCGAGATTACAGATGCTATTAGCGTAGCGGGGTTATTAAAACTAGCACAACGTTGAAATCGTATTTCACTGAAACTTTTCGTTTAAAAATTTATTTATTTCAGATGACTCATACATCCATTCAACCGAGCCATCATTGCCTGTGACTTTTAAACAGGGTACTTGATATTTGCCACCATCATTTATTAACTCCTGATTCCATTTGGCATCATTACGTGCATCACGTTTTTCTATATTTAATGCCAGACGATGAATTTGTCGGCGTGTTTTAACGCAGAAAGGACACTGATTAAACTGATATAACACCATATTATCAGTTTGTGAATCAATTATTTTTTGCGCTTCTTCTGTACGCTGAATGGGCTTAGGCCGTGTAACCCAATCGATAAAAATAATTATTTGACCCAGCACCCAACGGACTGGTTTGAATATAAAACCCATAGTTTTTCTCTTTAGTTAAGTTTTTTTACAGTTGTGTCATTAAACTCTACTGTCAACTCGAGCAGAGGGAGAGGTGACATATTTGACCTTAATTAGCTTTTAAATTCACCGTGCGCCTGCAAGTCTGCGTGATAAGAAGAACGCACCATCGGCCCACTCGCCACGTGTTTAAAACCCAACTCCATGCCGACTTTATATAACTCGTCGAACTCTCCGGGTGTGACATAACGCTCGACCGCCAGATGATGTTTACTTGGTTGCAAGTATTGACCCAGCGTTAACATATCTACTTCATGTTTACGCATATCTTTCATTTCTTCAACAACTTCATCCAATTCTTCACCCAGACCCAGCATAAGTCCTGATTTGGTTTTAACATCTGGATGTGACTGTTTAAAACGTTTTAACAAATCCAGCGACCACTGATAGTCCGAACCGGGGCGACATTTTTTATACAAACGCGATACGGTTTCAAGATTATGATTAAACACATCAGGTGGTGAGCGATGCATTATCTCTAATGCCACATCCATACGACCACGAAAATCGGGAACTAGTATTTCAATTTCAATGTCAGGATTTAAGGCACGTGTTTTTTGCACACACTCAACAAAATGTTGCGCACCACCATCACGTAAATCATCTCGATCTACTGAGGTAATCACGACATAAGATAAACCCATCGCTTGAATGGTTTGGGCAAGATGCTGCGGTTCTTTTTCATCTAATGGATTAGGTCGGCCATGGCCGACATCACAAAACGGGCAACGTCGTGTACAGATATCGCCCATTATCATAAAGGTGGCAGTACCTTTACCAAAACACTCACCCAGGTTTGGGCACGCGGCTTCTTCACACACGGTATGCAATTTCTGTTCGCGCAAAACAGCTTTCAATTTTTTAACGTTTGGGTTAAAAGGTGATTTTGCACGTATCCAACTTGGCTTACGTAATAGCTTCTCAGGTTGCTGGACCTTTATCGGAATACGCGCAACTTTTTCTGCACCTTTGAGTTTTTCACCGGTAACAACTTTGTTATTGCGAGTGCCAGTTTGATTATTCATTATTAATACTTTTATAGTAAGAGAGCTTTGCACGATGTAGATTTTTCGTCAGGGCAAGGCGAAAATTGTCGAAAAAGCGCAGCTTACACCAAGTAAGTGAGCATTTTGAGACCATTTTTAACGCTGCCATGGCGGAAAAGATGCTTCGTGCAAAGCTCTCAGTAAATGTTATGTCATCTCGACCAGAAGGAGAGATCCAATACAGCGGACTTCAAGATCTCTCCCTCTGGTCGAGATGACAGCAATAGGACTAGGCCATTTGTTGCGGACTATTTATTACAAACCTTTTTTGCCAATATTATTCAACAGTCGTTGCTGCAAATTATCGGCAACATCCGAGATGCGTATATTTTTAATAAAACTTTTTAACTGAGTCACTTCCAGTCCTTCATAGCCACAGGGATTAATTCTACTGAACGGCTCCATATCCATATCAACATTTAAAGCCAGACCGTGAAAACTACAGCCTTTTCGCACTCGCAATCCCAAAGCCGCTATTTTAGCATCATTTACATAGACACCCGGTGCATCCGGTTTGGCATAGGCTTCGACATCGTAACTAGCTAACAGCTCGACAATAGTCTGCTCGATAAGCGTCACCAGGTCTCGCACTCCCATTTTCAAACGAGCAAGATCCAGTAAGGTATAAACCACAATTTGTCCAGGGCCATGGTAAGTGACCTGACCACCGCGATCTGAGTTGACGACTGGAATATCTGCTGAGTTCAACAGATGTTCAATTTTTCCATTTTTACCGAGCGTGTATACAGAGGGATGCTGTAAAAACCAGAGTTCGTCTTCGGTATCGTGCTGGCGTGAATCAGTGAAGTCCTGCATCTGCTGCCACGTCTTCTGGTAATCAACCACACCCAGATGGCGACATTTAATAGACCCTTTAGAAGGCATAATTGAAAAAATTACAGCGCGAATTACAGTGCGATTGAAACGTGCGTGCAGGCAGTTAAATCCATATAGATCGCATCAAGTTGTTCTTTGCTATGCGCCGTTATGGTAACGGTTATGGCCGTGTATTTACCGTTCTTACTGGGTTTCATGCACAAAGCACCTTCGCACAGGTCTTCTACATGACGATTGACGATTTCTAATACKGCKATTTCGAGCTCATCACAAGCCAGRCCCATTGCTTTTACCGGAAACTCACAGGGAAACTCGAACAGGGTCTCGCCTTCTTCAAGGGATAAATCGTGTAACTTTATATCWTTGTCGTTGCTCATGATTTTCTCTGTATTTGTAATTACTACCTCGTTCCTATGCCTTACCCCTGCGGGCTACTGCTCAAATCGCYCAAGACAATGTTAGTCACACCTACAGGCTGCGCAGTTCCTGCTTGTATTGCTGGTATAAATCCATCATACGTTTCCAGACGCTGCCTGCAACACCKRSACCAACCRCTTTATTATTKAGCTYGATAACKGGGGCAATTTCACGCGTTGAGCTGGTCATCCAGATCTCATCTGCGCTATACAACTCYGCCTCTTTAATTTCTCGCTGYTCTACTACTATGGCGTTATTTTCGGCAATTTCAATGACTAAATCGCGCGTAATACCCGGTAACARYTGRCGACTGRTSGGMGGCGTAATAAKGRYRCCGTYTTTTATCACAAAAACATTRCTCGCTGTGCCTTCCGTCACYTGYYCWTCTTTAATYAARATYGCRTCTTCGACACCCGCCTCAGCTGCCTGTTGCTTCARCATRACATTGGCAACCAGAGAAGTTGATTTAAYRTCACAGGCGTTCCACCGAAAATCATCSACCGTAAYCACCGAAATACCCGCTGAYAAGRTATCGATATCCGGCGGTATCACCTGCARCACCATAGCGAATACGGTCGGCGCACAAYCTTTATTAGTRCTTAGATCACGTKTTGAATAMACACCTCTAGAYAATTGCAGATAGATAGCACGATCATCTCCYGCATTTTTRTCYAGTAATTCAGAAAAWAKTTTTTGCCAKTCGTCATCCGARAATGGATTTGATAATCCAATTCGATTTAAACTRTTTTGTAATCGCAAGAGATGTTCATCAGGACGCAATAACTTATTRGMAAAAACWGGAATRACTTCATASACRCCRTCACCAAAAAGAAAACCACGATCCATGACAGATATCGTGGCCTGCTCTACTGGTAAAAAATTACCGTTTAAATAAACAATATTTTCAGTCATATCKATTTTTCATTATTCAAATAAACGTAAAACATAATCCTTTGCGATCTGGAAAAGGTTACCTTCTTCAACGGTTTCCAATGCCACTAACGGTACAGACACCATCATTTCACCATCAAGTGAAACATTAACCACACCAACTTGTTCTCCTTTAGTTATCGGCGCTTCAATATTTTTATTGATATCTATTGTTGCATCAAGATTGTCATACGCTCCTCGYGGAATAGCTATAGATAAATCATCRGCCAGACCGACAGTCAGCGTTTCAAATYCACCTTTCCATACACGTGGGCGACTCAACACTTCACCTTCATCGTACAGGGCATGTGATTCGTAAAAACGAAAACCATAATTTAATATAGCCTGGCTAACRCTAGCACGCGCCTTCTTGCTACCRGCACCYAGAACCACTGAAATCACTCGCATATCAGAACGTAATGCAGAGGTTACAAGACAATATCCCGCCGATTCGGTATGCCCGGTTTTCATTCCATCGACTGTACTATCACGCCACAATAATTTATTGCGGTTATATTGCTTGATATCRTTATAAGTAAATTCTTTCTCAGAGTASCGRGGGTAATGTTCTGGAAATTCACGGATGATTGCAGCAGCCAATGTAGCGATATCACGCGCTGTTGTTAAATGCTGYTTATCCGGCCAACCCGTGCTGTTAACAAAATKTGTGTTTTCCATTCCGATYTCAGTAGCGTACTGATTCATTAACTGAACAAATGCCTCTTCCGTCCCTGCAATATGCTCWGCCAAAGCCACACTGGCATCATTMCCCGATTGTACAACTATACCATTTAACAAGTTATGCACAGAAACACGGCTGTTAACATCCAGATACATTCTAGAGCCTCCCATGCGCCAGGCTTTTTCACTAATATCCACCATGTCTTCCATTGACAACCTACCTKCTTCCATTTCTTTATAGGCAACAAAAGCGGTCATCATTTTGGTGATACTGGCAGGCTCTATTTGTACATCTGCATTTTTTTCAGCTAACACTTTACCGCTAGCAAAATCAACGAGGATATAATTCTTAGCCGCCACATCTGGCGGCGCAGGCACAGGCATTGCTGCAAACACAACATGTGCATTTAATAATGCAACAAAGAACAACATTAGATTAAAAATATTTATTGATTTAATTCTAGATAACATTTTCTAACTCACTTAAATTACGTTTTTTTAATACCTATAAGTATTATCGCCACGCTTACTTGCAGCGTTAATACCTAAGAATTTTTAAATTTTTATGATTGTTTTTTTCAAGCTGACTCAACACAGTTTTTGCAACATGCTCTGTTGGTAACGGACCAATTCTTACTCGATAGATTGCTTTTCCTTTGTTACTTTCAGTATGCAACCTGACACCACTAAAGCCTTCACCCTGCAACTTACCTAAATGTTGCAAGGCATTTTCTTCGGTACTGAAGGCTGCTACCTGCACATAGAGCTTACCATTTTCATCAATTGGCGATTCAATCACAGAATTACTTCGCTGCTTATTCTTATCCTCTGCCGACATCACAATACGAATTACCACATTGGCGGTTCCAGATTGCGCCACACCTAGTTTTGTTGCTGCAGCATACGACAAATCGATAATTCTGCCCTCGTGAAACGGCCCTCTATCATTCACCCTGACTATAGCAACACGGCCATTGTCAGTATTTTTTACTTCCACATAAATAGGAATAGGTAAAGTCTTATGGGCCGCAGTCATGGCATACATATCATATTCCTCACCACTGGATGTGCGCCGACCATGAAATTTACTTCCGTACCATGAAGCAATGCCTTTTTGCTGGARTCCATCTGCAGCATTTTTTACATAATAAGTTTTACCAAAAACTYCATAACTGCCCGGGTTTCCATAACGACTACGTTCAACCGCTTTTGGCGTTGCATCAAGTATTTCATGCCACTGCTTTGAATAATTATCGGGCGCACTATCTTTTACTTCACTACATGAGACCAGCATAATCGCCATCACAGGAATTAAAAGTAATCCCCTTAAGGATAGGGTCATCACTGTTTTAATCGTTTTATTATGTCATCTCGACCAGAGGGAGAGATCTAATACAGCGGACTTTAAGATCTCTCCCTCTGGTCGAGATGACAACAAAAAATTGACACGGACTCATATAAACCAACATTCAATTAATTTTTAAGCTTTTCGCTCAATTGAAATACTGCCATCGCATACAACACACTATGGTTATAACGAGTAATAACATAAAAATTATTTAAGCCTAGCCAATACTCATTACCTTTTTTACCTTTCAGGTGCAACAGTGTTGCCAATTGTTTTTTATCAAGATTCTGACTCTTCGATTTTTCATTAAACGTCACGCCCTGGCTCTCTAGCTGAGAAAGCATGGCGTAAGGTTTTAATGAATTTTTCTTTCTTACAATAGACGTGTTTTTAATATCAACCTGATGTACAACACTGTCACCCTGGGTCCAACCATGGCGACTAAAATAATTAGCCACACTACCTATTACATCCGGCATGCTATTCCAAAGATCGCGTTTACCGTCACCATCAAAATCAACGGCATACTCTCGATAACTACTGGAAATAAATTGCGGCATACCCATTGCACCTGCATAGGAACCAGTCATGGTATCAATATCGATATTTTCTTCTTTGGATAACAATAAAAAATGTTTTAACTCACCTTTAAAAAACGTGCCGCGCTTAGGGTAACCAAATCCTAATGTGGTCAATGAATCAAACACCGTATATTTTCCGGTATATTTTCCGTAATAGGACTCAACGCCAATGATTGCAGCAATTACTTCAACGGGCACACCAAATTGCTTTTCAGCTCGTTCGAGAACAGCCTTATTATTATGTATAAATTTTTTACCTTTTTCAGTACGTTTATTAGTAACGAAGATGGGGCGATAGCGCTTCCAGGTTAGCTCTTTTTCAGCCGGTTTCGCAATGGATTCCAGAACGTTATCCAACTTTTTTACACGGGCAAACTTTTCTTCAAGATAATCACGGTCAAAGCCGTGTTGATTGACCATCTCATTTATAAATTGTTTAACATCTGGGTGCTGCGCGTAATTAGCAGCAGCTACTGCGGGCATCATAGCTGCCAGAGCAAAAACCAAACCATTTGATATTATAATTTTTCTAAGCATAAACATATTCACTACTCTTTATTATTATTTTATTATTCCCACACTTACCTGTGAAAAAGCTTAACTTAACTGACGATTCAAAACCCTGAAAGTTCCTGCATTACTTCGCGACCAGCCTTCTATTTGTACTAATAGACATCAACATTCCAAAAGCCGCCATCAGGGTTACCATTGAGGTACCACCATAGCTAACCAGCGGTAATGGGATGCCCACTACCGGAAGAACACCTGAAACCATACCGACATTCACAAACAAATAGACAAAGAATGTCATGCTGAGACTGCCCGCCAGTAAACGACCAAAACTATCCTGTGCAGTAGCGGCAATATACAGACCGCGAATGATTATAAAGGCATAAATCGCCAACAGAACAATGGCACCCATAATACCAAATTCTTCCGCAAACACGGCGAAAATAAAATCGGTTGTTCGCTCGGGCAGAAAATCCAACTGAGACTGGGTACCATTTAACCAGCCTTTACCGTAGATGCCACCAGAACCAATAGCAATCGTTGACTGAATAATGTGATACCCCGATCCCAGCGGATCCCTACCGGGGTCGAACAGCGTCAATACACGCTGCTTCTGGTAATCATGCATGAACTGCCACAATACGGGGAAAAGCGCCAACATCGAAACAATAGTGCCAAATAATATCCGCCAGCGAATACCGCCAAAAAACACCACAAAAAAACCAGCAGCAGCAACCAACAATGCAGTACCTAAATCCGGCTGTTTGGCAATCAATACGGTCGGCAAAATAACTAAAGCTAACGATATAAATAATGGCGTCACTTTTGCTGGAAAGGGTTTTTCACACAGGTACCAGGCGATCATCATCGGCGTAACCAGCTTCATCATTTCAGATGGTTGAAAACGGATAACATACAAATTCAACCAACGCTGCGCGCCCTTGCCAACATCACCCGCAACCAGCACCAGTATTAACAATATGATGCCTAATGCAAAAAACCAGGGTGCCCAAATATAGAGCTGTTGCTGCGGAATTTGCGCCACAAAAAACATCACCGCAAAAGCGATTGCCAAACGCACTAACTGGCGATTGACAACATCAATCGAACCGTCAGATGCGCTGTATAAAATACCCAAACCACATGTCATCAAAATCAATAGACCCGCCAGTAAAATCGGGTCAATGTGCAGCGCCTGCAAAAATTTAGAGGTTTTACTCTGATAGTCTGAATCAAAAAATTGTGCGCTACTGCTTTGCATATTTTTCCATATATCGTTTAATTAATTCACGTGAAATGGGCCCCATCTTACTACCACGCTCACCGTTTTCAGCAACGATAGCCACTGCAAGAACAGGATCTTTAACCGGGCCAAAGCCGATAAACAACGCATGATCGCGTAATTTTTTCGCCACGGTTTCTGCATCGTATTCCTCATCCTGAGCGATGCCAAAAACTTGCGCCGTTCCGGTCTTACCCGCCATTTTAAACTTCATACCCCAACCTGTGGCTCGTGCGGTTCCCAAGCTGCCATGAACCACTTTTTCCAATGCATCAAACATTATCTGCCAATGGTTTTCATTGCGCAGGTTAATCATGGTTCTCGATGGCTCTCTAGCTTTCACCGTATCATTTTGCGAGTTATGCACCTCCTTCAACAGTCGCGGCACAATCTTCTCACCACGAGCGGCCAGCGCTGCAGTCGCTACCGCAAGTTGCATGGGGGTCGATAACATATAACCTTGACCGATACCAGAAATCAAGGTTTCACCCGGATACCACACGGTTCGATGAACGCGTTTTTTCCATTCAGTTGATGGCAGCAAGCCCTTGCGCTCACCGAGCAAATCAATACCCGTTCGTTTGCCAAAGCCAAATTTAGACATAAAATCATGCATGCTGTCGATATTCGAACGGTAGGCTAGCTCATAAAAATAAACATCACACGATTGCTCCATCGCTATAGTGAAATCTACCCTGCCATGCCCCTCTTTTTTCCAGTCACGGTATTTTCGCTCAGTCTCATCACCGGGTAATAAATAATGCCCTTTACAGTAGAGTGACTCCTTCGGTCCAAAATGTCGCTGCTCAATACCGGCTAAACCAAGAAACGGCTTAAATGTTGACGCCGGGGGATACTGCCCAAAAATAGCACGATTAAATAAAGGCTTATCGATGTCGTGCTGCAGTGCATCATAATTTTTATGGCTGATACCATGTACAAAAAGATTGGGGTCGAAGCCAGGATTACTAACGAACACCACAACAGCGCCGGTATGGGGTTCTATCGCTATCACTGCACCCAATAAATCCCCTAACATTTTTTCAGCTAGCTGCTGCAGCTCAATATCCACATTTAATATCAGATCATTGCCTGACACCGAAGCCACTTTATCGATTACCCGCAGCACGCGTCCTTGCGCATTGACCTCGACATTCTGCCGCCCTACCTGACCATGGAGTTCAGATTCGTAATACTTTTCTAAACCCGTTTTACCAATGTGCGTGGTACCACGGTAATTGCCTTCATCGATTACTGCCAGTTCACGTCGATTGATTCGACCAACGTAACCAACCAGATGAGCCGCTGTTTTACCGTACGGATAATGGCGACTTAAACGAGCATTGATATCCATACCCGGAAACCGATGACGGTTCACCGCGAGCTTAGCTACTTCATCTTCATTTAACCGGGCACGCAAAGAAATACGTTGAAAAGAACGACGCGCCCGCCATTGCTCTCTAAAACGCTCCAGTTCTGATTCACTGATTGTTACAATCTCAGCCAGTCCCTTTAAGGTCTGCTCCATATCTTCAACTTGCTCAGGAATAATTTCAAGATGGAACGTAGGTTTATTTTCAGCAAGAATAACGCCATTTCGATCGTAAATTAAGCCTCGAGTTGGCGGCAACTCCATCAAACGGATGCGATTATGCTCTGATAAGTTTGCAAAATGTGCATAATCGACGATTTGAAGCCACGCCAGACGCGTTAACAGACCACACAGCATTAAAATACATATAGTGGCCGCGACCATGGCACGAAATTTGAAGATGCTCGCTTCATACGAATGATCTGAAAAATGAGAGCGGTATGGCATAGGTTAAAATCGAGTCAAAATGACGCTTTATTATTATTTTTGTAAGTAGAATTGTTGAAAAACAGCAAAAAACACAAAATAACAGAAATATGTGCGTAATTATATAGTGTTTAGCGCATTTCAGGCTCGACAATTTCTCAGCAATCGATAGAATCAAGTAAAAAAAGAATAAGGGAATGTTTGTTGTGGGCAATACCTGCATTCAAACTGGTGGAAATTTAAAATATCACTCAATAATAAAAAGAAATGCGAGCGCTTTTTGATGTCAGTTTTTCATTGGCGCCACGCACTCAAGTTGATGGGAAACGACTATGAAACTTATCCTGATTGGGGCACCCGGCTCAGGCAAAGGCACACAAGCCAAATATTTAACGGACAAATACCACATTCCACAAATCTCCACCGGTGATTTGCTGCGTGCTGCCGTGGCAGCACAAACGCCGCTCGGTCGACAGGCGAAAACCATAATGGATGCCGGACAGTTGGTACCCAACGATATCGTAATCGGCATGATTCGCGAGCGTATTTCCCGCCCCGATGCGGACCAGGGTTTCGTTCTAGACGGTTTCCCTCGTAATATCGCCCAGGCGGTCGCACTGGATGACATTCTCGATAAATTAGGCAAGCCCATCGATGCTGTACTGCAATTCGCTGTAGATGCCGAAATGTTAATCCAACGTACCATCGGTCGACTAACCTGCATTTCCTGCGGTGCCCTTTTCAACCTCATCACACAGCCACCCGCTGCTGATGACAAGTGTGACGAATGTGGCTGCGCATTGCACCACCGCTCGGACGATAGCGAAGAAATTATCGAAAGACGGTTACAGATTTTTGAATCGCTCACGCAACCATTGAGTGACTACTACAAACAAAAAGGCGTATTACACGTCGTCGAGGCACACGGTGATGTCGCCGAAGTCACCAAACGTGTTAAGTCAGCATTACGTGGACTTCGATCTAAACGCACACCCGTTAAACCGATGCTAACACCGGCACCCGTTGTAAAAGCTAGCGCAAAACCGGCGGTCAAACACGTTAAAGTCGAAGAGCGCAAACCAAAGTTACGCCCTCGCAAGATAATCAAAACACTTTCGGGGAATACCCGAGTTAAAAAACTGGATATCAAAAAAGAATTACCTAATGTCGTCAATAAAAAATCGATAAAAGCGGCCGCCAGGAAAAAAGCCAGTGTGGCTACTGCTGCCGCTGAGCAAGCTGAGCTGGATAAAATTTTAGATAAACAACTAAAAGAATTAGAAACAGAACTAAAGCAAACAAAAGCTCAACTTAAAAAAGCAGCTGATGAAGAAAAGGCACTACTAAAAGCTGAAAAACAAAAAGATGCTGCGCTTAAAAAAGCGCTACATGATGAAACCACTAAGTTGAAAAAGAAAAAAAGCAGTAATAATTAGAAAAAATTCGTTATTCCGGCATGACGGAGTGCAATCAAAGATGTATCGCTGGCACTTTACATAAGAATAGTTACTTTTAATGTGTAACGATAAAACGTACTGACTGAATATTGTTTAATCGGCAAGCAGCCGAATTAAATCAGGGGCAGACTAAGCGTCACCCTTAGTCTGCTGTTCAACGACTTCCTTACGCACCTGCTCCATATCCAGCTCTTTGGTTTTAGCAATAACGTCTTCAAGCCCACTTTCTGGCAACATGCCAGCTTGAGAGAAAATAGCAATCTGGTCACGAAAAATCATTAACGTTGGAATCGAACGAATTTGAAAACTGGCAGCCAGTTCTTGCTCATCTTCTGTGTTCACTTTCGCAAAAACGACATCATCATATTTTTCTGATACCGCTTCATAGATAGGTGCAAAAGACTTACAGGGACCACACCATGGCGCCCAAAAATCAATGATAACGATATCATTGTTAGCAATGGTGTCTTCCAAAGTGTCCTTAGTTATTTCAATGGTTGCCATAATTATCCAAACCCGTTGTCAATTTCAAAAAACCTATATTCTAGCAGACGAGACTATTTATCGGCTACCAAACTATAACCTGATGTGGCTGGCAGACGAGGCATTGTGATTTCCGGATATTCACCGGTTAATGCACCAAGGAAAGCCACGATATCTTTTACTTCTTCCTCAGACAATGTCTTATTCAACTGCAACTTTGCCATTATACGTACTGATTCGGATAAATTATTAACTGAACCGTTGTGGAAATACGGCGCCGTATCGGTGATATTGCGTAAGGTAGGAACCCGAAACATATTCGCATCTGCTTTGCTGCCTGTTACTTCTTCACGGCCTTTATCTGTCGCTAAATCATATTCTTTTACATAAGTATTATCAGCAAAAGTTGGGAATTTGGCGTAAAAGCCCTGACCAAATTCCATCTTAGGACCATTAAATGCCGCGCCTGAATGACATGAGACACAGCCCACTGCAGCAAATGTTTCCATACCACGCACTTGTTGCGCGTTCATCGCCTTTTTATCGCCTTTCACGTATTTATCATAAGGACTGTTTGGTGTAATCAATGTACGTTCAAATGCCGCTACTGCTTTCGCTGCATTGACAACCGTCATAGAGTCCTGACCAAAAGCTTTATCGAAGTATGGTTTGTACCCAGGGACAGAACGGACTTTGTCCATTGCCTGTTCAATTTCTGATACACCCATTTCAACTGGATTAGTCACCGGACCTTTTGCCTGATCCTCTAACAAATCAGCGCGACCATCCCAAAATTGTACCGAATGAAACGCCGAGTTCCACACAGTCGGCGCATTACGGCCACCGGTTTTACCGTGTACGCCCATCGAAAAGGTACGACTATCATCACCACCTTCCATCACATTATGACAAGAGTTACACGAAACAGTACCCGTCGATGAAAACCGCGGATCCATAAATAACATTTTACCCAACTTCACCTTGGCTTCGGTTGTCGGGTTATCTTTAGGCGCGGGCGCAACATCAGGTAGCGCCTGCCATTCAGCCGAAACAGCGGTACTGGCTAACAGCATCATTAAAGTTATTGGTTTCATTATGTGTTTACGATTCATGAGACGCTCCGCCTAATTACCTGGTATATAGAATGATTTCAACTATATAAGAGTTTAATTATATAGTCAACATCTAATATATGACCCGATTCTCAAGCGTGTGGTAACGAGTATCACCATAATTTATAAGGTTTATTCAGAGGTACCCTAAAAACTGACAGAAATAATAATTTCAGGATAGGTATTGGAGCAATCGACAAAACGAGAACAGTCTTCATATTCTTCATAAACAATGCCACCACCGACATACACACCGTTACCACCTGAGAAGAACGCCCCTGCACGATAACCATAAGAACTTTCATTATCGAGATCTTCAATAAATGTGGTTCGATAAAAAACACCGACATAGGGTTTGATGGTTTTCGGTTGAGTAAAAACATATTTAATCTGCGGGCTGATTTTGGTTATAGCCGGATCACCTGAAAACCAGTGCTGTACATCCACCCCCAATTCAAGCCCATTTAGCACATAATAACCAACGCCAACACCGAGAATAATATAGTCCTCTCTGAACGCTTGCCCCGAACCGGCTACGATTCCAAGGTTCACGTTACCTTTTGAAAACGCTGCGCTCAACCCACCTGTGCCGATACTTGCGGCAAAAACCACATTGGAGACAAGCAATAACACAACAGACAGAATCATTTGTTTATTAACTATTTTATTAGTCATTATTTTTCCTTTTATTAACAATAATCACAAGAGAGCTTTACACTGTAATTTTCGAATGTTTTTATCGGGAATTAGTCAGATTAAAAACACTGGATCCCCGATAAAAGCATTCGAGGATGACAGAAGAAACAACCATTAAAGAGCTTTTGCACAAAGCTCTTTATTAATTAATGTCGACTACCATATAAGTCACGATACAGACCATCTTTACTAATCAACTCCTGATGATTGCCTTCATCAATAATTTTACCGGCATCAAACACCAGTACACGATCAGCCTGTCTCACCGCACTTAATCGATGTGCAATAATCAATGTCGTGCGGTTCTGTAAAAAGGCATGCATCGCTTTATGCAATAATGCTTCTGTTTCTGTGTCCAGCGAAGACGTTGCTTCATCCAGCACTACAATTTTAGGATCTGCCAAAATCATACGTGCGATAGCCAAACGCTGACGCTGACCACCTGATAATCTTATACCGCTTCTGCCAATGATGCTGTTTAATTTATCAGGCATGGCATTAACAACCGACTGCATTTGTGCAATCTTCAATGCATTCCAGATTGCATCATCATCAATCTCACGCCCCAGACAGAGGTTTGCTTTAACCGTATCGTTAAACATCGCCGGATGCTGTAAAACAGTCGCAACATTTTCACGTACCACATCCAGTCCAATTTCTTTTAAATTTACACCATCAAAATAAAGTTCACCGGCATCGGCAGAATATAAACCCAAAATAATTTGCACCAGTGTTGATTTACCTCCACCACTGGCACCGACCAACGCCACTTTTTCACCCTCAGCAATTGAAAGGCTGACACCGTCCAATACCTGCAAGCCGTCACCGTATGCAAAACTAATATTTTTTACAGTTAACCCCACTGTGTGTTTATCTTTAAATGGATTCGTTACATGATTATATTGTGGCTCCTGTTCCATTTTAAGCAGATYATTAATTCTATCCATTGCAGCATTTGCACTGTAATAACTGTACTGAATACCCAATATTTCCTGYACCGGCCCCATCATAAACCAGAGATAAGCATAAACAGCAAACATCTCACCAATACTTAAGCCGCTGAATAGAACCACTACCATACTTAAACCACGAAAAACTTCGAAACCCATGAGAAAGATAAAAAAGGATAAACGATTGGCGGCATCACTTTTCCAGCCATAAGCGATCATATTCGTTTTTAACTGTTCAGCGCGAGAAACAACYCGTTTCRAATAATGCYCTTCCCGRTTACTAGCACGTATCTGCTGAATGCCATCCAGCGTTTCAATCAATGCCTGTTGAAAYAAYYCAAAGGAAATATTCTCACTGGCTTTTAAACTTTTAACTTTTTTACCCATAACCATGGTGAAGTAAATCACCACCGGATTCATTAACAATATAAAGAGTGCTAACTGCCAATGTATCCATAACAACACGCAAGCTACACCCGTAACGGTTAATACTGCCACGATAAATTTACTTAGGCCGGCGCCCAAAAAATCATCTATCGCGGTCACGTCAGTGACCAGATGCGAGCTTATTGAACCCGAACCGACCGCCTCATACTCAGCCATAGACACTTTTTGCAAATGACTCAACAGACCCWCTCGAATGCGATACGTTACATCCTTTGATACCCGYGTAAATTCTCGCATTTGCAACACACCTAACAACAATGCCACTAGTCTTAATATCATTGARAACAGCATGATTATTACGACGGTACTAACGGGTGTTATCCACTCAGGCGGGAAAACCATATATAACATTTCAATAATTTTTCCCGGTTGATTAAGCAATACCTCATCAACGAGTAATGGCATTAACAAAGGAACGGGTACGCTGACAATCGCTGCAAGCAATGCAATAGCATTGGCAATAATCAGTGGCTTTTTATGCTGTTTTACGATGGAAAAAAYACTTTTCCAGGTATATTTTTTTATTTGTATCKGATGTGTCATTGATAAATTCTAGTTAATAATATTCATSTTYTAATRCTAAAAAYAAAGYYTRGGTCGAACTGATTRTGATKAAAATGTCGATTCATGACTTATTCGGAGGCACCCTGGCTCTATCCATCCAATTTTTGTGTTTTTTTGCATATTTGCATCCTGTAAACTATCGTCTTATTTTTACACGAATCCCAACCGACGTCTCCTATGAATACACATCCATCCGATACTACACTTAAAGCGCTAATTTTTGACGTTGACGGTACGCTGTCGAATACCGAGCGCGATGGTCATCGCGTTGCATTCAATCAGGCATTTGAAGAATACAGCCTGGACTGGAACTGGAGCGTTGAAACCTACGGTAAATTACTAGCCGTTACCGGTGGTAAAGAACGTATGAAATTTTACACCGAAGCATTTATGGACAAAAATAACATTCCAGAAGGCATCGAAGAAAAAATTCCTGAATTACACGCTGCAAAAACACGGCACTACACCAAACTMCTCTCCACCGGCGCTATTCCGYTAAGACCCGGCGTTGAACGACTCATCACCGAAGCACGTGAGCGTGGTTATCGTATAGCCATCGCGACCACAACCACACCAGAAAATGTGACGGCACTATTAACTCACACCTTAGGTGAAGAATCCATCGACTGGTTTGAAGTGATTGCCGCTGGTGACATCGTGCCGGCTAAAAAACCGGCGCCAGATATTTATGATTACACAATAAAAGCAATGAATTTGTCAGCGGATGAATGTATCGCATTTGAGGACTCAGAAAACGGCATAAAATCATCTATCGGTGCAAAACTAAACACCATCATTACCATTAATGATTACACAAAAGATCACGACTTTACTGGTGCCAGCATTGTACTCGACCAAATGGGCGAACCCGGACAACCGTTCTCGATTATTTCCGGTAACAAAAGCAATGCCTCATTTCTTAACTGTGATCTTATTGAGGAACTTCACCAACAAGCACTATAAACTTGTTAGACATAACTCTTATCGATGCAACACTCTACTGCCTGACCGGTGCCTTCGCAGGTTTCTCCGCAGGCCTGTTAGGCATTGGTGGTGGCCTCATTATTGTTCCTGTTTTATTTTTTATTTTTTCGTCACAACACCTCGAACAACAACACCTGATGCATATGGCACTGGCAACCTCACTTGCCACTATTATTATTACCTCAATCTCATCAACACTGGCGCACCATAAAAAAAAGGCCGTACTTTGGCCAGTGGTGTTTTTACTTACACCCGGTATTGGCCTGGGCTCCTGGTTTGGCGCCAGTTTTGCAGCACAACTCGACACCTCAACACTCAAACCAATTTTCGGTATATTTGAAATTTTTGTGGCTGTTTTAATGTTTAGCCAATATCAGAGCAAACAACATCAGTTAACTATAAAAACAGTGAACGGATTTATTGGTGGCAATATTATCGGCAGCATTTCGGCTGTCGTTGGTATTGGTGGTGGCACCCTTACTGTACCTTTTTTACACTGGCACAAGATAAATATTAAAAATGCCATCGCAACATCAGCGGCTTGTGGTTTACCCATTGCGGCCTTCGCCACCGCTTCGTACGWCTACAATGGTTGGGATTTACCWCATACACAACAAAACATGTTTGGTTTTGTCCAGCTCGATGCATTTTTATTTATTGCAGCAGTCAGTTTTTTGTTTGCACCTTTTGGCGCTATGTTTGCACACAGTATTTCAGATATTTTACTTAAAAAAATATTTTCAATTTTCCTATTACTGCTCGGAATAAAAATGCTGCTGATGTAAAAAAACTAGCCAACAAATTAAACAACACTGGCCATCTAACTATATGGTCGTATTCGAGTGGTAGGGAAACTCATAATCACATTTGCTCGCTCAGTAACGATTAACTCGTCATTCATTTCAGCAAAAACAGTACGTGACAGGAAGGCAGCTAATTCACCACGCTCGACTAAGCGTCTAAAAATTCTATGCCCCACGATTTCATTAGTAAATTCCACAGCAATTAAGCTACCACCACAGAGGTCTCCTATGACTCTAGTATAACTGCGGTCTCGAGTCTTATCTATAGCGTAGCTCATTAGCACACGTGAACAACGACCTTTGCGTATTGCTCGCCAGGTGGTATATATCATATTCAGAATTCTAATGGGGTGCCGTTCCGCAGGGAATCGGCCACCTACACTAACCGCCATTTCTGCTCCCAAAAAATAAGCTGCTATTACTGCAGGATAGCCGCCTGCACTGCAACCTAAGGTGCGAATGCGACCATACTCACTAACTAAACCCAGCCTGGCTATCGATTCGATGACTTCAGTCACGTTGTTGCCGAGTGAGGGCACCCCCAGCCGGTAACCTTGACGCAAGGGTTCGGATATAATCAACAGATCATAACACGCTGAATTCGTGTGCTGCATCAAAACAGCATTGGGCATCATCAGACGAGCATCCCCTCGCGATGAAAAACAAACCAACAACGTTTTGTCAGCAGGTGGCCCCGTGCCAACAAAATAACTAGCAGTCGAAGCGATTCGGTGCAAAAAAAATGGCTCTGGCTGTGATTTTCCGCTATCCAGCATCATCCGTTTCATGCTTTGAATCCAGTGAGTTAAAGCTAACTGGAATTTTTCTGCAGTACTTGATGGAATAAGTTGACCGCTAAGATGCCAGTCGTGCAAGCATTCAACTTGCAACGGCGTTAACCGTTTTTCCAATGTATCGAGTGCTTTATTTAACTGTGCAACGGTATTGCAATAACGGTAAAGTCGCTGGAAAAATAACACTACATAAGGTGGCGTATCATTTTGCTCTGGCGCAACGTTTTTATCGCTTACCACCGTGCCTACATTTTGTTCCGCTTCATCTTGCGATGGTGGTGTTAAAACGTGCGAAACGATATTGTCGAGCGTGTGAAGTTGAGCAAACTCGTGCGGCATAATAACCACGTCGTGATCCATCTCCAACACAATTAATAATTCCATACGAGCCAGTGAGTCCATTCCTATTTCGTATAACGTAATGTCTTTATCACCATTTTCAAAAGCGGCAATTAACGAAGGTTTCAAATTATCTAGTGCATGAGCGTCTGTTAGGGCATGAACAATGGAGCTACGAATTTGGTCACTCTCGACAGACAGGCTGATTGCATCGCTGCGAGAAATTTTACCGGTAGCGTTTCGCGGAATTTCGTCAACGATGGTGAATTGACGAGGACTACGAACGCCGGTTCGTTCCCGCACAAATTTCTTCAATGAGGGTAAATCAGGTTTTACGTGCTTAGCAAAAACAACCAGTGCCACTGGAATTTGGCCATGGACAGATGAAGTTTTGGATAGTACTGCCGCATCGATGATATCCGGATGCTGACAAATCTGAGACTCAATATCCTGAGGATAAATATTCATGCTATTGAAGACAAACATATCGTCGGATCGACCACATAAATAAATACGCTGTTGCTTGTCCAGATAACCGATATCACCCGTATAAAACCAGCCATCCTCTAACTGAGCCGTCGTCAGATTAGTTTTACCACGATAACCGCGGAACATACCATCACAACGAATAGCCAATTCTCCGTGTTCACCKATGCCAAGTGGCTTTCTCTCTGGTGTGACGGTACGTATTTCAATTCCCGGTAAAGCCTGACCAACRCTCTCGCCAGCGCTGAGGTCATCTGCATCGGTAAATGCAATTGCACCGGTTTCGGTTGTGCCGTAGCCAGCTTGCAGATTATGGGTGATATTGCTCCGCAGTTGCTGTCGGAGTGAAAGCGRAACATGTGACCCGCCGAGCTTCAAACGAATATTGGATAATTTKCCGATGTCAGGGATAGCCAACAATTCCTGCGCCTGGAAAGCTGACACATGGATGACATTTACATTTAATGACTGGCATTGGTCGACCAGCAATGGCTGCTCAGCGTCAAGAAAAACATTGGTCGCGCCCATAGCTACGCAATACAGGCGGTGACGCTTGGCAAAGTTTTGCTCCATTGATGCCAGGCAGGCAAAACGTTCTTGYTCTGAGCCAATATGGCGATGAGCTTGCTTWACAAGATCACTGCCACGGTGAACCACCAGCTTGGGTTCGCCTGTTGTACCGGAGGTGGAAAATAAAAGCTGCGCCTCACTAGCATCTGTTTCCATTAATGCTAATTCAGTGTTGCTTTCTACGACATCAAGATTTTGCGACATCGGGTCGATAGCGACATTTTCATCAACGACACAGGTTGCGCCGAAACTGGTCATCACTGCATTCTGAGCTAAATCTGCTTCGTATGAGGGAACAGTACACGATGTCGCGCCCAGGTGTGTTGCGGCGAGACACAACACCAAATGTTGCGTGTCATTGGCGCACTTTATTCCAATAACAGAATGATGAGAAATACCGGCATCATCAAATTTCTTTACCTGCGCCCGCACAAACTGAGCCAGCTGAGCATAAGATAGCGTATACGTTGATGTAACAATTGCATCGTGATTCGGGTTCGTTTCAGCGTGGTGAAACAGGCGTTCGATTAATGTGATGGGCAGGTGTTCTGCTGGCATGGAGTGCAGCAACCGTCACTTGGTGATTTTAAATAACATGTGTAACGGCTCATTTAACAACGGCGAGAAAAAAGCCTCGTCTAATGCGACCAGCTCAGGTGTAACCGTCAACTCTTTCACCTCTGGCATATTAGAAAAGCCTGCCAGTCGCAAGCTATCAAAATAGTCGGAAAAAGTTTTGTGTACACACTGCACATGTAAAGGTTCACCGCTGCGTTTCCAGATTTCTCCTTCAAACTGTTGGTTCACATCCGTAAAGTAATTCTTTCCAGTAGAAGCAAAATAGAAAGGAGCCGTTTGTTCAGAATGCACAAAGGGGAAAAAAGGATGCGGCACACTAAAGATAAACTGCCCCTGTGGAGGCAATGTCTCGTATACCATCGAAAACGTGCGTTGCATTTCTTCGACTCGCATGTAGTTAAACAAAAATACCGCAACGCAAAGATCGAATTGTCGATTTGGCTTGAACTCCATGACATTACAGGCACGGTATTCAATTCCGTATTGATCTTTTTCTTCCTGTGCCTGGGCGGCATCAATCATTTGCGAAGACAAATCCACGCCCAGATAATCGCCAGCACCACGGCGCTTTAGCTCTCGTGCACAGTAGCCCTCTCCACAGCCGATGTCTAACACCGAACGAGCRTTAAGYTCACCACAGGCATCGAAAACCGCCGGGCGAGCAGTAAAATCAGACAGAGAACTCGGTGCTAARCGCAACCATTTCTCGGCATTGTCGTTATAAACTTTTTCGGTATCCAACGGCAGGTAACTTCTCAACAACAGGGAGGGTGGAAGCAGGAAAATTTCGGGSGCGCTCTAGCATTTCATCCCAAAACATAACCCGCATGTTAATGGCCATTTTAACGCCATATTCAATTTGTTCACAAGCCGTRCSGTCCTTAGCCAAATCTTCGGCTATCACTATYATTTGTGCGGCATGCGCCTCATCACACTCGCTATGCAAATCAAARAACACGCGCTGCGTCATCGTCAAATTACTATGTGACTTAAGACCTTCCAGAATCTGATTATAAACACTGGAAACGATAAGTTCGGTACCAATACCAATGGCACCGACGCCGACGCACGCGTTCATTTTGCATAGCTGCAAAAACTGCTCACTCCACAATAAACCGGTCTGGCACTGAGGTGTGGATTTCCGGTAATCAGCATCAACTCCCAACGCCTCCTGGAAGCGACGGTATAAGCTTGTGTGCGGTTGCCCGACCACGCTGGCTAGCACMTCGGGGGGCAGATCGACATCGTGAATATCACCTTGTTCTTCGGCCAGATTGATTAGCAAAATCTGCTTGTGTTCGTCATCACTGAGATTCTTAATTAGTGCCGATACATAGTAGACAAACTTGGCACTATATAGACCGTACTGAAAGGCGAAATCTTTAAACGCCAGATCAACATTGGGGAAATCGCCCTCGCGCATCGCACGTAAATACGGATGGTTAACCGCAGCAGAATCTAATGCTTCAGCACAAATACGTTTTATAAAAGCCGAACCTGAATTATTTTTATTCATTGCGAGCCTATTCTAAACGAAATAGACGCATTTTGTCTCTTATCTAAGTTGTTTACCACCAATTATAAAGATCCCGCCTGCTGATTTATCTAAATAAATCCATTTATTTCATACAATGCATATCAGTTTCCCATTTTTATGCATCCATTATTATTAATACCTTATATACTGCCAGCAAATATCCAGGCAAAACCGACACCAATAAAATAGTAGTCTTTTTCAAGAACAAGCGGACTGTCTTCGAATACTGCGCCACGTAGCGACTGGTAACGTAAAAATGCCCAATAGACAAAATCATCCGTTTTATAACTGATTCGATAGTTAACAAAACTACCGCTATAACCCGAGTTACTATTGAATTCGGGACGTTCTGCTGTTACAAACTCGTTAGTTACATCGTAGTAATATTGATGAAAGTCCTGTGTCGCAAACTTCAAACCAACCGTGGTTTTATGTGCTAGCCCGGTTTTTTTTGAACGATGGTGATTAAAGCTCAATCGTGGTTCAAACAAATAACCAATGTTTTCTATCTGTTTAGGGTCCAACGCATAAGCCACTCTAATCGGCACCTCAAAACGAATGTCAAAATAGTTTTTATTCGTTATCAAGAACTCCAGTGATGGACCAAACTGCAGCATAAAATCTAGATCAGGCATGCCTTTTCTTACCTGCGTATCATCACTGTCTACCGGCAAACCAAAATCAGCACTAATATCGAGCACTATTGTCCTGGAGTGGTATAAAAAACTTTTGATGCCTCGATCGATCTCAAAACGCGGTGACTTAAAGGTGAAATAAGGTGCTGGAAAGAGAAAACGATTAGTCTCCTTCGCACCTGGATAGAGTTTGTATTCGAACATACCCAGACCAATGCCCATCGTCCATTCAGTTTTATTCTGACTTTTTATCGTTTCATTTAATTCATTCGCCAGCACGAATGAACTGCGCATAAAAAACAGCGTCAGAAAAATAAAGTATGGGCAGTACGGTATGAACAGGCGTATCATAATATCTCATAAACGATAATTTAAGGGCAAGTATAACGCATGGCAACTTTACCCGAATTGAAAGTCACTGTATTCAGTGACTACATCTGTCCTTTTTGTTATGTCGGGCATCATCGTTTGCTTCGTTTACGTGATAGTTACGACTTGAAGATTAACTGGTGCTTTCTTGAGATACATCCCGAAACTTCGGCTTTAGGCGAACCCATCGCTTCACTGGAGTACCCTTCTGAACAATGGCAACGAATGGTTGCTAATTTAAAACGTATCGCCAGTGAAGAAAATATTCCACTGGCAGAACTCAACTTTATTACAAACTCTAAGGATGCATTACTGCTTGCAGAAGCAACAAAAATCTGTGGCCGTGAAAAATTTTACGCTTTACATGAAAAACTGTTTTACGCTTATTTTGTAGATAGTAAAAATATTGGCGACCAGGGAATACTCCGAACACTGGCTACAGATTGTGGTGTCGATGAAAAGATCATCGAATCGGCGTGGTCAGATGAGCAGTTTAACAAACGTCTATTAGATAATTTTAACGCTGCACGTCAATTTGAGGTTCAGAGTGTACCCAGTTTTGTATTTGGTAAAAACGTATTAACCGGCGTGGTGAGTGAGCCGGAGTTTCGTTTGGCTGCAGTAAAAGCTTTAGAGGCAGCTTGAGTAAAAAGAATATCCATTATTTACTCAAACTCTAACCTGTCATCTCGACCAGCGGGAGAGATCTATTGCCCCAGCGCTTAAAATCTCTCCCGCTGGTCGAGATGACAGAACACAAGTTACTTGCTCAAATGTCACTGTATCCGGCAAAGTAACATCATCAAGTTGACGCGCGCTCACTGAAGTTGAGAAAGCAACGGCACAGCCTGTCAATAATGAAACAACAGTGTTACGGCTCTTCGACTTATGTTTTTATAACTACCATAAAAACCACTCTTTAATTGATCTAAATTGATGAAAAACAAGCAATTTAACGCTAGGCTACACTGTAGGGCACATCGATTAATTGCTTTGCCCTATAAATATACCTGGACAGCCACACTATGCGTGACCACACCACTAGAAGTTGATTTCGACAACACTTATGGATATAAAAAGAACCACTCGCCGTAGTCTGATAACTTACCTGTTCTATATCAGTTTGTCCTGCTTTGTTACCATCATACTAAATATTATCCACAGCTCTTTAATATTGAAGATAGAGCTCACTTCGATCTCCTTCATCACTCCTATTTTTGCAGGCCTGTTATTTGGCAGTATGCTGGCTCACATTAAATCATTGAGTGCAAAGTTACGGGACATCGCTTACACCGATTCACTCACACACATATACAACCGCTTACACTTTGCGCATTTTCTTGATGCTGAAATCGATAAAGCAAAACGTTATAAGAGTAAATTTTCTATTATTTTTTTCGACCTGGATCACTTTAAAAATGTGAATGACACTTATGGTCACCTGGTAGGTGATGATGTGCTTGAATGTGTTACCGATATCGTATCAAAAGCCAATCGAAGTGCAGATATCTTTGCCCGTTATGGTGGTGAAGAGTTTATTATATTAACACCTGAAACTGATTTAAGTGGTGCCTTAATCCATGCCGAGCGATTACGTAATGATATTGCACAACATGAATTTAAAACAGTTGGACATGTTACCAGCAGTTTTGGCGTAGCCGAATTTAATACAGAAACGGATACTGTGGAGACATTATTAGATCGAGCGGATAAGGCATTGTATCTAGCTAAGGAATATGGCCGAAACAGAGTTGAAAAGTCTTGAGGCAGTTGTAAGTTAAAAGCTAAAAATAACAGCTTCTCACTTTTAGCTTACAACTTTTAACTATCCTTTATAAGCCAGGTCTAACTGTTTCGCTGCTCGTACTTCATCAAGACGCTTAACTGGCAATGTTTGCGGTGCCGCATGCAATAATTCAGGTGTTTCTTCCGCTTCTTTCTTAATTTGTTCCAGTGCATCCATAAAGCCATCCAGTGCTTCTTTGGCTTCTGATTCAGTCGGCTCTATCAGCAAACATTCTGGTACTAACAGAGGGAAGTATGTTGTCGGTGCGTGGTAACCCAGGTCGAGTAAGCGCTTGGCAAAGTCCATGGCTGATACATGAAAATCACGAGCTTCATTCTTCAATGTAATAATAAATTCATGRCTCGCACGACGATGATCAATGGCTAATGTAAAGCCACGGCGTTTAGCTTCGACCATCATGTAGTTTGCATTTAGGGTGGCAAATTCTGCMACGCGAACCATGCCTTCACGACCAAGGAAACGCATGTAAATATATGCRCGCAATAACACCCCAGGRTTMCCCATAAAYGCYGACAAACGTCCGATAGAATCAGGACAATCTTTAGTGGTTAAATAACGATAAYTTTCGTTTTCTTTTGTYACCACAGGTAAAGGTAAAAATGGTTTTAATCGTTCAGCCACRCCGACCGCACCCGACCCCGGMCCCCCACCACCATGTGGYGTTGAAAAYGTTTTATGTAAATTAGAATGAATAACATCAAAACCCATATCACCTGGACGAATCTTACCCAGGATAGCATTCAGATTTGCGCCATCGTAATACAATAAACCACCGGCTTCATGAATRACTTTAGCAATCGCTTCAATGTTACGTTCAAACACTCCCAGTGTAGAGGGATTGGTTAACATCAATCCTGCGGTTTGCGGACCGACGGCTTGCTTTAATGCATCAAGATCGACATCACCGTTATCCAGTGTTGGGAYTTCTCTTACGGTAAAACCACACATGACGGCAGTCGCCGGATTGGTTCCGTGGGCCGCATCAGGGACTARGATTTCTTTGCGTAAATCATCACCGCGTGACTGATGATAAGCATCTATCATCGCAACACCGGCAAATTCACCTTGTGCCCCTGCCATCGGTGCCAATGAAAACGCAGCCATACCTGTCGCTTCACATAACATTGACTGCAGCTCATGCATACAGGCTAGAAAACCCTGGTTCTGTTCATCGGGGGTTAGCGGATGCGCATTGAGAAAACCCGGTAACATCGCCAATGTATTGCAGGCACGCGGGTTGTACTTCATGGTACAGGAACCCAGCGGGTAAAATTCTGTGTCGATGGAAAAGTTCTTTTGAGAAAGGCGGGTGTAATGACGCACTGCCTGTAACTCAGACACTTCGGGTAGTGCCGCGGGTGTCTTTCGTAATAAGTTTTCCGGCAAGGCAGACAGTGATGCTTTTTCTACCGGTGACTGCGGAGCGCCGTTGCGACCTTGTGCTGAGTGTTCGAATATAAGCATTATGCTGTCTCCGCCCGTGTTTCATTTGATAAGGTGGCAGTAAGCACTTGTTTCATTGCTTTTGCGTAAGCGTCGATGTCATCATCGCTGCGCATTTCTGTGGTACAAACCAAAATCGCATTGCCCAGCTCTGGGTAGTCTAAAGATAGATCGAAGCCGCCCAAAATACCTTTATTCATTAATGATGAGAGTACGGCAGCCGCTGTTCGACCCGACTTTTCATCAAGCACTAATACTGTTTCATGAAAATGCGAACCGCTAAAACATTTTTTCACGCCATCAATCGCGGTGAGTTTTTCAACCAGTTTATTGTTATTAGCAAAACAGGCGGCGGCAGTATTTTCCAGTCCTTTCGCGCCCATGATCGCCATATGGATAGTTGAAGCGGTTACCACTAAACCTTGGTTGGTACAGATATTTGACGTCGCTTTGGAGCGACGGATATGTTGTTCGCGTGCTTGCAATGTTAAGACAAAACCCTCTTTGTCATCGAGATCAACAGTGCGACCCACAATACGTCCTGGCATCTGTCTAACGTATATTTGTTTACAACAAAGTAATCCGTAATAAGGCCCACCCGCAGACATCGGCGCACCTAGCGGCTGGCCATCTCCACAGGCGATATCAGCACCCTTATTTTCTTCAACACCCCATTCGCCCGGCGGTTTTAGAACGCTCATAACTAATGGATTAACAACGGCAATGACCAGAATATTATTATTATGCGCCCAGTCGGTAATTTCATCGACCGCTTCCAGACAACCAAAGAAATTAGGTTGCTGTAAAACAATGGCGGTTATATCCGCATCGGCCTGTTGCTTAATCTGCTCTAAACTAACCGTACCTGTCGATTGTTCATAGGGCACTTCAAGCAGTTCAATCTGCTGGCCTTTTACGATAGTGTGGGCGGTCTGGCGATAGACTGGATTAACCGTAGTTGGAATAATAATTTTGCGTGATTTTGATTTGCGATTGGCTCGCACTGACATCAAAATAGCTTCCGCCAATGAAGACGCACCGTCATACATTGAAGCATTGGAGACATCCATTGCTGTCAATGCCGTCATCATACTCTGGAATTCGTAGGTTAACTGCAAGGTGCCTTGTGAAGCTTCAGGCTGGTAAGGTGTATACGCGCTGTAGAATTCACCACGTGTGGTAATTTCCCACACGGCAGCTGGAATATGATGTTGGTAAGACCCCGCACCTAAGAAACACAGCGCCTTAGTATTTAGCTCAGCACGCTGTCGCATCAGCCGGCCAACCTCCATTTCATTCATACCGGCTGGTATGGCATCCATCACTGCCGCACGCAGATGTGCAGGAATTTCATCAAACAGGTCATTGATAGAATCAACACCGATGGTATTTAACATCTCAGTGATTTCGGTTTTGGTATGGGGAATGAAAGGCATAATCTTCTACAAATAAAATACAGTATTAATATTTTTCTAACCACAGAGGCACAGAGGTCACAGAGTTTTTTATAGTGCGTCTACGACGCACTATAAACACTAAATATTTTCTCTGTGTCCTCTGTGCCTCTGTGGTTAAAAGCTTTTCCTAATCTTCAATCTCAGCTTGATAAGCATCCGCATCCATCATTTCAACCAGTTCATTGGCTGACGGCTTAACTTTAAATAACCAGCCATTGTCATAAGGTGAATTATTGATGATTTCAGGTTCATCACTCAAGGCTTCATTGACTTCAACAATTTCACCGCTGATTGGCATATAAACATCTGATGCGGCTTTAACCGATTCGACCACACAGCATTCATCACCTGCCACATAATCGATACCGGCTTCAGGTAATTCGACAAACACCAAGTCACCAAGTAATTCTTGTGCGTGATCACTAATACCCACGGTAACCAAACCATCATCTTCAACCCGTAACCATTCATGTGACGAGGTATATTTTAATTCTGTAGGGACTTCACTCATTTATTTCTCCCGGTCGCTCATTTTAAATTCAAAATTGTTGGAGGCGTATTATACCCTCAGATTCGGTGGCAATATACTAATAGAGGGCTTTGCGCGAAGCGCTCTATTAAACTGGCTGCCCATCACGCACAAAAACAGGTTTGACGACACTGGCTTTCAGCCATTTACCTCGAATTTCGACGGTACAGGATTCGCCGATATCGACGGACACACGTGCCAGTGCAATGGATTTTTGCAAACTGGGTGAAAAGGTGCCACTCGTGACTTCACCCTGCGTGGTTAAATTTGTTTCTGTTGCCACTTTTTGATGACTGCGCAAGATACCACGCTCTTGCAGTACGATACCGACCAGCTTCTGAGTCACACCCGCCGCTTTCTCGTCTTCCAGCGCTTTTCGACCGATAAAATGACGTTCTGCCGGCTCCATTGCAATAGTCCAACCCAGTCCTGAAATCAGGGGCGAGGTATCTTCGGTCATATCGTTACCGTATAAATTCATACCGGCTTCCAGGCGTAAGGTGTCACGCGCTCCCAGACCACAGGGCTTTACGCCACTGCTAGCTAATTTATCCCACAGCGCGGGAGCTTCAGACTCGGGCAACATAATCTCAAAGCCATCTTCACCGGTATAACCGGTACGACCAACAAACCAGTCACCGCAGTCGGCGCCAAAAAATCGTTTTAACGGGGTCGCCGCCTCAACCACATCAATCGGCAGCGCCTTGAAGGCTTTGCTTCTGGCATTCGGACCTTGCACTGCGATCATCGCTAAATCAGCACGTTCTTTAATTTTTACATTAAAGTGGCTGCTTTGTTTATTCATCCATGCCAGATCTTTCTCGCGGGTACCCGCATTAATCACTACGCGATACCACTCATCAGACATGTAATACACAATAAGGTCATCGATAACGCCACCCTTTTCATTCAACATGCAACTGTATAGCGCTTTACCGGTATCCTGTAATTTAGCCACATCATTGGCCAATAAAAACTGAAGATATGCCTTGATATCACCAGATTCTTGTTTCGGCGTCAGATCCACAATAACCATGTGTGATACATCAAACATGCCGGCATCGGTGCGCACCTGATGATGTTCATCTATCTGCGAACCATAATTGACCGGCATCTGCCAGCCCGCAAAATCGACAATCTTACCTTTGTATTCAACGTGCTTGTCAAAAAGGATGGTTTTATTACTCATATTTTAAGTCATGGGTTGATAGCGTGTTGGCGGTGATTTTACACCTTTAAATAAGAAAGTAGCCCGATAAATAATAAGTTTCTAGTGATTGATGACTACTTGTAGGTGTGAATTTATTCGCATGCAGGCGTCAATGTATACGCTCGTCGTGCGAATAAATTCACACCTACACTAAATTCCTAATGCCTGTTTGATAATCCTATATTTCAATGCGGGCACATGATCCACCAATGACAAACCCGCATTACGAATTTCTGATAAAAAAGCATTGTTCTCACCAAACAACGTTTTAAATCCGGTCATCGAGGCTTCCATCACCTGATTAGCCCCTTTACGCTGGCGCTGGTATTTCGATAAGGTGTGCAAGGCTGACCATTGCCGATTCGCTGTTTTGGCTTTTTGAACCACATCGGCAAGGGCAAAGGCATCGGCAATACCCAGATTGGCACCTTGCCCGGCTAAAGGATGAATATTGTGTGCCGCATCGCCGATTAGTGCCAGACCGGGTTTGACGTATTCACTGGCGTGACCGTGAGAAAGCGGAAATAAAAAGCGTTGTCCCACATCTGTCATTTCACCCAGTTTAAATTCGCTGGCTTCCGCTAATGCTCGCTTGAATGCTTCATCATCCAACGCCATAATCTGTTGCGCATCGTCGTCATCCAGTGACCAGACAATTGAGCTCTGCCCCGTATACAAGGGTAATAGCGCCAATGGACCACTGGGCATAAAACATTGCCAGGCAGTATTTTGATGACTTTCAGCCGTATTCACATTGCACACTAATCCCTGTTGTTGATAAGATTTTTTTGTGCGCTGGATTGAGGCAGCCTGACGAACTTTTGAATTAACACCATCTGCACCAACCAGTAATTCAGATTGAATTTTTTTACCCGAGGCCAGCGTGACTACACTGTATCGCTGCGCACACTCGTTGCTGTATTCAATATCCGTAATGGTTTCCGGGCAAAAATATGTGATATTTTTTGCCGTTCTAATATTATCCAGCAACATCTGCTGCAAAATATTATTTTCAATAATGACACCCAGCTCAGACACACCCAGCTCAGCACAATCAAATTGAATTTGCCCAACACCGGTCTGGTCCCAGACAAACATTTTTTCGAAAACACAAACACGTTTAGCAAGGGGCGATTGCAACACACCGGTTTGCTGAAAACGTTTTAATGCAAAGCGATTAATGGCTGATACTCGGCAGCTTGTTTTTATATTCCCTGCTTCATTCGCCTCTGCTTCGTCAATTTTTTCTAATTCAGCGCGTTCAACAACAGCAACAGAAAAATCAGAATCAATTAATTCATTTGCCAGACTTAAACCGACRATACCACCGCCGACGATAACAATATCAAAGCATGCCTTCTCCGTCATAAGGGCAAMCCTCGGCTAAGTCGGGACATGCCACCGGYCGTTAAGCCCATGCTTTGTGCAGCAAGGCGATGTTTTATATCGGGYAACACATCGACCATCAATAAACTTAATGAACGTATATGYGCGACAGCCGTTATATTATTGGAAAACGTTTTAACTAAGGCATCAGTAAAACGATATACCCGCTTTATATCGTCTTCTCGCGCAGCGGCATAACTTTGCAACAGGGCAGCCGAACCAATATCRTCCCCTGCTCGGTGGTTATCGATAATTTTYTCAGATAATAATGCAATGTCTCTCAGTGCAAGGTTAAAACCCTGACCGGCAACAGGATGCACACTGTGCGCAGCGTTACCCAGTATTGCAACACGACCATGAACCATCTGGGTCGCAGATTGTAAAAACAGAGGATACAATTGCCGAACCCCTACTTTTTTAAACTGGCCCAATCTAAATCCAAATCGCTCCTGTAATTGCAGTAGAAAATCAGCTTCATCCATGGCATATAAATCATCAGCCTGTTGTTGCGTCAAAGTCCAGACCACCGAACAACGATTATTTTGCATCGGCAAAAGAGCCAGCGGGCCGGTATCGGTGAAACGTTCATAAGCCACATTATTGTGCTTTTTACCGGGTGTCACATTGGTAATTAATGCCACTTGTTGATAATTTTTTTGGCTGGTTCCTATTGCCAGTAATTTTATGACCTGTGAATTATTGCCATCAGCAGCAACCAATAATTTTGCAGTTAATGTCTGTGGTTTTGAGTCCACCTGAATTTCCACCGAGATATGATTCGCATCCTGCTGCAAAGAAGTCAGATTAGCCGGACAATACACGGTGATATTGTCTGCCGCTTTCATCTCTTCATACAACTGTATTCCGATACGCCGATTTTCCATGACATAACCCAGAGCTTCAACCCCTTCCTGCTGTTTCGTTAAACGGGTTACACCAAAATGCCCACGATCAGATATATGTATGGTGTCGATGGCTTGAGCATAAGGTTCTAGTGATGACCACAAACCCATACTGTCAAAAATACAGTGGCTACCATAGGAGAGTGCCACTGTTCTATCATCATAGCTTGGCTGAGAATCAGTATTAACCGGATACGCTTCGACAACAGCAATTTTAAGTGATGAGTGTTTTAAAGCACAGGCAAGACTGGCACCGGCAAGGCCGCCGCCGATGATAATTAAATCGAAAGGATTGTCTGTGGTTTTTTCTGACATAAAAATTATTAATTCAGACTAGAGAAATTTTTTGTTTAAGAAGCCATCACTCTTTCGACTTCATCCACCGTACGTGGCAAACCTTTTGTTAATAATTCATAACCATCTTTCGTTACGGTCAAATCATCTTCAATTCTTACGCCAATATTCCACCAGCGTTTTGCACCCCGGCTGCCAGCAGGAATGTATAGACCCGGTTCAACAGTTAAAACCATGCCTTTTTCTAACAAACGCCAGTTATCATCCACTTTATAATCACCGACATCATGCACGTCCATTCCTAACCAGTGGCCGGTACGATGCATATAGTATTTCATGTAACTGCCATCTTTAATTAGCTGTGATGGTTTGCCTTTTAATAATCCGATTTCCACCATACCCTTAGTTAATGCTTTAACGGCAGCAAGATGCGGGTCATCCCAATGATTGCCCGGTTTTACTTGGGCAAAAGCGGCATTCTGTGCTTCTAATACGACTTCATAAATTTCCTGCTGAGGCACAGTAAATTTTCCGTTTACTGGAAAGGTGCGGGTGATGTCCGCCGCATAACCCTGATACTCAGCGCCCGCATCGATCAAAACCAAATCTTTATTTTTAAGTTCGGCGCTATTTTCTGTGTAGTGCAAAATACAGCCGTTTTCACCCCCACCTACAATAGAAGAATACGCCCAGCCAGCACCGTTACGTTTAAATTCAAAAAGAAATTCAGCTTCAAGTTCATACTCATTAATACCAGGCTCACATTTTTTCATGGCATTGATATGCGCCTGCACAGAAATTTTTGCGGCCTTACGCATTAAGCTGATTTCTTCACGCGATTTATACAAACGCATGTCATGCAATAAATACTCAAGCGAAACAAATTCATACGGTACTCGCGCACCTGAGCGTGCTTTTTGTCTTAAATCATTGACACAGTTAAGCACGTGTTTATCAAATGTTGGATTGAGACCAATACTGTAATAGACACTCTCTCTACCTTCCATCAACCCCGGCAGTATGTCCTCCAGGTCATCAATGGGAAAAGCCTCATCTGCATCAAATAGCTCAACGGCACCTTCCATGCCATAACGCCGCCCATCCCAGGTTTCTTTTTTCGGATCACGGTCACGGCAAAACAATACATATTCACCCTGTTTACGATTCGGGATAAGTATGATGACAGATTCCGGTTCATTAAAACCACTGAGATAGGTAAAGTCACTGTCCTGACGAAAACCGTGTTCGACATCTCGATTTCGAAGTAATGTCGGTGCCGCTGGTAAAATGGCGACCGAGTTTTCACTCATCATGCGCATCAATTGTTTGCGACGTTTTATATAACTTTTATTATTCAAAATAATCTGGGTACCTGGCTCTCATTTAACAAAATGACTGACAAACAACTCTTAATGGACGGTTTGCGAAGACTGTAAGGGTTGTAACTCTTCGTAAATTAAAAGTATGCCCATACGGACATATTCACTGACTTCCATAAAAGCCACTTCGTCTTCTTCATCGCCTTCTTCGGCAACGGCCAGCTCCGCCTCTTCATCCACGACATAACCGGCACGCGATATTTCGATGATATCTGTTATCAACTCTTTACTATCCGCTGGCAATTCGGTGTCTTCCTTAATGCCACCAATAGCMAGACCAAAAACAWAACCCTGRCACCAGATACCCAACGCTTCGACTCGGGCATCCAGCGGATCGTCTTCATCCGGTAGCATTAGTTCAAAATTAGAATCGATGTCATTCATCTGTTCAACTGACAACTGATGAATCTGCAGTAGYTTTTTACCCGCCTGTTGCARRCTTTTRSTACTTTCTTCGYGCTCACCCAGYACATGCARCATCCACTGAGAGGCTTCGGTCGCTCCCTGAGCACACAACATACCGCACAGCGCACCGTGCGACTCGATTGCGCCTAATGCRGCATCAACATCAAATAACAAATCTTCTAATTGTGGAATATCGGGAAAACTTTGCATAATTTCTRAAAYAAGACAAATAACAACGTTAAAGCACAAGTTTAACCTGAATATTTAATAAGAACGAGGGTTAAACCCGGTTAAATATCGTATTCTATTTGACCGAAAGCCATTCACCACCTACTATTAGCCCATGACTGATACAATAAAAAGAATAAACAAACTCGAAGAACAGGTAAACGAACTGCTTGAGCTTTGCCAAAAATTGGGTAATGACAATACAGACTTACGCGCGCAACGCCAGCAGCTAGCTTCTGAGCGCTCCAATTTGATGGAGACCAAAGAAAAAGTGCGGGTGCAGGTCGAATCCATGATTACACGTTTGCGTTCGATGGAAAAAGCTTAAACCCCTCTTCCACCAAACAACGTCGTAGTTTAATATGACCTGTCTATTTCTTAATCGAGGTCATCCACGTGAGCAAAACTGAACCCTTAACCATAACCATTATGGACAAGGAGTACCGTATTGCCTGTCCGGAAGAAGAAAAAACCAATCTCCTGGCATCGGCTGATCTTCTGAATGAGAAGCTCACTGAAATCAAACAGGCGGGTTCGGTTATCGGTACCGAACGTATCGCAATAATGGTGGCATTGAATATGAGCCATGATATTCTTCATAACCAGTCAATTRYTTCTGARCRCGATGACTTAAATCAACGYATTGATGCCCTTTCTGAACGCATTAATRAYTCAATGCGCGACATACARCTAATATAATTTTANATTTRTTAGATATTCRTCAAGTTTTAAGCRATTATTTTCTCATTAWTGTATTGCTTTCAGCGACACATTTCATACAATAGACAYTAAGGATGGTAATAAAACCATCCACGAGTTTTGACAYCTCTGGGGTGTACGTAAGCARCCTGTTATATCCCTTGAGCCTTAAATACTGACTCCGGGAATTGGACTGTTGGGGCCGTGTGCATTACCGCTACGACGGGAAGCCTAACGCACCATCGCTGACTCCCACCTGAACTTACCGGTTCAAGGTCTTCAGTATTGCTACGGCATTTCCGGAGRTGTCATCCTAATTCCTACTATGCCTGACGACTCGATATCCGATACMCAATCCAACGCAGGCATCCGGCAATCCAGRCGCCACCTGAGACAACAACTGASCMATCGCACACAAGGTGAACAYGGYCAGTTACTATGYCAGAACRCGGCCAAACTAAAACATTATCGCAATGCCAGRCACCTYGCAYTGTATCTGGCCAATGATGGCGAARTCGATCCTTCTGCGCTTATCGATCATGCTCGCTTTTTAGGCAAAGAAATATACCTGCCTATTCTCTCTCCACTTAAAAACAGCCTTTACTTTGCACCRCTCGAAGCAGACAGCAMRCTGAAGCTGAATCGGTTTAATATTCCCGAACCTGAATGTCAYCCATCAAARTGGAAAACTGCCGGGCARCTCGATTTACTATTACTGCCYTTGGTAGCATTCGATGAMCWRGGYAATCGCATGGGYATGGGCGGAGGCTTTTACGATCGAACCTTAGCCTATCGTCGCCATCGACAGCACTGGAAGAAACCAGTGTTAGTCGGTTTAGCGCATGAAATTCAGAAAGTAGACAGACTGGATTCACAAAACTGGGATATACCGCTGGATTTTATTATTACCGAAAAACAGATTTACACAACTTGATTTTAAATTATCATCAATGGTTACTAAGTGACTCGCAAAAACGTTTAAAAGATTATTAACTTTCCGCAAATGAACGCAAATACACGCAAATAAAAACGGCATATATTACCGGTGTCATCTCGACCTACGGGAGAGATCTTAACGCCCGCTGTATAAGATCTCTCCCGTAGGTCGAGATGACAATAAGCTTTGATATTTAACGTGGAAACGTAACAAAAATTAATTGTTTTTATTTGCGTTCATTCGCGGAAAATATTATTTTTCTTAACGTAAGCAAACAATCCAGCCCAAACTACAACGAAAGAAACAACTGGTACGCAGGATTCTCCGTCTCTTCCCAATACGGATAAGCTAGCGTATCAAGATATTGCACCAACTCTTTACGCTCACCTTTTGGAATCTGCAAACCCACCAACACTCGACCAAAAGCTGCGCCATGATTTCGATAATGAAACAAGCTGATGTTCCAGCGCGTACCAATCCTGGTCAGAAAATCCAGTAACGCGCCGGGGCGTTCGGGAAACTCAAATCGATATAACACTTCGTCCTTTAACGCTGCCCGCCCGCCAACCAGGTGACGTATATGCATTTTAGCCATTTCATTATCGGTCATATCCAGTACCGGATATTTTTTACTCTTTAATCTACCAATTAATTCTTTTCGCTCTTTCAAACCTTCGCGTAATTGCACACCAGCAAAAACCTGAGCATCATTTTTATCTGAATATCGATAATTAAATTCAGTAATACCACGCTTGCCAAGCGTTTTACAAAATATTTTAAAACTACCGGGACGTTCAGGTATGGTCACGGCGAATAAAGCTTCTCGTTGTTCACCAATTTCAGCACGCTCTGAAACGTGACGCAGACGATCGAAGTTCATATTGGCGCCGCTGTTAATCGCAATCAGTGTTTTATTTCTGACTTTTTTCTGCGCAATATATTTTTTCAATCCAGCAACAGCCAATGCGCCTGCAGGTTCGGTAATTGAACGAGTATCATCAAATATATCTTTTATTGCAGCACAGATTTCATCCGTGGTAACCGTAATCATTTGATCCACACATTGCTTAGCGACGCGAAAGGTTTCTTTACCCACCTGCTTAACTGCCACACCATCAGCAAAGATACCAACATGATCCAGTGTCACACGACGATTATTTTTTAACGCCTCTGTCATACTGGCAGCATCAGCCGGCTCAACACCAATGATTTTTGTTTTAGGGCTTAAGTATTTAACAATAGCACCCACACCTGCAACCAGCCCACCACCACCGACGGGGACAAATATTGCATCGATAAAATCAGCGTGTTGACGTACTATTTCTAATCCAACCGTACCCTGCCCTGCAATAACATCACTATCATCGTAGGGATGAATGAAATCCAGTTTTTGTTTAGCCGCCAATTCGGTAGCATAAGCACAGGCTTCATCGTAATTATCACCAATCAAGACGGCTTTGGCAGCATACGATTTAACTGCATCAACTTTTATATCCGGTGTCGTTACAGGCATAACAATCGTGGCACTCAAACCCAGTTTTTTCGCCGCTAAGGCAACACCCTGAGCATGATTACCGGCCGACGCAGCCACCACACCCTTAACCTTTTTAGTTTGTGTTAGCTGGTATATACAGTTATAAGCACCCCGTAATTTAAATGAAAAAACACTTTGCAAATCTTCTCGCTTTAGCAACACCTGATTATTCTGGCGCTCACTTAATGTAACAGCTACTTCCAGTGGTGTTTCAACCGCAACATCATAAACACGCGCCGTGAGAATTTTTTCTATATATTTCTTAGTCATAGGCGAAGAATAACTGGAATGCGGTGAATAGTGAATAGTGAACAGTGAATAGTTGAAAACAAAAGCATAAATCACCGTTGGTAAAGGCAACACAGCACTATTCACTGTTGACTACTAACTATTCACTAATATGTAGTATCATTCGCAACAGAATTTATTATAGATACTTACGGGAGAAAAATATGACCCAGGATGAAATGAAAAGAAAAGCGGCTGAAGCTGCGCTTGAGTATGTTATTGCCGATGAGATTGTCGGTGTCGGCACCGGCTCTACAGTCAACCACTTCATCGACGCACTGGCTGATATCAAACACACTATTAATGGTGCGGTTTCAAGCTCAGTGGCATCGACTGAACGCTTGCAAGGTTATGGCATCAAGGTATTTGACCTGAATGAAGTGAATGGCATCGAAGTTTACATCGATGGCGCAGATGAGTCTGATCACTACTTAAACCTGATAAAGGGCGGTGGCGGTGCGTTAACCCGTGAAAAGATTATTGCGGGTGCCAGCAAAAAATTTGTCTGTATCGCTGATGAATCTAAACTAGTTGATGTGATGGGTGAATTTCCCCTACCTGTAGAAGTCATTCCGATGGCTCGCAGCTTTATTGCCCGAGAATTAGTAAAACTAGGCGGTCGCCCGGTTTACCGTAATGGATTTGTTACCGATAATGGTAATGACATCCTCGACGTACACGACCTAAAAATTATGGAAGCCGTTAAGCTTGAAAATGAGCTTAATAAATTGCCAGGTATCGTAACCGTTGGTATCTTTGCTAATCGCCCGGCTGATGTTTTGATTCTTGGTACGCCTGAAGGAGCCAGGACAGTTTTATCTAAATAGAGTCCCCATCACATACATCACGAAGGCACACCTCGTTCCCACGCCCCTGCGTGGGAACGAGAAAATCGTCCGTTCACTCAAAACGGACAGTCAAAAGATTTAAAAGCGATTCACCACAGAGGCACAGAGGTCACAGAGAGAAACTTGTTATTGTCATACGCGCCTACGGCGCAGTTAACAATATAAACCTCTGTGCTTTCTGTGCCTCTGTGGTAAAAATGTTTTGACCATTACCTCGTTCCCACGCAGGGGCGTGGGAATAAAAAAATAAAACCTGATCCGGATTTTATTCCAGGCAAAAAAAAACGGAACCCGAAGGTTCCGTTTTTTAAATACTAAATCTTTCGACTTAGAACTTTTTCTTAATACCTAATGCAAATGCACTATTTTCTATAGCAGCAGTATCAGACGACTTGTCACCGTAAGCAACATAAACGTTTGTCATCTTAGACAACTGATGATTATACGCTACAGCAAAACTCTGCGTATCAGCAGCGCTATTATTCACATGTGTTGCTTGACCAACCGTTACCTGGATAGAGTTATTTTTATTGATGTTATAACCAGCATTCACGTGAATGTAGTCGTAACCAGTAACATCTTCAGCTGATTCAAACTGACCCGCAACATGGAATGCTTTAGTTTTGAACTTACCACCAACTTTAATAGCTGATTCAGTGGCACCAGTAGCAACAGAAGCGCCACCAGGAACAGTATCAATCCAATCTAAGTAAGCCATAAATGCTTTAGCAGAGTAGCGAACACCAACACCAATCGTCTCATCTGGACTGTTACTGAAAGTAGTGTTTGCTACTAACTGAATACCGCCCATTTTAGGTGATGTGTATGAAACAGCATTAGTCATACGACCACGGTTTACAGCGCGACCATTGTGTAGTCTAGATTGCGTTTGAAGAAAACCACGACCTTCAACAGGAGTACGGTACAAAGAGTCAACCTTACCGCCTTTCTGTTTGTAGTTAGATGAGAAAGTACCGAATTTAACTGTACCCATACCACCTTTCAAACCAACGAAAACGTCACGTTGAGTTAAAGCGTTACCACCAGTAGTGGAACCAGTATTGTCAGGCTGACCACCAGCGAAACCACCTTTAGCAGCATCTAGTTGAAATTCAGCTTTATAGATTGCTTTCATGCCATCGCCAAGGTCTTCAGAACCTTTTACACCAATAGCTGATGTGTGGCTGTTCATGTTAAGGTCATTGTTACTATCAAAGTCATTGACAGTAAGGTGGATGTTACCGTAAACAGTTGGTGCTGCGATTGCTGCTGGTGCAGCAACAGATGCAGCTAAAACTGCGATTGCTAATATAGATTTATTCATTATGCAAGACTCCTGCATTATTAAGTTATTATGAWCATAGCTATGATTACAAAATGTGATTACTACGTGACGCTWCCCCCAATGAAAGCGGTTCGCTTCATCTTAAAAAGCTGAAGTAAACACATTATCTAAATCTATGTATCCCACTTATGTATATGAGCTTAATAGATAAAGATTACGGGGAGTATATGCAGTTGAACCTAAAATGCAAGGAAAAATGTGGATTAATTCACATTTGCACACGCCAACTTGTCACAAATCAACTCTGGTAAATACAAACAGGTAAGTGATTTTATAGTGGCAATACAAAAAAAGCTTTTAATTAAATTATTTCCCTTGTTTTCATTTCGGCATGCGCCTGTCAAATAATTTTTGACTCGTTACGCATAGGGTAAAATTTTCAACAGGGCAATAAAAAACCCCGATTTCGGGGCTTTTTTATTAACTTTTTATACCTTTAGTATAAAATGCCAAAATAAACTTAACGTTTAGAGAACTGAGTAGCACGACGCGCTTTACGCAGACCCACTTTCTTACGCTCCACTTCACGTGCATCACGTGTGACAAACCCGGCTTTACGTAGTGGGCCACGCAAACTTTCATCATACTCCATCAAAGCACGTGTAATGCCATGACGAATGGCTCCAGCCTGTCCCGATATGCCACCGCCTTTTACGGTAACCTTCAGGTCAAGATTTGTCATCATATCAACCAGCTCTAGAGGCTGACGAACAATCATCTGTGCAGTTTTACGGCCAAAGAAGACATCTAATGGTTTACCATTAACTTCGATGCCACCCGCACCTGTGCTCAAATAGACTCGCGCACTTGATGTTTTGCGTCGACCGGTTGCGTAATATGTTTCTGCCATGATTTAACTCTTAATTAATTTCTAAAGGTTGAGGCTGTTGCGCTGCGTGCTGGTGTTGCGCACCGGCGTAAACTTTTAATTTACGGTACATTTCGCGACCCAGTGGATTGCGAGGTAACATGCCTTTTACTGCGATTTCAATGACACGTTCAGGTGAACGCGCAATCATATCGTTGAAATTGGTTTCTTTCAGGCCACCCATGTATCCAGAGTGACGGTAGTAAATTTTATCTTTCGCTTTGTTACCACTCACACGAACTTTTTCAGCATTGATTACAACAATGTAATCACCTGTATCAACATGAGGTGTATATATGGCTTTATGTTTACCGCGTAGACGACGTGCAATTTCAGTCGCTAATCGACCCAATGTTTTACCATCAGCATCAACCAGGAACCAGTCACGTTTTACATCATCAGCTTTTGCGCTTATGGTTTTCATCAATAATCCAGCGTTTTTAAAGTATAAAAATATCTATATGAATATTCTGCCAAGCACCCTGCAATAACGATTAAGTCAGCCGGGCTCGACGAAGAGGCGGAATATTACAGGGATTTGAGCTGCCAGACAAGCTAATACTTGATTATTTGGCTAAATAAATCTGTTCTTTCTGCTTTCAGCGGGTCGAGACGCTGTTTACTTTGATTTCCGTAGCATTCTTGTGGATTATTTGATAAATCAGACACAACCTTACACATTTTATGATGCGCCACGCGGTAATCATTGGTGACCGATCGACGACTCTTAGCGGACTGTTGAAAAAGATTAAAAACGTTTTACCGCGAAGGACGCGAAGAACGCAAAAAAAGCGCAAAAAAAATATTATGCTTCGGTTCAGTGCGAGCGTAGCGCGCACTGAACCATCACTGACTTTGTTTTTCTTTGCGTTCTTCGCGTCCTTCGCGGCAAAAAATTGTTTTTCCTGGAAGTCCGTTCATGGCCGTTTTCTAACTGTGATTAAAGGCAAAAAAAAACGCGGATCAAAGATCCGCGTTAAAAATTACCACCAAAGGGAGGATGGAGGAAATATGAAAAAAACATTCAATTGCTTAATTGAATATAAGAATATTATAATATAATTACTAATATGTCAAATATAAAATYRTMTRWRKYGATNRMCANTNAAYWAAWAWYTATAAGCAATTGATAATAATMRYATTCTTAANAACYYTCTATATTAGAAGCCTTGYTACAACCTCKCCACCAATGAGATGTTTTTCGATAATTTCATCGATATCTTCTCGRTCAAGATAGCTATACCAGGTCTCTTCAGGGTAGACCACCATTACCGGGCCAAGTTCACAACGGTCGAGACATCCTGCCGTATTTATTCGAATTTTACCTTCACCCGATAATCCCAGCTCTTTTATGCGTGATTTTGCATAAGCACGAATTTCAGTCGCATTGCACTGTTCACAGCACTGCTGACCGGATTCTCGCGAATTGGTACAAAAAAACACATGATATTTATAATGCGACACCGATAACTCCTTTGATTTATTTAAAAATTAATATTGCGCCGTCTATCCAAAAGTCGCAATATATACCTATGCGTAATTACACACCTTTTGACCAACTGATTATGAATGCGGATACCGCTTTRCGCACTTTGTTTGGCGAACCCGTCATCACTGAGCGYCCCTACCCGGCACAGGATATKYCTGAATCTGAATTTTCAGATCAGGARAGAAAAAACATTGCCAGCATGATGCGAGTTAATCATAGYGGTGAAGTCTCTGCCCAGGCWCTGTATCAGGGGCAGGCATTAACCTCAAAAAACAGGGATATAAAAGAAAAATTACAGCAGGCTGCTTTGGAAGAGAACGATCATCTGAACTGGACCAAAAATCGAATTAATGAGCTTGGCAGCCACACTAGTCTGCTCAATCCGTTGTGGTATGGCGGCTCATTTGCTATCGGCGCCTTTGCCGGCGCAATCGGTGATAAATGGAACCTTGGCTTTTTGGCCGAGACCGAACATCAGGTAGTCGAACACCTGGAGTCACATCTAAATAAATTACCCGGTGGTGATCGACGCAGCCGTGCCATATTAGAACAAATGAAGACAGATGAAGCCGGCCATGCCACCACCGCTATTGAAAATGGCGCAGCTGAAATGCCACCGCCGGTTAAAACACTGATGGCAGCCATGTCTAAGGTGATGACTCGATCAGCGTATTATATCTAGGGTACCTCTGAACAAGTATCATAAATTAATCATCGCCCATATTATTTAACACTGCCATCTCGACCGCTGGGAGAAATCTGTACGTTCAGTGTATAAGATCTCTCCCTGCGGTCGAGATGACAATAAAGAGTTTTGAACGATTACGGAACTAAAATGTTCCCGCTATCGTTACTTCCCCGTACTTAACGGTGGATGATAAATAATCTGCACCACATTTCCATCCGGATCTTTACAGTAAAAACTACGTGCGCCATCACGATGGTCCTTAACTTCCGTCAGCATTTCAATTTTTTCCTGTTGTAGAAAATTAAACCAGTCAATCACGCCATCTTTGCTATCAATAATAAAACCAAGGTGATCAAGTGACTGAGCCGAACCTTGTTCCACTTTTCCCCCACGATGCAATGCCAAATTATCATTACCGGATGTTAAATAATAATTATCTTCATCTGGCTGCCACTCAATTTCCATTGCCATCAGTCGAGTGTAAAAGTCGAGCGTGTTTTCCAGATCATTTACATTTAGCGCAAGGTGACGCATACCTGCAGTAGTTTCAGGTCTTTTATAAGTAGTCATTTTTAAGGCCACTCTAATTAATTCTTATCTGTGAAAATTGAATCATGTACGCGCTGCCATACTACTTCACCGAACACGGTCTGCACAATTAATGGCAAGGCAATAGAACCCTGCGATAAAAGCGCATCATGAAATGCTTTTAACTTTGATTTATCTGAGACATCAATTGCCTCGCGAGTCTTTAAAATAATTTCACGACCAATGGCATAACATAACGGCGTGCCAGCCGCATTACTGTACCAGTTAATTTCTGCTTTCGCCTGTGACTCATCGAAGCCCAGCTTATTAACCAGAAGCGCAACCGCATCATCAAACGTAAACTGCCCTGTGTGTATTTTTACATCGATGATAATTCGTAGCGCACGCCATAAACGATCACGTAATAATATAAATTTGTGTTCTTTTTTATTATACAAACCTTGCTCGAACACTAATTGCTCACAATAAAGTGCCCAGCCTTCATACATACTGGCTGAGGCATTTAACAAACGCGTGACACTGACGTTATTCTGATTAGCAACAACAAACTGCAAATGATGCCCGGGAAATGCTTCGTGCACAGAGGTTAAATCAATACTGAACGTATTATGCTCTGCCAATAATGATTTGTCTTCGACCGTGGTCACATAATACAAACCACGCTGATCCTCGTCCAGAGGCATGGGTGGTTCATAAGCCGCGAATGGAATAATTTCACGTAAAAAATCCGGTGTCTGCTGCACCTTCAATGACTGTTTTTCCGGTACTGTGACAATATCAGCATCACGTAACCAGTCATGTGCCTTCAACATTCTTTGGCGATAAGTGTCCAGTAATTGTGATGCCTCCGGATGCTTTGAACGGACACTGGCTAACGCTTTATTTATATTTTGTTCGCCACAAATATTTTTACTGTGCTGTAACAGTTCATTTTCTGTTTGCTCTGCCAGACGTTCACCAAAATTTAATATTTTTTCAGCATCGGTTTCCAGATAATGTTTTTCATTAATTAATCGCTTAAAGCGATTATGACCCGAAGCAAACTTTCCTTCAGCTAACGGCAACACTTCAATCTCGATGTACTTTGAAAAATCATTTAAAGCATTCGCTGCTGCGTCAAATAGTGGCTGCAACCTTGCGGGGTTGGAAAATTGCACTGTAATGAGAGGATGACGATCCAGGCCGCGTATAAAAACTGAACCGGTTCGCGCCATCTCTTTCGCTGTTGACGCCCATTGCGGCACAATACGTTCCGGGTAAGTGGACAGCATAACTTTCGCGCCGCGCAAATATTCTGGCATAAGCTCAAGGCGACGTTTAATCGCCTGATGCACATTCTCACCAGGATGGATCAACAGCTGATAGATAGCGTTTACCGGAATGTATTCGAGTGGATCACGGTAGCGCCAGTCATTTTCTTCTAGGTCATGCAATTCGATTGATATTGCGCCACTGATCAATCGATAATCAATTTGTCGACGAGTATCGAGCTGCGAATGATTTAATTCTTCCAGAGACGACTGCATTTTCTGATTCAGCGCCGTTAGCGCACCGATGTCGTCATGTTCATAGCTTCTCAATTGATCAGCAAAATCATAGACCCCAACGTCAACTGCTTTTTCAGGATGAAAACGAAACCATGAATAATAGTACTGCTCACACAGCGTATCAAATTGCTGATTCATTACATTAGTAGAAGAATCGCTTACATCAATACACTCAACTTCACCCTTACCTAAATCACCAATGCTGTCTATCTGTGACATTTTATTCTTCTTCTATAATTTTAAAATCATGTGTAACATCAACACTCTGAGCTAACATGATAGAGACGGAACAATATTTTTCGGCCGTCATATCGACCGCACGTGCCACTTTTTTTGCATCCAGTCCCTTACCTTTAACCACATAATGCACATGTATCTTAGTAAAAACTTTAGGTGCCTCGTCCGCTCTTTCAGAAGACAACTCAACCTGACAATCTGTAATCAACTGGCGTTGGCGCTTTAAGATTAACACTACATCAAATGCGGTGCAGCCCCCCATACCCAACAAAACCATCTCCATCGGACGAATACCCAAATTTCTACCCCCACTCTCCGGCGGACCATCCATAACCACAGAATGCCCACTTTCCGATTCGCCGACAAAAGACATATTGTCCAACCACTTAACGACTGCTTTCATGTTACACCTTTAAATTTGAGTGAATTCTTTAGCTTTTTCAAAATACTTGTGTATTATCTCTATAAATTATTAAAACCTTGCCGGTAACCGCCATGAGCATAATAAGAGAAATTCCTACACTCAATCCTTCATTAGAACACCTGCTGAAATTTGCGCATCGTAAATCCTACGCTGCAAAAAAGGTCATCATCCATGAGGGGGATGTATCAAGCAGCCTGTACTATATCACTGAGGGTTCAGTAAGCGTACAGGCAGAGAGCGAAACCGGTGAAGAAATTATTCTCGCACAACTCAATCAAGGTGATTTTTTTGGTGAAGCCGGCTTATTTGATTTTGACACCGGCGCTGAAGGTGAAGGCAAGCGTACTGCTCGTATCATCGCCCGCACTGACTGCAGTATCGCCGAAATTAGTTACGCTCAATTCAAACAGATCGTCAGTGAAGATCCTACCGTTATGTTTTTATTAACTGCTCAGATATTTACTCGTCTAAAAAAGACCAGTATGAAAGTTCGCGACCTTATCTTTCTCGATGTTAAAGGTCGAATCGCACACTGCCTACTTGAACTCAGCGCTGAACCCGATGCCATGACTCACCCTGAAGGCATGCAAATAAAAATCACTCGCCAGGATTTAGCAAAAATGGTTGGGTGTTCACGTGAGATGGCAGGAAGGGTACTAAAAGAACTGGAAGAAGACGATTTAATTACTGCACATGGTAAAACCATTGTTGTGTTTGGAACGCGTTAATTCTTAAAACTAAATTTATTGCCTCAGTCCATTAGTTAAAACTATGTCCTTTGCGATCCTGGCGAGAAAAGGTGTCGTGTATTTAAATAATCAAGAATGACTTTTAGTCCATAGTCGTTGATTCAGGAAAGAACAACTCTGCTAACTTTTCACCGGGATCATCCGCCCGCATAAACGCCTCGCCAACTAAAAACGCATTGACATGATTATCCCGCATCATTTGAACATCATCAGTCGATTGAATGCCTGACTCGGTAACCAGAATGTGTTTATCACTCAACATGTCCAGCAGATTTATCGTAGTATCGAGTGAAGTTTCAAATGTACTTAGGTTTCTATTATTGATTCCAATTAACCTTGCACCAGTGTTCAATGCTCGCGACATTTCTTCTTTATCGTGCACTTCCATCAATACATCCATTTCTAGCTGATGAGCGAGATCGAATAATGCTTGTAATTTTTCATCGTCGAGCGCCGCTACAATTAGTAAAATACAATCGGCATCAATGGTGCGTGCTTCGTACACCTGATACGGATCAATAATAAAATCTTTGCGAATCACCGGCAGTTTGCACGCTGCGCGTGCTTGTCGAAGATAGGCTTCATCACCTTGAAAATAATCTTTATCGGTTAGTATTGATAAGCAGGCGGCACCATGCTCTGCATAACTGCTGGCAATACTGGCTGGATCAAAATTTTCGCGCAACAAACCTTTGCTGGGTGAGGCTTTTTTAATTTCAGCGATAACGGCAGATTGATTATTTTCAATCTTGCTTTCAATTGCATTAATAAATCCACGCACAGGATCAGAGGATTCACACCAACCCTTTAAAACTTCGATTGAAACTTTAGCAGAACGCTCAATTATTTCTTCCCGTTTACGGTTAAGAATTCCAATTAGAATATCAGGTGTTTTATCGTTCATGTTTTGTCACTCATGTTTTAACTTCCACGCAATACTAGTTAGGCAGCCTCTGATTAATTCTAAATGAAGGTGATTGCACATAGATACGATTTCACGAATTGATCAGCGGCTACTTAGCATTTGTTATTGTAATCAACGCAGTGAGTTTTTCACTCACTAGACCACTAGCAATCACATCCTGTGCCTTTTTAATTCCATCCGCCATTGAATCCGTTAAACCGGCGACATAAATAGCCGCACCTGCGTTCAAACAAACAATGTCTTTTGCCGGTCCATCTGTGTTTTCAAATACACCTTTAATGATTTCTAAGCTATGCACTGAATCTTTTGCACGAATTTGTTCAAGATCAGCACGTTTCATACCAAAGTCTTCCGGCTGCACGGTGTACGTTGACACTTTGCCTTCGTTCAACTCGGCTACAAAAGTGGGTGAAGCAATACTGATTTCATCCATACCATCTTCAGCATGAACAACTAATACATGTTCGCTGCCTAGTCGTTGTAAAACATGGGCTAACGGTTCAACCAATTGTTTACTGAACACACCTAAAACCTGATTAGGGGCACCAGCCGGATTAGTTAAGGGCCCGAGCACATTGAAAATGGTGCGCACAGCCATTTCACGACGTGGGCCAATCGCATGCTTCATTGCACTGTGATGCAATGGCGCAAACATAAAGCCGACACCGATTTCATTCACACACTGCGCTACTTTTTCGGGTGATACTTCAAGGTTTACACCTGCTGTTTCCAGCACATCAGCACTACCTGATTTACTGCTTATTGATCGATTGCCGTGTTTAGCCACTTTGCCGCCTGCCGCCGCAACAACAATGGCACTGGCGGTAGAAATATTAAAACTACCTGACGAATCGCCCCCGGTGCCACAGGTATCAACCAGATGGTCTTTATTTACTTCTACTTTACTGGCGAGTTCTCTCATCACACCGGCGGCGGCTGCAATTTCATCTATGGTTTCACCTTTCATACGCAGGCCGATTAAGAACCCACCCACCTGTGCTGGTGTGGCTTCACCCGTCATAATTAGACGCATGGTTTCGGTCATTTCTACAGCACTTAAATCACGGTTTTCAGTTACGGCTTTAATTGCTGCTTGCATCGTCATTGGCATCGTTATATCCACATATATTGTATTAGATCGTTATTATTTTGAACGTAAAAAATTACTTAACAGGTCATGACCATGTTCAGTCAAAATTGATTCCGGATGAAATTGCACACCTTCAACATTCATGGTTTTATGGCGAACCCCCATGATTTCATCGACCTCACCGGCTTCTGTTTCTGTCCAGGCTGTCATTTCCAGACAATCCGGTAAGGATTCTTTTTCGATGACTAATGAATGGTAACGCGTTGCGGTATAAGGATTACTTAAACCGGTAAACACATGCCCATCTTTATGATAAATTTTCGAGGTTTTACCGTGCATTATTTCTCTGGCATGAATAATTTTACCACCAAACACCTGACCAATACTCTGATGCCCCAAACAAACACCCAGCACAGGAATTTTACCGGCAAAGGCAGAAATGGCCTGCATTGAGATACCRGCTTGATCCGGTGTGCACGGYCCYGGCGAGATCATTAATTTYTCCGGTTGCAAGGCGCTTATTTCATCCAACGTAATTTCATCGTTGCGATGCACTTCGACATCCGCACCCAATTCACCCAGATATTGCACCAGGTTATAAGTAAATGAATCGTAATTATCTATCATTAATAACATAATAATTTCTACACAGTATTATTTCTTAGTACTTTTATCGACGGCATTCAGTCCCGCTTCTGCCAACGAGACGGCGCGAAAAATAGCGCGTGCTTTATTCATGGTCTCCGCCCATTCATTTTCGGGCACAGAGTCATAAACGATTCCGGCACCCGCTTGTATGGATAAGCTTTTATCTTTAATAACCGCCGTACGAATGGCAATTGCAGTATCCATATTGCCGTTCCAGGACAGGTAGCCGATGGCGCCCGAGTAGATGCCTCGTTTTACCGGTTCAAACTCATCAATGATTTCCATGGCGCGTATCTTTGGTGCACCGCTCACTGTTCCTGCGGGGAAGGTTGCACGTAAAACATCCATGGCACTCAAACCCTCTTTAAGTTCGCCCGTTACATTTGAAACRATATGCATAACATGSGAATAACGTTCAACRATCATTTTRTCGGTCAACGTGACTGTCGCTGTTTTACTGACACGACCGGCATCATTACGCCCCAAATCAATCAGCATTAAATGTTCTGCCAATTCTTTTGGATCAGCCAGCAGTTCTTTTTCTAGCGCCGCATCTTCGGCTTCATTTTTGCCACGCGGTCGTGTACCCGCAATCGGCCGCACCGTTACTTCACCATCTTCTAAGCGCACTAAAATTTCAGGTGATGAACCGACGATATGAAAATCACCCAAATCGAGATAATACATATAAGGTGATGGATTCAAACTACGCAACGCTCGATATAAATCCAGTGGTGGCGCATTAAAAGGGATGGTTAAACGTTGCGACAAAACCACCTGCATAATGTCGCCATCGACTATGTATTGTTTGGCTTTTTTTACCGCGTCTTTATACCCGTCTTCAGTAAAGCCGGAGACGAAATCTTCTTCACCAACCGTTTGACTAACATGACCCGTTTTTTCAGGCACAGGGTTGCTAAGTGCTTCTACAATTTGAAATATACGGTTTTCACCTTTCTGAATCGCATTGTCTTCATCCGGTTTTACATGGACGATAATAAATAACTTGCCAGCTAGATTATCGAACACCACGACTTCTTCCGAAACCATCAATAAAATATCCGGCGTCTGCAATGGGTCAGGTTTATTTTGACCATTTTTAGCTAGACGTTTTTCAATATATGTAATCGTTTCATAGCCAAAATAACCGACCAGACCGCCAGTAAATCGAGGCAGTGAATCATCTTCATAGACTTTAAACTGAGCTTGATAGTCATCAATCCATTGCAAGGGATCGTCAACCGTTATCTGGTTGATTAATTGCTCACCGTCATACTCAGAAATTTCAAGACCTGATATTTTGATGATTTTTTTACAGGGCAAGCCGATGATGGAATAACGCCCCCATTTTTCACCGCCGTGTACGGATTCGAACAGATAACTGTATGGCGCATTCGCCAGCTTCAAATAGGTACTTAATGGGGTATCTAAATCAGCCAGTACTTCGCGCACTAATGGCACACGATTAAAACCCTGTTGATTGATTTTTTCGAGTTCGAATTTTGAGAATGTTTCAGCAGACATGGTTTTTTCCAGACATAAAATTTAAGACGACACCGCCCTTACACAAAGGCATTACGATTAGAGCAAGCATTGCGCTTCACCATCGCCAGTGTTTAGTCGCCTCCACCTGAGTGGACATCTGTCTGGAAAAAATTTTCATACTCAGATAATAGAACAAATCAGGTAAATGTTCTAGCTTTTATGTATCACTTACCAATCAACAATATTTTTGATTTCTGCCATCGAATCCACAACGGCATCTGGATTGTAGTCACGAATATCTTCGCCATGATTATAACCATAGGACATGCAGATAATTGAAAACTCAGCGGCGCGTGCGGCTTTCACATCACTCATAGAATCGCCGAGCATCATCGATGCCTGCGGTGAGACGCCCAGCTTTTCAGCTGACATAAGTAGCGGTTGCGGATCCGGTTTTTTACGCTCGACCATGTCGCCACAAAGCACTGTTTCAAAATAATCGGCTATGCCCAGGTCTTTTAAGATAGGCAGGGTAAACTCACTGGCTTTATTGGTTACACAGCCAATTTTCACGCCGGTGGTTTTCAAAAACTCCATGGCTTCTGTTACGCCTTCATATAAACAACTGCGTACAGAGGTGTTTTCGGCATACAGCTCGCGAAATATTGGCAATGCTTTTTCGTATAAAGCCTGATCTGGTTCACCATTCAGTTCGTTGATCAAACCGCGCTTAACCAAACGCTCGACACCATTACCCACCCAGTGACGCACACTGGCTTCACCACGAGTGGGCATATCGAGTTGTTTCAGCATCTCATCGACACAGAATGCCAGGTCAGGTACGCTGTCTACCAGCGTGCCATCGACATCGATCAAAATCATTTCGGGGCGCTTTAACATAGGAATCTCTAATTATATAAAAAAGAACACTTCAGCACAGAGACACAGAGAATAATGCCGCTTACTTAAGCCGATCTCTTTCAGTAACTTCGTCATTGCGAGGTACGAAGCAACCCCTTTCAGACAGGTAGCACACGCTAGGAGATTGCCGCGCTACCGCTCGCAATGACGGGAAATTCTGCTTAAGTAAGTGCCATTCGGCACAGATAAAATTTATTTTGCTGCTGCACCGACGGCGCAATAAACCAATAAAAATGCTGTGCCTCTGTGGGTTAACCGCTTTTTAGGCTTTAGCTAATTCAGCGCGCATGGCTGCAAGCACTGTATCGTAATCGTTTGCATCATTCGCATCTTTTGCACCAAAGATGGCAGAACCGGCAACAAAGGTATCTGCACCGGCTTTTGCAATTTCACAAATATTGTCAACTTTAACGCCGCCATCGACTTCCAGGCGAATATCCAGACCCGATTCATTGATCATCTTACGAGCTTGACGCAGCTTAGGTAGCGTTGAAGGAATAAATGACTGACCACCAAAACCGGGGTTAACTGACATCAATAAAATCATGTCAACTTTATCCATCACGTAATCAAGGTAACTCAGTGGCGTAGCCGGATTAAAAACTAAACCCGACTTACAACCCGACTCACGTATCAGTTGCAAACTACGGTCAACATGATCACTGGCTTCAGGGTGAAACGTAATATAAGTTGCACCGGCTTTAGCAAAATCCGGAATGATACGGTCAACCGGTTTAACCATAAGATGCACGTCGATATCAGCGGTTACGCCATGATTACGCAACGCTTCGCAAACCAAAGGACCAATAGTCAGGTTAGGCACATAGTGATTATCCATGACATCGAAATGCACAATATCTGCACCGGATGCGAGGACGTTGTCCACCTCAGGGCCTAACATTGCAAAATCTGCTGAAAGTATAGATGGAGCTATTTTAAAATCTGCCATGGTAAAACCTCTTAAGTGTACAGTCTAAAAAAAGGGCGCATTTTACATCATTGCCACCCATGTCTCCACAAACCATTTATTCAGAGGTGCCCTGACCCTTTACAAGCTTCCCGCACCGCGGCTATGATACACACTCATTTTCATCAATATATTGAGTTAACTATGTTTTACAGCGTCACTTTTCACCTTCTCGCCGCCGTTATCTGGGTGGGGGGCATGTTTTTTGCCTATAATGCACTGCGCCCCGCCGCCGCACAGGTGCTTGAACCACCATTACGCCTCGAACTCTGGGTGCAGGTGTTTCGTCGTTTTTTTGTCTGGGTCTGGCTGAGCATCGGCATACTGCTGGCAACCGGTTACTGGATGTTATTTAGTTACTTTGGTGGATTTGCCGGTGCAGGAATACATATTCATATCATGCACGGTGGCGGGCTGCTAATGGTAGCCATCTATCTACACCTGTTTTTTGTACCATACCGTCGATTAAAGCAAGCCGTCATTATTCAGGACTACCCGCTTGCCGGCGCGCAACTTAATCAGATTCGTCAATTGGTGGGATTAAATACCGTACTCGGCATAATCGTCATTACGGTCGCCAGTGCGGGGCGTTACATGTAATTTGAACCGGCAAACTGACAAAACAACATTAGTGATATGGAATATTAGCAATTTTTAAGGTAATATTCCCAGCTTGTAGAATCTATAATATTTATAAAACGATAAATTATTGATTCTTAACGATTTTATAGCTATTAGTATCTTTTCAAAGGATATTAATATTTAAAACAACCTTCGGAGTTACCTATGAAACATCAAATTTTAGCTGTTGTATCTGCTTTAACCCTTGCTGCTAGTGCGAATGTTGCATTTGCTGGTGATGCTGCTGCTGGCAAAGCCAAAGCGGCTTCTTGTGCGGGTTGCCACGGCGCAAATGGTATTAGTGTTGTGCATCTCTACCCTAACCTTGCTGGCCAAAAAGAAGCTTATTTTACTAAACAGATGAAAGCATTCAAAGATGGCAGCCGTAAAGACCCAACAATGAACGCGATGTCTGCACCTTTAAACGATACCGATATAGCAAACCTGGCTGCTTTCTACGCAAGTCTTAAGTAACCACGCCCCATCCCTGGTTCATTGTGGAATACCGTCCATCCGTGAACATAAGGATCGAAGCGTTATATTTCGATGCATAAAAAACGCCATGAGTGGAAACATTCATGGCATTTTTTATGCCCAGGGATGGGTGGTATGTCGCATGGAGCCAGGACGGCGGTGCGGMGATGCCCAGRGATGRGYGGTATGTCGCATGGAGCCAGRAYRGYGGYRCGRCGATGCTTAAAAACGAAAGCCACATTATTTATCTTACTAACATTAATCACGCCTACCACCCTATTCGCCTCACCAGACGACAACCATTACACCCCCTTCGAAACTCGTGACCAAAATGGTTTTAATTTAATTCACGGACAGGCTTTACCAACCAATGCCAAACTCAAACAGAAAGCGCAAAGCACCTGGTCGAGCAGTCTAATTATCACCAATGAATTAATTTTAGAATCCAACAACACTGAAACCCTTGTTCTAGATTACGAAAGCTATCGCTTTAATGTTTCATACCAATATGGCCTCAACGATAACTGGAATATCAAACTGGATATTCCAGTTATTCACCAGAGTGGAGGTTTTTTCGATTCAGCGATTGATAACTGGCACCAAGTTTTTGGTCTGCCACGTGCTAACCKCCCGTTTGTAGAAAATAATCAATACACGATTCGTTACAGCGACCAAAATCAAAACCTCGTCAACCTCGATGAATCCAATACCGCAATCGGTGATATTCAAATTGCCGTAGCACACTCACTTATCGAAAACGAACAAACGACTGTAAGCTTATGGGGTAGCTTAAAACTACCCACTGGTGACGAAAACAAACTGAGCGGTAATGGTGCCACCGATCTATCACTGTGGCTGGCGTTGAACCAGCAATTAGCTAACACGTGGTTAATCAATATCAATACCGGCGCGGTGATTTTAGGTGAGGATAAATATCAGGCAATTCCGCTATCTGATTATGCCGTTTACGGACATATTATGCTGGCCTGGCTAGCYCATAAAAACGTTGACTTAAAGATACAGTTACAGGGGCATACAAGTTACTATGAAGACAGTCAATTACGAGCAATGGGTAGTACTTACCTCGGTACTTTTGGCGCCTCAATTAATATTAACCCGTGCAACCAGCTCGACATCGCAATAAGTGAAGACATTAAAGTAGACGCTTCTCCCGATATTAGCCTGTTGATTAACTGGCGAAATTTACCGGGATGTTAACCCGGATATTTCATAAGCTCTATATATTCAACCTAAGGGCATCTCTATTAATTGCGTATGTTCTCTGCGTCGCTCTATTTGCTGTAAGGCTTGTTTAACAACGCGACTATCTGCATCTTCACGATGGCCGTTTTCACTTAAATAACGACGCCAGGCTTTTGCACCTGGTTGACCCTGAAACAATCCCAAAATATGACGAGTAATTGAATGCAACGCCACACCCTTTCTCTGTTCGCTATCGATGTATTCACACATTTGTTCGATAATTTCTTCCCGTGACTTAATACTGGCCGTTTTATCTTTATAGATTTCTTTATCCACTGCCGCCAGAATATAAGGATTATGATAAGCCTCACGTCCGAGCATGGCACCATCAACATACTGTAATTGCTGCTTAACCATTTCCATGGTTTTTATTCCACCATTGATGACAATAGTAAATGCTGGGTTTTCATTTTTCAGTCGATGGACAAAATCATATTTAAGTGGTGGGATTTCACGATTTTGTTTTGGGTTTAAACCTTTTAACCAGGCATTTCTTGCATGCACAATAAAGGTATCACAACCTGTCTCGGCAACTTTAGATATAAAATTTTCAAATGACTCAAAACTTTCCATATTATCGATACCAACGCGACACTTGACCGTGACTGGAATCTTAACTTTTTCCTGCATGGCAGCAACACAATCAGCAACCAGTTCAGGTTTTGCCATTAAACACGCACCGAAATTACCTGACTTAACGCGGTCACTTGGGCAGCCCACATTTAAATTCACCTCATCAAAACCAGCATCTTCAGCCATAACCGTACACTTTGCTAATGCGACTGGATCACTACCACCCAACTGCAACGCCACCGGATGTTCTGATACATGATAGGCCAACAGTCTTTTTTGAACACCAACTTTTTGATCGTTATGCAGCAGAGCACCGGTGTTCACCATTTCGGTATACAACAGACTGTGCCGGCTAATCAGACGTAGAAAATATCGCGCATGACGATCCGTCCAACCCATCATAGGCGCGATTGAAATGTTTCGTGTAATCATATATGCATTTTACTTGAATAACGTCACCAGATAATAGTTTTACCTGGCAGCCTGCCCGAGAATATAAGTCATAGCGAAATCACAGAAAAGTTACAAGGTGAATTCAATAAGCTTAAATTATGTCCTTTTTGGGATCTGCAGCAGGTTCTCTATTCTCGGACAAACTTCTAACCTCAACAGATAACARCATACTGGCTGACGCAGGATTCTCGTTTATTATTGTAGCAAAGCTACTAACCAACTTGTCTGCCTGAATTGAAAACTGCTTACTGCGTTCCGCCGATTGAGCAAACTCTGAAAAATGTCGCAAATTAGATAACACGATAGCGTTAGCTGAAGGTAATGCACTATCAAATATACTTTTTGAGCGAAACAATAAACTTTTATCCGACGCGACAAACTCGTAATAGGCGCCTGAGACATTATCTAAAAAYAATTTTTCTTGCATGCCTTGCAGATCAAACGCCCACTTTAACCACTTACCGTCCTCGCTGGCTCGATGCACTTCTAACAAAGCATAGATCAGCCACGCATAATCAGAAAGCGTGGCAACGACACCGGCTTTACCGGCACGGTATTGTCGAAGCAATTGTTTTTTTGTGTATACATTTTTCTGTATAAAATTAAGTGTGTTAATCGCCTGCTGTAAATATTCTGGTTCATCAAAAACCATTGATGCTCTGGCAAAAGCAGTAACCATCATCCCATTCCACGCAGTAAGCACCTTGTCATCCAGATGTGGCCGAGGACGCTGCAGGCGTTTTGTATTTAGTTTTTTCCTGATGGAAGCCAGCCACTTTTCCTGTTGTTTATCAAGTCTTACATTTTTGAAGTCCTCATCAATAGAGAGAATATTCAAATGGGTAAATTCTTGCTGTGGATCAGAATATATATTACCGTCCTTTTCAATATAAAAATATTGTTTAGCAAAGCCAAACTCCTCTTTTGAAAGCAGTTTTTTTAATTCAGACTCATGCCACAAATAATATGCACCTTCGGCATGCTCACCTGAATTATCCGGCCGCTCASTATCCGCATCTAACGCAGAATAAAATCCGCCATCAGGGGATTGCATTTCGTGTGTTACAAATTGCAATGTTTCATAAACAACTTTTTTATAGTTTGGTTGAGGCGTAACTTTATAAAAATCCGTATATGCCATAACCATCAATGCCTGGCTATATAACATTTTTTCGAAATGCGGAATCTGCCAGACAGCGTCAACCGAATAACGATGAAATCCACCCGCCACCTGATCATAAATACCGCCACTCGCCATCGCTTCTAATGTTATACGCATCATTTCTTCAGCAACGCTTTTTTCTTCATTAGAACCAGATAACGCTAGTTGATTTAATAACGAAAAAATTCCAGGACGGGGAAATTTTGGTGCATCACTAAAACCACCTGATTCCTCATCAAAGGCAGTAGTAATTTGTTTCAATGCGAGAGTTTCAATATCTTTATGTAACACACCCGCATCAACTGTTTCATCGGCATCCGCTGTAATTCGCGCCGTTACCTTACTTGCCACCTCGGCGACTAAATCTGGTTTTTCATGCCACAACGAATTAATTTCTAACAGAACATCTTTCAAACCGGTTCTGGTTGGTGTAGAAAAAGGCGGGTAATAGGTCGCAGCATGAAAAGGCCTTAAGTCATGGTCGATAAAGACCGTCATCGGCCAACCACCATGCCCGTTAATTAACTGCGTGGCAGACATGTAAATTTCATCAATATCGGGGCGTTGTTCACGATCAACTTTTATACAGATAAAATATTTATTCAGTAAAGCGGCAATCTCTTTATTTTCAAATGATTCWTGCGCCATTACRTGGCACCAGTGACAGGTCGAATAACCTATCGAAAGRAAAATGGGTTTATTTTCTTGTTTCGCTCGYTCAAATGCCTCGTCCCCCCATGCGTACCAGTTGACTGGATTATAAGCGTGCTGCAAAAGATAAGGRCTGGACKCATCAATCAAATCATTGGCTTTATGRCCTTGCTGCTTYYCATATTGYAGATATTTATCTACCGTGACATGGTTTATAGGTTCTTGCGCTTCAAGCGCAGYAACCACAATGAGAAATAAACCAAAAAATTGTAGARTTTTCATTACAACCAYTTAAAAYTTATATGCTAATTCCAGYCCTTCTCGTATTGCTGTTTCAGCATCAAGCTCTGCGGCTTTTTTTGCACCACCGATTAGATGAACCGGATGATTAATCTCTTTTAATTGTTGGTACAAAGTATTTTCTGATTGCTGACCCGCGCACACAATAACATGATCAACCGCCAACGTTTCAGGCTTACCTTWATGGATAATGTGCAGACCATAATCATCAATTTTTTCATAACTTAAATCTGACAACATTTCTACGCCTGCTTTTTTTAAAGTTAAACGCCGAATCCAGCCAGTGGTACGAGCRAGATTTTTACCTAACTTTTCATCTTTACGTTGCAATAGATAGACCTTACGATGTGACTTATGTTCCACTTCTTCATTTAGGAGGCCGCCCCGATTTTGATAACTTTTATCTATTCCCCATTGTCTAAGCCAATTATCTTTCTCACYAGCTGAATCATCAACCWCATCGGGTTCAATTAACATTTCRGCCACATCAAAACCTATGCCACCMGCGCCRATTATCGCGACTTTATTTTTAATGMTGGATTTATTTTTAATCGCTTCTTCGTAGCTCATCACTGAAAAGTGATTGATACCATCGATATCTGGTTTTCTCGGARTMACTCCCGTTGCAAATACAATCGCATCGGCAAACGTRTCACGYAAATCTTCAAACACTACTTTATGATCACGCCTRACATCCACGTTTAATGCTGACAGCTGGGCTTCAAAATATCTTACTGTATCCTGATATATTTCTTTRCCGGGTATTTTTGCTGCGAGTAAAAACTGWCCACCCAASTTCCCCTTATCATAGGCAATAACATTATGCCCRCGTTTCGCTGCATAATAGGCACAGGATAAACCGGCCACACCCARRCCGATTATAACRATGGTCTTAATTCGCTTTGCTTGAGYTGACGGAAACTCAGTCTCATAAGCGGCACGRGGATTCACCATACAAGTTGCACGCTGTAATTTAAAAACTCGATCAAGACAACCTTGRTTRCAAGCGATGCATTTATTAATAAGGTGCGACTGGTTTTTCTTTGCTTTATTCACAAAATGACTATCTGCAAGAAAAGGTCTTGCCATAGAAACCATATCCGCATCACCGTGTTGCAGACAATATTCTGCAAGTTCGGGGCTATTAATGCGATTTGACGTAATCAATGGAATTTGAACGCTCTGTTTTAATTTTTTAGTTACCCAGGTAAATGCGGCCTCAGGAACAACAGAAGCAATGGTCGGGATTCTGACTTCATGCCAGCCAATACCCGTATTAATTAATGTGGCACCGGCTTTTTCTACTGCTTTTGCATGCAACTCTATTTCTGGCCAGCTACTGCCGTCTTTATGCAGATCTAACATGGACAAACGATAGATAATAATAAAATTTTGCCCGACTGTTTCACGAATTTCCCGTATTATTTCCAGTGAAAATCTAATTCTATTTTCAAATGACCCACCCCATTGATCCGTTCGTTTATTGGTATTACTGCAAACGAACTGATTAATGAGATACCCTTCAGAACCCATAATCTCGACACCATCATAACCAGCACGCTTAGCTAATCGAGCAGTATTAGCATAAGCTTTGATTAAGTTTTTAATTTGTTTATCAGTTAGCGCTTTCGGTGTAAAAGGCGATATCGGTGATTTGATAGCAGAAGGCGCAACAGCAAAGGGATGATAAGCATAACGTCCGGCATGCAAAATCTGTAAACATATCTTTGCATCATTATCATGTACTGGACGAACTAACTTAGCGTGCTTTACTACCTGAAAAAATAGACTTAGCTGAGATGCAAATAACGATAAACGACCGCTAAACGTCGGTGATATTCCGCCAGTTACGATAAGTGCAACCCCACCTTTTGCACGTTCTTCATAAAATTTAGCTAATTTCGTGTAGCCGTTCCAACTCTCTTCAAGCCCGGTGTGCATTGACCCCATAACCGTACGGTTTTTCAACTGCGTGAAACCCAGATCAAGGGATTTCATCATAAAAGCAAAATAAGAATTGGTCGTTTGTTTATTCATACGTAATTTCTATATTATTATTGTTATCTGACTATTTGTCGTGTTTTATTTAAAATTTCATTGAATACACACTTAAGAACACCTCTATTAATACTAATACGATAATTCTAGATAACTTGAGCTAGAAAATGTTGCCTTATAAAGAGTTTGGCGTTATTTTAACTTATACTGTCTGCTTGAGTACACACCCTTAAAATCAGGTATTTACCGATAATGGCTCAATTTCCATCAAAACATTTCATCCAAACACTATTACTTCTGTGTTTATTGTCCATAATTAAAAACTCATTTGCAGATGACTATACCAGTCCGGATAGTATAAAGGGCAGTACAACAATCAATGCAGAGGACTTAATTAAACTTGCTCAAGACCACGACGATTTGATTATTATTGATTCTCGCATTAAATCAGATAGACGACAGGGATACATTTCCGGCTCAGTCAGTCTGCCTGATACCGACACTAACTGTGTCTCACTTCTGCCTGTCATCGATAATAAAGCGACGCCGACGGTTTTTTATTGCAATGGACCCAAGTGTCGACGCAGTGATATAGCTATTTCAAAAGCGGCAGAATGCGGTTATAAAAATTTATATTGGTTCAGGGGTGGTTTTAAAGAGTGGAAAGAAAAAAACTATCTAATTAGTAAATAAACATGAATCTACGTTTATCTCTATCCGATAAAATCAGCATGACCATCATCATTGTGGGCATCTTCGGTATCATGCTTGTTTATTACATCAGCGACTCCTACAAGCAATTCGCATATACCCATCATGCGATGGCGATACAGCAGTTAGCCCATCTTGAAATAGAAGATCTAACGGACGAATTAAAATCCAACTCTCTTGATCTGGCACTGGCTATTGAAAATGAAATCGATTTTAAACATGATTTTCATTACAARCGAAKRRASGMTTTAACACAACASYTAGACAATCAGTTCTAYCAATAYTTTGTTACAGCAGGCGTGATYAAACTCTTAAARCTTTATATTCTTGATACCGATTTCAATTTACTGAGCACCTCAAAGGAAGGCATTACTACACAGAAAGACAGTGAATTAATTTGCCCCTACCTCAGTCAACTGGCATTAAATAGATATGGCTCTGAAAAACTTCAGACKATGTCATACAGYTGTTTATATAAAGGCCACCCTGTACATGCCGTGCTGGTTCCRTTTGGYGGGCTCAACCCCAAAGGGTATATACAAATTGTCACCGATTTTGCATMCAACTTACAGAAAATAGAACAATCACTTGCAATGCCTGTGCAGATAAGTTTGCTTAATACCCGGGTCATTTACCAGTCAGATAGTTGGAAGCAAACACAAAAHAATCCAAACTAYCTGGCTATTCACATACCHGTTTTAAATGATGACAATAAAGTCCTCATGAAYATTTCAGTYAAACCTGATATGACGGCAYTGAAYAAAGACATTYTTGAACATAGRAACTGGATAATGGCWCTGGYTTTWGTYRCRAYCGCCYTAACCGTATTTATYGTCTTACTTATATTRCAACGGTCAACCATTCCACCACTGGCAAAAATTCATGAYGTTTTAGAGAAGATACACMTCCATTCACATACTGGCGRTAGCGGTAATCGAYTATTATTCGAACAATTGCTTGARCAAATYATCAAATTACGRCGYAAATAYAAAACCAGTTTTTCKGTYATGATTCTGGATTTGACACATTTTAAAAATGYAAACARTCAGTATGGAAAAGCMGTTGGGGACGAATTATTAAAGCAAGTCGAAATRCGATTAAGCWCCATTTTACGTGATTCGGATTTAATATCATGGGTGGGCACCGACACACCTGGACACAAACTGTTGCCCACTGATGCGAAGACAAGTTATCGTGCGACCATTGCACGATTAGGCGGTGACGAATTTGGCCTATTGTTGCCTTCGGCACAGTCTGAATCGCAGGCCACTGCCGTCGCGRAACGAATCATAGACATCGTCAAYACACCCTTTACAATACAGGATGAGACTATCAATATCGGCTGTAAGGTCGGTATCAGCATTTATCCTATGCATGGTGAGGATGAAAAAGTTCTTATTCGAAATGCAGATAAAGCCATGCATCAGGCTAAATCAAAAAATCAGGCTATTTCTATTTTTGTACCCGATTTAGAACTACTGCGCTAATAGTTGTTATCAATACCCAATTAGCTCAATTAAATTGAGTTATAGATTGTTAGCAAGTCAGTATATACTCTCTAACTTATACCATATTAAATAGCTCACACCTTAGTCACCCGAAATTAATCAGACCATGTATAACGAATATTTTGGATTTAAAGAAGCGCCTTTCTCCATTGCGCCTGATCCACGTTATCTCTATATGACTGCGCAGCACCGTGAGGCGCTAGCACACCTGGTCTATGGCCTGAACAGTGATGGCGGATGCATCTTACTGACCGGAGAAGTAGGCACAGGCAAAACCACCATCTGCCGCTGCCTGCTGGAACAAATACCTGATCAGGCAAATGTTGCACTCGTACTCAATCCCAAGGTTAATGAAATTGAGCTACTCGAAACCATTTGCGATGAACTTAAAATTGAATACCCGGAAGCCAGCAATAGTGTTAAAACATACACTGACAGGATCTATGAATATTTAATTACTGGTCACGAAAAAGGTGAAAAAACGGTTCTTATCATTGACGAAGCTCAAAACCTGGATAGTAAAGTACTGGAACAATTACGCTTACTCACTAATCTGGAAACCAATCAATATAAATTATTACAAATCATCATACTGGGTCAGCCAGAATTACTCGATATACTGGCTCAATCTGAAATGCGCCAACTGGCGCAACGTATCACCGCACGTTTTCACCTGCAACCTCTGACAAAGCATGAACTTAAAGCTTACCTCAGTCACCGCCTGGCGGTAGCCGGACAGAACATACAACTATTTCAGGAAAACAGCATAAAACTACTGTACAAATACAGTAACGGCGTACCCCGATTAATCAATATAATTTGTGATCGAGCCCTACTCGGTGCTTATGTTGAGAATCAATATACTGTTACCCCGGCAACCATAAAAAAAGCAAGCTCAGAAGTCTTCGGTGAACTCAAAAATGTCGAAAATAAACAAAAAAACAAACAATGGTTATACCCATTAACGGCTGTAACTGGCATCAGCATAATAGTAATCGGTGTTATTTATTTTCTAAACACCGAAAACCGCTCCATAGAAAACACAGCGCAGAAAACTCCGGTAGAAATTCAGGATAAAACAATACCAATCGAAACCATCACAACAGAAAAAAGTACTGCGGGAGATGATGAGCTGACTCCAATAATTGCTGCTATTGAACCATCCACTATGGAATCACAGAATAAGTTTAACCCTGCCATTATTAACGAACAGAACCACTTTGATGACATTAATAAATTATTAAACAATGAAAACAACAACCCGGTCGCAGCATATCAACAGCTGTTCGCTTCGTGGAATCAAGCATATAATGCAAAAACGTCCGTTACAGCATGTAAACAGGCACAAACCCTTTCCCTAAGTTGTATGCATAAACAGGGCAACCTGAATAGCCTTCGTATTCACGACCGACCTGCTGTACTTACATTAATCAATAAAAAAGGCGAACAACGTCATGTCACCATCACTTCGATGGACGAAAGTTCAGCCACTCTGACTTCGAACAACACAAATTACAAGATCAGTCTCCACGAACTGGACAAACACTGGTACGGGCAATTTACATTACTGTGGAACAAGCCTGAAAACTTTTCTTCATCAATTACGCCCGGTGACAGCGGTGAAATCATAAACTGGCTTACCACTCAACTAGCAAAAATAAATAACAATTCATATGACGCAAWCATCAGCACATACGATGACTATCTAATTGAAAAAATTATTGCATTTCAATCCAGAGAAGGATTAACTGCTGATGGTATTGTTGGCCCTGTCACTATCATCCATTTGAACACGAAATCTGGCATGCAAGTCCCTTCACTCACACCACTTAAAAGTCAGAGCTAACTTATGTCATACATACTTGATGCACTAAAGAAATCTGAACAACAACGTGGAAATGGAACAATACCTGATGTTCAAACCGTACATTCTTCCAGCTTAAACTATCGTAATGAGAAGAAATCTTACTGGCCCTATTTTTTAATTGTAGCCATTTTATTAAATTTAATTGCGATTATTTATTTTATATTGGATAAAGATTCCACGTCAAAAACCATTGTATCTGATATAGAACCCACAGCCACCACCCTGGAAGTAGCTTATAAAGAAACACAAGACACAACRCCTAWGTCYACTCTGAACAAAAACAATACTAACTCAACGACKAAWMTTAGTGMTGAGATTAACCMSGMYCCASCTACGTTYAAACGAAAYMCASCTGCACCCAATATCRCTACRACTGARCCTAAAACAATTMGTTCGCCAACAAAGGTARYAAAAAAWNGAYATTCAGMAARCCATYRTTGATTACCACGATTTACCYGAATCTCTACTTCGCCAAATGCCAACCATTACCGTTTCAGCACACGTCTACTCAAGCAACCCATTGCAGCGCAGCATCGTTATTAACGATAAATTTTTAGAAGAAGGTGATTATGTACTGGATGATCTAACACTGTTCGAAATCACAACTGACGGTGCGATTTTTGATTTCAATGACACGCGGTTTCACTATGCCATTATTTCCGGCTGGCARTAACGACAATAAWWCATYRCATTAAAAATCACATTTTGCCGACAGTAACATTTCTKTACCTGTCACCGGGTGTTCAAAAATCAAGTTGTCAGCRTGCAATAACATTCTGGGRTGCTTAGTTTCATCATTTGCATACAAACCGTCYCCAATAATTGGATGCCCCATTGCCGCACAATGAATACGTAACTGMTGTGTCCTACCCGTTTCTGGCTTTAGCAACAAACGAACAACATTATTWTCTCGATGTAATATTTGCCAATAGGTGACTGCTGATTTACCATGCTCATAATCAACAATTTGATGTGGCCGATTATCAATATCACAACGCATCGGAAACTTGATGACACCTTCTTCTTCTTCAAACCACTGTTTCACCACAGCGATATATTCTTTCTTTATTTTTCTATCATGAAATATTTTACTAAGCGCGCGCTGCATTTCAATCCCAATGGCAAACAACATAATCCCTGATGTATAACAATCTAAACGATGTACCACTTTAGCTTCAGATTCCTGCTCGACCAATCTTGAAATCAAACAATCCTGTTTGTCTGGCCCCAAACCCGGAACAGACAACAGAGCCTGCGGTTTATTAACTGCGATGATGTACTCATCTTGATAAATAATATCTAATGCCATAATTCTATTTTGCCATACAAAAAGGCCGGAATTTCCGGCCTTTTTAATTCTCTCAGAGGCTTATATTGTACTACAATTCAGTGCTTACCTGCTTTGCGTCATTCGCCAGAGGGGACTTAGGGTTGTCATCAACAAAATCCTGCAATGCTTCTTTACTGACATCGATTTCACCTAAGCCACCTTGACCTGTACTGCTCAAGTCCAACCGAACATTTCATCTAACTGACTATAAGTCATTATTTATAAAGTCAATTTTAAGGCAGCTTTTTGCCAGAATTGAATAGTTATCCTTATTAACTCCTTATTTGAACGGTTAGATTAAAAATGCACCATTATTTGATGTAATTAACCCAACACGCCATAAATAGCTGGTTTCAATCTGTTTGTAGACATAAAAACTATAGCCAGCCWGCATGTAATTCAGTAAGGTTAATCAACACTGTTGCACCCTCTATCAAAAGCATTGCACTGGATTATGTAAGACCATGGAATATCAAAACAAGCAAACCACAAATCAGCTCGACCAACAGATAAAACTAGAAGAAATCAGACTACTTTACGGCGGCACGCCTTTTTCCTATACCATTTCCATTGTTATTGCCTTTATWATTTATTATGTRTTACTCGGGCACGCAAGYTCACAAACCAATTTAAATATCTGGCTGCTTTCTATTTGYACCGTACTACTGTTACGCAGTATTGAAAGTTTTCGTTTTTCTAAATGCTCAAAAGAAGAACAATCAAAAARTGGCTGGCGAACACGCTTTTTTATCGGCACAGGCATTGCCGGCATCTGCTGGGGCTTGCTGCCCTGGTTAGGATATTCTACTGATGTCGAATATATCGCTTTCATTATTGTTTGCCTGGTCGGTGTCATCGCTGGATCATTATCCACGCTGTCCTATCGATGGGAAACCATGGTGCTTTTTTTATTACCCTCCAGTCTTTCATTGATTCTAAGGCTCGTCACAGCGGATGAAGCGAAKARTTTTTCAAACGCTACCGCATTTGTACTATGTGTATTTATCTTTTTCTCATTATTTGCTGGCCGACGCATTTTTAACAACACGCAACAGAATATTCGTTTGCGAATCGAGGCTGATAACCGAGAGCATGCAATCGCATTGATGCACCAGAAACAAGCCCTGCATCTACAAAATACCCCACTCGCCATTATTGAATTCGACATCGAATTCAATATTTCCGAATGGAACAAAGCGGCTGAACGCATCTTTGGATATAACAGAGAAGAAGCTATTGATAAAAACGTTATGCGTCTAATCTTAACGCGTGACACATCGGCTGAAACTGAAATATTATGGCAACGCTTATTAAATTACGAAGCGGTCATTGGCACCACCATCGAGAACAAAACCAACTACGGCACAACAATTTTTTGCGAGTGGTTCGTTACACCGCTGACAGACGACAGTAATGAAATAGTCGGCATCGCTGCTATGGCGCTCGACATTACCGAAAAGAAACAAAATGAACTGGCCATAATAAAATCTAAAGACGAAGCCGAAAAAGCCAATCAGGCTAAATCTGATTTTCTTTCGAGCATGTCGCATGAGCTAAGAACACCTTTAAACGCTATTCTCGGATTTACCCAATTATTAAAATATGAAAAAGACCTAACTGAAAAACAACAATCCCATATTAGTGAAATTGCTAATGCCGGAAATTTATTACTCGAATTAGTTAATCAAATATTAGATCTCGCAAGAATAGAAAAAGGTCATCTACAACTTTCGATGGAACAGGTTGCRCTCTCTGATGTATTTGATGAATGTAATGCTATGGTCACACCCCTGGCACARCAGAACAATCTGACATTGAACATTACATCAGACACTGAGGGTTATGTCATTGCCGATTACACAAGACTAAAACAAGTCATGTTAAATTTGCTTGGCAATGCGATTAAATACAACGTTAAAAGTGGATCAGTCAGTTTAAAAATCATACAAAAAGATAATAATGTCATCCGAATCTGCGTAATCGATACCGGAAAAGGCATTTCTGAAGAATTATTACCCGAAATATTCCAGGCATTTAATCGTTTAAATGCCACCAACAATATCGAAGGCACTGGCATTGGATTATCCATAAGCAAACAACTTGTTGAAATGATGGGCGGCACGATTGGCGTTAGCAGTACATTAAATAAGGGCAGTGAATTCTGGATAGAATTAACTGGCAAATTTTCCGCAACGACTGCCGTTGACCGTAAAAGTAAATCGCTTCCATCAAACACAGGTTTCAATATCAGCACGGCAACCTATCAACGTATTCTTGTCGCAGAAGACAACCCAACCAACCAGACTCTCATAATGAGTCAACTTGACGCTTTAGGTTACAAAGCCGACCTCGTAAAAAATGGACAGGAAGCGCTCAACATGATGATCAATAATGACTACCAACTACTATTAACTGACTGCAACATGCCACTGGTTGATGGCTATAAACTTGCAAAAACCATTCGTGATCGCGGCAACAGTCAACTGCCCATCATCGCTCTTACTGCCGACGCATTCCCTGAAAAAAGAGAGAAATGTTTAAAATCTGGCATGAATGACCAGATAACCAAACCAGCAAGTTTAGAAACACTTCAACTTACACTTGAAAAATACCTAAATTAGGTTATAAATCAAAACATCTAAAAACAAAAATACAAAATATAAAATATGTCAAAACCTACTGAAGAAGAACTCGAAGCCGCACTGAAAATGGCCGCGCAAATGCGTGACAAAAAAATTGATCCTTTTTTTATCGCAAAAACGTTATTGAGTCATAACTACCGCATTAAATACCTTGAAGAGATTTTAAAATCTGCTGACCGGTATATTAATCGTGGCATGTCTGAACAGGAAAAAACACACCTGATTCGTACCATTGAAAAAATAAAAGACGCAGAGTCTTTTACGTCGGGTCAGGGAAGGGAGAGCTTTGGGCTTTAATAGTCAGCTTGTGACCAATATGCGACGCACTCTTGATAGACTTTGGATGTCAGCCATCAATCATAAAGCGACCTTGACTGTTATTTTCTGACATCTAATATTTCATCGAAAACGGACATTAATTATCCGTCAATTCACTATTAACTTTTATCCTGATAACTCGTGCCGTTGCAGTAGCTGATGCGCCACCGTCTGATAGTATATGCACGGTATAGCCTTCACTCAGAGCACCTGATGATCCTTCTGCTGCCATTGTGCCTGCGGATGCTTCTACACCCGCTTGAAACTCCCATACTCCGCTTTCTATCCTGTTGCGGGCCGACTCTGACTTTATCACCAGTAATGCTTTATATGAACGCACACCCCAACCACCACCCACGTCAAACCGACTAACGGTGAAGTAAGTTCGTTGCTGTGCTTTTTTATTTAAAAACACACCTTCACCTCCACCTGCACCAACCACTGGGACTTTAGTTAGTTTCATATTAAATACAGCGTAACCGAGTGACTCGTCCAGTTCCTGCTGGAGGCTAGTATCTTGTTCGATAAGGCCAGCTATTGCCGTTTCCGCCATGACATTTAGCTCGTTACGCTTCTGGTCTTTTTCTGATGTTGTTAAGGTTGAGCAACCCGTTATAACGTACGTAATGAGCATCAATAAAATAAAGTTATTTTTCATTTTTTATCCTGATACATTAAACAACTGCTTTCGAACAACACAGGTCTTTTCATATCTGACATCGTTTCAGGAAAAGACCTGTGCTGAGCGTAGCGCAATGGGTTTATTTATATGGGTTTATTTAAACTTCACCGTCTTGAACTTTTCTTCTAGAGATGTGCCTTTGTAAAGAATATCCTTTGCCGTTTTTCCATTCATCCGAGAAGTCGGCCCGTAATAACGAACCAGTATGTAATAGCCGCTATCTATTACCGGCATCCAATAGGATCCGCCTTTCGGATCTTTCTTGCTGAAAGTAAATGTGACATTGCCATTTTTATCAGGTTTAGTATTAAAACCATTGTATGCCTGAATATCATGCTTACCTAAATCTGCTGGATTAAGCGGCAAAAAAGTATTTGCTCCATAACGTGTTACAGACCAGAAAAGACCGGCACCAGACTTGTATGGCAATGTTAATACAAAAGGTCCATTAGACCCCGCTAACCTTTTACCCGTTTTGTCCACAGGAATTTGCTGATAGTAGGCGTGATGAACGGGAAGCCCCAAATGACCCAACAGAGTACCCGCAGCACGAACCTTATGAGTTCCACCCGCCGGATCATCAATCGCTTCAAACATACCTACATTACCGCTTACGCCACCAGAGGCGAGAAAGGATTTTAGATTTTCAAAAGTTTCTTTATGTACTGCAGGCGTATAAGTTTTTGCCGCTTCRGCCATTAATTTTTTTGTTTGCTTGTACGGTTTAGAGTTATCGATTGTCCATTGAATGAGCGCTTGYGTGTCTTTTGGATTTGGCAACTCAACAGGTTCCCAAAGTCCATACATTTTAGCTTCATGACGAATGCTGTTGGCTAGTTTGTCATTATTAAAATCGAATGACTGAGTACGAATAAAGACRAAGGGGAARTTGGAGGTRGTCTTAATAACWGTCCCWTTAGGAAGYTTTCCTTTGTAATCCTCATGAACCAGAACAAAACGTTCGCCACCTTTATCAGTCACCTTGTCAAATATAGTGTGATGYTCCATATCAAATATTTGCAAACTGGAATAACGATTATCTTTTGCAGGCGTATCAATAATAACAGGACCAAATCTTACATCAGCTACAGCTTTACTATAAAAATGATCCAGGGCTGGTGTTATAACAAATGAGCGATAATCGGCTATTCTAGGATGATCAAAAGTATTGAAGCCAAACTGCTCAATATGATCAACTTCCAGACCCATGTGATGGACTATTTTATAACCGTAATACTGAACATCTGGTAGGTTTTTTTGCTCATTAGCCATCACCGTTGATGTGCACATAAACACACCCATTGCGACAGCGACTAATAGTTTTGTAAAAATGTTTATCATTCTATTTACCTTAAAATTAAATTGGTACAGAAGCTGAGGCAGGTCAACCAACTCTTTAGTAATGTTCAATATTTGGCATTACTGAGTTGGCGTATTTCACCACCGTTATTATTTTACTTTTTTGATATCATCGGGTTTCCAGGTCTTGTCAAAGAAAGCATCTAGAGGACCATAGAGTCGAATCAAAATTTCCCATCCTTCACCGGGGATGGTTTTCACCCAGTTCCTCTCCTTACCCTTGGGGGCTTCAGGAGCAAACCAAATCGTCGTGCTTCCATCCGCATTCATATCAGGCTTGTCATAAGTACTTACACTGGGTTTGTCCTGACCATTCTGCAATAGAGACCGTGTATCAGGATGATRCACGGTGACAGACCAGAAATTTTTAGCGGGGATATTCTTGGGAAGTGTCAGTTGATATACATTGCCACCCATCAAAAAATCATCATCAGAATCACGATAATCGATCAGGTACTGAGAACCGTTTCCAACCATTTTCGCCGTCATGGCAGGCGTTACTACAATGGCTTCATAATGAAATAGTGTTCTTGCATCTATCCATAGGGCATCACCCGACATAAAATCATAGCGTCCACCAACGAAGAGAGCCTCATACTTACGGTCATCATAGATGCGTACCCCATCCAGGCGATTGGCGTAGGCATTGGCCTTGGCAATGGCTTCGCCTATTTGAATACCTTCGCTCAACAGTTTCTTCATGCGCTTGTCTGGAAAAAATGCCTTGCCCTTTTCAATGCCTAGTGCCTTCAGCAGACCAAGTTCATACATGGTAAAAGCCGAAGTTGGTTCGTATTGTGCAATCTTATTCAATAGATCAAAGTACGTTATGTCGCGGGGATGAGTGGTGTCACCATCATTAAACGACATGCTTGTATACCGTGCATCTTTACGAGGCCCGGTAGCTAGCGGGTAAATCTTAAAACGCTCTTTATAGTATTTGAGAGCTTTCTCTCCCGTTCCAGTATCCTGCACGAAACCTCGAACCATTACCCAGTTGCGATAAGTTGGGCATTTGACAACGAAGTAGCCTTCCGGCACATTTCCCTCATAACCGGGAGGAAGCAACAGATATTTCCCACCCTTGCCCTTGTCAGGGCCCGCATTGCCAAGATCAGTCAACCAGCGTTGCCAACCATCATCAACGACACCCAGCACATTCGGTGGAATTTCAACAACGGTAGGGCCATCTTTTTTAAGATCAGTATGCGCAGAAGCATAAACGCTTTCGGTATTGTAGGTGAGCCCAACAGCACCAGCCTTTCCTGCTCCAGGTATCGTATAGATTTGAATATCACTTGGCTTTTTCCAGCCATAGTCCCGAATATGGGCTTCAAATATTGAGTTTACCGAGGTCATCGGCATAAACTCAAGATACGCCTGAGTTGCTCTTTGCCGGTCTAGTTGATCAAAGGCTTTATCAACTGTATCTTGGGTTGGAAAGCCTCCCTTATACTCGAGAGTACCGATGGGCGATTCAGTTTTGATTGTCGTATTGGGATAATTATCCTGGGCGTACCCGCTGCTCGTTATAAGTAACATACCAGCGATTACGAGGGAGCTGTATCTATTCATTTTTATTTGTCCATTTCTGCAGTCAGAATCTTTAGAGTTTCACCATTTCAAACTAACATTACGGCTGTTGATGCCGCGATGTTCAGGCTAAATCTACGTATGATTGTTATCGACCAGGTTTTATCGATGTTTTGGTTGTGATAAATAGACCATGAAAACATCAAAAAGTAGACTTAATTAACTGTTAACTGTTAACTGTTAACTGTCATAACAGCTAATTAAGAACAATATCACGCCTTTATTGTATTGCACAAACGGTTTAAAAAAATTGTCATTTCACGCCATTTTGAATTCGTGAAAATATAATCATCTTTAGCTACTTCTGCTCACGATAACCATTCGGTGAAGTGCCAGTCCAGCGTCGAAAGGCACGCACAAAATTTGGTGCATTGGCATAACCTAACTGCTCACTGATATCTTTGATTTTTATTCCAGAGTTGTCTAATAACTGAATGGCTTTTTTGAACCGCCATTGTTCTACAACACCAGATAATGATGCATCCTCTTCAGCCAGATTGCGTTGTAATGTACGTATAGATGACTCAGTCATCTCAGCAACAAGTTCCATATTTGGAATCAAATTAGGTTGCATGGAAGACAATAGATTTTCAATTTTACTTGATAGCGTTATGGGTAGTGAAAAGTTAGTGGCTAACCCTTCATGCACATCACCGCCTAACATCGGCATAGCCAGCATGGAAGTAGGGAAAACAATAGCCGTAGCTGCTTGTCCTAATAGTATTCTTGTGTTGTTTCCAGGCGGTAACAAAATATCTAAATTCGGTGCGATTTGACTTTGAAAATGAATTTCTAATGGCGCCCAATCATTACCGGCAGCAAGCTGAAATCCTTTAATAGCCAGGGCAAAACTCAGAAAATCTGCCTGCTCTCTGCCTTTCTGCTTTCCGCCATAGATTTGTCGATCGGTAAAACGCTGCCAGTATTTTGTCTTATTGCCACAAATCTCGAACCCTGCCTGTTCATGACTCATCACCACGCTATCGTATTTAACTGCTGTTTGAATGGCAGTCAATATATCCGGTGTATATGCAATCATTTCACCCCATTGAGATAAGCTGACCAACTGTATTTGTTCAGAAAACTGATCCATTAAATCATCTATACCTTCCTGTTGGTTAACACCATCGAAGAAAGAATACATAGAATGTACTGGCACATACTGTTCTGTGTCAGTGAGATGAAATTTATTTAGACCGGAGGAGTCAAGCAGACGACTTACATTAACACCGGCATCCTTTAAACCGTCGAGTACAGGGCGTAAAAAACCTACTTGTACCAGTTGTAATTGTTCCATCTATTTACCCGAAGAAGAATAAAAGTAGCTGAAGAGTAGATTGTTTAAAAACTGTTCCTCATATCTGGAAACAGTATACCTAATTACACCTTGAACTGGTTTTCCTATGTCAGGGGTATTCCCCAGGGGCACCTTTGTCGTGACTCTTCTATGTCAGGTATGTTTCCCAGATTTCTCTTATGTGGTGGCTACCAGCCTTTGTTGCTACTTCACCAATGTCGGCTTCGTAAATAATAACCCTAGTATTTACGCCTCATTTCATTATTCTTAATAGGTTCCCATCATCAATATGGAGAACTGTCATGTTATATCTAGAACACAATAAACCACACCGCATTCCTTGGAACAAAGGCAAGCTCACAGGACAGAAACCACCACTAAAACTCAATGAGGTTTGGGCAATCCGCATTCGATTACAGATTTCTAATAAGATTCGTGACCTTGCTCTGTTTAACCTGGCTCTCGATAGTAAGCTAAGAAGCTGTGATCTGGTTAAACTCAAAGTGAGTGATGTTGCGCATGGAACACATATGGCAAAGCGCAGTACGGTCATGCAAATGAAAACCAAGAGACCCGTTCAATTTGTTGTACCAAACAGACACGTAATTCACTTTCGGAATTAATAAAGAGTCAGAATCTGTCATACACTGATTATTTGTTTAAAAATCGATTTCATAAATCTGATCATATAACGACTCGACAATATGCTCGACTGTTAAAAACATGGTTCGTGGGAATTGGCTTAGATCCTTATGAGTACGCCACACATTCTATACGACGCACGAAGGTGTCAATGATCTATCAAAAAACCAAGAACATTAGAGCCATCCAATTACTATTAGGACATAGTATTTTAGATAGCACAGTAAGGTATCTTGGCGTCGAGCTGGATGATGCATTGGATGTCGCTGAAAACATAGAGATATAACTTATTTAAATTAGGCGCCTATTTATTTTACATAGGCGCTTTCATAAAAAGTGTCATACTATTCATCCTTCCAACAAAAAATATCAGGTAGCCACTGCATAGTAAACAATTGATTTTCAGAGATTGCTTGATAAATCGGTTCAATAAATTGCTGAATTTCAGTGACGACATCCGAAAAATCTGCTTCATCTGTTATACCGTTTTTATTTAGAAAGGCCTTCCATTGGATGCTCTTGCCTATATCATTCTTAAACTCATCACCAAAAATAACAAGGGCCTTGGTAGACATAACCATTTTTCTTGTCTCAAATGTGGCTTTCACGGCTTGTGCTAAAATATTCCCATCTAATGTCATCGACTGTGCGATTACGCGAATATCGTAAAAATCTTTCATACGACTATTCGCTATACCTAGCATCACCATCGCCTGAAATTTTTCAGCAATCACTGTATATACTGGGTAAGCCCTTAACTGTGGAGCCGGCAAATCAAGATAAACAGGGAGTCTTACTTCTTCAGCGGCAGGCACCACAGCATCGCCATAACCAATATCAACTTGAAATGGAATTCGCGCATTCTTTAAATTTGCAAAACCTGTTATACGTACGCCTGAATAATCAGCGTCTTCTTTAATCTCAATACCTGATACGGAAGCAACATCAAATACCAAGCCATCATCTTCATTCTGGCTGACTATCTGACGAAATGCAGACTCAAGATGCGGCACGTCATTGTCACCAAAACCGAGTAAATCAATATCGCGTGTAGGCCGATGAAAATCTTCATTCCACACCCAAAACAATAAGGCGCCTTTAAGTAAAAACTGATCGGAATATTCACTACGGCTGAGTCGATACAATAAACGCTGCATAACATATTGGCGTAATACGTAATCAAAATCCTCCTCACGTTCACGAGCAAGATTACGTAATTTTTGACGTATTGAAGCGGCTCTATCCGTTGTCATTAGTATCGAACACCTGCAATCTTCAAACCGATCATACAAGACTCTCCAAATAGGGTTGCATGACTTTTTGCACGCGACAAATTTTCGCGCAGTTCTGAAGTTCATCCATGGTGAATTTACGAGCAGACCAGCCTTCACGTAGTGCCTCCAGTGCCACATCCAGACCAACTTTTCCGCGGTACTTAAAGCAATCCACTACCGTCTTAGCAGGATTAAATACTTTAATCGATACTCCCTCAATCGAATGTGTCTCAACACCTAAGTGGAGCGACTCAGCAGACATCGTTACAAATCGAACGGGTGGGTAGGATATTTCAGGTCGCCACGCCTTACGATCGATGGCCAGCCAGATCTGGTGAGGATTTTGTGTTGTCATGTTGTGGTAATTGAGGGCAGACAGCAGTGCAACAACAGCTTTTGGGGCTAGTTTACTAATTTCTACCAGGGAGTGATGTCGTCCCAGATCTTTATTTGGCCATTGGTAAAGTCCGCGTCCAATGCGCTCAATCACGCCTTCTTGTGCCAGAATATAAAGGTAATCTTTCGGCAGGCCGTGCTCTTTAAGGTCTCTCGGCCTAATAACCGATTGCCCTCGAACCAGATCAATTACCTGTTCCCGTTTAGATTCCTCTTTCATGAGGTTATTGTATTATTTCCTCGGCATTTGTCAACATATGCCGAGGAAATAATATATCTGGCTATTTTTTGAATGTCTCCTTTGAACGTATTTTCAGTCTTTTAGGCAATTCCCGCCAAGGTCGGCTATGTGGTGAACTGGTGCAATGAAAAAGAAATTCTGAATATCTTCTTAAAAAAGCACGCATGTCTTCGATAGCATTACAGAACCTGGATCCAGATAAATCAATGCAGGCAGCACTTCTTATATTTTTTACCGCTGCCGCACGGACATGGATCATTGCGACCGACTTTTGGCATATCAAGCATAACAGGTTGGGCAGGTTTTTCTCGTTGTTCATAAAAATACAGGAACAATTTATTTAAATCAGGTTCGATTTTTTGCTGTTGAGATTCAATTTCCTTTTCATTCATGGTGTCCAGTTTTTCAAACCCTGCCTCTGTGGAAAATAGCCGAATAGATTGAATACACTCTTCTATAAATACTGTATCTTCTGCTGCCATTGGCCCCCATAAGTTGATGCCACGTAAAAATCCGTTACACCACTCATCAACGATAAGATGGTTTTTTTCGTCTATCTCTCTTTCAAGAAACAGCGCTTCGTATTGATGGGTATTTAACGATTCCATCACGTGGTTAAAAAATGCAAAAATGGCCGTTGAAAAATCATTAAGTGCTTTTTTACTTTCCCATTTAGGCATTAGTGCATCCCCTCCCCATATAGCAGACAACCACTGAGAGGGTTTAACCATATTGGGAGAACAGGCCAATGCTGCAAAGAACCCATCGAGTTCTGACACATCGAGTATTGAATCATCATTACCATAATGCATCAAATAGTGATCGATCATATCAATGGTGTTGTCAGTATCGGGGCTTTGGGRGTCAGAAGAGTCATCGAGTCCGTGTAGCTGCAAAAAATTCGGCTTAGGTGTTGAACGCTCAGAGCGAAAACCCATTTCAATTTCTACCKCTTCAAGATCACCAGCACAGCTAAGTTCAACACAACCTTTTTCAAACAGTTGCCGAATATCATCAATAGCCTCTTTTGCATCAAGATCCATCAAGAAGCAAATYACTAGRCCATTAAGATTACCCGCTGACTCATCTGGCGATARCATATAATCTCGATARCAYTGWACAACCCTGTCTCTGATCGAAGGCTGCCGAGCAGCAATTGCCGCCAGGCTATCTGCCGCCATTACGCRTGCAAACTCATCGTGATGGTTATCATTTAAATAAACCACAAGAGGATCAATAGCCGACKCCCCTATCATTCCCATAACCTTCGGTAAATCACTGAGTGCCCAGTCATCTTTAACCAGTACATCAAACAGYRCAATCAATGGCRCTAYYGCCTYRKTTGACCYTATCTGWCCTAATGTACGCCAGGCATGAAGTGGCACCCATACTTCCTTGCTTTGAGCATCAGCAGCATTAAGCTCATCATCAGCAGTCAGTCCCAACAGAACTGAGACATCATCTTCACTGAATCCATATTGAAGATAGTCATGCCACTGCTCGTCTCGGTCTACTTCACCCAGTGTAAAAAATATTTTGGTTTTATCTTTTGTTGTCATTAATCATCACCGTACGACATTATGTTCAGAGGTCTAACTCTATATTCTTTCTGCATAGGCTCTTTTACATCTTGTCGAGACTACAATTTAAATCAACGTTTTAATTTTTATCACGTTATCTTCTGCTATCTGTCTAAATTCTTTAGAGGCTCTTTTATCCACCGCTACAATTTCCCAAAATCCAAGTGCCACTTCACCTGATGATTGCCATAGGTCTGTATGTTGCATCGGTCTTACCGGTAAGATGAAGTCGCGTTCAAYAATTTCACCACGCACCGGTGCATAAATCATGGGCAACATATCATAGGCAGGAAGTAATTTAAAACCAGGCTCAGTAACAGTCATACTCATATTACCAAGATGCATATCAGTATTGCCAATCCAGTGCCCGTACAGTTCATTCCAGATACAAACGCGCTCGTCCTCTGAACTGATTAAKTTCTGCTGCTGCATTTGCTGCGCTACTTTTGACCAGCTCTGTGCTAGCCCAACAAATTCAGCATCAATGGCTAGCAKTGAAAWCATCGGYACCCTGCCCGTCTCACCCACRCGGTCAAACCGCTGACTTTCAAGAAAGACTCGCCCATCAAACTGGAATAACTGGGTATTCGCTGCAGACATGCCTGCCTGGCTCATGCTATTTAGCGCATGATACTCACAGAGCAACAAATCCTGCCAGCGACGCGCTTCAATGGAATCGCCCGCCGGGGAATATTTAACAATGACGTGGCCATTATCTCGTGTAAAAGCAGTAAACTTTTGATGCTCCCCGCCTGCTGAAGAGCCACCCTGCCATTGTTTTAAGATTGCATTTGCACGATCAGGATAAATCGATTCACGATCTTCAATAATATTCAGCGTCCGGTGTTGGAAATCATGCAACGCAGCGTCGCCCAGGATAAGGTGTCCAGATAAATCTAAGCCATCATGCAATAAATAATGACCCACTTGTTGTGCATTCCAATACTTAGCATCTTCAGGGTAACCCAGGCGAGCAGCATAATTGTGCGCAACCAATTTTCCCATAAAACCTTCAGGGCGAAGATCGTCCAACATATAAGGCAATGATGGATAAATGCCATTATCACCGCCGCCCTTTAACCAGCGATCATGGGAATGTGTTTCGATATAAAATTGCTCATTACCGATTTCGTACAAGTTTGCCAGCTGTTGTGGCTGCCCTTTCTCATCAATGGCGTATACTGGAATTGCACCCTGCACGCCAAATGTTGGGCAGGACAAGGCGTACAGTGCAGCACGCGCACGACCAATGCGCAGTATTTTCAAACCCGCACGGCTCACTAGCCTGGATAATGATGGCTGGCTGATCCCCAATTTAGCTTGCAGCTGTAAAGATGAGAGCACAGCTTCATCACTGAGCAATTGGATTAAATTTTCTATCGGCTTCGACATGAATAGATACCTGAATAGATTTTATTATCTGTATATTAGATCAAAACGTACTTATTAATCAATAAAAAATGATTTTGTGAATAGATAGTTTATTGATTTTTCAAGGCTACATTCACCGCTTAACAGACATTTAGAAAATAGGTCTGACTGTGCATTTTCGACCCTTAGCGGACTGTTGAAAAAGATTAAAAACGTTTTGCCGCGAAGGACGCGAAGAACGCAAAAAAAGCGCAAAAAAGATATTATGTTTCGGCTCAGTGCGAGCGTAACGCGCACTGAGCCATCACTGATTTTGTTTTTCTTCGCGTTCTTCGCGTCCTTCGCGGCAAAAAATTGTTTTTTCCTGGAAGTCCGTTCATGGCCGAAAATGCTCGGTCAGAGCTATCGTCCCAATGTCCGTTCTCTAGCAACTTTTCTCAAAACCAACTTATTACACCAAGGTCAGATAGGTGGTGCCCTGGTCAATTTAAGCCCGAACCTTAAAGGCCTTCAAATTAAGAATTTTTCATATGTCTTTTTGGGTCCATACGTTCGTGCAGTATCCTCACCACATAAATCATGTGCATAGATTGGCAAATCTTTGCCATTAGAGATCATTTTCTGAATGTCGGTCTTGGTGGTATGTTTTTACATGTGGTTTTAAACACGAATAACCATTTTTGAATCAGATGACGACTACCTATAGTTACACTACTTACGGTAAAACCATCGCACTTCCAATACCGCGAGCATCCGAAGCAGCCTGTGCCTCACCACTTTTTTTATCCATCACAATAATATGCATATTGCCATAATCACTATCAAGTTCTCTTACCTTATGGCCTAATGCTCGTAGCGCTTTCACCTTGGCTTCATCGAACACACCCGGCTCATAGGATATTTCATCAGGCAAATACTGATGATGGAAGCGTCCCGCATTAACGATTTCAGCTGCGTTTTTATTTTGATAAAAATCCAGAATGCTCAACAACACCATGGTAATAATCCGGCTACCTCCCGGTGTGCCTATCACAGCAATTTTATCTTTGGTTTCAACAATACTCGGCGTCATACTCGATAACATACGTTTACCGGGTTCAATCGCATTCGCATGTGAACCAACCAATCCATAAACATTAGGCACGCCGGGTTTAGAAACAAAATCATCCATTTCATCATTCAATAAAACGCCGGTACCTTTTGCAACAAAACATGAACCAAAAGGGTAATTCACTGACAAAGTCGCTGAAACTTTATTGCCCTGCTTATCGAGAATAGAGAAGTGTGTTGTATCGGTACCCGCACCTGTTGGTTGCACAACGGCTTTTAATGAAGAACTTAATGTCGCCTTATGTCGACTAATACTGGCAGCGAGCAATTTAATATGAAAATCTGAAATTAAATAATCAACAGGTACCTCGATGAAATCAGGATCACCCATATACTCCGCACGGTCACGGTAAGCTCGACGCATGGTTTCAACTATATGATGAATGCGTTGCACTTCATCCATTTCTTCAATATTTAATTCAGCAAGCATGCGCAAAATTTCTGACAGCACTAATCCGCCGGATGAAGGCAAAGATGCCGCTATCAGTTTCATACCTTTATAGACCGTAACTTCAGGAGAGCGCTCTTTTATATCGTAAGTAGCCAAATCTTTAATAGTCCAGATGCCACCATTTTTTCGCACATCCTTAACCATTTTCATTGCCAGTTCGCCTTCATAAAAACCAGCCATTCCTGAATTGGCTATTAACTCCAGCGTATTCGCCAAATCGGATTGCACAATAAGGTAGTCTTTTTCCGGGACTTTTTCATCTTGTAAAAATATTTCACTGGCACTTTGGTTTTGTTGCAAGGCCTTTAACCGAAAACCCGCCATACGCTGATAATATTCATCAACAGGGAAACCTTCACGCGCATGCAAAATGGCCTGCGCCAGTGATTGTGATAATTTCAATCGACCATATTTTTCAGCTAGATGCACCAATGCAGCAGGAATACCTGGTATGCCAGCAGATAATGCACCGGTAATCGATGCGCCAGGAATAACCTCACCCGCTGCGTCTAGATATAAGTCTTTGTGTGCGCGTAACGGTGCTTTTTCTCTTGCATCAATCATCACATAGCGGTTTTTCTTTGCCTGATGCAACAGGTAAAAACCGCCACCACCAATACCTGAAGAATACGGCTCAACCACTGCTAGTGTTGCAGTAACGGCAATAGCTGCGTCAAAAGCATTTCCCCCTTGCGATAAAATATCAATTCCAGCTTGAGTGGCTAAAGGATGCGCACTGGCGACGGCTGCCTGTGATGCTACATTTTCAGCAGGCGCCTGAGAATAAACCTGCAAAGAATAAAACAGGCTAAAGATAAAAAAACAAATGTATGAAAATTTGTTCATAGTTAAAATATAGAAGCTAATAAATGATTTACTTGTTCCCAGTCAGGATTTTATATTTTTCAAGAAGTTCCTCTTTTGTTTCAGAATGGTTCGGGTCGAGAGGAATACAATCAACCGGGCACACTTCCACGCACTGTGAAGTCTCATAATGGCCTACACATTCAGTACATAAATTCGGATCTATTTCGTAAATTTCGTCGCCGGGACTGATTGCATCATTCGGACACTCCGGCTCACAAACATCACAATTGATGCATTCGTCTGTAATTAATAATGCCATAACTTAGTTGTGTTCTTTAAACTGTTGCAAAATACACCTTCACATTTTACTTTTCATAATATTCAATGCATCCACAACATCTTTATGGACAAACTTGGATACATCACCACCGTGCAGCGCAATTTCTTTAACCAGCGAGGCTGAAATAAAACTGGTTTCTTCACTGGGCGTCATAAACACGGTTTCCACTGAATCGTCTAGATGTCGATTCATACTAGCCAACTGCATTTCATACTCAAAATCCGATACGGCTCTCAATCCACGCAGAATAACTTTTGCATCTTGCGCTTTAACAAAATCAACTAACAAATCAGAAAACCCGCAAACCACCACATTTTTATGCTCGGATAATAACGTCTTCGCCATCGAGACGCGATGCTGTAGATCAAATAACGGGGTTTTACCCGGGTTCGCGGCGATCGCTACAACCACTTTGTCAAACAGACCCGCCGCACGCTGGACTAAATCGGTATGACCATTTGTAACGGGATCAAACGTTCCCGGATAAACCGCTATAACTGACATATTAACCTCGAATATATAAAAGAAGCTCTGATTAATTCTAAATGAAGGTAATTGTGCATAGAAGTATTCATATTCAAGGCATCAAACACACGTAATGGCTGGCTATTGCGAAATTTCATTACGCAGAAGATGGATACTTCTATGTGCAAAGTACGATATCACGAATTGATCAGGGATTCCTAAGCTCAAATAATTTATAGCTTACCTGACCAGCACATTTATCTTTTATGCATGACCAATTTTCAGGAGCAATGAGTTTATCATTTGCATTATGTTCAACATAGATTATTGCATCATCCGCCAGAATACTACTGCTATTCAGGGCTTTCATACTTTTTTTCAGTAAATCGGCATGAAAGGGCGGATCAAGAAAAACCAGGTTAAAACGCCGGTTTTTTACCGAAGCTTTTAACCACCCTAGTGCATCATCATTATAGATAACTGCATCAGACGTTTTGAGTTGAGAGAGATTTTTTTTGATATTGCTTGCTGTCGTTTTATTTTTCTCAACTAAAACCACTTCAGCCGCACCACGCGATAATGCTTCTATCCCCAATACACCACTACCGGCAAACAAATCAAGGCATATACTTTGATTTAGGTAGGGCTGCAACCAGTTAAAAACCGTTTCACGGATTCGGTCTGTTGTCGGTCGCAGGCCTTCTGCATCATCAAATTTAATTTTTCGTCCACGCCAGTTACCACCGATAATTCTGCATGAACCGTCACTCATTACTCGTTACCGTTTTGCTTACCAACAATGACGGTGACCATTTTATCGGGATGTAAACGGCGATTCAGCGCATCATTAATTTTTTCCACATCCACAGCTCGGACATTTTCAATAAAATGATCCAGATAATCAACTGGCAAATCGTAGAATCCTATCATCGCGATATATTCCAGCAATTTACCGTTACTATCAATGTTTAACGGAAACCCACCCGTGATATTACTCAAACTTGCTGCTAACTCGTCTTTTTCAGGGCCTTCACTAACGTATTTTTTTAGTTCCTGATTTAACAACGATAATGCCTGTTCTGTCTGTTCAGTTTTAGTCTGCATACCCATGGCAAACACACCCTTCTCTCTCATGGGTGAGAAATAACTGTACACACTGTAAGCCAGCCCTTTATCTTCGCGAATGACATTAACTAATCTGGAAGTAAAACCACTACCACCAAATGGATGGTTAGCAACGTATAAGCTAAAATAATCTTTATCGCCACGTTTAACACCCGGCTGCCCGACAAAAATATGTGTTTGTGCCGAGGGAAAATCAATGACGATTTTTTTTGCTTCAGTTAACGATTTAACGGCTGGCAGTGACGATGCTTTTTCACCCGTCGGCAAAGGTGAAACAATGGCTTTAACAATTTCTTCTGCCTGCCAGCGCTCAACATTACCGACCACAACCACGGTAGCATTAGCSGCAACATAATATTGTTTATAAAATTKTTGCACATCATCCRRCGTCAATCTTTGCAGGCTWTCAGCTGTACCACCTGATGGGTAAGCATAAGGGTGCTCACCAAAAACGGCCTGGTTAAAGGCGACTCCGGCTAACGCAGCAGGTGACTGTTGACGTGCTTTCACCGCTACTTTCATGCGATTAAGTTCACGTTGAAAAGCTTTCTGCGGGAAATCCGGCTGTGTTAAAACCTGTTTTAAACTTTTAATTGCCGAGCTGAGATACTGYGATTCAGTCAGRCTGCGAACACCAACGTATGAGGTRTCTTTTGCTGCCCCGTAWYCAATCTGCGCRCCWACCGATTCRAATGCTTCTGCGATTTGTTTAGCCGACTGTCCCGCCGCCCCTTCTGCCAACAAGGCATTAGTCAACGTCGACAGACCGCTAATACCTGCATCACGCGCACTGCCCGCATCAAATACAATCCGTACATCCAACATGGGGATTTCACTAGCCGGAACAAATAATACTTTGGCACCGTTTTCCGTCTGCCAGGTCTGAATGTTGGGCGTAGCATGAATCGATGCAGCGAATAAAATCAGAGCCAATAAACAGACGTTTTTTGAAATCACTTTTATGTCAATAAAATTACTGAGCATCATCTGCTCCACCTACTTTTATATTCATTTCATTCTCATTATTTGTTGCCTCACCGTTGATAGGCAATGGCTCAAGCACCGCCACCGTCAGACGTTCATCGGTTAGATACTTGTTGGCAACCTGCTGGACTTGTTCAGCGGTCACCGCCAGAATTTTATCGACATACTCATCTTTTATCTGCCACGGCAAACCAATGGTATCTAGCACACCCACTTCCATTGCAGCATAAAAAGTTGAGTCTTTTTGATAAACCTGAGCAGCGACAACTTGCGCCTTGACGCGCTGCAATTCAGCCGCATCGGGCAACTGTGTTTTGATGACATTAATCTCTTCACGTAAAGCGAACTCCAATACTTCTATTGCAACATTGTCATTGGGCACGGCTGACAGGGTAAACAGGGTCTCATGTTTGGAAGTCATACCGTAACTTGCGCTGGCACTATTGGCAATCTGCTGACCTCGCACCAAATTATTACTCAGACGTGCACTACTGCCACCATCAAGCACACCGGCTAATACTTCGAGCGCATAAACTTCCCATTCATTTTCCATAACAGCCGTTATATCGTCTACACTGCGTCGCAAAACAGGGACTTTATAACCCATTATCAGGTATGGAATTTTTGCCGGCACTTCGACGCTGACACGTTGCGTACCATATTGTTTGGCTTCACGTCTTGGTTTTAACTGAGGGATTGGCGACGCCGGTAACTGACCGAAATATTGTTTGGCCAATTGAAACACATCCTCCGCCTGAACGTCACCAGCTACCACCAGCGTAGCGTTATTCGGTGCGTACCAGGTGTCATACCATAATTTGGCATCTTCCACCGTCAGAGTATCCAGGTCTTCCATCCAGCCCACAATAGGACGGCGATATGGGCTATTGGTATAAGCAATCGCATTAAATCGCTCATAGGTGAGCGCGGCGGGCTTGTCATCAGTACGCATTCGACGCTCTTCTTTAACGACTTCAATCTCCTTAAGAAATTCTTTTTCAGAGAATACCAAATTGCGCATTCGATCGGCTTCCAGCTCCAGGCATATTTCAAGTCGGTCGTTCGCTATTTTTTGAAAATATGCCGTATAGTCCCGTCCTGTGAAGGCATTTTGCTCACCCCCATTGGCTGCTATAATCTCAGAAAATTTGCCCGCAGGATATTTTTTAGTGCCTTTRAACATCATRTGTTCSAGCACRTGYGAWAYACCGSTAATRCCGTCRTGCTCATAACTGGCGCCTACCTTATACCAGACCTGAGAGACCACAACCGGTGCACGGTGGTTTTCGACGACCAGAACCTTCATGCCATTAGACAGCACATACGATTGCACCGCTGCATCACTCTGCTCACTCACTGGCTCATTGCTATTATAAAGTACCAGCCCGATTATTACGGTTGAAACCACAACCAGCCCTACGATTAACTTCATCTTCATTTCATTTCTCTATTACACATANNTNTTATTANTNNNTGCTTATWATTKCTGCTCTGTGGAGCAACTAATGATAGGATACCYCAATTAATTTCATTGCACGAATCATCATGTTTGGCTTTCTTACCCGCAAACAAAAAGACAAAAATCAACAGCGTGCCTCAGAACCCGTTCCCACTTTATCAGAGTCAGAAACCTTAACTGCAGATTCAGCATCTAACAACAGCAATACCGCTGATTTAAGTCAGTCTCTGGAAAAAACCAAACGCACTTTYTCCGATGGYATGGCYGATTTTTTYCTCGGCAAAAAAGCCATCGAYRATRCTCTRCTCRATGAACTCGAAWCCCGCCTRATYASSGCTGACGTMGGTATAGATGCTACCACAACTATTATTGACGAATTACAGAGCAATATTTCTCGCAAAGTTATCAATGATGCTGATTCACTGCAGCTAAAACTTGCTGAGATCATGAAATCTATTTTGCAACCTTGTGAACAATCTTTAGGTGCCGCCATAGACGACACATCAGCAAAACCCTTTGTTATTCTGGTCGTCGGCATCAACGGTGCGGGCAAAACCACCAGYATCGGCAAGCTGGCGCATCACTTCAAACAACARGGTAAGTCTGTCATCTTAGCGGCGGGCGACACTTTTCGCGCCGCTGCAGTCGAACAACTGCAACAATGGGGTCAACGCAATGATGTACCGGTTATTAGTCAGGGCACMGGTTCAGACCCGGCATCGGTAGTCTTTGACGCTGTAGAATCTGCAAGTTCAAAAAATATTGATATTGTTATTGCTGATACTGCCGGTCGATTACACACTCAGGATCACCTGATGAATGAACTGGCAAAAATAAAACGTGTACTGGGCAAACTGGACGCCTCCGCACCMCATGAAACCCTAATGGTTATGGATGCAGGRTTTGGGCAAAATGCATTACAYCARGTTCAGCARTTYAATAAMTCAATTGGRCTGACCGGGTTAGCCGTGACCAAACTGGATGGCACCGCCAAAGGYGGTATATTATTCTCCATCGCCAAAACACTGAATCTGCCGGTTCGTTTTATTGGTGTCGGTGAAAGTATTAATGATTTACGACCTTTTAATGCGGCGGAGTTCGTCGATGCRCTACTGGAATRRAWCRRWSAATRRNNNNTGAAAAGYTAAWARYKMWKRWSSYRARCWYWAMAAAWWYWWCWWTTYWCWWYWYWCWMTTWWCWWTKYWYWSCMWSTAWGMYYMWSWTYSAYWWCNATAASMWAASSMWACSYTACCCCGGCGGACACGATGCGCTCAGTCGTATCAATCTTCGTCTGGAAAAAGGCCAGATGGCTTATTTAACCGGTCATTCTGGTGCGGGTAAAAGTACACTGCTGAAATTAATCGCGATGATTGAGCGCCCTAGCCGCGGTCAAATATTTCTCGATGGTGTTAATCTAAACAATATCAGCAATCGAAAAATTCCGTTCATACGACGAAACATTGGCATTATTTTTCAAAATCACCACCTGTTATATGACCGCCCGGTATTCGACAATGTCGCCATGCCGTTAATTATTCAAGGCTACCGTCATCAGGAAATACATAAACGTGTCCGTGCTGCACTCAATCAGGTCGGACTATTAAGTAAAGAAAAATCAGACCCTATTACCTTATCGGGTGGTGAGCAACAACGTGTTGGCATTGCGCGCGCGATTGTTCACAAACCACTATTACTACTCGCTGACGAACCCACAGGAAACCTGGATCCTGAACTCTCCAAAGAGATTATGCAATTATTCGCCCGTTTCAATCAGGTCGGTACAACGGTATTAATCGCCAGTCACGATCTGGATCTCATTAAACAAATGGGTTCACCCGTCATTGGGCTGCAAGATGGTCAGGTCAATCATAATGGCCTTCCTTTCACTGCGGGTGCGGCACCTTAATCATGCGTAATCGTCCACCGAAAAAAAACCGACTTAGCTCATACTTTAGCAACCACCTAAGCGTCAGCCTGGCGAGTCTGGGACGACTCTATGCCCAACCAGTCGCAACCCTGATGACGGCAACCGTCATCGCCATTTCCCTGGCGCTACCGATGGGCCTATACATCGTACTAAATAATGTCGGGCAACTCAGCACTGACTGGGACAGCTCAACGCAAATATCATTATTTTTATACACTAAAATAGAAAAACCTGAAGCTGAAAAACTGAAGCAGCGCCTGCAAAAACATCCCTCAATTAAAAAGATTGAGCTAATCGATAAAGCTCAGGGACTCAATCAATTCAAAAATATCTCTGGCTTTGGCGATGCGCTTAAACACCTAAACCAAAATCCACTACCCATCGTACTGGTTGTCTACCCCAAAATATTGGCGAATCAGCCGGAGAAAACCACACGCCTGGTCAAAGAACTCAGCAAAAACAAACGGGTCGAACTGGCTCAACTTGATGTGCAATGGGTTAAACGCCTTTATACTTTTTTAGAAATTGCTAACCGAAGTATTTGGGTTATCAGCAGCATGCTAGCCATCGCCGTGTTATTGATTATCGGCAACACGATTCGTCTGGATATCCAGAATCGACGCGAAGAAATCGAAGTTTCCAAATTAATCGGTGCCTCCGATGCCTTTATCCGCCGTCCCTTTTTATACACTGGAATATGGTATGGCCTGACAGGCGGGGTTCTGGCGTGGATAATCACACAAATTTCACTCCTACTGATGGAAAGCCCGGTACACAGGCTGGCCCTGCTTTATCACAGTGATTTTCACCTAAGTGGTCTGGGAATCGGCAAAACGCTTCTACTGGTCCTTTTTAGCTGCTTACTGGGCTTAATTGGTTCATGGATTGCCGTGAGCCGACACTTGAAAGACATTGAACCTAGTTAAAAACCATTAATTTCAATACATTAAAGATGTTTTAAAGCGTTTTACCACAGAGGCACAGAGAGCACAGAGGTTTATATTGTTAACCGCGCCTGCGGCGCGTTTAACAATAATAGGTTTTTCTCTGTGCTCTCTGTGCCTCTGTGGTAAAACGCTTTTAACGGCTATCGAAATGAACTTTTCTCAAAATTAGCACTCTTATCCAAAGACTGCTAATATAACCGCATGAGGAAAGAAAAAATGAAAAAAGCTTTAATTCCAGTTTTACAGAACGCGCCTCTAAGTGCCGGCAATCTGGATGCGTACATCAGACAGATACACGGTATTCCTGTGTTATCAACAGAAGATGAACGCGAGCTTGCCGTGCGCCTTGAACAGGATAACGACCTGGCGGCTGCGCAACAGCTCATTATGTCTAATTTACGTTTCGTCGTAAAAATTGCCCGTGGTTATACGGGTTACGGGTTACCACTAAGCGACCTGATTCAAGAAGGTAACATCGGCTTAATGAAAGCGGTCAAACGCTTCTCAGCCAGTCACGAAGTACGCCTGATTTCTTATGCCGTACACTGGATCAAATCCGAGATTCATGAATACGTATTACGTAACTGGCGCATCGTCAAAGTGGCGACTACCAAACCACAACGTAAACTGTTTTTCAAACTGCGTAGCTCTAAAAAAAGACTGGGCTGGTTTTCCGCCGAAGAAGTCAATGATGTAGCCAAAACCTTGGGTGTAAAACCTGAGACTGTTGTTGAAATGGAATCACGTTTGAGCGGTAGTGATGTAACGTTTGACCCACCAACTAATGACAATGATGACGAGTTGCATTTTACACCGGCAGCTTATCTGAAAAATGGCGGCATGGACCCAGCGCACCAACTGGAACACGATGATAGTCGTTCTCAGGAACTTAACCTGATGGCGGACTCATTGAAAACATTGGATGAACGCAGTCAGGACATCATCACACGTCGCTGGTTGAATGAAGATAAAGCCACATTGCACGAACTAGCTGATGAGTACCAGATATCCGCTGAACGTATTCGCCAGATTGAAAAGAATGCACTGGGTAAGATGCGCGTGGCATTTGAAGCTTAAACTTCAATAGATACAACTAACGTTACAAAAATTGTAGGCCGGGTTACCCATGTAACCCGGCCTTTTTTATACGCCAGATCCTCGGGCAGCGGCCATTAACAGACGGTCAAAAACATTTTTCACCACAGAGGCACAGAGGACACAGAGAAAATAACTAGTGGCGTTGGGTCCAACCTAATGTAGGTGTGAATTTATTCGCACGACGAACCTTACTCTGGCACCTGCGTGCGAATAAATTCACACCTACATTGGGTTCGTATGCACCAACTACATTATCTTTTCTCTGTGTCCTCTGTGCCTCTGTGGTGAATCGCTTTTAAATATTTTGACTGTCAGCCAAGAGTCGTTAACAATCTTTAGATATTTAACCCAGTATCAAACCCTGCTCATCTATTCTAATAACGATTCAAATCAAAAACTCCTGACATCACTGGTTGCTCTCGTCAATCCTGCTCCTGGGTATCGCCAGAATTTATGAGACTTATTCAGATGCACTCTGAATTACAAAGATGCTAATTTTCTGGTGCGCCTTCCATAATCCAGTTTAGAAATAAATCATAATTCTGTCGATTGGCAGGGTTATCGACTTCAAAACCTTCACGCAAGCCACCAAAGTGATGCTTGTTGTTTGGTTTTGTTAGCAGCAAACTATTTTCCGGATCATTGAAATCAACGCGGGACAATATTTCCAGATAAAATGCATTCGCAGCCGTGTCACCCGTTAGAGGTTGCGCATCACGCCAGTAAACGGACACCCCCGCAATAGCGCCCCACCCGCGGCCTGCTGGTGACAATCATCACAGGATCTGGCATCTGATTCAGAACTATTTATCGGATTTTGATCCGTGCTTAAGACAAGTCTTATATCATCAAAAGTGATAGTTTTAGGATTCTGCGGAACGGATAAATCAGTTAATCCATTATCAATTTTAATGCGCACACTATCCGTGCTTTGCTGGCCATCAAAAGACGCGGTCAGTGTAAATTCATAATCACCTTCAACACTGGTTGTTAACAAAGGTCGCGGTGTTGTTGCCTCCGTTAATACGGCATCGCTACCCGCTGGTTCACTGCTAATACTCCATTGATAGCTACCAATATAACGGCTATTTGAACCAAAAAGCCTCAGCGGTGATGTACTTGTTCTATCGGGTCCTGCATCGGCCACGGGCGCGCCCGGTTCAACTACTTTATTGATAGCGTTAAATGGAATTTGATTATCGGCTGCTAGTACACCATTCAGGTGCGCTGCCAGTATTTCTGGCGCATCATTGTTTTCATCCCAGAACGTGTCATAACCACGTAGTGATAATGGCATCACACCTCGATCATAAACATACTGTTTTATTTGATCGGCATGATTGATGAAACGTTCATAACTACTGAAATCGATATCTTTATTCACGCCCAGACTGGTATTTGACCCAAGGTCGGTGCCACGTCGCGAATGACAAACAAAACAGGCCGGCTGCACCACTTCCAAAAAGAGTTGGTCAGAACCAGGCGGCGGTGGGTTAGGATTTATGATTGTAGGTGCAGCATGACGCCATTCAGGTGGCACAAATTTATCATTATAGGTAGCGCGATCAAATAACCCAGCAACATTTGGATCATCGTACCAACCTTCAGACATGGCTCGCGCGAAATCGCCCGTCCACTGACCGCGGATTGTATTTCCATTTACCAGCACTGCTGCCAAATTGTTACCCTGCCCATCACAATCTACTGTGTCAGCAGAATTTTTACATGTAAGTATGGCTTCAAGGCTATTACCGTCACCATCACAATTCGTTGTATCTGAAGGATCAACACAAAACTGTGCACACGCAGCCTGAATACCCGCCGCTGACAGATTCGGATAGGTACAATAAATAGCCTGATTCATCTGTTTGATAATCGGCTCCTGTTCGGCTTTGGTGTAAGGTGAATAATCACCGTATTCCAGACTGGGCACTTCCAGTAGCTGCAACTTGGCATTCACATCGCCGTTGATGCCATTACCTGCGGCACCATTTAAGGTGTTATCACGGAACGTGCCATCGGCACGCAGTGGCATCAAGGTACCGCCATGACAATACACACAAGCGCCAGGCATGGCTTTATTTCCGCGCCCATCCAGGTTGACCTCATCCAGTCGAATTTCATTTTCATGATCTTCCACTTTCTGGCTACCTAAGGTAGCATCAAAGGTGTAAAACTTATTGAATTTTGGCGGGTTAGGATCGTCAATTCGACAAGCATCCGTCGAATCAAAACCACAAGGTTCACCAGGGCCATATGGGTAAGTACTAAATTCAATGGCATTACTACCAAAATGATGGCGGCGAGCATCGGTCAACAAAGCTTCAAGATTTAATGTGGTATAGGCCTCACCAGGAAGCGTCCGCACCTGAAAATTTTCAACAAAGAAATACAGACTACCATCCGATTTCGACCACATGCGCATGCCCCGTCCGTATCCCAGGTCTTTAATATCTCGAAAGCGTGGCTGAATAATCCTGTCAGCGGCGACATCATAAAATCCATTTGCCACTTTCCATTTTTCCAGGGTATCTTTTGCATTTGCTGGATCGATAGCTGCATAATAAGCCGCGCCATAAGCAGCGGAATCAATACGTGAAGATTCTAATGAAATAACAGAATCCCCTGTCGCAACCGCACCTGCTGTGGCAACAACAAAACCATTTGAGTTTAATAATCGCAGATTATTTTCAACGGAAGAAGTTAGCCTGATTGTAATGCCAGCAGCGGAATACAGGGTTATATCAAAATTACGTGTCCCGGTCGTTGCCGTCCAGCTACCGGTAAATTCTTCTTCGCTACCATCATCATAAGTTACGCTTAGTGTGAAACTGCCCGTATCACCTGATGCATCAGTATTAGCTTCAATCACATAATCGCCAGAAGCCAGACCCGCCAGCGGGTTTAAAAATGCGGCAAAACTGTCTGGTTGGTTTAATTGAATAGACTCATCAATTTCTACATCACCATCACGCGAACACGATGCCACCAAAAATAATATTGATAGAGTCAATAGCGTGGTCAGAACGGTTCGACCTGAAAGATTTCCAGTCATTCTATATATCGGGCTAAATATCGGGGTGAACCATCGCATATAAACACTCGTTGAAATCCGTTTGTCATTTATTGATTAAACAATTTCTATTCTAGTGATGATTCGGCTGTTTGAAAGACAAATGGCGATAATGAAATGGTTATTTCACCGCCATTGACGGAAGATGTGCCGCCGTTAACCGTATCGACAGACAAAGTCCTACCGCCAGCGATTCCCAGCTACCCTGGATAATAGAAGTGCCCTTAACGTGGGAATTTGACAAATTGTTGATTGTTATCTCGACCACGACCCTGCTCAAGCGTTGGTTTCCAGGCATGCCCGTAAATAACCTCATAACTCACGGGTAAAACCTTGTTTTTTCTAAACTGCTCATAACTTTGGCGCACACGTTTTAATACCGATTTTCCACTTAATCCAACTGCATTATTGGGTGATTTTTTTGCGGTGACATTGGCTCCAATCGCTTTTAAGTCATGCATGATTTCATCCACCGTATCATAAGTAACGGTAATGATTTCAGCTTCCATCACCGGTTCAGCAAACCGATCATGTAACAGCGCATCGCCGATATCATGCATATCGATAAACTGGTTAACGTGACTGGCTTCATCAACCGATGCCCAACTAGTACGAAGCTCTTTTAATGTGTCGGGACCAAATGTGGAAAAAACAAATAACCCGCCTGGTTTTAACACACGCCGCGCTTCAAGAAATGCGGCATTAAGATCATTACACCATTGCAGACTTAAACTGGAAAAAACTAAATCAAACGTGTTATCTGCAAACGGTAATTTTTCAATATCCGCACAAACAAGATGAGGTGTGCGTAATAAACGGCCATGTTGAGCACTTTGCGCCAACATGTTTTCAGACAAATCCAGCGCCACCAGCTGGGCTTTTTTATATCGCTCAAATAAATCGGGTAGCGCCGCACCCGTACCGGCACCGGCATCTAAAATATATTCTGGATTAATTTTTACCACATCCAGTTTTTCCAGCAGTCGGTTACAGACTTCATTTTGCAATACTGCATATTGTGAATAACGATCAGCAGCACGATCGAATGCACGACGAACACGGCTTTGATCAAAGCCCTGCTGCATCACCGTCGATGTTTTGTCTTCTGTTATTGAGGATGGTTTCATTCACTTACTCGACACGGCATTAAATTTGAGCACGTCGTTGCTCTGCTATTTTAATTAACTGCGCGACAAATTCATCACCGTGCGACATAAATGGCGCGTGACTGGCGGACTCCAGCACAAGCACATTTTCCTGTTGATATTGCAATTTTAACTGCTGCGCTAACGCCGCAGGTATCAAGCTATCTTTTGCCCCTAACAACCAGTGTAACGGGCTATCGATCGATTTTAAAGCTTGCCTTAAATCGGTTTGTTTTAATATATCTAAACCACACTCCAATGCCTGCGTTGAAGCTTGCCCACGGGATTGAATACTACGCTGTAATTTTCTAACCACGGACAAACCATGATTTAATCCTGTTACCTGCAATGCCAAAAATCGACGTATGGTTTTATCCTGGTCTTTATTTAGGTCTGCCGCGAACTGATCAAAAACCGGCGTTTCCACCGCACACAACCAGTTTTCCTGGCGAACAAAACAAGGATTGGTTGCCATTAATAATGCAGCGGCAACCCGCTGAGGATGCAATTCAGCTAAACGTAAAACAGCGAGCCCACCCAAAGACCATCCGACCCAAATCACGGGTTGGTGCACCAGAGGAACCAACGCCTGCACATAATCATCCAGCGATTGCGCTGAAACCTTAGACATGGTGCCGTGCCCGGGCAAATCGACCACAATAACCTTTATCCAGTCGGGTAACTGCTCAATGCAGTCGTCCCACACTGCACTATTCATTGCCCAACCGTGGACGAAGATACATGTTACTGAATCACGCATATTTATTATTTAGGAATCACTGATTAATCTTTAATTATTCACTTAAGGCATTTTATCAATACCTACGGTAAGCTACCCACCTGAAATTTTTTACTGATATCAATTAAAGCAGTGCTAATTAATTATACCAAGACCTATGGAACTGAATTTTAACACCCTGCTATTTACAGGCATCGCCTATTTAATTGGCTCATTTTCGACGGCTATCGCAACCTGTAAAGTCATGGGCATTGAAGACCCACGTAACACCGGTTCTAATAACCCCGGCGCAACTAACGTATTACGCCATGGCGGTAAAAAGGCCGCTATTATCACCTTAATCGGTGATGCATTAAAAGGTTTAATTCCTGTTTTAGTCGCCATTCAGCTTCAGGCAACACCATTAACTATTGCTCTGGTCGGTCTATTTGCACTGCTGGGACATATCTTTCCCATCTATTATGGCTTTAAAGGGGGTAAAGGTGTTGCCACTTATTACGGCGTAATCCTGGCGATAAACTGGCAGGTCGGCCTTATTGCTCTCACCATCTGGTTAGTTATCGCAAAACTACTGAAAACTTCCTCGTTAGCTGCCCTAATCTCAATTTTTATAACACCTATAACACTTTGGTTTTTTACTCAATCCATCGAGTTAACCGCCGTCATTACGCTGATGAGTATTTTCGTTTTCTGGCGACATAAAAAAAATATTCAATCACTACTGCAAGGCTCTGAAGCTAAGATCGGTAAAAAATCTTAAGAGCATCTCTATTAGAGAGCTTGTGCCCTTAAATCGCATCCAGTTCCTGCATTGACCAGCGAGCCCTGGCATCAATTTCTAATGGCTGTGTCTGCCCCGCCATAAGGCGAAAGCATCCAACCTGTGCAATCATGGCACCATTATCCGTACAAAATTCAACTCTTGGGTAAAACAACTTGCCATCTAATTGGTTAACCATATCGGCCAGTTCAGCACGCAGGCGTTTATTTGCCCCAACGCCACCCGCTATCACCAAATTCGTGCAGCGCTGTTGTTCAAGTGCGCGGCGACATTTTATTTTTAATGTATCAACCACCGCTTCTTCAAAGGCGAGTGAGATATCGGCTTTATCCTGCTGCGATAACCTGCCCTCGTACGCCCCTTCTTTTGCCATTTTTTGCATGGTATTCAAGGCAAAGGTTTTCAAGCCGCTAAAACTAAAATCCAGTCCCGGTCGGTCAATCATCGGGCGAGGAAATTTAAACCGCCCCTGATGACCTCGTTCTGCGCTGGCAGCGAGTGCCGGCCCGCCGGGATAACCTAAACCAAGTAATTTCGCCGTTTTATCGAAGGCCTCACCCGCCGCATCATCCAGGCTTTGTCCCAACAATTCATATTGACCGATACCTTTTACATAAGCCAGTAAGGTATGCCCCCCCGAAACCAGCAGTGCCACAAAAGGAAATTCAGGTGACACCTCTTCTAACATTGGTGCCAGTAAATGCCCTTCCATATGATGGACTTCAACTGCGGGTATACCTAATGCCCATGCCAGTGAACGCCCAACTGAAGCACCCGACATCAAAGCGCCAATCAGTCCCGGGCCGGCGGTGTAGGCGATACCATCAATAGACGATTTATCTATGCCTGCCTGCTGAAARACGGTTTTCATTAATGGCACCAGATAACGAATATGGTCACGTGAAGCCAGCTCCGGCACCACACCGCCATATTCAGCATGAACCTCAACCTGACTATGTAAGGTGTGGGCCAGCAAACCTTTTTCACTGTCAAAAAGGGCGAGACCCGTCTCATCACACGRACTTTCAATACCTAAAACGATCATTATTTTCTATTYTACCGATAAATCTATTAAAAACATCAAACAGGCTTTTGGTTTTCTCTAAAAAATGAGATATAATACTCGATTCACCGCAGTCGATGCGGTTTTTTGTTGTACTGGCTTATTACTCTACTTCGGGTACGGTCACGAAGAGTACGACTATGAACACAAACAAGTAAGAACCCATTTTAGAATTTATTATTAGAGAGCACTATGCCTGCAATACGAGTTAAAGAAAACGAGCCATTTGACGTTGCATTACGCCGTTTCAAACGTTCATGCGAGAAAGCCGGTGTTTTAACCGAAATTCGCAAACGTGAAGCATACGAAAAACCAACTACTGAGCGCAAGCGTAAGGCCGCTGCAGCCGTTAAACGACACCTTAAGAAATTGTCAAAAGAACGTAATAAATTCTCACGTTCACCGCACCAGCGTCGTCGTTAAATTTCTCCGTTAGTTGTACCCGTAGACATTACAATAGAAACTGTCCACCATGGTACTTCGGTATATGAGCACGGCATATAAATACSTAAGTTAATCCTTAATTATTAAGGATTAACTTAGGTACAAGCCAAATACGCTGAAACCAGGCCAAAAAGAATAAACGAATGAGTGATCTACAAAAGCAAATTAAGGACGCCGTTATCGTCGCGATGAAAGCCGGTGAAAAGCCGCGCCTCGCCGTCATGCGTTTAATGACTTCATCGATGAAACAGATTGAAATTGATGAACGTATTGAACTCGATGATGCCCGTGTCATTGCCGTCCTCGATAAGATGGTCAAGCAACGCCGTGAGTCTATATCACAGTTCAAAACTGCCGGTCGCGATGATTTAATCAAACAGGAAAGTTTCGAGATTGATATTATTCAGGAATTCTTACCGCAGGCACTAAGCGAAGAAGAAGTTGATACTATTGTTAATCAGGCCATCGAACAGACCAGTGCCAGCTCAATTAAAGATATGGGCAAAGTCATGGGCCTGGTTAGACCGCAAATTATAGGGCGTGCCGATATGGGCGAAGTAAGTGGTCGCATAAAAACCATTTTAAGCACTAGCTAAACAACCTCCAACCGCATCACTAATATTACCCAGCTAAATTAATTAATGAACGCAACAGTTAAAGAGCAATCCTCAAACGGTCTCGTTAACGACCGCTTTATCAAAGCATTATTACGTCAACCCGTTGACCGTACGCCAGTATGGATTATGCGTCAGGCTGGCCGATATTTACCTGAGTACCGTGAAATACGCGAAAAAGCCGGCGACTTTATGACTTTATGCAGCACGCCTGAACTAGCATGCGAAGTCACACTGCAACCATTACGCCGCTTTGATCTCGATGCCGCAATTTTGTTCTCCGATATACTGACTATTCCCGATGCTATGGGTCTCGGATTATATTTTTCAGAAGGTGAAGGGCCAAAATTCGAGCGCACCATCGATTCAGCTAATGACGTTAAAAAACTAATTATTCCTGATCCTGCCGATAAGTTATCGTACGTAACTGATGCGGTTTCGTTGATTCGAAAAGAACTAAATGGGCAGGTTCCACTGATTGGTTTTGCTGGCAGCCCATGGACACTCGCCACCTATATGGTTGAAGGTGGTAGCAGTAAAACTTTTTCCAAGATCAAAGCTTTGTTATTCGAAGACCCAACCTCTGCGCATTTATTAATGAGCAAACTGGCGGACTCTGTAGCGACTTATCTCAATGCACAGATTGAAGCTGGCGCACAGGCCGTGATGGTTTTTGATAGCTGGGGCGGCGCGCTTACCACGCCGCATTACAAAGAATTCTCACTGGCTTACATGCAAAAGATTGTTGACCAGTTAACGCGTGAAAAAGACGGACAAAAAATTCCCGTTATCTTATTCACCAAAGGCGGTGGTATGTGGCTACCCGAAATTGCCGATACCGGTTGCGACGGTGTTGGTTTGGACTGGTCTGTTGATATCAATAAAGCCCGCCAATTAATCGGTGATAAAGTTGCGCTACAGGGCAATATGGACCCGGCCATCATGGCAACAAACCCTGACGTTATCAAACAGGAAGCCAGTCGCATCCTTTCTGAATTTGGCCAGGGCAATGGCCATGTATTTAATTTAGGTCACGGCATCACACCCAATATCACACCCGAAAATGTGGCTGCTTTAGTTGATGCCGTACATGATATTAGCGCTCAGTACCACGATTAATACGACTTTAGAAAGCCTCACACGAACCACACAGTTTAGCTATACTCTGACTTAATTTAATCAACAATGATTATGTTATGCCGTTTTACCCATGCCTTAAGGGCACCTCTATTAATTGCTTACGTCCTCTGCGTGACCTGAAGCATGTAGCTGCAAGGCGTGAGCCGAAGCAGAATGGTTATTCCATTCTCAAGGCTCAGAACGCAGCAGATACATGCTT
>NVWZ01000027.1 GCA_002746365.1 Thiotrichaceae bacterium
CCATGTATTAACAACTGCGGGCATGGCTTCAAAAGCACGCCTTGATTCTGAACGGGTCGTAAAGCCAGAGGGCACAAGCAATTAATAGAGGTGCCATTAAGGCTATAAAAGTCATTCATAATATGCCAACAAATAACTTAATGATTAGAATGACTAGCTGGGAAAAAGACAAATTAGCATTACAATCAATCAGGCGCGAAGTATTCATCAATGAGCAACAAGTACCTGAAGCATTGGAGTGGGATGAATTTGATAATTCATCACTCCATTTCATATGCACTCTAGAGAATAAAGTTATTGCTACTGCCAGACTAAAACCGGATGGAAAAATCGGCCGCATGGCTGTCCTACAGGACTACCGCAATCTTGGATACGGAAACAAACTACTTATCTTTGTTATTCAAACAGCATGTGATAAAAATATCAATAATTTATATCTTCACGCTCAAGTCAGCGCTATCCCCTTCTATGAAAAGCAGGGTTTTTCTGTTTGTAGCGATATTTTTTATGAAGCAAATATTCCACATCGTGAAATGTCGAAAATTATCTGCTAAGCAATACTCATAACAATATATTGCTGTCCCGTTAACTGTTAGAGAAGCCCTGAATCAAGCAGAGTTCCTTAGAGAGATGAAGTGCATACGTTTTTTAATTTCTCATGAGAAAAATTATTTTTTATCTATCTTCAACAGCCTCAGGTCGTCCAAGGTGGTAGCCCTGAACAAAGTCGACACCAATTTCCTGCAAGGTAACTAACGTCTCTTCATCTTCTACGTGCTCAGCTATGGTACGAAGCCCCATAACCCGACCAACCTGATGTATCGATTCCACCATCGCTTTATCTATATTGTCACGACTGATGTCGCGTACAAAACTACCATCAATTTTAAGAAAATTGACTGGCAAGGTTTTAAGATAAGCAAATGAGCTCAAACCACTACCAAAATCATCTAATGCAAACTTGCAGCCATAATTTTTTAATTCGTTAATAAATAGTGTGGCTTTAGTCAGATTGCTGATTGCAACGGTTTCCGTAATTTCAAAACAAACATTAGCCAGTGAAACACCGTGTTTATTTTTTTGTGAAAGAATGTAATCCAGTAATTCACCGTCATTAATTGAATCGCCTGATAAATTAATGGCAAAAATACGATTTGTGCCTTTTATCGGATCTGATGGGTTGTCTTTACCCATGTATCGAAATACTTCATTAATCACCCATCGATCAATTTCAGGCATCATGCCATATCGTTCTGCTGCAGGTATGAACGCACCTGGCGGAATAATTTTTCCGTCTTCATCAATCATGCGCAGCAATATTTCCAGATGATTTCTACTCTGATCAGTTGCACCAACTATAGGTTGCTGATAAATCTGAAAACGATGATCCTCAAGTGCTTTTGATATTCTGGCTGTCCAATGCATCTGCCCATAGCGCTCACTCATCATCTCATCAGAAGGTTCATACACATGTACGCGATTTCTACCCGAATCTTTTGCTGCATAACAAGCGATATCTGCCGCACTCAACACCTGTGCCATTTCGCAATTATTTATATTAATAGCAATCACGCCTATACTAACGCCGATTTCAAAGGTTTTATCGTCCCATATAAACCGATAGTCTTTTATTTTCTGTCGAATTTTATCTGCGATAAGAGCAGCCTGTTTTATTCCACAATTTTCCAGAATGATACCGAACTCATCACCACCCAGTCGCGCAACAATGTCACCACTTCTTAACACCTCATTAAATAAAGCCGGTAATTGTTTCAGTAATTCGTCACCTGCCACATGCCCACAGGTATCATTAACAATTTTAAAATTATCCAGATCAAGATAAAACAAGGTGTGGTGTGAATCGTCTTCTCTAACATTGATTAGGATTTCTTCAAGATTTTCTTCGAATTTTCGTCGATTATATAAGCCAGTCAGAAGATCGTGACTTGCCTGATACGAAAGTTGTCGAGTGAGTCTTCTAGTATGACTAACATCCTGGATAACAATAACGGCTCCCATCAAATCACCGTTATCGGATTTCATCGGTGCAATGGATGCTTCTATCGAAATAATGGAGTCATCTTTAGCAATTAATGATGAGTGCTCCGGCAGATGAATAATTTCACCGGTTACAAAACACTCATGTAATGGATCACCAATACTATCGCCGGTGGCTTCATTCACTATGTTAAAAATTTTCCTGAAACTTTTCCCGGTTATTTCTTTGTTATCACGTGCTAGCAATTTTTCACCCGCTGGATTTAAAAACACCAGACATTCATCTATATCAACAGTGACAACAGAGTCCGTAATTGAATATAGTGTAACTTCAGCACGTTCTTTTTCCAGACCCAGCGCTACTTCCGAAGCAGAGGCTCGCTCTAGTGCTTCCATAAGTTCATTTTTATGTAGCCATATTGCATCCATTGCGTTATTAATGAACTTACCGAGATAACCAAATTCGTCAGGTCGTGTATCATCAAAACGAATTTTCTCATCACCTTTAGAAAACTTTTCCGCCGTATTCACCATTTTCTGAAATGGTTCAGACAACATCTTTTGCAATATACGTTGCAATAACATACCAAAGATAAAAACACCTAGACCAATGAATAATAGGAAATTTTTACGGATATCTGCGATTACCACGCCCGAGTTTGTACAAAAAAGCTCCATCTTTATAGCGTGTAATTCGTTCGAACCATCAGGGTAATAGTGCAATGTATAATTATAAACATCATCATCGTCTTCGATGGTACCGATGGACAATCCGATATCGCCTTCATTCAAACGTGCTGCATGAAAACCAAGATCATTCATATGTTCGAGAATTTTTATTCGAATTCGACCACTTGCCTTCTCCAGAACAGGCGCCTCAGCGAATTGCTCAACAATTTCTTCGACCTCGTATGCAATTATTAGCGTCTCATTTTCATTCGCGATAATAAGATCAGTTTCTGCCTTTTGCAGGATAATAACAGCCACCAGTAAACCAATAAAAACCAGACCCCAAAATACCAGACCCGTAATTCTAGTGGGGAGTTTTACTTCAAACTTTTTAACATTATCCTTCATTAAGACTATTACTTAAATCCAACCCAACGAATCATTAATATCATTGGACAAACACCACTAATGCCTGCACCCATGATTGCAAATCCCATAAACCAGGGGAAAAACCATAATATTTCCATATGATATTCATTCAATAAAATAAAAGACCCACCCAGCATAAATGGCACCATAATGCGCCAGGCTCTGAAAGAGTCAAAATCGAACCTCTGTTTAGTTTGAAAGACCGTTAACCCGGGTGGTACGGTTTTATTCATTAGCTTTTGTGACACTGTCGTTAAACGAATATTCGTGATACCTTCAAAAACTAACCATAGGCTAAGTCCATAGATTATTAGATCAGTCTCGATGTACAACGCTAACAGGATAAAAGCGCCTACAAAAAATAAAAATACTCGTTCACTCATAGTTGTATCTCAGTTAATTTATCCGCCTATCCTTGCCGGTAAATCATTATAAAAGCCTCGTCAAAACATTTTTATAAAAACTTATAAGCAACTGTTTTTGTTAGATTATTTAAACGAATATGTATTCTCTGAATATAGCAGAAATTATCGAGAATTCACGTGGAACGGGGCGTTAAAATGATTGCTTACTGAGTTTTTATTGCTAACGCACAATCTCGGATAAGCCTGGGTCCTGAATAGATAAACCCTGTATATACCTGCACCAGACTGGCACCGGCATTGAGCTTATCGAGAGCATCGGCAGGTGTCGATATTCCGCCCACAGCGATAATTGGCATTTGACCCTTTAATGCGCTAACCAACTGTTTTAATACAGTGTTTGATATACCCAGTAGCGGCTTTCCACTTAGACCACCCGCCTCTTCTGCTATTTTTTTGCGAAACAGTGTCGATGGACGACTATTAGTCGTATTGGTGGCAATAACCGCATCAATTTTTGCAGAGATTAATCGTCGTGCAATATCATTAACTTCATCATTAGTAAGATCGGGGGCTATTTTCACGGCCAGGGGTACATATCGCTGTGTAGCTTGATGTAATTCAGCCTGCTTATTTTTTAATTGCTCAAGCAATGCTGACAAACCATCACCATGTTGTAACTCTCTCAGTCCAGGCGTATTCGGCGACGATATATTGATAGTGATGTAATCGGCATAGTTGTATACTTTTTGCATACAAATCAAATAATCATCAACAGCATTTTCTAGTGGTGTGACTTTATTTTTACCAATATTGATTCCTAAAACACATTTACCCTGAGCGCGCTTTACATAGTTAATCAGCGCTTCTACACCATCATTATTGAAGCCCATCCGATTAATAATCGCTTCATCTTCAGGCAGACGAAACAGTCGTGGTTTTTCATTTCCAGATTGTGCGAGCGGTGTAACCGTACCCACCTCAATAAAACCAAAGCCACACTGCGATAGCGCATCAATATGCCGGGCATTTTTATCCAGCCCTGCGGCAAGACCAATAGCATTAGGAAATTCGATCCCCATAACGGTTACTGGTGAGTCTATCCGTTTATTTAAAAATAACTTTAACAAACCTAGCGAATTAAACACATCCATCATATTCAAAGACAAAACATGAATTTTTTCTGCATCAAATAAAAATAATATTTTTCTTATAATTGTGTACATATAATTTTATTGTTATGAATTTAATTAAAAGTTAAATATTTTTACTACACAATGCAGATACTAATCTACTGCTTCAATGTGTTGGACAATTAATTGCAAACTGCGCTTACCGCGAAATTCATTTACATCCAAACGAAAAACGATCCGAATATCATCTTCACCAGACGGCAGATCCTTATCCGTTTTGTTAAAAGCGATGGCAGCGTAGTACGCGCCTGTGCCCTCTTTAACTAAATCCATTTTTAAATGTTTTTCACCAACAATTTTCCAGTTACTTATTTTAAATACATCATCAAACACAGGCTCAGGAAACAATTGTCCCCACGGGCTGGCATATTTAAATAGTTCAGACGTATCCATATTCATAAAACTTTCGTCGACCGGTCCATCAGTCTCACAGATGTTTTCCAGGTCTTGTGGTCGCAACATGCTCTCCACCTGCTGATTAAATGCCTGTTGAAACTGTGAAAAGTTTTTTCGCTGAAGAGTTAGCCCTGCTGCCATAGCATGACCACCAAATTTTTCTATCAGATTGTTATGTTTTTTCGATACGGCATCTAACGCATCTCTTATGTGTAAGCCAGTAATAGAACGACCTGAACCTTTAATCTCACCATTACCCGAATCAGCAAATGCAATAACGGGGCGATGATACTTTTCCTTTATACGAGAAGCCAACAGACCAACCACGCCTTGATGCCACTGCTCATCGTATAAAGCCATCGCTTTGGGAAGTGCAACGCTATTATCGAGACGGCTTATCTGTTTTTCTAACAAATCCGTTGCCTGCTTTAACATATCACTTTCTATTTCGCGACGCTGTAGATTGATTTGATTGAGAGTGGCAGCATATTTAAATGCCTGTTCATAGTTATCACACAACAAGCAYTCAATGCCWATCGACATATCATCCAGGCGACCCGCCGCATTTAAACGAGGTCCAATAATAAAACCAAAGTCCTGAGATGAACAACCTTCGATAGATTTACCAGCAATGGTTAACAGTGCGTTAATGCCAGAGCACCCTTTATTCGCGCGAATTCGTTGCAGGCCGTATTCGATTAAAATTCGATTATTATCRTCAAGTGGCACCACATCTGCAACGGTTCCCAGRGCAACRAGATCCAGGAAACGTGCCATATTAGGTTCTTTCTTATTTTCATCAAACCAGTTTTTTTCACGTAATACAGCACGAACAGCCAGCATTAAATAAAAGGCAACGCCCACACCTGCTATGGTTTTTTCAGGAAAAGAACAACCGGGCTGGTTGGGATTAACGATTGCGGCAGCCAATGGCAGTGTATCACCTGCTAAATGATGATCTGTTACCACGACTTCTATACCCAGTTCATTTGCGCGATCCACACCATCTATACTTGATATACCATTATCAACGGTCACAATYAAATCGGGTTTGGGTTGCAGCTCRGCGGCCACRTCAACTATYTSGGKGCTGAGWCCATARCCRAAATCAAATCTATTTGGCACCAGATAGTCAATATTATTTAGCCCCATGGCTTTTAATGAACGCATCATGACCGCACACGATGTCGCACCATCAACATCGAAATCTCCGATAATCAAAATTCTTTTTTGCTGAACGATGGCCTGTGCGACAATTTCGGATGCGATATCAATGTCTTTTAGTAAAGCGAAGTCAACCAGATTCTTTAAATTATAATTGACCTGATTTAGCCGGGTGATGCCACGATTAGCATAAATTTTTTTGAGTAGTGGGTGAAGGTCACTATTCTGGAGTTCATCACTGATTTCTACATTTCTGCGAATAATGGTAGAAGCCGATTTATTCACATCAAACTTGTTAGTAACTATGGACATGTTGCTCTAACTTTCCTCGACACCAGAATCGCAAATAATCATATTTAGAAAAATGATATTGCTTTGCATTACAGGGATATAACGTAATTTTAATATTATTTTTATGCGCCATGTCTATTAACGGGTAGATCCAGCATGTTAGCTGTTGCAATAATTTTTCCGTCCAAATACTGACATCCGTATAATTTACCAGATGTTCCAGCTCAGGCAGGTGTAATACATTAACAGAAGCGGGAGATAAATCTGTTAAATAATTAATATATTCTTCAACTGAGTCGGGCCTCATAAAATACTCACATTGCACATGTTTTGCCAGCCCTTCTAACATTGTCTGGTTTCCACACAAACTGTTTACAGGGCACAAGCCACTATTCACAACGGGCAACGCCCCGACACCATAAAACCATAGACTATTGATTGTTTGTAACGATCTGTGCTGTCGACTTTGATTAACCTCATGTGCAAACATTAACATTTGCGCTTCTGTCAAAATTTGTTTCCAGCGCATTGCCTGTTTTCCTTCTGGCAAAATAAAATTAACATTTCGTCCTATTGCTTCAGTTAATGATGTCGTCGTCATTTGCATTTTATCGTTCGACTGAACAATCCATTGATTATTATCTATCAATAAAAATGAGTGTCCATCCTGTTTAAAATGCTGATTCAATGATTCACATAACGATACGGCTTCAAACTCTGTCACATTCAAGTCTTCAGCAGAAGTTAAAACTGCACGATCCATATCTGCCTGCAGATGAACAGGATCGGCATACATGTAATATTTAGCTTCATGGTATAAATCATTAGCAAGCAGAGTAAATGCGGCGGCAGGAAAGTCAGCTTCAATATTCAGACCAAATATTGCAGCCAATACTTCATTTGTACTTTTCTGAGAAGACACTATTTTGGCAGCTGATAAGGACCTTACCCACTTGCCGAGTTCGACGTGATTTTTTATAGATTGTATTTCTGCAAGTGGCCCACATAATCCGGGGGCGATGATGTGTAATTCAGAACGAGCCGGCATATTAGCTAYGCTTTCAATTGTCGTCGAATTTCATATAAACAAACCGCAGTYGCAACTGAAATATTTAAACTTTCSACACTGCCCTGCATAGGAATAGAAACMAGYTCATCACAGGCTTCACGGGTTAAACGACGCATACCCTTTCCTTCAGACCCCATAACTAATGCCATACGTTGATTCGCATTCGTGCTGTATATAGTTTGATCACYATCACCGCTTGYGCCTATCACCCAAACATTACTCTGYTTTATTGTTTCAATCGCACGTGCCAAATTAGACACCATAATATAGGGTACRGTTTCAGCTGCACCACTGGCAACATTTCGAATRACAGGTGTTAATGCTGGACTACGATTTTTTGAGACAATAACCGCATCGACACCAATCGCATCGGCTGTACGAAGACAGGCRCCAATATTATGAGGATCTTGCACTTCATCCAATACCAGTAACAAYACAGATTCCTTCTCTAGAATATCTTCCARTGAAACGGGAGCGGAATTGCTACGACGTATTTCAGCAACCACGCCTTGATGACGTACTTTAGGGCATTTTTCTTTTAATTTATCGTTAGTAATGGGCTGTAACGAAACACCAGAATTTTTTGCAATACTAAGAATCGTTTTAATTCGATTATCATTTCTTCCCTGCTGCACAAAAACCTGTAAAATATTTTCTGGCTGATTTCTCAGCGCCGCTTCTACAGCATGAATACCATAAATTATTTCTTGTAATTTTTTCGCCATTACTTAATAAGTAATTTAATGTTCCGAAATTAATTCAAAATCTATCTTACGCTCATCCATATCAACTCTGGAAACCTTAATACGAATTTTGTCGTTCAAACCAAACGTTATGCCACGATTTTCGCCTACAAGCTGATGCGTTTTTGGATCAAAAACATAATAATCTTTAGGCAAGTTAGTAATATGAATCAAACCTTCTACAAAATGTTCACTTAGTTCAACAAACAATCCAAACTGTACAACACCCGTTACATGCGCATCATAACTGTTACCAATTTTGTCCAGCATATACTCACATTTAAGCGCGAACTCTGCGTCACGAGTCGCTTCATTTGCACGACGTTCATTATCCGAACAGTGCTCACCCATTTGCGCCATGCGTTGAGGTGAATACGTATAGTCTGATTTTGGACGTTTACGCACAATGTGCTTTAACGCACGATGCACTAATAAATCAGGATAACGTCGGATGGGAGAAGTAAAATGCGCATAGTGAGTTAATGCCAGACCAAAGTGGCCTGAATTTTCTGGCATGTATACTGCCTGCTTCATCGAGCGCAACATTAGCGTTTGAATCATATAAAAATCATCACGCTGTTTAATCTCTGCACTTAGTGCAGCATAATCACTTGACACAATTTTTCTCGATGCCTCACCCAGCGTCAAGTCAAGATCAGAAAGAAAACCACGTAAATCCTGAATTTTTTCATCTGTGGGGTCTTCGTGTACACGATATAAACAAGGGATTTTATTTTTAGCAATAAATTTTGCCGCACAGACATTGGCTGAAATCATGCACTCTTCAATTATCTTATGCGCATCATTTCGTGTTGAAGGTCGAATGCTTTCAATACGTTTATCACTGGTAAAGTTAATAACTGTTTCTGTGGTATCAAACTCAATGGTTCCACGAGCGGTTCTAGCGCCATCAAGGGCTTGATACATTTCATTTAGATTAACAATATGCGGATAAATATTAGCTGCTATTTCTCCTGTTCCTTCACCTTCGAGTGCTTCAGCCACCTGCGTATAAGTAAGCCTGGCGTGTGAGCGCATCACGCCTTCTTTAAAGTCGTAACTTTCAATCTCACCCTGTTTATTAATAAACATTTCACAGACCATACACAAACGATCCACGTCAGGATTAATTGAACATAATCCATTCGATAATGCTTCAGGCAGCATAGGTAAAACACGTCCAGGAAAATAGACAGACGTTGCTCGTTCATAGCCTTCGACATCTAATGGTGAGCCAATATCCACGTAATGTGCGACATCAGCAATAGCAACCAATAATCTCCATCCATTTTTAGCTGGCTCACTATAAACTGCATCATCAAAATCGCGCGCATCGGCACCGTCGATTGTGACCAATGGCAAATCACGCAAATCCAGGCGACCTTGCTTATCTTTATCTTTTACACTCTCGCCAAAGTTATTTGCCTGAGCTGTAACCGTATCGGGGAATTCGTATGGAATTCCGTGGTTATGAATCGCCATTTCAATTTCCATGCCCGGTGCCATGTGCTCACCGATAACATCGATTACCCTACCAACCATTTGCTTTCTATTTGTAGGTTGGCTGGTTATTTCAACTTTTACGATTTGACCTACTGCTGAATCTGCTAACATATCAGCAGGAATCATAATGTTCTGCGTAATACGTTTATTATCCGGTACAACATACGCAATGCCATCATCATTAAACAAACGACCGACTAGCGTACTATTTGCTCTCTCCACAACGGAAATAATTGATCCTTCACGACGTCCTCGACGATCAACGCCTGCCACCGTTGCAACAGCATGATCGCCGTGCAAGACACCGCGCATCTGTTTGGCACTTAAAAACAAATCATTACCACCTTCATCAGGCACAAGGAATCCAAAACCATCCGCATGAGCAATAACGTGACCTTTTATTAAATGATTTTCATCAACCGGTAAATAACCACCACGTCGATTACGAACTAACTGGCCATCACGCACCATCGCCGATAAACGACGGCTCACACCTTCTTCCTGATCTTCTCTAACATCCAGTGCCTTAAACACAGAAGACTGTGTCATCGTTCCCTCTTCCTTAATAGTCTCGAGAAGCAGAGTACGACTGGCTACAGGGTTATCATATTTCTTTGCTTCCTGTTTTGCTTCAGGATCTTTAAGCTTACGCGAGCGTTTAAAAAATGCTTTTTTAGAAGGTCGCTTTTTACCCTCACTATTATCAGAAGCTGTATTTTTAGAGCCTTGTTTTTTAGATGTACGCTTTTTAGGCGTGGGGTTTTTCGAAGACTTTTTCTTTACAACTTTTTTCTTTGTATTGTGTTTGTCTGTAGTCGAATTTTTAGCTGCACGTTTTTTTCGTGGTACTTGCTTTGGTATAGGATTTTCGTCTACTTTCTTTTTCGACTTTTTAGCTAAAATAGACTTAATTTTTTTCTTAATTTTCTTTAACATAATAATAAAAGTGACCTAATAGTCACGGTAATTTCATATAACAGTGTAAATAACGACCAAAAATAGTATTGATGGAAATTGACAATGGAGTGGCCGCCTTGTAAAGTTCGTGGCTTGAAAATTTCAGCACTTGCCGAGGTGGCGGAATTGGTAGACGCGCTAGCTTCAGGTGCTAGTGGGCTTTGGCCCGTGGAGGTTCAAGTCCTCTTCTCGGCACCACAATTCACAAGTTTAACACTCTCTAAAAAATAACACAAACTGTTGTTTTTACTAGTCTTTAGCCAGCTCATTCAACACCCTGAAATTTAGTCACTCTGTCCCGAGTTGCCCTGAAAAGTCATGATTTTGGCGCTTTTATGGCGCGTCAGTGGCGCGTAGAATTATGGTGCATTTTCTCGCAAAACCATCGTCGCTCCCTTATTCGACACATCATTAATCTGTTCACCTTATTCAAAAGCAACTATATAAAACATAGATACCCTTCTCTAGCGCACTTCTGCTAATTGCTTGCGCCCTCTGGCTTMRCRSSCRGYWCAGAATCAAGRCMYRCTTTTGAAGCCATKCYYRYWGNCNWTAWCACACGGACCTGCCAAGAAAGTACAACACAGAGTCTGGGCTGCTCGTAAAGCCTCTCTTTAGTTATTAAGTGGGCGTAACCTGAAGTATGCGTCTGCTACGCTGTGAACCTTGCAGCTACACGCCTCAAGCCACGCACAGGACATAAACAACTAGATATGTGGGCATTAGAGGAACGGATGCACTTTAGTTTAAAACTTTAGCTGCTACACCTATTAGCTGTTTGATATTGTTCTGTTGAATGGTACTCTCGCCAGGATCGCAAAGTACGCAGAGAGAAACGGATACGACATTTTCTTTTGTCTGCGTGCTTTGCGATCCTGGCGAGAAAACATGTCGTATATTTAAATAATCAAGAATGACTTGTAGTCATCAGGGAAACCTATGGACTTTTAGCTCAGTAAAGCTTATCTCTTTAATTCTCTTAAAATTTAACACTACTTAGGAAAGTCTTTTAAACAACATTTTCCCGATGGGTTGTGTGTCGAGCAAGCACATGCTTTTTCTTTTGTACGAATAATGACAAAGTTTTTTACTTTTTCATTATTCGCTTTTGATTTTGTCACACCAAAGCAATAACAAACCAGTGATTCATCACTTTTTTCTTTTACACCTACAGTTGTTCGTAACTCAGATTTCAAAATCAACGATCCATCTTGCCCGTAGTAAACAACATTGCAATCAGGGTCAGTACAAAAGTAATAGCCCTGTTGCTTACCTGCCCATTGCCATGGTTCATTAACATGATGCAATATTGTTGTAGAGGATACTCCCGAATACGTCTTACCATTTATCGGGCAAGCGTATCTTTTGGGATACATAGTAGCAGTATTTTCTGAGGTACAACTTTGTGACATGACTTATCTCCGTTTAAAACGACTGGAAGTGAACGGCAAAAATCATTAAATGACTTCATAAGTCATATTGATATCTTGCTGACTCATAACGCTTGAACTCGGCTGACGGGCAATACGGCGTATAGATTGGTCAGTTGCACTTCAAAATTGATACTAAGCATAATTAGTGTGAATGCGCATCTTTTTTCGCTGGTTTCAATGCTGGAAATTTATGTGTTGCGAATACGGCATGACAACCAATACAAGACTTATTCATTTCAGAAAAGTAAAAATTTATTAGCTCTGGTTTTTTACTTAGCGCAGCATGTTCAAGCATTCCGGCTAAATAATGAAACCTCTGGTCTTTTTCAATAAATTCAGCTGGCAATATTGAATGTAGTTCTTTTCTTTGGCTTTCTGTTAAACTTTGTTTCAATATATAACTACTCTTTATTTTACCTGCCGTAGTTTCGATTTCTCTCCAGTTTCCAGAAATATATGCGGGGATGATAGACATCATTCCTTCCTGTATTGCTTTCATTTCTTCAGATAATAGATTGCGCAAATTAGGAGAAAGAGCCTCCACTCCTGAAGCCTTTACGTGCCTTTCATGTTTATGTGCATCTTCTGCATAACTGATTGTTGGCAATAGGATGACCAAGAGTGCGATGCTAATAATGATTTTCATTTGAATCTCTATTTAAGTTGATTGTATGACGCCTTGCTAACCGGCCATTTATACAGAGTGCAGCGAAACGAAACGGCGTATAAATGGTCGGGTTGAGCTAATTGATACTAAGTTATTTTGATAGAAGCTTCTTCTTTTCAACCTGATACTCTTCTCTTGTTAAAGCTCCGCTATCTAATAATTTTTTTAATCTTTCAATTTGTGTGTATTTATCATTGTTATATACTTCTTCATTTGTAACTTTGTTTTCTATACAGGCAAATACTATTTCAATCCGCGGGAAATTTCCAAGTATGTGTGGAGGTGATGATGTTCGCTCTCTTAGTGCTAACATCTCCTTTCCTTGTCTTTTACAAAAATCAATTGCCCTTTTTTCAGCGCTACCTCTAATTGATTGTATTGAAACAAAACCTGTAGCTGCTTGATGAAATACCCTGTATGCCTCTTCATCAGATATGTCATTATTAACAATATATTCCTCACCTTCGTAAACGGCATCATCAAAAGCTGATTTGCTTTCACTAGCCTTTTTTATAGTTGATGACGTTGAACATGATGCCAACAAAACAATTGAGGCAATAACTATCAGATTCTTCATTTCAATTTCATTTTCATTTTTTAATATAACGTTTGAAATAACTTGACGGTTTTACACAGAGCAGAGCGATAGCGGCGCGGCGTGTAAAAATGGTCAACGTTAATTGAGTTGTTATAGCAGTTTTATTACGTTACCGTTTTTTTCAAGATGAGTGTTTTTTAATTTTTTTATCCATTCATTTCTGGTCTTACTATTAAGGTCTTTTGTTTTCTCATTGTATGATGCCTTATGTATACCAGTGTTGCCAAACATTACTTTTGCAATTTCATGCTGAGGTGTAAAAATATTAGGGTCGCTCTCATGTGATGGCGCAGAACATTCTTTTGTATACCATTCATATATTATTGATCTTTTATTTTCTTCAATAACGTTCCATTGAGTATCTGGGCATGCCTTCTTAATATCACTGATTAGAGCCGCTGCGAATTCTTTTGGTGGTACGTTGCCCTTATTGTCTATGTATTGAATAGTAATTATTTTTGACCAATTTTTAATGCCATCATCTTTTGGAATAAATTCTCTGATATAACTCGCGTCACCAAATGATTTTGGTTTTGTTTGAAAGCCAACCTTCCAATCGGATGTTTGTAGAGGAACAGACATATACTCTAAAGAGCTTGCACAGCTTGCTATAAGTGTAATGAAGGCACATATAATGGTAATTTTTATCATGAATTTTTCCTTTTTATTAAGCTATAACAGTATATTAGACAGAATGTCTAAATCTAAACATTCTTCCCGTATGTAAACTCAAATATCTACATCTAGCCAATCACCTCATCTTGCTTCCACAATATTAACACGGCTGGTATCACTTGCTAACGTTAACAGAGTTACACTCGCCATTCCACCAACCATCGGTGATTGCTATCCGGCGCATGACTTCATGTGGCTTGTTGAAGTGGGAGGGTGGTCAAAGTCAAAAGCGGTGCTGGTTGGGCTGGGGTGTTTATTTTGTTCACTCTCGTTTTATTCGTTAGCCATTATTTTTCGTTGTCATTCCCGAATGCTTCTGTCGGGATAAATTTGTTTGCAACGAATTTAAACATGCTTCGCATAGCCCGAAGGGTTGCCCACATGGATGTGGGCTATATCTAGAAGTTTTAAATGTCTCTAAGGCGCTGGATCCCCGATGGAAGCATTCGGGGATGACAGATTAAATAATATGCTGGTTTTGTTTGGACCTTTGGTTTTTGGTTTTTGGTTTTTGGTTTTTGGTTTTTGGTTTTTTTGGTTTTTGGTTTTTTCTTTTGCCCCCCCTCTTCGTTTGCTGAATTTGGCTGCATTGGTAGGGCAAATTCGCCAGGGATGGCGAATTTAGGTCTGTGCGCCCGGACGGCGCATCAGACCGGGCGCGTAGGCAATGCAGCCAAATTCAGGCACCCGCAGGGCAAACGATGTGGGGCGGCCTTTTTTGGTTACTTTTTGGGGCTGCAGCCAAAAAGTAACTCGCCCGCGGTGCGAATACCGCTAAGCTTAAGTAAATAAAAGAAAGAACTGTACGGAACACTAATCCCAATAGCGGGGAATACTAAAACCAATAAAAGGTAAACAAACAAGAGAATCGCAGATTACAATCCGATCCTACAAATGATTAAGAGTGACGACTAAAGAAAAAAAGATGTCCCCACGCGAAGGCATGGGGACTAAATAAAAAAACTAATCAAACGGATGATTTAAAACAATGGTCTCATCACGTTCAGGCCCGGTTGAAACAATATCAATCGGCACACCTACTATCTCCGCTAAACGATTAAGATAATTTCTGGCATTTTCCGGTAAATCATCCAGGCTTTTTGCACCCACTGTTGATTCGGACCAGCCGGGCATAGACTCATATACGGCTGTGCATTGCTCAATGGCATCAGCACCTAATGGCGGCATGTGCAAACTTTCACCTTGATATTCATAACTGTTACACAGTCGAATTGTTTGTAGACCATCCAGCACATCGAGTTTGGTAATACATAATCCAGTCAGGCTATTAATTTGAGCAGCGCGACGTAGTGCAACACCATCAAACCAGCCACAGCGACGATCACGACCCGTAGTTGCACCTACTTCACGGCCGATTGTTGCCAGATGTTGACCTATAGTTGGGTCATCTTTATCGTAATCAAATAACTCTGTTGGGAATGGGCCCGCACCGACACGTGTCGTGTACGCTTTGGTGATGCCCAAGATGTAATCCAGATCTTTAGGTCCGATTCCACTACCGGTACATGCACCACCCGCTGTTGTATTAGACGAGGTAACAAAAGGATAGGTACCCTGATCGATATCCAACAATGTACCTTGCGCACCTTCGAACATAATATTCTTGCCGTCTTTACGATAACCATCAATCATGCCGGGGACATCAACGATGAGTGATAATAATTTTTCACGGTAACCCATCACTTGATCAAGAACGGTTTGGTAGTCCACTTCATCTTGTTTGAAATAATTTTTCAAAGTAAAGTTGTGATATTCCATGACGCTAGCCAGTTTCTGTTTAAACTTCTCAAGGTCTTTTAGATCAGCAAGGCGAATGCCGCGACGAGACACTTTATCCTCGTAACAAGGGCCGATGCCACGACCGGTTGTGCCAATGGCAGCTTTGCCACGTGCGATTTCTCGCGCCTGGTCTAATGCGATGTGATATGGAAGAATTAACGGACAAGCTTCTGAGATACCAATGCGTTGGCTCGCGGGTATGCCACGCGCTTCCAGCTCACCTAATTCTTTAAATAAGGCTTCAGGCGATAACACCACACCGTTACCGATTAAGCACGTTACGTTGTCACGCAGAATACCCGATGGTATCAGGTGTAATACCGTTTTCTCGTCACCGATAACAAGCGTATGACCTGCGTTATGACCACCCTGAAAGCGAACCACTGCCGCTGCGCGATCTGTTAATAGATCGACAATTTTACCTTTACCCTCATCACCCCATTGGCTTCCGAGTACAACAACATTTTTTGACATGGTTAAACCTTGAATTTAAAAAATTAAAATTCTTGCATCATTAATATTTGTCATCCTGAACGATAGCGAAGGATCTTATACACTAATGTTTAAGATCCTTCTAAGGTTCAGGATGACGGCATTTATTAGATGGTTGTGTTTATTAGTTTACTATCCACTGCCCATCTTTCTGTACAAGGGTTTTGTTACAGCCCATCGACTCGGCGTCTAATTCTTGACCAGGTAGTTGTTCTATAACAATTTCCCCTTGCCCACGTAACTCAGCAATTTTATTTTTATCGACATCAGTCGGTGCAAAAACTTTTTCTTGTACAACAAACTGCTTGACCGATAATTGATTCAGCACTTTTAAATCCGTGCTGAATCCTGTTGCCGCTCGCGCGCGACCAAAAACTTTGCCGATGTCATCATACCGGCCACCACGTGCTATCGCCTGCCCTAATCCTGGCACAAACGCCGCGAACACCACGCCCGTTTTATAGTGGTAACCGTGCAATTCAGACAAATCGAAATGAACCTGCGTTTCTGACAAAACTGAACCATAACGTTGCCACATTAACTCCGCCGTCTTTTGCAGATAATCTATCGCCTGCTTTACTGAATCGTCGGCTTTTGCTAATACTGTTCTAGCTTTTTTGAATATTGATTTATCACCGTTGAGTGAAGATAATTCTGACAGCATGGCTTTTACATCGGTATCGATATCAAGTGATGCCAGTAATGTATTAATTTCAGTCACCGCTTTGCGTTGCAACATATCAAATAGCTGACTTTCTGTTTCTTCTGATAAACCCGCCTGTTTCGCAAGACCGCGATAAATATCAACGTTACCTAAATCAAGATAGACATCGTTTACTTCCATCGCAGTGAAGGTCTGTAACATTAAACCAATTATTTCAACTTCAGATTCAATGCCAGCGTGACCGTACAATTCCGCACCTACCTGAAGCGGACTTCTACTGTCACCAATACTTTCTGGTTTTGTGCGCAATACCGTTCCGATATAACATAAACGTGTAGGCACATCGCGCTGTAACTGATGAGCATCAATACGCGCAACCTGAGGTGTCATGTCTGCGCGAAGTCCGAGCGTACGACCTGAAACCTGATCCACTAATTTAAACGTTTGCAGGTCGAGATCATGGCCGGTACCGGTGAGTAACGATTCGATAAAATCGATGGTCGGCGGCATCACTAACTCATACCCCCAGGTGGCGTATAAATCGAGCAACATACGACGCATCGATTCAAATTTTGCCGCTTGTTCCGGCAAAACTTCTTCAATACCTTCAGGTAATGTCCAGTGTTGTTTCGTTGTCATATCTTTGATTGCTAATCTTTTATTACCAGGAACCCGTCCAGGAATAGAGAGCCTATTACGGCAGAGCTTCTAGCCTTTTTAAGCAGACCTTATCTAACCAGATAGAGAACAATCACGCCCGCCAGCATACTCAGAAAACCCAATATTCTTAGTACATTATCGGATTGCTGTGCAGCTTGCGACATGGCATTACGCCAGCTCTTTGGGCTAATAAAAGGCAACATACCTTCAAATACCAGCATAAGTGCAAGCGCAGGAATGATACTCTCCCACATGGGTTTATTTTATCTTCTTACCCGATGGATCTTTAAAGTAACGGAAATAATCTGAGTCCGGTCGCAGCAATATCACATCACTCGCATTCGAAAAGTTTCTAGTGTAGGCGGTTAAACTACGAGTAAACTTGTAGAACTCCCGATCCTGATTAAAGGCTTTTGCGTAAATTTCAGTTGCTTTCGCATCACCTTCACCACGGACGACTTCAGAATCACGGTAGGCTTCTGCAACCAGTACACTACGCTGACGATCGGCATCAGCTTGAATACGTTCTGATGCTTCATGACCTTTAGAACGAAAATCTCGCGCTTCACGTTCACGCTCTGCACGCATACGTTGGTAAACGGAGTTACTCACACGTTCTGGGTAGTCCACCTTCTTAACACGGACGTCAACGACTTCAATACCTAATGATTTTGCGCGTTCTGATGATTGCTTTGTCATCAGGTCCATAATCTGTGTACGATCGCCAGATATGATTTCCTGAATGGTGCGTTTACCAAATTCATCGCGTAGCCCGTTATTAATATTTTCATATAACAAACGTCCTGCCGTTAACTCGTCACCTTGTGTGGTTTTATAGTACTGGATTACATCGGTAATTCGCCATTTCACGTAAGAATCAACAATTAAGTCTTTCTTTTCCTGTGTAAGAAATCGTTCAGGCTTCTGGTCAATGGTCAAAATTCGATTATCAAATTTTTTCACATTATTTATAAACGGCATTTTTATATGCAGACCCGGTTCAAATTCCGATTTAATAATTTCACCGAACTGGAACAAAAGTACTTCCTGGCGTTCATCAACTGAAAATACTGATGCCCATATCAGCAGCGCAAATAAAGGAACAAAAACTTTTAAACTATTAACTAACATTATCGTGCTCCTCTTGAACGTAGACTATCAATTCTGGTGCTTTGATTATTTTTGTTTACACCACGCTGCTGGATGTCTCTTAAAATATCGGCTGAGACTTTTTTCTGACTCATTGCATCAGTACTACTGCTACGTTCCATCAATTTATCCAATGGTAAATAAAGCAAATTATTTCCGCCTTCTACATCAACCATTACTTTCGAACTATTACTTAGCACCGATTCCATCATGTCGAGGTACAAACGTTCTCGTGTAATCTGTGGTGATTTTTTGTACTCTTTTAGTAACTGAGTAAAACGCTCGGCTTCACCTTCAGCTCTGGTGATAACTTCGTTCTTATACGCATCAGCCTCTTCACGCATACGAGCAGATGCACCGCGTGCTTTTGGTAGCACTTCATTACGGTACGCTTCTGCTTCATTTTTGAAACGCTCTTCATCCTCACGTGCCTGGGTCACATCATCAAAAGCATCTTTAACGGCTTCAGGCGGTTTAGCGCTCTGAATGTTCACTTTAAATATATGCAAACCCGTACCGTAGTTATTAACAATACTCTGAATGATATCTTTAACCTGTATCGCAATTTCTCCACGACCTTCGGTGATGACATAATCCATTTTACTGCGGCCAATACTCTGACGTAATGCACTCTCTGTAACCTGGGATAGAGAAATTTCCGGATTTTTAACATTGAATAAGTATTTTTCAGCGTTATCAATTTGATATTGAACGGTACCAAAWATATCAACGATGTTTTCATCCTCTGTTAACATGGTTGARTTTAAAGGAATGGTATARACCTTAGTGACATCGACTTTTTCTACACGTTCGAAGGGGGCGGGTATATGCCAGTGCAAACCTTTTTGTGTTGTATCAACATGCTGACCAAATCGAAAGACCACAGCACGCTCCGCTTCTTCTACTTTATAGAAACCACTCACTAACCAAAAACCAAGCAAAATCGCGATAACGACACCAACGCCCATGCCTAAACCACTGCCGGAAGCACCCGTACCACCAGAACCACCGCCGCCTTTTCCACCAAACAGGCTGCCGAATTTGTTCTGCAGATTTTTAAATACTTCATCGAGATCTGGCGGTCCCTGATTACCGCGATTTCCGCGATTGCCACCCCAGGGATCTTTATCGCCATTACCACCACTGCCGCCCGGTTCGTTCCAGGCCATTGTTTGCTTACCGGAGCGGGCATTCAAACCATCTTGTCTATCGTATTGCTTTCGCATATTTGGCTTCCAATATTTTCTTCTTTTAGTTAGGGCGTCAAAACAACGCCTGCAAGCGCTGCATTCTACCTGAATATTTATTTAAAAAAAGCTTTTTACCACAGAGATACAGAGGGCACAGAAGTTTATCATTGCTAGTGTCATAAACACGTAACAAAAAAATGTAACCCTCTGCGCCCTCTGTGTTTCTGTGGTGAATAAATGCTTTAAAAAACAACCTTATAGCAACATCGATTCCAGCGGAATCTGCTCACGTGATTCAAACTGGTTCAGATCCCGACGTGATATGCTGATTTTCAGTTGAAAATGACCGTTTTCATCGACGGTTTCATGACGAATGGCGCCGATTTCAAACAATCTGGCTCGAATGCGCGCATCAGCAGGTGTAAGTGACAATAGACCTTCTATCATTTTCTCTCTGAACAGGTCGATTAATGTCTGTTTGAGCAAGTCAATGCCGGTATCCGCTTCGACTGATATCCAGATTCGTTTAACTTTGCCATCATCAGCAAAATCGATTCTGGGTTTTGTACCGGTTAAATCAATCTTATTCATTATATGTATGCAATGAATTTTATCCGCATTGATTTGTGCGAGCACTTTATCGACTTCATTAATATTGGCATCACGATTGGGATCTGCTGAGTCGATAATGTGGAGTAACAACTGAGCCTCGGATGTTTCCTGCAAAGTTGATCGAAATGCAGTAATCAGGTCATGTGGCAGATGACGGATAAAACCGACGGTATCGGCAAGAATAATGGTCAGATCCTGACTTAGATCAACGCGTCGTAAGGTCGGATCCAGCGTGGCGAAGAGTTGATCCTGCACATAAACATCATCTTCACACAGCATATTGAATAAACTGGATTTACCGGCATTGGTATAACCTACTAGCGAAACCGTGGCGATTTCTGCTTTTTGGCGTGATTGCCTGCCCTGTTCGCGCTGCTTTTTAACTTTTACCAGACGTTTATTAATTTGTTTGATGCGTAAACCCAGTAAGCGACGATCCGTTTCGAGCTGGGTTTCACCCGGTCCGCGCAAGCCGATTCCCCCTTTTTGGCGTTCAAGGTGAGTCCAGCCCCTGACCAACCGTGCCGAAAGGTGTTTTAACTGCGCTAGCTCAACCTGTAATTTACCTTCAAATGAACGCGCACGTTGGGCGAAGATATCTAAAATCAAACCCGTGCGATCTAATACGCGACACTCAATTAAACCTTCGAGATTACGTTCCTGTGAGGCGGCTAATTTATGGTTGAATAACACAATATCAGCCTCGTACTGTTTAGCCAGATCAGCAATTTCGAGYGCTTTGCCRCTGCCGATAAAATATTTAGGGTCGGCTCGCTGGCGACTGGTGGTGACAATATCCAGGATATCCGCACCYGARGAAAGCACCAGYTCTTTAAATTCGGATAGATTTTCTCGATGGGCCTCATCGCTAATATCCATATGAACGAGGATGGCACGGTTGCCGCCCGTTGCGCGCTCTTGATCTAACATTTATTATTTTTCAATTAGTTACACTATATGATTAATGTTAATTATTTATATATGTTTATAGAATTGCAAAAAAAATGGCCGCCTTTGGCGACCATTTTTTATCGTCTGTGTGATTATACTCAATTATCACTGTTACCGTCGGAGTCACTTTCTTCGCTCCACTTAATCTGCCTTGAAGGAACAACCGTAGAAATAGCGTGTTTATAAACCATCTGGGTCACTGTGTTTTTTAGCAGTACCGCAAACTGGTCAAATGATTCAATTTGTCCCTGCAATTTAATTCCGTTCACTAGAAAAATTGAGACCGGTACTCTTTCTCGTCGTAACGCATTTAAATAAGGGTCTTGTAAATGGTGCCCTTTTGACATGTTGTTTCCCCGTTATTGTTTTTATATGAGGTTATAGACTGAGCATTTTGCAAATTGTTCCCGTTTTGAATCAAACTACAATTGCCCGTCACCCCCACTATGATAGTAAAAATTTGAGGTTTTTCAGTACTTTCTCAGTATTTAATGCAATTGGATCAATAAAATTACAATCCCCTTCTTTGCGCAGCCAGGTCATCTGACGTTTTGCTAATTGAGCGGTAGCGATAATGGCTTTCTCTCGCATTTCATCATAACCATAATCACCCGCAAGATAAGCCCAGGCCTGTCGATAGCCAACCGCCCGAATGGATGGCATTTCTGCGTGTAAATCGCCCCTTTTAAACAAGGCTTCGACTTCTTCGATAAAGCCCTGTTTCAACATGAGATCCAGGCGCAGGGTGATACGTTTGCGTAATTCAATACGATCTTCTGGCACCAGTGCAATTTTAATACGTCGATATGGGAAACTATTTTCACTTTGATTCTGCGCCTGCTCTGCCCAAAACTCGGTTAATGTTTTACCTGTAAAATCAAATAGTTCTAGCGCTCTTTTAATCCTTTGCGTATCGTTAGGGTGAATGCGTTCAGCTGAGACAGGGTCAACCTTTTTCAGGCGATTATGCATGAACGGCATACCTTCGGTTTTCGCCTCTAACTCGATTGCCTGGCGGATACTAGCATCCACCTCTGGCATATTTGCCATGCCTTTTTGCAAGGTATTAAAGTACAACATAGTGCCGCCAACCAATACCGGCGTACGATTATTCATCGTGCTTTTTTGCATGAGATCCAGCGCATCTTCAGTGAACTGACCGGCTGAATAAACCTCTGCTGGATCGATGATATCGATAAGCCGATGAGGTGATTTCTTTAAGGTCTGCTGATCAGGCTTGGCGGTGCCGATATCCATGGTTCGATATACCAGAGCAGAGTCGACACTAATTAAGTCTGACGGCAGCACATCGCATAGAGCCAATGCAAGATCGGTTTTACCCGTTGCAGTAGCACCCATGATGAAGACAACTATTGGAGAATCATCGGACTCGCCGGGTTGGATAATTAAGTCACTCATAACATCACCCCAGACAGGCACCGAACCGGGGTCAGAGATAAGCCTGTCTCGGCAGGCGCACCAAACACCCCCACCTTAACGCCCACGCATAAAYAACTTATCCAAYTCAGCWATYGACAGCTGAATCCACGTYGGACGCCCATGATTACACTGSCCACTGCGTTCGGTKATTTCCATATCYCGCAACAAGGCATTCATCTCTTCAATAGTGAGTTTTCGATTTGCCCGTATCGAACCGTGACACGCCATGGTAGAGAGGATTTCATTAACTTCTTCTTCAATTCTCGAGCTGCTACCATGTGTTAACAAATCAGATAAAACATCGCGTAATAATGTTTCGACATCGCTGTTCGACAAAATAACCGGCAKYTGTCGAAGCTTGATGCTCTCATCAGCCACGCGATCAACCTCAAATCCCAACTGTTTGAAAACTTCGGAACAGTCCTCTACCCACTGAGCTTCTTTGTTRCTAACAGCGATGGTCAGTGGYACCAGTAACGGTTGTGTCTGGATACCCTCGCCTTCACGTGCGGTTTTTAGTCGTTCGTAAGTAATGCGTTCATGGGCGGCGTGCATATCAACCAGCACTAGTCCCTCTGCGTTTTCAGCGAGGATATAAATACCGTGTAGCTGTGCGCGTGCAAAACCTAAAGGCGGCATGGCCTCAGTTTCAGCAGTAGACTGAGCCGCCATGGCTTCTGTCGTAGAAGGCAACGCGCCTTTAGTAAATTCAGTGTAGGCGCGTCGTTGTTCAGCGACCGCAAATGGCATCGTCGATTGAGAGGGTGGCTGCCCCGACATTGAATTATTTAAACCAGGCCGTTCTGAACTTGATGCTGAGAAATGCTGGTAATCATGTGAAGTGGTATTGCTGGTTGTGACATCTGCCAGACTTTTATGAATCGCTCGAAATAAAAAATCGTGTATTTGACGACTCTGCCTGAAGCGGACTTCGTGTTTTCCAGGGTGCGCATTGACATCAACCATTGCCGGATCACATTCAAAAAACAGCACATAAGCCGGGTGGCGACCATGAAACAACACATCGGAATAAGCCTGACGCACGGCATGGGTAATCAATCGATCTTTTACCATACGACCATTGACGTAAAAATATTGCATGTCTGCCTGGCTGCGTGAAAAGGTAGGTTCGGCGACCCACCCCCATAACCGTAACCCCTCATAGTCAAAGTCCATGTGCAAAGCTTGTTCTATAAAAGCGGGGCCTAGAATATCGGCAATACGTTTTTCCTGCTCTATTTGTGTATTGGCAGCACGTAATGCTTTAACCGCTCGTTGATTATGGCGCAGGGATATATCAATGTCGAAACGACTCAGTGAAATCCGTTTAACGACATCATCAAGATGTGAGAATTCTGTTTTTTCGGTGCGAAGAAATTTTCGTCTTGCCGGCACATTAAAGAACAAATCACGAACTTCAATGGTAGTGCCCGGTTTATTTGCAGCAGGTACAAGATCACTGGCCTGACTGTTATTCATTGTGAGTTGCCAGGTCTCATCACCACCCTGCCAGCAGGACGTTATTTGCAGGTGGCTAACAGAGGCGATACTGGGCAACGCTTCACCGCGAAACCCCAGACTATTGACCTCTTCAAGATCCTCGATACTACGGATTTTACTGGTTGCGTGAGGGGAAAGAGAAAGCACAAGATCCTCTTTATGAATACCATGACCATTATCAGAAATTCGAATAAGTTTGGTGCCACCCTGCTCGATATCAATAACTATTTTAGTGGCGCCGGCATCCAGACTATTTTCAAGCAGCTCTTTAACAACGGCTGCTGGGCGCTCAACAACCTCACCGGCTGCAATCTGATTGACCAGCTGCACTGGCATGGATTGGATTCTGGATTGATTTGGCATTGGGCAACAATTTTACGATATTAGATTTATCTTAGTTTACCTTATGTTAGAAAGTGAACCGAAATATTTTAGCGTTTAATAATTGCAGACCAGCAATCAGTATAAACATCTACGATGTGTGTTTTCTGGGGTAGCTCTATCGTCTGCAGGGGATTGCTTCGTACCTCGCAATGACGGTATCTTCCTCGTCATTGCGAGCGATAGCGTGGCAATCTCATGTAGAATACCACCGAACCAGGAATCAACTTGATCATAAAGGAATATGTCATGCAACGCCAACCAGCCATTTATATATTAACGAACAAACCAAATGGCACCTTATACACGGGTGTTACCAGCAATCTTCCGAATAGGATATGGCAGCATAAAAATAAGGTAATCAGCGGCTTCTCATATAAATACAATTTAACTCTATTAGTTTACTTTGAATTATATGATGATATGTATCACGCAATATCTCGTGAAAAGCAAATTAAGGCAGGCTCTCGTAAGAACAAAGTCATGCTTATTGAAAAAAACAATAAAGGCTGGTATGACCTCTACAGAGACATTTATAGTTATTGAATTTGTACAATCTAATGGAGATTGCTTCGTACCTCGCAATGACGACGCTATTAATTYAACCAGCTTTGAATKTCATCCGCAGTATCCTGATCAAACTTCAGGCGGAAACGAATGTATGGGCCATTTGCGGTGTAACCAGCAGCTGAGAAGTCGCTGTCTTCGAAACCGTCAAAGTTGTAACCTACGCTTAACCAGATATTACGCGCCATGTTCCAGCCAACAGACACACCTGTTGAATATTGGTATACGCTGGAATTAGCGGAATAATGTGTATGCGCATGCACACCCACATCAAACTTATCATTGATATCATGACGGAACTCAGTACCGATTAAACCGGTGATACCGCTGAACTCTGAATCATCAAAATTATCAACCACGTATTTAAGACCAAAGTTAAAYGCCAGTTGATTTCKATCATCAATCARRAAGTTRGTTGCYARATTTTCAATCAGTTTACGTTGACGTGTTTTKATACCAAGCARATCAGTGCTTGAATCAAATACAAAATCTAAACGATTCAATGCAATCCAGCGTGACGCCATAGGACGGTAGGCAACAGAGAAGCGAATGTCACCGTCCAGGATCTCACTGCCATCTTCACGTTTGGTTTTAAACAATTTTGTTGTTGCTGAATAACCGATACCACCTTTCAGGTTTCTTTCCCAGTTAACGATGGCACCGTATTTATCTTCCAGCTCAGCGGTGCGAAATTCAACCCGGTTATTAATCGTATAGTGCTCTGCATTATAAGTTGTACCCGTAGAGATAGCGGTAAAGTCGTTATTAGCCGTGCCCTGCGCAACAGGCACGTTTGGATTAAGAGGATCGGCACCCGGTGAACGCATCGTTTGTGAACGATCAAAGGCAATATCACCACTCCAACGTTTAGAGATGGGGAAGCTTTGTGTYAAACCTARGGTAGCAAAAGAACGWATACCATTCTCATTGGTTTCCTGATTAACCGCTGTATTCACCTGTGCGTTAGTCCAGGGTGTCGCACGTACACCGGCACGATTCATCTGTGTATTTTGATTGGCACCCACTGTCCACTCATTTTCTGCGAATAGATTCACATTAGAAGTAACAAAATAATCRGCACCGATAATATAACGTGATGGATAGTCAGAACTTTCATTTTTAGAGTTAACGGCTATCTCTGCATTTGCACGTACTTTYACGGTATCGCCAAGGAAGCCTTTACTGGCYCCKARCAGTAATAAATTAGAGTCATTTGATACACCTAATGCATCATTATCTCTGGCAATTCTTGCACCGGCGTTTAATGTGTAATCACGTTTACCGTATATCACATTTGCTTCAGCAACACTTCTATCTGCACCGGTTGCCAGAACATCTTCACGGTAAATTACAGCATCTGCTGACATCTCTTTATTAATACGATAATTACCTTCAACACCGTATTTACGTGTRCCCTGYTCACTAATGGATTGCTGGCCTAATCCAAAGTCTTCATCCTGCTGTTTTGCGTAAGCACGAATTTTAAGATCRTCTCCWCCATGGACAATTTCTGCTGAGTACGCTGAACCGGTTAAATCCGTACCGCTAGCCGTCACATCCGATGTTGCCGCTYCTAATCGAACTTCTGTYTTAGTATCGATTTCGATACGCGCATCAACACCAATCAAGTCCCCCTTGTTTTGATCGGTAGCATCATGTATCAAACTACCRCCRAGTTCGACCTTGCCACCATTCAGTTTAATTGCGACACGACCACCGGCAGTGATATCACCTTTAACGGGCGCTTCCACTTCGTAATCAGCCACGATGAWYACMGGGTTAAAGTTTTCATCACGACTGGGGATGGGACGACGGAAGAAAATGGTACCGTCTGAATAATCGATGCTGTAATCAAGGTAACGACGCATGGTTTCTGTTTTAACAATAATCTCRCTACGGAAACGATCACGTGTTTCGATTACAATTTCATCGCTATTGATAACRAKGTTKTTACCGCTTAAATTATATAAGCCTGAAATACCTTCACCGGGAATTTCATCCTTAATGAAGTTGTTTACATYTTCAGCAGCGAATGCKGTATATGATATKTTACCGTTGTCATATTCAGATTTAACACCGGTCATACGACGATTAAATGTAGMTAACTCAGTAATGGTTAAYCCGGTATCCATATCGCCGAATAAGGCATAAAAYTGTTTACGTTCAATCTTGATATACAACTTTTCAGCACTTGACGCATCATGACGCTGACGTGAGTTRTCACCATATATGGTGTAATAAGTRTTCGGRTCGATTAATTGATYKACRCGRTTWTCACCTGCCAGRGTTTTCTTCGATGTRTCATAAGACGTGGTTAACAACCAGTCACCTTTAACCTTACCTTTYGCATAGAAYGCAATTTTTCCATCAGTGTAAAAATCATCTTCRTTATCAGYWGYATTYAARGCRTCTTTGTTGCCCGAAACAGAATTGAAACCGACCGTACCCTCAGCCAAACCAACCATAATCCAGTCACGRATTTCTGGCTGAATCCAGGTTTCCASRCGTGTGTGTTTACGACCAGAAAAGGGTAATTCAATYTCAAGTTTACCKGTGGTGGTGGTTGGCTCTAATACGATATAAGCCAAACCATTTTGACCCACTATATATTCAGGCTCTTTCTGATTCAGACCAGACAGGCGATTAGTCTGGAATGCTTCAACTAACTGCTGGGAAATATATGGATTAGATAATGTATATTTTCCGCGTGACCCAGGACGAGCAAAATTACCCTTCTTATCAAACACGCGAATGGCAATAACGGGTACATTACGACCATCAGCAATTAATCGTGAGTACTCTTCTGCTAATTCAGCTCTTACAGGAACACCCGCGTAAACAATATTTCGTGTTAAATGTTTGACAACTTTACCGGTTTTATCTTTAACGATGAACTCAAAACGGTTATCGCCATTATTAAGGTGCACGCCCTGCCAGTAACTTCTTGCTACTGTGTTGGCTTTGTTTTTAATCATGCCGAAATAAAATAATGGGTTTAAACGGCCACCATTAAATAAAATTTCAAACTCATCTGACGGTTTGTGTTTAATCGCGATATTCACTGATGGTGCAAACGGTGTGTAGTTAACTTCCGGCATCAACCATTTATAACCAGGCGTGGCTTCTTTAATCCAGAATTCATCAAACTCACTAATATCTAGTTGCTCTGTTACTGGTGGCGCCTGAATTAGTTTTTCAATCTTAAATTCAGGCTGACCTTCAAGTATGATTTCACTTACTTCGCTTTCAGATGTTACTAACTCAACTTTTCCTGGCGCAACCACTTCACTGGTGCTGACGACTAATTCAGCACGACGATTTAACGAACGCCCTTGCACCGTTTTATTTGAAGCAACAGAAACTGAACTACCCACCCCATTCAATACAACCTTTTCTTCATCGATATTTAATTCGTTAATTAAGAAATCCCCAACAATTTCTGCTCTCGCTTTTGATAGTGCGGAATTATCTTCGTACAACCAGGCACTGCGTTTCTTCACWGAGGTTGTATCTGAGTATCCRGTTACTTCATTACGCATAATATCGACTTCACCTAAGTTATCGATTGCTTCGCGAATACCTTTTTTACTTATATAWGATAACTCTGCACCTAATGGCTGRAAGTACGCCTGATAAATAACAGACTTGCCTTCCATTCTCACACGACTCACTTCAAGCTTGTTCTTAATCGGTGTTGAACGAATATTTTTCCTGGTATTCGTATTTARAATAATGAATGCAGTCGTAATCAGRTTACCGTCTGCCCTTTCTTTAATGCGACCGCGGAATTTAAGYTCTTTGGTCCAGTTACTRCCTAAATCACCAAAACGATAAACCACTACATTTTCGTTTACATAGGGATCATCAATAACTGCGTCACCTAATACACTGCTACCTAAATCATATTCAATACCCTCAGGTAGATTAACAATCAGGCGATAGTTACTGACTGAAATTTCTCCATTAGACATTTCAATTGTATATTTAATATCTTCTTCATTTAATTCACTTTGAATAAACARTGTTGCRGTATCGGTGATTGGCTTCTTCTCACGTACATAAAAATCTGTCCGCCATAATGTGCCGCCCTGAATATCAACGAATTGTGAATAAGCGGTGCCWGCAAAACGTGTATTYTTCACACAGTCAACTATTTCATAATTATCGGGAATACTTTCTTTATCRACCTGTACGATATGTGTACCRGGTTTAATSCCTTCAAAATGGAACCGACNATTTTCATCAGTAGCRGCGAAGGTACCGTCTTGCATAAACAGGCGAACRGATGGCAGACCCGGATTAATACGTGAACTGTCTTCATCGCATTCGCCAACAATGACACGACCGGCAATAAAGCTTCTGCTCGARAATATATCTTCTGTAACCACTATCGCAGAAAATGCCGTATTAGACTGTCTATTTAGACTRTCTTCAGCGATAGCACTATTCACTGCTTTACCTAATTTGGTACCGACTGTTAACTCGGTTACATATCGAACCTGTAGTGAAGCACCYGCAGCAAGRTTACCAACAGAGAAACTTAATGTTCGTCCATCGGTRCTAATCGCCGGGTTATTTCCTATCACGCTATCAATACGAACTGAACCATTTTGATAACGCAAACCAACGGGTAATACATCAGTAATAATCACATTRTCTGCAGAACCGGCAGGATTAGTATCAACGTTATCCAGAGTTAATGTGTAYTGCACAAAGTCACCAATGGCTGCGCTATCTTTTGATGCYGYTTTGTTAATGACTAAAATTGAGGTTAATGCATCRAGCGGAATATCCACATGCAGCGGTGGACCCGCCTGTAATGTAAACACTGATGCAAATGATGCATCTGTAACTAATGAGTAAGGTGCGCCGGGTAGTAATTGCAGGTTGGCAACACTGACTGTAGAAGGSCCTTCAAAACCGRATGGCGCTGTCACCACCAGTTGATAATCACCCGGTGCCAAACGAGGGAATCGGTAACCACCGGTTGGAAAACTAACAACAGTACCGCCACTATCCGTTGCACTTCCGCCTGTTACTACAGTGTTAGGGTATGTGCTGACACCATCATCACCGAATACATTGGCAGGATTASCATTTGAATCCAGAATAGAARCGATTGCACCATCTAACAAAGCTCCATCATTACTACTAAACACTATACCAAACGGATCAACTAATGACCCYCCTGTGCTGATGTCAGYGGGATCAAATTGATCGGTATATTGAACGGTAACATTACTTTCTTCRCCTAAGGTTATRACACCATCRTACTGGCTAACCGGTGTGGATGAAGATTGAACGTAACCTATAAATACACCAGTATTTACGCCGGTTTCAGTCARAATTATTTCTTCCTGATCACCCGTTGAACTCAYTACTAACACCTGAATGGTTTCTAAAACAGCTGGATTCAGGTTTTGATCCTGGTCGTCAACCTGTACAAAAATCGGATCACCCGTTGTGTACAAATTAACTGGATTTAATGGCTGCGGGTTGGCAGGGTYTARCGTYACTGGCGCGCCACCAACRAYGGGGATGRTTGGGTCAGGCGAAACCACAAAACCGCTTCCYGGTGGWCCACTGGTGGCAAATTGTGATACRACTGTGGGYGTAAAACCACTCGCRCCKGTGTTATCAAACTGGAACAAACTCACTGATGATGGCGTTTGAATAATAGTCGTTATCACGGTAACGGTATTACTTGTCGTATTGCCTGCACTAGCAGAAAAATCAAACGTAGCTGAAGCGGTATTATCTATTGATGTACCCGGTGGGGTAATCGCATCAGCATTTAGTGAGGTCAGTAATAAACCAACAAATAAAATTAAACTTGCAACAAGACGTAAAGACATCTTCCAGAAACGGCTAGCAGCCGTATTGCCTCGAACCATTTCTGGAAGATGAACTGTGCGAACTTCCACACAATTCATCTCATTCATAACAAAAGCCTGTGCAATACACGCACACACAGCAGCAGCTGTTCGGGTCATCTGACCCAAACAGCTGTTTATAGTGTGTAACATTAATTGCAACATGGCCTGGTTAATCTTCCGTGATTACTGAACGATTGCGTTGAAGGTAATCGTTAGTGATTCACCCGCAGCTAATTGCGCATTTGCTGCACCCATGACTGCAAATATATTGGCAGATACTGTACCACCAGCACCACCAGTATATGAACAACCATCAGCATCAACATCAGCCACATCACCGGTACAGAAATTGGTGACTGCATTATCAACATGCGTTATCTGAATCGCATCACCAGCAGCACTTGTTGGAATATTTGCAGCGGTTCCATCAGCAAAATCCGGATCAAGGTCTAAAGCAGCAACAAGCGCGTCAGATAACGTAGTTAAATCAGCATTAGCTGCACCAACTGCATTCGATATAGTGATGGTATAACGTACGTAACCACCAGGAATCGATTTAGGGTTGGCGTCAAGATTGACAGGATCCCATAAAGCAGTAGACACTTTCGCTACGGTTAACTCAGCAGTTTGAATAGTGTATGAGTTATCCGCTGCAGCCTGGCCATTTTGAACTAAACCAGCAGCTCCCGCACCATTCTGTGTTCCAGCTGGATCGTTAAACACTGTATCCATAGCACCGGCTGCATCAGCAGTATCAGACGCAGCAACTGTAGTTAAGGTAGCAGCACCATTACTAAATGCATTAGCACCACCRTCACCCGGRCTCACGTTACCATTATCATCACGCATAATGGCACCYGCACCGTYACCCGCACCGCCAGCAGCAGCAGCTTGCGCAACTARAGTCATAACCGCTACATTAGYGTTAACCARTGGGTTMGCACCACTATCAASTAATGGAATSGTTGCAACYACATAAACAGTTTCAGTAGCACCTTCCGCTAATGATCCGACAAATACYGCCGTATCTTCARCWGGCTGGAAACCRGSAGTTGTACCATCTTCAACAAATGTCTGAATGRCWGAAACATCGAACTCATCATTCGTACCAGCTTGAGGATCCGCTGTTCCATCAACATTATTTAAACCWCGTAACAGAAAATCTAAGGCGATATTACTGTTATTGGTAATAGTGAAGGCAGTTGCCTGCAAGRTTCCACCTGGCGTTGCRKCACCGGTTACACCRCTATCCGCTACGGTAAAGTTGATCACACGGTCTTCAATAAAGTCCGTATYACCACCTGCACCTATGCCTGGTGTTGARTTACCCGCACCCGTGGCTGACTCGATAACTGTCTGGGCGACGGTACCTACGTCATAGCTTAAGGTCGCTCTATTCGATATCGTATCACCGGCATCAGCGAGCGCGTTTGATGCACCAAACAGACCACAACTGCCTGCCAGTGCCAAGCTTAATAGCTTGTTTCTTTTACTCGTTTTCATTATGTTTACCTCTGTTTAATCTCGATGAGATTATTAACGTTTTTATTTTTCCCTTTTTTCTAAAGACTCTCTTGTTAATGTTTTTAAGATCGCTTTAGCATTTTCTTTCTACCCAGCCACTCCATCGGCGGGCCTGTTGTTTTTGGCGGACCTGTACCACTTGTATATTTTTCAGGTGGTCCGGTTCCGCCTGGCGGGCCAGTTTCATTTGGCGGCCCGTCACGCATATGGTAGATAAGAGGCCCGTCCCTGTTACCTGCCCTATAACAATTTTGGCGCACTATGTTTTTCATTTTCGCAGAAACGACAATAGACCCAGTCATTTTGGGTCTTGCTTGCACACCAAATTGTCCCATGGGTGTTGAAGGCCACATTATTTATTCTGCTGACGACTTACTTAAACTCGATTGCCCGGCATTTTTCAACAAGCAGGGGCCAACTTTACTCGACATTCGCATTGACCAGAATGAAGCGCCACCCATCGGCATGCGCACCAAGGCATTGAAACAAAAGACATGACTGACAAGAACGAAAAAACACGCGAACAAATCACCACTAATATTTGGCGCGAAGAAGCAGAGCCCGACAATCCTTTTGCCGCAGCGAAAAGTTACTGCGCAGGCTTTGACGTCTACGGTGACTTGCTTGGCAAAATCAGCCTTATTGAATACCTCTGGTTACTCTTCAAGCTGGAACCACCCAGCAAAGAGCAGGCCCGCATGCTCGAAGGCCTTGCCGTCGCCCTCGCCAACCCTGGCCCCCGCGACCA
>NVWZ01000028.1 GCA_002746365.1 Thiotrichaceae bacterium
GTCATCATGATCATGCGGGCAACCCAGAAGAAAATAATATCGAAGCCGGTTACCAGCACATCGGTAGGATGGAAAGTTTTTAAATCTTCGGTATCTTCGGGCCAGCCCAGTGTTGAAAAAGTCCATAAGGCTGATGAGAACCAGGTGTCCAGCACATCAGGATCTTGAGTTAATTCAAGTTCAGTATCTAGTTTATATTTCTCACGAACGGCGGCTTCATTAGGTCCAACATAGATATTGCTGTCATTGTCATACCAGGCGGGTATGCGATGCCCCCACCAAAGCTGACGGCTAATGCACCAGTCTTGAATGTCTCTCATCCAGGAGAAATAAGTGTTCTCCCAATTTTTAGGCACGAATTCTATATCGCCATTTTCAACGGCTACTAAGCCGTTGAAAATGAAGAAAAAGATAAATGACACTTTACCTTTTCCGTGCTCTGATAATTCATGAATGAATTAAATAGAGTTTCCTTAAATGGGTTAGCCCTAGCATTTTTTTACGTTAGGACTATTATTGTACTAATAAATTCTTCCCCGCAGGCACCTAATGTCTAAAAACCAACGCCAGTTTGAACGATCCGAAGCAAAGATAGAAGTCGTACTCAGTTATCTGGAAGACGACGCGCGTACCGTCATAACACGCAATATCAGCGAGGGCGGTCTGTTTATGCAATTAGACAACCCGGACCACTATCCGCTGGGTGAAATGGTCAATATTAAATACGCTGACCCTCTAACTGATAACGCCAATACCGAAAAGGACGCCATAATTGTTCGTTGCGCCGATGATGGTATTGCTGTCGCCTTTATCGAGATGGAAGAATTCTAGGAGCCTGTATTGACAATATTCGACCGGTCACACTCAACACAATTTAATTTATAACCCACTTTTTCCTGCCGACCCTGCTCGGTAACCACCCATGCGCGCTCTTGCCAGGGCGGGTCGTGACGCACGTGCTGAGTATGTCCGCAGGCCAGATTAGCAACCCAGTGCTGAAATTCATCCTGATGAAATCCAATAATCTTCCGCTGCATACAATTATTCTTCAACCGGCCCTAGTAAATGCCCTAGCCACAAGGTTTCAGGTTTACTATCCAGCGCCAGTTTTAGGGTAATCGTCAAAGGAACCGATAACAACATACCGACGGGGCCTAATACCCACCCCCAAAACACCAGTGAAACAAACACCACTAATGTCGACAGGCCCAAACCCTTACCCATGTATTTGGGCTCGATAACACTTCCTACAATAATATTGACCGCAACGAACACACCTGCCACCAGCAAGGCCTGTGAAATACCCAGCTGCACAACGGTCAACAGAATGGCAGGAACGGCGGCGATAATCGAACCGATGTTTGGCACAAAATTCAACATAAAGGCAAGCACACCCCATAACACCGGATAATCAACACCAATCATCCACAACGCCACGCCGATAACTAATCCGGTAATCATGCTGATGATGGTTTTCATGCTCATATAATTTCTAACTTTCTCAACAAACACCTGAGAAAACGCTGGTACTTCATCTCCACTGTCGATGGCTCCGTTCTTGTTTAACGATAAGAACTTCTGCGTTAAACCCGCTGCTTCAATTAATATAAATATAACGGTTAGAATAATCAGAAAAGAATTGGTCAGAACATTACCAAACCCTTTTAAAATAGAGGAGACTAAACCCATCGCAGCGCCCGGATTAATAACACTCTTTAAGGTTTCGCCCACTGAGATTCCGTGATCGCTGAGCCATTGCAGTAACTGAATCCATTGCAGCGAAATTTTCTCCTGATAGACCGGCAACATCCTGCTGAAGTCGGTTACCGAACTTCCAACCAACAGCGCTACACCAACGCCAATAGAAAGCACCAGTAGTATTACCGCTAATAACGACAAGCCTTTCGGTATACCGATGAGTTGTAACTTACACATTAAAGGGAAACTGATTACGGCAATAAATACTGCCAATAAGAATGGAACAATAAGTGGTGCCGACTGTTTTAAACCGGCAATAACAACAATAACAGCAGCAGCAACAATTAAAGCGCGTGACGCTGAAGAAAATGAATTAGTCAAATGATCACCTGTGACTTTCTTAAAAAATTATTCGGCATCYAGCAGCTCGATRTCTTCTTCTTTGAGTTCAACCTTTTCAATTTTTTCAAATCGACTACTGATTTTATTCGCAGATTTATGCACCAGCTCAACATCATTATTAGCCTGCTGTATATGCGTTGAAAGTTTATCCATGCGYTGCCTGAAACGATCRAAATCTTTTGCCAGTGCAACCAGATGATCCTGAATAACATGRATCTGTTTTCGCGTTGCRGAATCTTTTAACACYGCACGCGCTGTGGTTAAYACCGCCATCAATGTTGTTGGCGACACCATCCAGACACGCGCTCGTTGCGCTTCCTCTACTAATGCGGGTTGATGYGCATGTATCTCAGCGAACACGGCTTCAGCAGGGATAAACATAATCGCACCATCCGCTGTTTCATTTTCGATTATGTATTTCTCAGATATATCTTTAATGTGTTTCTTTATATCAAGACGAAATTGTTTTTCCGCCGCCANCACSKYCAGATTCACTGGCATCGTTATCCATCATTTTTTGATATGAATCGAGCGGGAATTTTGAATCGATGGCTATATGACCCGTCGGGTCGGGTAGAAACATCATGCAATCGACACGAGTACTGTTGCTTAAAGAGTACTGTAATTTGTAACTACCCTCTGGCATGACATTACTAATTAGCGCTGCCATTTGCACTTCGCCAAATGCACCACGTGAACGTTTATCGGTTAACACTTCTTGCAAGCTCACCACATTACTGGACAACTCTGTTATGCGTTTTTGCGCTTCATCAATCATTGCCAGTCGTTTAACCACATCAGTAAACGTTTCCGTGGTTTTTTCAAAGCCTTTGTCCAGGCGTTTTTCCACCTGGCCACTGATCTCTGCCAGCCTTTTTTGCAAGAGCTCGTGCAATTCATTATTGGACTTAACAAAACTTTCAATACTACTTTTTGACATTTCTCCCAAACGTTTCTCAATACTATTTTGCATATCACCAAAACGTTGCTCAAAGTCAGATTTTATTTTTTGCAAACTTTGCAACTGCTGCTGCAGACTTTGCTGCATATCTTCACTGGATTTAGCTAACCGCTCAACGGAAGCTTGTGACATTTCGCCCAATCTTTTTTCTAGTGAGTTTTGCACCTCACCCAATCGCTGCTCCATTTTCGACTGAATATTTCCTTGTGTTTCAAGTAAGGCTGTTCGGGTCTGTTGAAAATTTTCCTGTAAATTTTTATTATGTTGTGCCTGCTCAATAGATTGAAAATCTGATTGAGAACCCAGCTCTTTAAATTTAGCTTCCAGATACTGGCTCTGCCGTTTGCCGATAAGCCAGACAACAACAAGAAGTAGCAAAATAATCGCACTCAACAAGGCCACCACGATCACTTCCCATTCATTTAACTGTACTGCGCCTATCTGCATAACTTTTCAAAACTACGATATAATAAAAAAATTTAAAGGCTACTCTACCACACGTTATGTCACATATTCTTTGCAAAACCAGCGATATCGAAGACCCGGGCAGTAAAGGCTTCGAACTTAAAATCAAACGCAAAATGCAATCTATTTTCGTGGTTCATAAAGACCGTGAATTCTTTGCTTACTATAACGATTGCCCTCATACCGGTGCCACGCTGGAGTGGCAGGAAGACCAATTTCTCGATCTTGATAAGGCGCTTATCCAGTGCGCCACACACGATGCTTTATTTATAATTAATTCGGGTGAATGCATCGCCGGCCCATGTGTGGGCGAGGCATTAACGTCACTGCCGTTATCCGTCATCGACGACACCTTACATCTCGATATTTAATTAGTCGCAATCGACTAAAAACAGGACCTATTTATTTGCCTCTTCCAGGCTCGGGCGGTCGCGCTGGCACTTTTCTAGTCCAAAAAAGCCTGAAACAGCTTAATATCTCTTGACTTTCACGCCCTGATTTCATAAGTTAGTAAACGTTTACTTATAAATAAGCATTTGCCAGAGACAATCTGGCAAAACCACAAACTAAATTAGGAGATCACCATGAGTGACTTTGATTCAGAATTAGATGCTAGCGGTTTAAACTGCCCACTTCCTATCCTACGTGCTAAAAAAGCGATTTCTGCACTTGAAGCAGGCCAAACATTAAGAATTATTGCAACCGACCCGGGTTCTGTTAAAGATTTCGAAGCTTTTTGTAAGCAGACAGGTAACGAGCTGAAATCAAGYGGCGAAGAAGACGGTAAGTTTGTCTTCATGATTCAAAAAGCGGCATAAGTTCGTATACCASGTTAACGGACTATAAAGTTGAGTCATCGACTTTCAGGCCCTGAACGCAGAGAAACCATACTCTCTGCGGCTCAGGGCCTTTTTGCCAGTAAAGGATTTCACGGTGTGTCTATTGATGAAATTGCTCGCGCAGTTGGCGTTAGCCCAGCCATGCTATACCGACATTTTGACTCCAAACACGCGCTGTACGCTGCGGTTCTGGATAAATTTTCACACCAACGTCAAAGTTATGTAGACACTATCGTTAATCATGGCACCCACTTTGAAGATGCACTAGCTGGCATGACTCAGGTTTACATCACAAACATTGCAAACAACCCGGACATACTGCGAATAGAGTTACACAGCYTGCTTGAAGGCAACCCCGCMACKYTRGCWTWYTTYCAGAATCGCTGGAAAAGTTTTACYGATTACATYGAGTTYGGYTTAAATGAGTACCTKCCCTACGATRTWCCYAATAGAGAAAGAACCATATTAAGCGCCGCCTTAATGTTTCAGGGCATGGTACGAGAGGTTTTAATACAAAAATGCCTGCAACCCCATGAYCGATTAGAAGACCTCAGCCTGCAAGAAYTCAGYAATGAACTGGTCACCCTGTTCTTACGCTCTATTGGCATTAACAAAACACAACTATCTCGTAAAGCAACGATGACGGGTTAGCCATAAGCAACAAATTACGYTATAACATCACCTGTATGRGCTGACAAAGAYCYATTTTTCAGCTAAATTCCACACACTTAAAATAAATAAGAAGACATCAATATGACATTTAAAAAATTATTAATTAGCCTGGCAACACTGGCGCTCTCAYTTCARGTTCAATTTGCTTTTGCTGACAACCCAAAAGTAAAAGTTGAAACCAACAAGGGCAACATGGTATTCGAGCTGTACCCTGAAAAAGCACCAAAATCAGTAGAAAACTTTTTAGCCTACGTTAATGCAGGCACCTACGATGGCACCATTTTCCATCGAGTCATTAAAAACTTCATGAATCAGGGCGGTGGTTTTACGCCCGACTATAAGAAGATAGCCACCAAAGACCCTGTTCAAAACGAAGCGGACAATGGCTTAAAAAACTTGAAATACACGATTGCTATGGCACGCACCGGCGCGCCCCATTCTGCAACCAATCAGTTTTTTATTAACACGGCGGATAATGCGTTTTTAGACCACTCCGGAAAATCAATGCGCGGCTGGGGTTATACCGTATTTGGTAAAGTCGTAGAAGGTGAAAACATTGCTGGTGCGATTTCACGTGTTGCAACAGGCGCTGGCGGCCCTTTTGCGAAAGATGTCCCTCGCACGCCTATTATCATTACCAAAATTACAGAAATAAAATAATAGTTTAAGTCTTTTAGGCAGGTGTGAATAAATTGTCTGAAACAATTTATTCACACCTGTCTAATTATTTTTATCGAACAATTCAGGTAAAAAATACTCACACACCAAAATAGGTTTCCCTGAAACGCGAAAAACTGATCGCCGCCCCCATACATCCTTTTCATTTTTTACGTACTGATTAGCGATATGTGAAATTGGCAACTTCGCCACATGAACCGCTTCTCGCCGCATCGTCCTATCGGCAAATAACATCGCACCCAAAGGTCGATTTCCCATATTCGCATAACGACGCTGCGCACCTTGTACCGTCATTGCCGGAATAACGGTTCTCGCATAAATCAGAGGCTTATCACCACAACACAATAAAACCTGCCTGACCAATGCGGAATGCGCATGCGGTAACGACATAGCAAACGACTCTTCAGAATCTATTTTCTGCCAATTTTGCGAAAGCACCTGCACAGAAAAATCTTTACCACACCGATCAACCATTCGCGCAGTAAGTGACGAAGCATCAAATAACCAGGGGATTAAAGCAGGCGATATTGATTGATTAAAAAGCTGGTGGCGCTGATACCAGCGCTGTTTTGGTTTCACAATACGACTTTCATAGTTAACGACAGATTGAGCATTTTAACGCAAACACATCGTCTTCGTAATATTTACTGCACAATGGAAAGAGTGCTCACATCCCCTAAATGAACTCTTAGACAAACGTACGTAACGACCATGAACAGACTGTCAGATTATTTTCTGACCATAAAACTCGAGAGTAATTAGACATTCTCGGCCAACCTAAAAAATCATTAACTTTTATGGGCCACAATGCCAGACCATTCATTGGTGACACTTCAATAYTTTTYACCTATCWCCCTATTGATGTAAAAACAGCTACACARGYGGKCTRCCCTTTTCCTCCTTACTGTAAAGTWATKCTACAAACTGTGCCATATGRCACAGAATAAAAYTRGGCGGCATTRTAACRCCTTGAATYTTAAAGAAAAKAAACTGGCACGCTTGTTGCTTCAATCATCTCTGAAGATCATGTAATTTAACCTGGTCATTTATCTAGAAAATAACAGAAATGAGGTTACACAATGAAATTAATAAAACTAACAGTCGCTGTTGGAACAGTTTCTCTGCTTGCCAGTGCTCAGATGGCACAGGCGGCTCTCTTCAATGTAACGGGTGTCTTTAATGAGCCACAAACAATGACCGGTCATACGACTTTTGTTGGTACATTCGACTGGGATTYTGYGACTAATACCTTATCGGGTCTACAGGGCACCATGAATGCGACCATGTACCCAAATGCAAATATGGGTGCACAACCAGACTATAACCTGACGAATCAACTTGCTTTCTCATACGACGCAATGACAGGCGACGTGGTCGCTAGTGTTTTCAAGGAAAACAGCACAGACGTGTTTTTTGGTGGCGGTTATACGGCAGGAGAYACAATGAAACTAGGTGCRATGGGCGAGATGGACGGATTYRCACCCAATGAAAAYGTTTACTTCACCCTGGCATTTAATGCAAATACGATGCTGGGTAACRTTGACSAAATGGTTTACGGTGATTGTGCKCCWRSAGGATTAATGGGGCCGATGATGACAGGCAACATGTGTATGACTGGACATAGTACAGCCCTGGTTGGTTATCTTGGCACTATGGATGGAGAACCTCTATCACTTACTATCACGCCTTCTGTTATTCCAGTGCCCGCCGCTGTCTGGCTGTTTGGTAGTGGTTTACTTGGCCTGGTTGGTGTTGCTCGTCGCCGCAAGCTTGCTTAATTAGAAACAAAGCTTTTCTAAGGATGTTCTGATTAAGTTAACTGATTAGAACATCCTTAGATAGCGCCGGCAAAGGTGCCGATGTCCTTATCCTGCTTTTTTTAGTTTTTAAAATACCTGGTTGAGTGATGCTCGGTTTTACCTTAATTGTGTATTTACAATATTAGATGAAGCTGTTTAATTAAAAATGATAAGTCTAAAAAAATCATTAAGCCTATTGAAGTAATTATGCAACACCCTTTTAAATTACTACTAGCATTGCTTAGCACTGTTCCTTTTACAGCAAGCTATGGAGAGGTGACGCTTGATACGGTAGTCGTCACAGGTACAAAGGAAGTCGAGTCCACCAACRCATCTCTRGGCGCGTCTGRTCTTGATGAGAAAGATCTGGCACCACAGCGAGCAACAACCAGTGACACCACACGCCTCTTACAGGACATTCCCGGCATGAGTATCTCCGGTGCGGGGGGCATATCCAGCCTTCCAGTCATCCGCGGTCTGTCAGATGATCGTATTCGTATTCAGGTGGATGGCGCGAGTCTGATGCCCTCTTGCCCGAATCATATGAATTCACCCCTTTCTTATATTGACCCGACAAAGGTTGGCAGCATCACMGTCTTTGCCGGCATCACGCCGGTCAGTGTCGGTGGCGACAGCATCGGTGGCACGATACAGGTGRAATCGGCASCGCCCGAATTTGCACGCGCCGATGAGGMKGCTTAYGCAAGGGGCGARCTCGGTACTTTTTWTCGCAGCAACRGTCATGCCCGTGGTTACAATCTTGGTGCCACCTGGGTKGGTCACGATGTCAACATATCGTACAGTGAGTCAAGCGCGCAATCGGATAAYTACAAAGCTGGCGGYRACTTCAAGGYTGCTGAGCCKGGCACCGAGGGTGGGTTGGTGATCCCCGGAGATGAAGTAGGATCGAGCGCATACGACGGAGTAAAGAACCGGAGCCTTGGCATAGCGCTACGACACGAGAACCATCTACTGCAACTGGATTTAAGTCGGCAGAATGTTGGTTTTGAAGGTTTCCCGAATCAGCGTATGGATATGACCTTTAATGAAAACACGGTGCTCAGGCTGCAGTACACAGGACAATATGAATGGGGTGATCTGGAAGCCAATGTTTACAATCAGGAGACCCTGCATGAAATGAACATGGGGCCGGATCGATACTCCTTCGGAACGGGCATGCCGATGAATTCGGAGTCAACAAACCGGGGGGGGCTGCTCCAGGCAAACTACATCCTCTCAGATAGAGATATTTTACGACTCGGCGCCGAGTACCAGTTTTATAATCTAAATGATTACTGGCTACCGGTCGGCGGCACAATGGGACCCAATACATTCTGGAACATCGACTATGGCCAGCGTGACAAATTTGATGCTTTTGTCGAATGGGAAGCACGCTGGAATCCGAAGTGGCTGAGCCAGTTTGGGGTTCGAAGCACTACCGTTAAGACTAACGCAGCAGCCATACAGGGTTACGATAATAGTCTGTCGGGACTATGGGGTAATGACGCAGCCGCCTTTAACATGAGCAATCGCAAACACACCGATTACAACTGGGATCTAACAGCTTTGGCACATTACACACCAGACAGCTCACAAACCTACGAGTGGGGATATGCGCGTAAATCCCGTTCACCGAACCTCTACCAGCGCTACCCCTGGTCAACCAATGCGATGGCAGCATTAATGAATAACCTTGTCGGTGATGGCAATGGTTACATCGGTAATGTCGACTTAAAGCCCGAAGTTGCTCATACCCTCAGTACCACCGGTGGCTGGTCTGATGCAGGCAACAAACCATGGTCGTTGAAAGCATCCGCTTATTACACTTACATCCAGAATTACATTGATGCACAACGCTGCGACTTCAGCCAGTGCAGCGATGACAACGTAAATGCCACTACAGGTTTTGTGCTTCTCCAGTACGTCAATCAATCTGCCCAGATCTATGGAATGGACTTGTCTGCCGATAAACTGTTGGCCAATACCGATGAATATGGCAGTTTTACCGGAACAGGCTTGCTGAATTATATACGGGGGAAAAATAAGACCACGGACGATAATCTCTACAATATGATGCCGCTTAACGTCAAGCTGGCTGTCGTTCATCATCTGGGAAGCTGGATCAACACCGCTGAAGTTCAAGTGGTTGCTGCCAAAGACAGGGTATCGCAAGTCAGAAATGAAGTGCCGACCGATAGCTATGAACTGTTCAATCTGCGCAGCAGCTACAAGTGGAAAAATGCCCGCCTGGATTTTGCTATTGAGAATGTTTTCGATCGCTTATATTCAATGCCGATGGGGGGAGCTTATGTTGGCCAGGGGCCGTCAATGACAAGCAACGGCATCCCCTGGGGAGTGCCCGTACCTGGCATCGGGCGCTCAATCAATGTCTCGTTGAACATACAGCTTTAATTGGGGGATCTCATGAGAATAAAAGATAACTTTTACTTCGCCATTATTATGATGATGTTGTCATCTGTATTATTAACTGGCTGCGAAGGAATAGATGGCCCGGCCATCGAAGCACAACCACAAACCATCCATTTTAGTGCTGCGCCCGCTTTGAATTTATATGATACAGCGACCATTTCAGCCAGTGCCAGCTCCGAGCTTACGGTTATTTACAGCAGCACTACACCYGRGGTTTGYTCTGTCGATAGCAGYAGCGGCCTTGTTACCGCGTTGACACCCGAYACCTGCATTGTTGCTGCCAACCAGTTCGGTAACACRGTATTTGCCCCCGCATCGCAGGTGACACAAATTATTCCTGTGCTTTTCGATCCTAACCAGAGCATCAGCTTTACAGCTGCGCCCGAGTTGACCTTATTCAGCACCGCAACAGTCGTGGCCACATCCACCTCCGGCCTTGGCGTTAACTACAGCAGYGCTACACCAACCGTCTGCACCGTCGATAGYGACAGTGGTCTTGTCACCGCTCTGACGACTRGCGAYTGTATTATTGCCGCCAACCAGGCGGGTAGTAATAAATACCTCCCGGCACCAGAAGTAACACAAACTATAACAATTACCATGCCACCTGGGGTAACYGCTCCGGGTGCGCCAACCGAGGTAACGGCGACGRYGGGAGAGACTTCGAACACCGTCACGGTAAGTTTTGGTGCGACCGACAGTGGTGGCAGCCCCATTACCAGCTATACTATCCAGTCAGACCCAYCCGGTATTTCAGGAACAGGCGCAGCATCACCCATTACCGTCACCTGCCCGTCTAGTTGCACGGGTTATGCCTTTTCTGTAATCGCGAGTAATGTCRTTGGTGATAGYRCRCMRYCTGCASCSACAGAMGTCATYACCACCTATRAAGTKATTGAAACTTTTWWTGARCCTCWMACTYAMCCKARAGAYTCGATATTCATTGGTACATTCACTTTTAATTCCACCACCAGCACGGTCTCAAATCTTCGCGGTATCCTCAGYGAATCCATGACCGGTGATTCGGTTGCCTACCCAAACGATAATATGACCTGGTTACCGCTAGACAATCAGCTGTCATCCATATACGACCCAGTGTTGGGCGGCCTACTGGTGACTACTTTTTTAAATCCGGTCACCGACACTCTTTATGTTTCGAGCGGTAGCGATGGATGGTCCCCAGGTACAGGGTTTGGGCTCTACTTCGGTTTTGATTTCGCTAACCCAGATCCTAACCCTGGCAACGCTTACGCTATTATTTTCGTCAATATTTCAGATCCAACCGCTGCCTTGACACTCGATCAAATAGACAAGCTAGCTTATGCCGATTGCGCTCCCGGTGGAATGATGGGCTCGGCCTGCATGACGGGAACAACGGAGGCAGGTTACGAAACGATAGGCACAATGGATGGGTATCCTATCTCTCAGGTAATAACCAGATTGCCATAATGAAAGTCAATTAATTATGGGCACAGTTGCAACACCTTATGAGGCTCCAACTGACAGGTTCATTGCCTYAGGCACGGCAACATTATTGCATGGCATTATCGTTGCCATCCTATGGTTTGKCATTCAAACTGCACCCCCRGCTTTAATCGGGATTAAACAAAGCTTCGAGATGGTCGACCTCACGCCTTATTTGAGGAATCACCATCAAACGCCAGCACCTGCTTCTAAACAAGCTGAGCCTGAGCCKATTTCTGCACAGGMGATACCCGAGCCCTTGCCCGCTGTGAAGGTAGCAAAAACAGTGCTACCCAAACCTRAACCYAARCCMAAGCCTAAACCKMMMMYRSCYAWASCYRWRMCMRYSMMWWCCMWYKMSMYYGMGCCYGMRMMMGMMRAMRSCKMMAKNTCAAWWCAAMAYAGYRAMNTNNNNGAAAAGGCAAGTTATAGTGCGCCAARTAGTTACGCTGCTTAYTTAGATAACCCAAAACCGCGTTATCCTCGCATCGCTAAGCTACGGGGCATGGAAGGGCTGGTTAAATTACGCGTAAAGGTTGGTATAAATGGGCAAGCAATAACGGTGGATCTACAACAATCATCCGGTTTTTCCGCGCTGGATCGTGCAGCAATAGCAGTGGTGCGCCATTGGCGTTTTGAGCCGGCGCGTCGAGGCGGTATAAAAGTTGCTGGTATCGCCATCGTTCCCATTCAATTCAAATTAGACAAGGTATAATTTATGGAAATAAACAACACTATGTGGTTCGCCTGGTGGCAGGACGCAGATTTTATTATTCGCGCCGTTTTCGTGCTACTTTGTCTTTTATCCCTCACCAGCTGGAGCCTTATTATCTACAAATGGCGTCAACTGAAACGTCTTCTTAAACTGGAACAATCAACCGCCTCCCGATTAACTCAAACAGTAACAATTAATGAGTTGCAACAGGCGATGCCTGCCAGTCAACCATCATATGCATTATTACTGGAAGCCCTTGTGATAACAAAGGCTGAACTTCCACTAGCTTTAGAAATGGCTATCGCACAATTAAATCAGCGTTTGCGCGAAAACCACTTGCGGCTCGAAAGTGGTCTCACATTGCTGGCAACCATTGGTAACACGGCGCCTTTTATTGGGCTTTTTGGCACAGTCTGGGGCATTATGCATGCCCTGCATGCACTGAGTGGTGAGGGTGGCGCCGTCGTGGCGCTAAATACCATTGCCGGTCCGGTCTCTGAAGCACTGGTGGCGACGGCTGCGGGTATTTTCACTGCCGTTCCCGCTGTGGTGGGCTACAACCTTATGGTGCGCAAGTTGCGCTACCTTGGCGGTATAGTAGAAGGCAATAGTATTCGCATTTTTAATCTTGCAAACCAGCCGGCTTCATTGCTTCAAACAAGCCCATCAAAAGGATCAAGCGAATGATTGGATCATCTAGCAATCTTGATCATCATCAACCGATCTCTGAAATAAATGTCACACCGATGGTGGATGTTATGCTGATTCTGCTAGTGATTTTTATACTGACCGCACCACTGCTCGCGCAATCCATCAAAGTAAATTTGCCTCGAACGGTAAATGTCGAGGCGGCGGAGCCAGCAGTAGTACATCTTAATCTCTACGCCGATGGTCGATATGAACTGGCCGGCATAGAAGTAGACGCAATAACGCTGAGTGATCTGCTCAGTAAACAACTCAAATCTCAACCCGATTTGGTGCTAAGTTTAAATGCTGATGCCAGTGTGCCTTACCAGCAAGTGGCACAACTACTGGCTATCGCGCGTCGGGCAGGGCTGAAGAGATTATCATTAGCCACACAGAACTGATAACTTATATGGAAAGACTTACTTATGTCCCGATTGGATTTTTGATACCGCCTGTGGCGGTAATCACCTGTCAGGCATATCTGTTTTTCAGCACAATACCCTGTGTTATAAAAACAACTGATTAAGCCAGCCATTTTTTAAGAACAGATTCCAGCTGATCACGTTGTACCGGTTTACCAATGTAATCGTCCATGCCCACTTCAAGGCAGCGCTCGCGGTCGCCTGACATCACGTTTGCCGTCATTGCCACAATGGGCAGAGCATTCTGATTAATCGCTTTAATGTCCTGTTTGCGAATCTCTCGTGTGGCATCAAATCCGTCCATTTCCGGCATCTGGCAATCCATTAATACTAGATCATAAGCTTGTTCAGCTAATAACTTAAGCGCTTCGACGCCATTGTTTGCCTGCTCCGCTTTCAGCCCGAGTTTTTCTAACATTTTTTGTGCAACCATTTGATTGATGGGGTTATCCTCAACCAATAATATTCTTGCATTTAATATAACCGCTTCGTTGCTGGTAACACTTTCAACAACCACATCGGCAACATTATCTGAGCACTGGAATGATGCCGTAAACCAGAATGTCGAACCTTCACCTTCCACACTCTCAACACCCAGTTCGCCGTCCATCATTTCTACAAGCTGACTGACAATAGCCAACCCTAAACCTGTTCCACCGTACTTTCTGGTTGTCGAACCATCTGCCTGAGTGAAGGCATTAAATAAAGTTTGTTGTGCGACTTGTGAAATACCAATTCCGGTATCGGATACCGATACTTTCAGATCGACGTGATCTGCTTTCGAGTCAATAACATCTACACTAATTTTTACTTCACCTTTATCAGTAAACTTCAATGCATTGGATATCAGGTTAACGATAATTTGACGTATGCGAGTTGGATCACCCATTAAAGCATTGGGAAGCACGCTATCAAATTTCTGCAACATGATGACACTTTGCTGTTCCGCTTTTAATGAGTGCAGCACAACGATGTCGTTAATAAGCTGATTCAAGTCAAATGCAATATTTTCAAAACTCAACTTACCTGCTTCGATCTTGGAGAGATCAAGAATGTCATTCAAAATTGCCAACAGAGCATCGGCTGACTTGTGCGCGGTATCGACAAATTCTTTTTGTTCAGAATCCAGACGGGTATCTTCCAGTAACTGAAGCGTACCGATAACGCCATTCATAGGCGTGCGAATTTCATGGCTCATGTTTGCTAAAAACTCGCCTTTTGCCTGACTCATTTTTTCTGCACGATTTTTAGCAACTTTTAGTTGTTCTTCTATTTTTTTACCGTGTTCAATTTCGTCCTTTAAATTGTCATTTAAACTTTCCAGATGAGTACTGGCTTTGGTTAAGCCTTTTATCAGCGTTTCATTTTTATAAGATAATTTTAGTTCGGTCACTGATGATTTATACATGCGATGCACTGCCATAATCATCACACCTAAAAAGAATAAGGTCATTGCCGCTAACGCGTAATAAACTTCTCCACCGACATAAAACAAACGAAACATTAACGGTAATAATGCACTGCCGACAAAACCATAATACACCCAGGCGACCGAGGAATAAGAAACGCCCGATGCTGACACACCAACAAGGATAAATGCCAATACAATCTGATGTAGCTCATTGAATGGAAACATCAACATCGAGGTGATTCCCCAACCCGTTCCTGTCAAAAAAACGGAAACCAAATACCAGCGCCGCACCACATATTTATCAATGGGTAATTTACTTTCGTCAGAGTACAGTTTGAAGTAATGTGAACTGAATCGGTAAAAAAACAGCAATAACATCACGCCTAACCAGACAATAAGAATCTCATGTGGCAGATCGTTCCATATCAAACCCACCCATATAATTGCCATGGCGATACCCGCGACATTACTAAAACCCGAGTCTGTAATTAAACGGATTATTTGCGTTTGAAGAATACGCTCGTCTTGCGGCGAGACAGAATTACCCGTCAGAGCATGGATGCCCGAAGTTTCAGTTTGCGAAATCATTATTTATATTGATGAGAAAATTAAGCACATAGTTAACTAAAAAATAGTCTATTAGGTAGAAAAAGCTATATTTTCAAGGCATTAAGTCATACTACTTAAATTAAACCTGGCCTGAATAGCACTTACTTAAGCCGGATTTTTCGTCATTGCGAGCGGTAGCGCGGCAATCTCCTAGTGTGTACTACCTGCCTGAAAGGGATTGCTTCGTACCTCGCAATGACGAAGTTACTGGGAGAGAACTCATTTTCCACTTAAGGGCACCTCTATTAATTGCTTATGTCCTCTGCGTGACCTGAAGCGTATAGCTGCAAGGCGTGAGCCGCAGCAGAATGGTTATTCCATTTTCAAGGCTCATAACGCAGCAGATGCATGCTTCAGGTCGCGCCCTACGGGGCTTTACGACCCGCCCAGACTCTGCGTTGTGCTTTTTCGATATGCCCATGTATTAACAACTGCGGGCATGGCTTCAAAAGCACGCCTTGATTCTGAACGGGTCGTAAAGCCAGAGGGCACAAGCAATTAATAGAGGTGCCCTTAAGGCTATTTTAATACTCCAGGGTGATAAGTTCACATAGATTGATTAAGGGCTTTTATATTTATATCAGAGGTCTAGCACCCTTATGTACTGTAAAGTCACTGGATCCCCGACACAAGCATTCGGGAATGACGACAGACGAAGTTAACAGGACAGCAATGAGGACTTAAAAACACTTTCATTTACAGTAGAGCCTTCAGTTTCATCAACCGCTCAGCTATAAATTACCCGATTCGATAATATTGGGTTAACCGTCTTTTTCATTTACTATACGCCAATAACACACTTAACACTGCCATTTAATAAAGTAAGTATATTTGCATCATCTAATTTGACAATGAATCAAACTCGGGAGTATTATTTACCTCCGCTGCGCTTAATCGTACAGCATAAATGTGAAAAAAAAGGAGGAGGAAATGAATACTAAAAAAGCTGAAGAGGTTGAAACAAAAAAATTAACATTCTTAGTCATTTTTATGTCGATGATTGTCCTGGTGTTATTTGGATTTATTCCAACAACTTAAAATAAAAGTCACATCGCGATTTTTATTATCAAGTTTTTATTATTAATTAAATAATATCGCTTATCAAACACGGTTACTTCATACCGTGTTTTTTTATACCTGAAATTAAATACTTTTTTGAATTTAGATTGCTTATCTTTTACTCTAATTATAACTGCCAGTTAATTTCACTTTGCCCTTGCTGCTTTAAAAATTGATTAACCTGCGAAAAAGGACGGCTTCCAAAAAAACCGCGATATGCCGATAATGGAGATGGATGCACCGAGCGAATAACAAGGTGCCGGGACGCATCAATTACTCCACCTTTTTTCTGTGCATACGCGCCCCATAATACAAAAATAATTGGGCGTTCCTGTTCGTTGATAATAGAAATCACTTTGTCAGTAAACTGCTCCCAGCCCTTACCTTGATGCGAGTTGGCCTGCCCACATTCAACGGTCAGCACACTATTAAGCAGCAGAACGCCTTGCTCAGCCCAGCTTTGTAAACATCCGTTGGTGTTTTTAATACCAAGATCATCTTTTAATTCTTTGTATATATTAATCAAAGACTTAGGAGTCGATTTCACTTCAGGTAAGACGGAAAAACACAGCCCGTGTGCATGCCCCGGCGTCGGATATGGGTCTTGGCCAAGAATAACCACTTTCACATCATCCAATGCTGTGCTTTTAAGTGCATTAAACCAGTTATCGGATTGTGGCAGAATCACTTTTCCATTATCTTTTTCAGCACGTAAAAAAGCCTTTAAAGACGTCATGTAATCTTTATCAAATTCAGGTAGTAATGCTTCGTTCCAGCTTATGTCGAAGGAAAGATTGTCTATTATCATAACTTATCTTCTACACATCAGATAATTGATTCCAGTAAGTCCTTAGCCTTTTTTCTGAAATGGGCATTTTTGTTTTTAATTCCTGGGCAAATAATGAAACCCGATATTCTTCAAGTAGCCACCGATAATGGTTAAGCTGATCAGAATCGATATGTTGTTTTTCTAATGACTGCTGTCGTTTAATATATTCATCCCACAACTTCGTGAAGTCCAGCCTTAACTGGCGATCACGAATCACGTTAGATTTTGATTTATCAAATCGTTTATTAATGGCTGATAGATACCGTGGATACTGTCGTAACCATTGCTTATCAATAATACTAATAAAATCCTTTGGAAATAAGTTATTTAACTGCCGCTGAATATCCGTTACTGTATCCAACTGCGTTAGCAAAGGATTTTTAAGTAACTTTTTAACAGATCGATACTCGTCAATAATAGCGGAAAGTAACTGACTCCATTGTTTTACACTGTTATGTAACTCACTTTTTCCACTATCTAGTTTTTCATTAAACTCATGTTCAGATTTAATTTCTTCGCCAAGGAAAACATCATCAAATACATTATTTATGATATTGCGCTTTAGATCATCACAGCGACCAAGATCCGTGTACTTTAAACACAGATTTTGAATATCCGGTATGGACTGTTTAAGGTGCTTGAACTGCTCAGGTAAAACATTGATATAAAGTTGCCTTAGAGCACGCTGAGTTTCTTCTTTTGCATTTACCTGATTTTCTAACACCCTAAGATGAACCCTTTTACCCTCTTTCACCAACGCAGGGTAGGCTTTTATAATAACGCCCTGAATCTTGACTTCAACTGTGTCGCCTAGTAAAAAAAGCACCTCTGCCCCTACATTATCTTGCCTGTATTTTTCTGAACATTCGTATTGTGTATTCTTATTCACATTGTCTGTACTCAGTGTAAGCGCATCACTTTTTCCTGACAATTTATCTTTTATTGCCTGTAAATTTCGCCCTTGCTCAATGATAYTTCCATCATTATCGATAACCCTGAAATTCATAAACAAATGCTGACTTATCKCTTTTGACAACCAGGCATCATAAGGGATTTGCACACCCGTCATTTTTTTTAAATGAGCCGCAATAATCGTACATAAAGCCGCGTCTGACGGCACTAATGCCTCTATACAAGCATCAGAAAARTTAGGMACGGGAACAAAGTTTTTTCTGAGTTGTTTTGGTAGTGAACGAATCAATTCTGTTATCTTCTCAGGTAAAATTCCTGGAATGAGCCAYTCRCAACGYTGTGCATTGATTGCATTTAATCCAGCAACAGGTGTGATTAGCGTGACACCATCACARTGATTTCTCGGGTCAAAATGATATTCAACAGGGAATTTCGAACCGTTCATTTCAAGATAATCAGGGAACTGGTCATCAGACACAATGGTTGCATCATCACGCACCAGATGATCCATAGACAAGAATAATGTCTTAGCCTCATCCACATTATGTCGAACCCACTTATCTAATGTTGCGCCACTAAAAACGTTATCTGGTAAATTTTTATCATAGAAATCATACAATACATTATCATCAACAATGATATCTCTACGCCGGGATTTGGCCTCTAGCACTTCAAGTTCACTAAGTAATTTTCTGTTATGAAGATAAAAGGCAGACTTGCATTCAAAATCCCCTTCGACTAATGCCGAACGAATAAATATTTCTTTGGCTTCCGCTGGATTTATTTTACCGTAACTGACTTTCTTATCTGCATTAATTATCAAGCCATACAAACTTGATTGTTGATGTGCAATAACATTCGATTGCTTTTTTTCCCAATGTGGATTGTTATAATGATACTTAAGTAAGTGCGTAGCTTTTTCTTCTACCCAACGAACATCTATTTTTGCGTTGGTGCGAGCGAACACACGTGATGTTTCGACGATTTCAGCTGCAACAATCCAACGAGGCGATGATTTAAACAAAACCGAACCTGGAAAAATATTAAACTTTGTATTTCGTGCACCTAAATAATCTTTATCTTCATTTTTAAAACCTATATTAGCTAACAAGCCTATTAGCAACGCTTGATGTATTTGGTCATAACTCGCTGTACTGGATTGATTATTTAAAATTTTCAAGCCGGACAACATCCGTTTTATTTGATTATGCGTATCAATCCATTCACGCATTCGCATCCATGATATAAAGTTTTGTTTACACCATTTACGCAACTGATTACCTGATAATGTTTTTTTCTCCTGGTGATAAGCCGTCCATAAATTAATATAAAAAATAAAATCAGACGCTTTATCATTAAATTCCCTATGTTTTTCGTCCGTCGCCTGTTGTTTATCCAGAGGACGCTCACGAGGATCCTGAGTCGCCAGCGCAGAGACTATAATGAGAACTTCAGTCAAAGCGTTTTCTTTCTCCGCTTGCAACAACATTCGAGCTAATTTGGGATCTATAGGAAAGTGCGCTAGTTGTTTTCCTATTTTTGTAATTGTATTTGTCTTATCGATTGCGCCTAGCTCAAATAATAATTTATAACCGTCGTTGATTAATCGATCTTCTGGTGGTTCGACAAAAGGGAAATCATCGATATGACCCAGCTTTTGATTTTCCATCTGTAAGATAACAGACGCAAGATTGGTACGTTGAATTTCAGGCTCGGTGAACTCACTTCTCAGTTCAAAATCTTCTTCATCATAAAGTCGTATACAGACGCCCGCCGACACCCTACCACAACGCCCTTTTCGTTGATTTGCTGAAGCCTGTGAAATCTTTTCTATTGGTAAACGTTGAATTTTACTGCGCCAGGAATAACGAGATATCCGCGCGACGCCAGAATCAATGACGTATTTAATACCCGGAACAGTTAAAGAAGTTTCAGCCACATTGGTGGCTAGAATAATACGTCGCTTGCTGGATGAATGGAAAATGCGATTTTGTTCAGCATTCGATAAACGAGCCAGCAAGGGCAAAATATCGGTATTGTCCAGCGCACGGTTATTACGCTGTTTAGATAAAAAATCAGCTGTTTCTCGTATATCTCTCTCACCACTCAAAAAAACCAGAATGTCACCCCTGTCAATTTTTGACAACTCATTTACTGCATCGAATATTCCATCCTGCAAACTTTTCTTTTCTTCACTATCCGCACTTTGATAAGGACGATATCTGACTTCTACCGGGTACATCCGTCCTGAAACATTGATCACTGGTGCATTATCAAAATGTTTGGCAAACCGGTCAGGGTCAATGGTCGCTGAGGTAATAATAATTTTTAAATCTTTACGCTTTTGTGTAAGCTGTTTTAAATACCCCAGTAAAAAATCTATATTCAGACTTCGTTCATGCGCTTCATCAATAATGATGGTGTCATATTGATTCAAGAAACGATCATAATTGCATTCTGCCAGCAGAATACCGTCTGTCATTAACTTGATATAACTGTTGTCATTCGATTGGTCTGAAAATCGAACTTTAAAACCAACTTCATTTCCTGGTAGAGTATTTAATTCTTCTGCGATGCGTTGTGAAACCGCACGTGCTGCCAGACGACGTGGTTGTGTATGAGCAATTTTCCCTCTTATGCCCAGGCCAATATCCAGACAAATTTTGGGTAGTTGTGTTGTTTTACCTGATCCCGTCTCACCGCATAGAATCGTGATTTGATTTTCCCGAATAGTTTTTTTAATTAATTCACTTTTTTGAGCGATAGGTAATTCGTCTGGATACGTGATACTCGGTAAATTTTCTTTTCTTAACTTAACCGTGTTAAGTGATACCTGGATATCTTTTTCTAACTGTAACAGTCTTTTTTCAGATGCTGACTTATCATTTAATGTGTTTTTTTTAATATTTTTCAGCCGCCGCTGAAACCGAAAAACGTCGCTTAACATGCATTTATTTATTTCTTTACTCAGGTTTAGCATAAATAGAATATTCAGAAAAAGTAAAATTGCTGATGGTAGAATGATGGGAGTGAATTAGTTCATTTTTATCACTCAAGCTCTGTTAAAATATATTTTTTCCATAATGTTTCTTCAAAACTTTTTTTAAAAAAACCAAAATGGCCTATTTTTTTTGCCCCTATCATTTCTGGTGAAATCCTGATCATATTTTTTACTGCTGAGCTGTAAAAACCATGCAATGAAGTTATATTTTTCTCAGACATTAACTCATCATCAGTAAAAGAAAAAGAAGTAATCGGTACTTGCATTGAAGAAAATAAAGCCTTCACTGAATCTCCCTCAACACCAACCATATACTCAGGATGTAAACACCAGCTACGCCATTGTTTGATAACACCTTTTGGTAAATTACCCACCATATTTAATCGTTTTCCTGGAAAATAACCAAATATTTGTGTTGCGATCGGCGCCACAAAGTACCACAGTAGCCAGGCTCGTTTTTTCAATTGTGGTGAATTTTCCAGCCAGTAGCCACTGCCAGCGGCTATCGTAATGACTTTTGAAATTCGCTCCTGATGCTTAACAAAGCCTAACACCTGCCCACCGAGGCTGTGCCCTATCCAGTATAGTGGTATGTCAGACATTTCATCAGATACCGCTTTGACCATCGTAGAACAATCATTTTCAGCCCAGCTTATAACGGATGTATCGACATCTTTCAATTTACCCGATAAGGACAAACCCATACCGATGTAATCAAAGGTAGCCACCAGATAACCATGAGAGCAAAGCCATTCTGAAAACGCACGGTAATAATATTGACTCACACCAATAGCAGGAACAATAAGCACCGCTGCTTTAGCCTTGCTATCTGGTGTATAAAAAACAGCCTTAAGAAGGTGTCCTTTTTGCGTTTTTATTGTTCGAATTTCAGTCACAACTAAAATAATATATCACTCGCTTATCCATTAAGTAGAATATATTTACTCTACTATTTCCTATAGGCTCTATCAGGAAGATTAAATGCGCACAAATAAAATTCCATGTTTTACAACACGACTTTAATTGATGCCATTACTTTTAAACACCCTCATACTAACCAGTCTTGTTAGCACTCTTATTATTTCTGATGTCCCCCAACGTGTAATAGAGTCACCGCAGAAAAAAAGCTCAATCTCAGCGAACAATCAGTCAGGTTATATCGCACTAAGGTTACTGCTGGAGGATGAGCAATATCTAACAGCTATTCGGCGAACAAGAATGATCGTCACATTTACTGGCATTAATGAAACATCGAGCGAGTTGATCGACGATATCTCAGATTCATCGGCAGTAGCCATCGATAAACTTAAATTGTTAGCTGACGAAAAACCCACTATTTTGTTTTATGATCTTGAAAACAACAGCATAGAAAAATCGACCCTGGATTCTTTAAGAATGACAACGGCAAAAGAATTTATATTCGACGGTGGCAACTTTGAAACAAACATATTATTAAGTCAGCTTAAAGTGCTCAGATTAATAAGCCATCTGGCCGTCCAACTGAAAGAAATCGAGCCTAACGCTAAACGCAGAGCATGGCTTAGCGAGCTTGCTGAACAATATGAAAATTATTACCAACGTACAAAAATGCGATTCAGCCTTAATAATTAATCACAATACTCAAATACATCATTGAATTAAAATTATTGTGCAACTTCTAATAGCGGATTATATACCCACACGGTTCGATCACGAATTTCCTCTTCTATGCCTTCGTTATATAAGATTGCTACCTGGCTCCATTTACCCTGCTTAAACATTTCAAGTACTCTTTGCCCTTTCGTTAACTGGGCAACAATACTACTTTCTACCGTCGGTTTTTTTCTTACATTTAATTTACGTGCTTTAACTTCGCGAACATCGCCAAACATTAGGCCATATTCAAAAACAATAGAATGCATACGACCTTTCATTGCCTTATCATTACGCATCATCATGGATTTCAAAATCATGATTGCATCGTCCTGCTCTTGTTTCGCTGCAAGCAAATAATAATCAATTGCCCTTGATGAATCTTTTGGTACGTCGCCTTCTCCCAGGCTGTATAACATTCCTATGGAGAAATTAGCGTCAGTATGGCCTTGTATAGAAGCCTTTTTCCACCACTCTAATGCGAGACTGTCGTTTACCCGTAGCCCATATCCGTTAAGATACATCCAGCCAATATTATACTGCGCATCGGCATCACCGTCGTCAGCTAAGGGCCGCATTATGCAATAGGCTTCTGCAAAATTACCCGTACGCATCGCTTCCACTGCGCCTTCGAAATTAGATGCCGTGGCCGTAGTATTTATAACAGCCAATATAAATAAAATGGTTAATATGCACGCTTTCATATTTATCAATTAACTTTTATTAGTAGATTGGTAACGTATTAAACGAATAGCAAGTAAAAAAATCCCGAAACTGTGCCAGAAAAGATCAAAAATATCGATTAGTTTAGTCAGTTCACCATCAGCCAGCAAACGCGCTTTTTCAACCAGGTGTGGCTCAGGCGTGAATGGTGCAAACAACATGAAAATAGCAAAAAATGCTAATGGAAGAATTGGAATCTTGTCGATTAATTTAAGCATTTTTAAAGTAGTTATCCAGGTATTCATCAAAACTAATTTTATCGTTTTCTTCAATTTGTTTTTGCATATTTATTGAATCACTCGCCATCTTTTCAAAAAATATTTTCTTGTCTTCTGACAAACTATGATTCTCATAATATTGCGTATGATGTTTAGACATACGCTGAGCATAATGAAAGAAGCCTTCGTCGTGCTCACTCATTTCAGCTAACATTCTGGCGGATGGTGTTAATTCCGGGTCAAATACACTGGCAATTTGCGATTTAACACTGGAAAAATAGTTTTCGCAGTAATTCGCACTATCCAACAAACTCGCCACGCCTTTCATCTTATTGCATAATTCACTTGCCCAATCTCGTAGACTGATTTTTTCGCCGACTGAGTTGGCGCAGGCACGTTTTAAATCCAGCCCAGGCTCACGTCCCTTGTGTGCAACTAACAAAAGATTCTCATCGATTGCAGCAACCTCATTCTCACATAATTCAGGGCTACTCTGTAATAAACAAAATAACATAAATACTTCTAGAAAATACAGTTGTTCTGAGTTAATACCATGTGGATCAAACGCATTGACATCAAGGGAGCGTAACTCGACATAGGCTACCCCTCTTTTCTTCAAAGCAGTTGAGGGTTTTTCATCGCCTTGTAATATTTGCTTGGGTCGTACCGAGCTGTAATATTCGTTTTCTATCTGCAGTATATTGGCGTTGAGTTGTTGATACTCACCGTCTACTTTGACGCCGATTTCTTCGTAAGCTGAACAGGGTGTAGTAATCGCATGCTGCAGACTATTTGTATAGGCATCTAGTGAGTCATAACAAGCTTTTATACCCGCTAAATCCTCTTTATTATTCTGATAGCCGATATCACCTAATCGCAATGAAGTGGCATAAGGTTCATAATAAGTATTGCTATTAAATTCCTGCAATATCGTGTCCTGCCCATTTAAAAATGATTTACATACTGCAGGCGAAGCACCAAACAAATAGGGAACTAACCAACCGAAACGCAACAAATTTCGCACCATGCCCATATATTGTTCTGAAATAAACGCCTGTGGATTATCTGTATTATTTAATATTTTTTGATACTGCTGCCAGAACGAATCAGAAAACGAATAATTAAAATGCACGCCGGCAATAACCTGCATGGCTCGACCATAACGCAAACCGAGTCCGCGACGATAAGCCGTTTTCATTTGTGCTGCATTGGAAGTACCATACTTCGCCAGTGGAATACTGGTTTCGCCAGCAACTACACAGGGCATGCTGGTTGCCCATAAAATTTCATCGTCCAGATTTCGATATACAAAATTTTGAATATCGTCCAGTGATTGAATCACTTCTGTCACCGAATTGCACGGCGGTGTAACAAACTCAGTTAAGGCCTCAGAAAAATCGGTGGTTATTTGTGGATGAGTGAGCGCAGAACCCCAGGCTATCGGGTGTGGCGTCTGGGTAATGCCGCCTTCTGGTAATACGCGCAGGCTTTCTTTTTCAAGGCCTATTTTAGATTGGGCTAATGCCGTTTCCATTTCAGGCGTATCGAGTAATTTCAAGCGTTGTTGGAGTTTTTTGTACAACAAGGGTTTCACAATGAATCGAGTTATTTGAGCGATGAATTATACTCTGCTCAGCCCAATATTTCGGACATTCGTCTAATTAATACCGGTAATTTCGCAACTATTATTTTGTCACTACTCTATAGCGTGGCTTATTATTTTGCTCTTTGTTTTTATCTGCTAGCCTGACAATTCGATACTCAAACTGACAGCCCATCGCTTTTGCCGCTTTCTCCATCATTTTTAAAGTCACCGCACCGCGCGTTTCATCCTTTTCCATCACCGACACCCGGGCAGCACTCACCTGCATTCGCTCGGCAAGCTGAAACCCCTTTAAACCTTGCTTAATACGCATCTGACGAATCCAGTTTGCTCTATTCACACAACCTCTTTATTAATATATACATTAATTATTAATATATACATTAATATTATATATAATTCAAGAAAAAAGCCCAATTAAAAACAGGGCCTTTATTCCAACCAACAAAAATATATCTCACCGCAGAGGTTTAAAACATTATCATTTTTCTCTGTGTCTCTGCGGTTAAGTGTTTTATGCCTCTAATCAAGCACATGTGAAATCAAACCGTCCGCTAGCTTAGGCTCGAACCAGGTCGATTTTGGCGGCATAACCTCACCTGCGTCAGCAACTGCCATCAGTGCTTCCATACTGGTCGGGTAAAATGAAAAGGCAATCGCCATTTCACCACTGTTTACCCGTTTTTCTAGCTCGCCTAAACCACGTATACCACCCACAAAGTCAATACGGGTATCCGTACGCTGATCAGCGATAGCCAATATCGGCTCAATCAGATTATCCGCGAGCAAGCTTACGTCCAATGAAGCCACCGGGTCATTAGGAACCAGTTCAGTATTAATGTTCAAACGATACCATTGGCCATCAACATACATGCCAAATTCAGTGGCTTTTGTCGGCCTAACGGCAGCAGACGCTTCTGTAACAGTGAAAGAGGCTTTAATTTTTTCCAGCACTTCCTCCTTACTAAGGCCATTTAGATCTTTAATGACACGATTGTAATCCAGAATATTCATCTGATTATGAGGATAGATAACTGACAGGAAATAATCACTGTTCTGCTCACCACCTGCATCGCTATTCGCATGCGTTTTTGCCACGCGTGAAGCCGAAGCCGAGCGGTGATGACCATCTGCTATGTAGATAGCATCCATAGCTTCAAAACCAGCACTCAATTTTTCGATGGTGGCATCATCATCAATCAACCAGAACGTGTGCTGCACACCATCATCCGCGGTTTCATCAACCAGTGGCGTTTGTTTAGTCGTCTGTTCCAGAATCTGATCCATATCAGCCTGTGATTTATAAGCCAGTAATACCGGGCCCGTCTGCGCATTTAACGCTTCAATTTGACGAACACGGTCATTCTCTTTCGCTGGACGCGTGAATTCATGTTTGCGAACACGATTCGTGTCGTAATCCGCGACCGATGCCGCTGCCACTAATCCCACTTGTGAATGGCCATCCATAATTAAACGGTAGGCGTAATAACAGGGCTTTTCTTCACGAATCAAAATGCCTTCATCCAGCATTTTTTGCAGGTTTTCAGCCGATTTTGCATAGACCGCTGGGTCATAAGGATCAATATCGTCTGCTAAATCAATCTCAGCCTTGGAGATATGTAAAAAACTCCAGGGGCGACCCGCCGCACGTTCACGTGCTTCTGCAGAATTTAATACATCATAAGGCGGCGCCACCACTTCACTGGCGCGCTCAGGCACAGGACGTAATCCTGCAAAAGGTTTAATTAAAGGCATAATTCTCTCGACTATTTTTGAATGGGGGATTATACAACCTGCGCGGAAATCCTTCAGCAAGATTTTATAATATCGGCAGCTAATAGCACCAGCAGCAGCAATCATACTGCCGTGTCGAGAAGAAACAGTCCGATATTATTTAATCATCATAATCTATTGAACATAATACTCTAAGAAACGTCTTATAATAGTAAGACCACGCCAATGAAATATTAAAGGCACTTCCATTAATTGTTAGGGAGCCTCTGATTAATTATGAATGAAGTAGATTGTAAGCTGAATGATTCATGTTCAAGGCGTAAAACGCGCGTAATAGCTGGCTATTGCGAAGTTTTACAACGCTGAAAATGGATTATTCAGCTTACAAGATACGATTTCACTAATTGAACAGAGGTTCCTTAGGGTATTAGCAATGCTTTCATTTATTCCTGCTCTGGTCGTTGTCGCGAGCATGCAAGCCGTACCGCCCATAATCATAGAAACCCCGGAAATGTTACTGGAAATCACACCCAGAACGCCTGATCAGATGGGCTCTTTTTATGAAGCACGTGGCTTTCCCAAACCCATGCTTGAGATACTGAAAAAACAATGTTTTATTTCAGTCGGCATGACCAATAAAACACAGGACACCATTTGGATGAACCTGTCTGACTGGGAATTTACTTCGCAGGGAAAAATTATTAACCGTGAGCATCGAGATCATTGGAAACAACGTTGGCAAAAAATGAATATGCCTTTAAACAAACAATCCACTTTTCGCTGGACCCTTATACCCGAAACGCTTGACTACTTACCGGGGGAACGCGAAGGTGGCAATATCATTCTACCCTTCACTAAAGGTTACTTTAATTTAAAAGCTAAGTTCGTAACCGGAAAAAACAAACAAGGAAAAACATTAGTCATTTCAACTGACAAATTATTCTGTGCGGAGGACGCGCCATGAATGCCAATATAAGAAAAATTCTTTTTATTATAATGACCTGCATTTTTTCAACAATCAGCGCGGCTGAGATAGAACCCCCATCCGGTATACGACATTATGAAATCGGGCTTGCAAAAAATTTTAATCTAACTGATATTGACGGTGAAAACTTTCAATTAAATTCCGCACGAGGACAATGGGTGTTTCTGCATTTTTGGGCAAGCTGGTGCGGGCCTTGCCGAGAAGAAATGCCAACCCTTCAAGTATTAGCCGATACTTTCTCTGATGATACACTTAAAATTGTAATGGTTAATACGGCTGAAGACGAAGATACCATCTTTACTTTTTTAAGCGCTATCAATGTTGATATAAATAGTTTACTGGATGTGGATGGGCTGGTTACCGAAGAGTGGAAACCTCGCGGGCTGCCGTCTACTTTTTTAATCAATCCTGAGGGTGAAGTAAAGTATCAGGCTATCGGTGGTCGTGATTGGGGGAAACCTGTGTATATTAATTTTATTAAACAACTTGTATCGAACTAATCTATTCGTTTAGGAGCGGCTGTTATCGGCCATGAGCGGACTTTTAAAAGAAAAAATCTTGTCCGCGAATAACGCAAAGAACGCAAAAAAAACCGCAAATAAAATATTGTTTCTTTTGCGTTATTCGCGGACTAACCGTTTTTAATCTTTTAGATGTCAGCTAAGAGTCAAGCACAGACACATCATTCATACCTAAACAATAAAATTTATTTTCACTGTATTGCTTCAATACGCTTCATTCTCAACATAGATAACCATTCGCATAAGATCAGATAATGATTTTGCTTCCATCTTCTGCATGACATGCCCGCGATGTGCTTCTACAGTCGAGAGCGATATATTTAAATCAGCTGCTATCACTTTGTTACGTTTTCCAGCGGTGATAGCATAGAGCACTTCGTTTTCTCTCTTTGTCAGTATGCCGATTTTTTCCTTTATTGCGCCGACCTTCATGTTTTTTCCGCGTTGTAACGAATCCACTTTAAAAGCACGGTGTACACTATCGAGTAACTCCTGCTCATTAAATGGTTTTTCAACAAAATTAATTGCGCCAGCTTGAACCGCTTTCACTGCCATTGGTATATCACCATGTCCACTTATAATAATAACGGGTGGCGCATTACCCATTTCATTTAGTTTTTCCTGTAAATCCAAACCGCTCATGCCCGGCATCCTGACATCCAGTAAAATACAACCTTCAAAATCAATTCGATAATTAGTCAGAAAATCATCTGCTGAATGAAAGGCTACAACATCGAGCCCAACCGACTCCATTAATAGTGTAATAGCACTTCTAACTTCTTCAGCATCATCGATGATATAGACCTTACAGGTATCCATATACAATCTCCTAAGATTGAGTGGGTAAAGTAAATTTAAAAGTCGCGCCTTTATCCGATTTTTTATCAAGAAAAAGTTTGCCACCGTGTTCGGTGATGATACCTTCGCTGATTGATAAACCCAGCCCCATACCATCTTGCTTTGTTGTAATAAAAGGCGTGAACAGCGTATCACGCATTGCCTCAGTAAACCCCGGGCCATTATCCGCTATCATTACCATCGGTTCATTATTCTCTGTAACTGAAGTCTTAATGGTCAACAACTTATCTTCATAATCATTGTTTGACATGGCTTCTATCGCATTCTTTACCAGATTCAATATAACCTGATCAATCTGGATATGATGCGCATAGACTTCAGGCAGGTTTTCGTCAAATTGAATATCTAATTTAACAGAATCATTTTTAAGACCATGCCTGGTTAATATTAGAACTTCCTTGATCAAATCATTAAGATTAACCAGTGATCGATCAGGTAATTCTTTTTTAACAAAGTTACGCAACTGCTGAATAATACCACCCGCTCTTCGTGCCTGCTTACTAATTATTTCCAGTACATCATTGACTCTATCTATATCAATTTTCTGAGATTCTGTTAATCGAATACAGGCATCGGCATTGGTTGCTATCGCCGTTAACGGTTGGTTTAATTCGTGCGCCATTCCCGACGCCATCTCACCCATGGTGCTCACCCTTGCGACATGAGCCAGTTCGCGCCGATGACTACTCACTTGTTCTTCTGCTTTTTTACGCTCACTAATATCCCTGAAAATGACAACACTACCAATAGTTATTCCCGCCTCATCTTTTAGAGGTGTGCTGGTGTATTCTACCGGGAAGCTGGTGCCATCATTTTTCCAGAAAATTTCATCTTCGATGTAGCGCGTTTTCTCGTCGGTGAATGTCTTAAATACCGGGCACTCACCCCTAGTGCTGACACCTCCGCTGATGAGGCTACCGCAAATTTATCAACTAACCACTCACGTACCCGAAAACAGGAAACTATTTCCTTTAATGGCAGTGCGGATGAGTTTTTTAAAATTTGGATCGTTAATATTGCATTAACGATTCTCACACTCGGGATATATTCAGCCTGGGCGAAGGTGAGAACCAATCGCTATTTTTACGGCAACACCGAATTAGCCGGTTCAAGTTTTGAATACCTAGCCACCCCAATGGATATTCTAAAAGGCCGCTTCGTCGCCGTTATTATATTTGCTGCATACACCGCTATTAGCGAGCTATGGCCGGTTGCAGGATTGGTGCTTTATCTACCCATAATGCTGGTTATTCCTTGGTTAATTATTCGCTCTTTACAATTTAGAGCCCACAACACCGCTTACCGGAATATTCGGTTCTCCTATCATGGTGAGTACTCAAATGCCGCTGGTGTTTATATTGGCGCAGCAATATTGACCCTGATTACCGCTGGTTTGGCTTATCCTTATTTCATATACAAGCAATATCAGTTATTAGCTAAACGGCGGTTTGGTGAAACCAGCTTTCAGCTCAACGTAGAGGTGAAGGCCTTTTTTGTGATTTACGCGATTTCATCGGCCATTCTTTTTGGTGTCATTGCCATCAGCACCTTTGCGGCATTCCAGCTCAACGTGATTGAAAACATTGAGGCCTTCGCTCAATATTCACTTGCAGTCGTTCTGTTTTTCATGATTTTATTTATGGCAATAGGTGCCTACATTCAGTCAAGAACCACTAACCTTGTTTGGAATAACCTTACCCTTGGCCAGCATGAATTTAGCAGTACCCTGCAAGCACGAACTCTTGCACAAATTTATATCACCAATTTGGCTGCCATTATTCTAACTTGTGGTTTAGCAACACCGTGGGCTGCCATTCGCACCGCCCGGTACCGGCTTGAACAAACCAAAGTTATGGTAGCCGGTGACTTAGACCAATTTACCGTGCAAGCAGCAGATGCCAGCAAACCCTTCGGCGAAGAAATTGGCGAAGCCTTCGGACTGGATTTTGGAGTTTGAAGCCTGAACCTACCCACACAATTGATGCGCGTTACTACGATGGCCAGCATTCCAGCGCTGCGCCGCTTCGTATTATCTTTCAACAAAACGGTGAACTGCATTGCACTACTGAAACATTGGAGTTCACCGTTGATATTCGCAGCGTACGTGTGTCACAACGCATTGGAAACACGCCGCGTTTTATTTACCTCGACAACAATGCAAAAATAGAAACACATTGTAACGACGAGCTAGATTCATTCTTACAGATCTATAAAAACGATGGCCGTATAAGCCTCGTGCACCGCATTGAAAACTCATTAAAATATSYTSKRKTMGCTGTTGTTATAGCCGCTGTGTTCGTGTGGGGCTCAGTGCAATACGGCATACCTGCGGTGGCCACAACTATTGCAGCAGCCTTACCGATAGAAGCCAGTGCTAAGCTTGGCGAGGGCACCTTAGCAGTGTTAGATAAATCTGTATTTAAACCTAGCGAGTTATCTGAGCAGCGCAAACAGCAACTTACAGACCTGTTTAATGGCGTAACCAGCCAAACCGAAAACCCCCAGCAATATCACCTACTGTTTAGGCGCTCGCCGCGCCTGGGAGCCAATGCCTTTGCGCTGCCATCTGGGAGCGTCATCATTACCGATGCTCTGGTAAAACTAGCAAAAACCGATGAAGAGCTGTTAGGCGTTTTGGCCCACGAAGTTGGCCATGTTGTACACAAGCATTCGCTACGCAGCGTAATTGCCGACTCTGGCGTAGTGCTGCTAATCACCATGGTAACTGGCGATGTCTCGTCTATTTCTTCGCTTGCTGCCGCTATTCCAACATTGCTGATTGACGCCAGCTATTCACGAACTTTTGAAACCGAATCCGACCTATACGCCCGAAGTTATCTTAAATCACAGGGGGTTAATATAAGCCACTTCACCGCAATGCTTGAGCGCCTGCAAGCGCATCATACCCAAGGCTCTCACGACGAAGACACACAAAGCCAACTCAGTTCATATTTTTCGAGCCACCCTATCACCAAAGATCGGATTCAACGCTTAGCCGAATATTAGAGTTCGGTTAATTACTGCCACTAAACAGATATACGCTAAACCGTTAGTTTGTGTATGAGATAGTGTGAATGGCCGCGAACATTTTTTTATAATTCAGCGACTTAATATCATTGCTTAATAGCGTAATTTTTATCACCGCGCTCCCTGCAACAAGTACGTCTTCACCAACCATTGAATGCTCGCCTTTACGCACGCTAACTATTGCAAACCAGAGCAGTAATGCTGCAACCGAATGTAGCGCATCGACCCTCGATGTAATTAAGCTGTATCGACAGTTAACTGACGCAAAAGGCTATCCCAAAAAAGTCATTTGTAACCACGCCAACGGCTATATATATTGATAGCGTCAYCAAACTAAATGTAATCCGATAGACCAGCCACCCATGGATCTCGACACAATAACGCCCTATCTATTATCCAAACCCGAAGCCAGGATTGATTACCCTTTTGGCCCCGAAGCAACGGTGTTAAAAATAAATAAAAAAATGTTCGCGCTACTCACACAACACAATGGTGGCCTGCGTATTAACCTTAAATGCGAGCCCAATGAAGCCATGATACTGCGTGATTTATTTGAGTCAGTTACGCCGGGTTACCATATGAACAAAGCTCATTGGAACAGCGTACAAATACCCGGCGACGTCCCCAAAGAAGAGCTCGAAAGAATGATCGACCGATCCTACGCGCTTGTGGTAAAACAACTAAAGAAAGTAGAGCGCCAAGCCTTAGAGTTAAGTTATGGCAAAGAGATTATTTATGGCTGATTTTTGTTTTCAAACAAACTGACATGGCCGCACAAGAAATGAGCTAACTTCACACTAAACTTGGTACAACTGCATAATTTTTAGGGAATACCGCAGGTACAGTAAAGACCCAATCCTTTTCTTTGACCGGACTGTGGCAGTCGCTACAAATATTGCTCCCAGCATTAAAAGGTATCTGTTTGCCGCCAACCCAACGAGCCCAACCCCAGCCATACGTATCGCTGTATTTCGAGGCATCTTTAAACATAAACTCTGCATGAATAAACTCGTCCGGCACAATGGCTGAGTACCAGCTCGATTTCTTTGATTCTTTCCACACCACTTTGGCTAACACCGAACCCTTTGGCCAAGGGTTAGTATTACCTGATCGCGCAGCTTTAACTGCAATTTGGTTACCCAAAATTAAACGTAATGTGTGATTATCTACCCGGTGAGATACGGCTATTGAAGACCAGTTTTTCCAGCCTGTTGGGTAGCTAATTCCGTGTGATTTATCCCCAGAATTATTTGACGCATACAATGAAAATGACACGCCCATGAATACCATCACGCTTACTATTTTTAGTCTGG